>NZ_SMBJ01000001.1:0-868310 GCF_004342325.1 Rhizobium azibense | reverse complement strand
ACCAGAACCTCGCCGGCCCGCGGGCCTTCAAGCTGTACGGTCATGACTTCCAGCGGTTTTCCAGCCTGAACGGCAACGGCGGCGCGAACGTCCATGGGTTTGCTTCCTTCCTGATTTCGTTTCAAAGTTCACATATTATTCGGTCAAATCATCCTGCCGATCAAAGAGACGCGTCCTCGACGTGGCACCAGACTGCCAACAGGGGTTCAGCAGTGCATCGCATCGCGAACTTCTTGCCAGCTTCATTGAAGAAGACGGTCCCTGGAGTGGCGCGGAGCCAATTGCTGTCGTCCAGGCAAACTTCGCCACCGGACAGAAGCAGGAATACACGTGAATGAAACTGCACGTGATCTGGGAAACGGCTATAGGGGGCCATCAAGGTCAGCCCGAGGCGCACGTCACTGCGTTCCTCAAGGCCACGAGGTCCGACAACGATCGCATGAGCGTGAGATTGCTCAAATCTGAGGCTTGCAAATGGGCCGGTCCGGCCGCTTCGCCAATTGAGCTGTTCTTTCAATTCCGCCAAGCCTCTTGCGCCGGCAGCAAATCGCGGCAGAGAGGCATGCAGATTAAAGAGTGCGCGCTCAAAATGCTCTGGTTTCAGCGGGGTGGCGGTATCGACGCGCCTGGCAGCACCTCGTTTTTCGAGTCTCTGGTATATCTTGCCCGCAATGTAACTTGCCATGACAGGAGCCTGGGACGACAAAAGGACGTCGCCAATTGCGTTGAGAACCTCCTGCAGAGCTCGGGGACGAAAACCTCCGCCAAGCACGGAGACCTGTCGTCGTATTGGCGCGCTGTCGTCATTGAGTAGCAGGTCCGCGCTCCGATTGAGTGGTGTCGAGACTTGCGGCATGTTTTTCTCCGCCGTGGATAAAACCGGACTGCGACTGAGGCAGCACGTTCATGGGTTGGATCGTCGCGGCTGTTAACACGAAAAAATAACTACGATCAAATTGAACTCTGCAGTTCCGGCAGGGCTTCGAAGAGATCGGCGACGAGTTCGTAGTCTGCGACCTGGAAGATCAGGGTCTCCTCGTCCTTGAGTTGCCTGAACTTCTTGGACGAGCCGAGTGCCCGGCCGCCCAAGATGATGATCTTTGACGAGGTCAGCTCCGGACGGTCGGAAGCCGACAGCGCGTCCTTGGAAGGTCGAAAGACCCGGATCGGAAATGGCCGGCATCGCCTCGACCGGGTCCGACCCGTTGGTCTCGGTAGCGGCGAGCCTGCACCGTCTGGATGGCGTTGCCGGTATAGATCGGCTGTTTGAAGGTGTCGGGCAAGCCTTGGCGCCCTTGCCGGCTACAGCACCGACGGCACTGCGTGAAGGTTGGCTGTCCGACATTTCGGACCGCTTTTCGTCAGAGGTCCTTGGCGATGCGCAACCCATCATAGATGGCAGCATGGGTGTTGCGAGCGGCCACAGCATCACCGATCCGGAAGAGTTGGAATCTCCCTTCAGGATTGCGCACAACTGCCTGGGGTTCGCCGGAGATCAATTGCTGTTGCGAAATTTCGCCGAGATTGGCGGAAAAGGGTTTTAGCTCGAAATAAAGTTCATCGAGCGGGATTGTCCCGTGGTTGATGACGACCTGGTCCACTGTGCGCTGCTTCGCGACACCGCCGTAGTCGCTGCCGACATGGGCAATGAGCTGATTGCCGTCCTTTTCGACCGCTTCAAGCCTGAAGGTCACGGTGAAGGTGACGTCGAGGTTCTGAAGCGACCGCATATAGGGCACCAGGTTCATCGCCATGACTTCCGGAGCGAAGGACCGGTCAGGTGTCATGATTTCCACCTTGGCGCCCGCCTTGGCAATGAACTCGGCAGCCTGCAGCCCTGCGTGGTCGCCCGCGTCGTCGAAGATAAGAACGTTGCTTCCTGGTTTCACGTCGCCTGAGATGATGTCCCAGGCCGAGACGACCAGTTCATTACCCGTGGAGAGGACGTCTGTATGCGGCATGCCACCGGTGGCGATGATCACCACGTCGGGCCTCTCCGTCTCCACCGTGTCGGCTTCCGCCCAGGTGTTGAAATGGAAGACCACCCCGTTCTTTTCGCACTGGTTCATCCGCCAGTCGATGATGCTGATCATTTCCCTGCGGCGCTCGCTTTGGGCCGTCAAGCGGATTTGGCCGCCGGGATCGTTGGCCGCCTCGAATACGACGACATCATGTCCGCGCTCGGCTGCAACCCTTGCAGCTTCAAGCCCTCCTGGGCCTGCGCCGATGACGACAACTTTCTTACGAATATCCGCCTTTTTGACCACATGCGGCATCGTCAGCTCGCGACCGGTCGCGGCATTGTGGATGCAATAGGCCGCCCCACCCTGGTAAATGCGGTCCAAACAGTAGTTGGCGCCGACGCAGGGCCGGATGTCCTCTTCGCGCTTTTCCATGATTTTGCGAACGATATGCGGATCCGTCATATGAGCACGAGTCATACCGATCATATCGACCTTGCCCGACGCAATCGCATGGCGGGCGGTTGCAACATCCGGGATTTTGGCGGCGTGGAAGGTGGGGAAATCCGTCGCGGCGCGAATTTCACCTGCAAAATCGAGGTGCGGGGAGTTCGCCATTCCCTGGATCGGGATGACATCTGTGAGGCCGGCGTCGGTGTCGATATGACCGCGGATCACATTCAAGTAGTCAATGAGGCCGCTTTCCTTGAGGCGCTTGGAAATTTCGAGGCCGTCAGCCTTGCCGGTGCCGCCGGGAAGACATTCATCAGCAGTGTAGCGTATTCCTAGAATGAATTCCTCTCCGACCCGTTTGCGGATCGCTTTTAGAACATCCAGACAGAAGCGCATGCGATTGTCGAGCGAACCACCGTAGGGACCTTCGAGTTCGTTTGTCAGCGGGGACACGAACTGGTCAAGCAGGTGTCCATAGGCCTCCAGTTCGACTCCGTCCATGCCCCCGGCCTTCATGCGTTCTGCAGCGTCGGCAAAATCCTTGATGATGCGCTCGATGTCCCAATCTTCGATCTTCTTGGGGAAAGCCCGGTGCGAAGCCTCGCGCTGATGCGACGGTGCGACAATGGGAAGCCAGTCGCCCTTGTCCCAGCGCGTGCGACGGCCGAGGTGAGTGAGCTGGATCATGATCGCTGCTCCTTCTTCATGGACCGCATCGGTCATTGCCTTCAGCCACGGCACGATCTCATCCTTGTAGGCGAGCAGGTTGTTGAAAACGGGCGGACTGTCTTTCGAAACAGCCGCAGAGCCGGCCGTCATCGTCATGGCGACACCGCCCTTTGCCCTTTCCACGGTGTAGGCGAGATAGCGCTCCTTGGGCATACCATCTTCAGGGTATGCCGGCTCGTGCGACGTCACGATGATGCGGTTGCGAAGCTTCAGGTGCTTGAGCTGATACGGCTGAAGGAGAGGATCGTTCGACATCTGTCGGGCTCCGGACTAGTACGGTTGTGCCTAGACGCTAAGCGGAAATGTACACATGTGTCAACCAACAAAACACTTAAGTCGTTTTTGTTGACATATGTGTACATTTTTCTTGTGTCGGATTTTGTTTTTTGTTAGGAGGTCAATCATGGAGCAGGCTTTGAACGATACCGGTTGGCGCGGATCGCAGGAGGGATGGCTGGAAGCGGCCTACGAATCTCTGCTGGAGTCGGGCGTTGATTCAGTGAAAATTCTCCCCCTGGCCAAGAAACTCAACCTTTCTCGGACGAGCTTCTATTGGTTCTTCAAGGATCGAGAAGAATTGCTTGTCGGCCTGATTGGGCGATGGCGAGAAAAAAACACAGGAAACATAATAAAGCAGAGTGAAGCCTACGCGGAATCACTTGCCGAGGCCATGCTTAACGTTTTTGACTGCTGGATCGATCAGAACTTGTTTGACTCCAAGTTCGAATTTGCAGTGCGCAGTTGGGCGCTGCAATCCGAAGAGATTCTTTTGGAAGTCCAGAAGGCAGATCAAGTTCGGCTTGAGGCGCTCAAGCGGATGTTCGTGCGCTTTGGATACGAGGAAACACCAGCCGACGTCCGAGCCCGGACGACCTATCTCGTTCAGATTGGCTACATCTCGATGCAGTCCCGCGAAGAGATCGCGGTGCGAATGAAGCGTATTCCCGAATATATCGCGATCTACACCGGCCAGATCCCCCAGCAAAGAGAGCTTGACCGCTTCTTTGCCAGGCATGGCTATAAACCGAAATGAGAAGAAGCGGATGCAGGACTCAATCAGGATCGGCGTGATCGGTGGCGGAGGGTGGCTTGGGAAAGCCCTTGCCAGCGCGATCCTCAACAAGGACGTTGTTGAGCACGAGGCACTCACGCTCTCCTACAGGCATGAGAGGCCCGCGTCTTTTCCGAACGTTCCCTGCACGCAAGACAACCAGGAACTTGCGGATCGATCGGACGTGATCATCGTTTCTGTCCGTCCGGCCGATTGGCCCTCTCTATTGGTCGACGCCCACGGCAAACTCGTCATCTCTGTTATGGCGGGAATCCGCCTGCATCAGCTTGCGGCACATCATCAAACGAGCCGGGTTGTCCGCGCCATACCCAACGCCGCCGCTGAAGTTGGCCGATCCTATACGCCCTGGATTGCATCAGGTGGCGTGGACGAGACCGATCGAAGCATCGCACGTCGCATCTTTCATGCTTTTGGCGTCGAAGACGAAGTGATTGGCGAAAGCGATATTGACTATTTGACTGGCTTGTCCGGGTCGGGGCCAGCGTTTCCGGCGCTGTTTGCCGCCGCGATGATGAAAGATGCCGTCGACCACGGTCTTCCCATAGATATCGCACGGCGCGCCGTGAACACGGTGCTGATAGGGTCCGGGGCTTTGCTCGAGCATCGAGATGAGTGTCCGAACAACGTCGTTAATTCGTTTCTCAATTATCGAGGCACGACCGCAGCGGCGATCGAGGCGATGCGCGCTTTTGGCCTGGAATCCGCCGTTTCGGAAGGACTTTCGGCAGCATCCAAAAAATCGGTGAGTATGGGAGACGTCTCCTGACGACCGCCTGCGCGAGCTAACGCAGCGCCCCGCTTCAAAAAAGCGCCGCTCAACAAAGGGAACGATAATGAACAAACTCCTTGCATCAACATGCCTGATGTTCGGCCTTCTCGGCGCAACATCGCTTGTCAGCGCCGCAGAATGTGGAAGCGTGACGATTGCCAGCATGAATTGGCAAAGCGCAGAGGTTCTTTCGAACCTCGACAAGATTATTCTGAATGAAGGCTATGGATGTAACGTTGACATCACCGTTGGTGACACGGTTCCGACCATTACTTCGATGGCGGAGAAGGGCCAGCCGGATATCGCGCCCGAAGCTTGGATCGACCTTCTGCCGGATGTCGTGAAGAAAGGAACGGAAGAGGGTCAGATCATTCAAGTCGGCTCCCCTCTTCCTGATGGCGGCGTTCAAGGCTGGTGGATACCGAAGTATCTTGCCGAGGCTCATCCCGACCTCAAGACAATCCCCGACATGCTGAAGCACCCCGAACTTGTCCCAGATGCGGAGGATTCGAAGAAGGGCGCGATTTTCAACGGGCCCCAGGGTTGGGGAGGAACGATCGTCACTTCGCAACTCTACAAGGCTTTCGACGCTGACAAGGCGGGTTTCACCCTTGTTGACACTGGTTCGGCTGCCGGCCTCGATGGGGCGATTGCAAAAGCCTATGAGCGCCAGCAGGGCTTTGCGACATATTACTGGGCTCCCACTGCGCTTCTGGGCAAGTATGAAATGGTAAAGCTTGATGCCGGTGTGCCCCATGATGCGCCCGAATGGAAGCGATGCAACACCGTGGCCGATTGCCCTGATCCGAAGCCGAATGCCTGGCCCGTCGACAAGGTCGTAACCCTTGTGGCGAAACCATTCTCGGAAAAGGTCGGTCCTGCAGTCATGAGCTATCTCGAAAAGCGCTCCTGGAGCAATGACACGGTCGGCAAGTTGATGGCCTGGATGACTGAAAATCAAGCGTCCGGCGAAGATGGCGCGAAACACTTCCTGAAAGAGAACAAGAACCTCTGGAGCAAGTGGGTCTCGCCTGAAGCAGCAAAGAAAATCGAAGCTTCTCTATAAGTCCTGTGTGCGGTGCGTATCCATGCGCACCGCATACGCTCGCCACGATCTGCGTAAGACAATGTTACGCCGCTCGGACTGGACGTCCGCGTGTCGAAGTGGGCGATGTTGGCGCCGTTTCAATGGCGCTTTTTGCGGTATGGAACGCTCTGCATCGAGTTCGAGCAAGCCGCAAGAAAGCGTGTGTCGCCAAGCGAAAGCCAGGGCCGGCTTCGAACCGACAACAAAGACCGATCCTTATGGTCCATGAACGCTGGTCGGAGCCAGCACCCTTGGGCTGCCGAAGTCTGTGATCACGTTCGGTGGTCTTCGGCCTCACAAAGAACACGTTGGGCCGATTGCAGGTCCGATGTCGCGAACCCTTCGGTAAACTTGTGATAGAGGGGCGCGAGCAGGTCATGAGCTTCGCCGCCCCGATTCTCCCCGATCTGTAGCCGGCCGAGACTTGTCGCCGCGCGCAACTCCCACAAGT
The DNA here is from genome assembly GCF_004342325.1 of Rhizobium azibense. Lineage (NCBI taxonomy): Bacteria > Pseudomonadati > Pseudomonadota > Alphaproteobacteria > Hyphomicrobiales > Rhizobiaceae > Rhizobium > Rhizobium azibense. The sequence goes on along the minus strand of NZ_SMBJ01000001.1, from coordinate 861,788 downwards.
CGGCGTGTTGCCCTCGGGCGACATCAATCGCGTGCCGGAGCCGTTCCTCCACCCTGGCTCGATCAACCGTCGGCAACTGCAGCATCAGTTCGCCTGACAGCCGATGGAGCTCCGCCTCGTACCACCGCTCGCCAGTTTCGCGCACCCGACCCAGCGCGTCGGTCAGCAAATCCAACCCCGTCTTCGCTTTGCCGGCTCGGGTTTCAAGGTGCGCGAGCAAGCTTAGAAAAAATGGAACCAGGAATCTCGCTCCAGTCATCTGCCACGACCCCAAACCTTCTTGAACCTGAGTGATGGCCGCCTGTAACTCGCCTGTCTCTCCCAAGGTCCAGCCTCGAATGACCATTCCTGCCCCAAGAAAGTGTGGAGAGCCCTGCGCTCCCGCGAGTGTGATCAGTGAGTCTGCTCGGTCCCGTGCCTCTCGCCAGTCGCCGCGAAGCTGCGACAGGATGCAGCCATAAAGCAGGGCATAGCCGAGGGTGTTGCGGTGGGACAGTTCCCTTGCGTCCGTCAACGCCTCGTCGCTCTTCGTCTGGGCCTGAACGGGATAGCCAAGAGCGAACAGCGTCCATGATAGGACGGACGCCCCTGCTACCCGGGGGTCCTGGGCGAACAGGAAGGCGAGGGAGCGGTGTTGCTGCGGGTCATAAAGGGCGAGCGACCTCTCCAGATATTCGCGGGCGATGACCAACTCGCCGCGAAGGAATGCATCGGTTCCAGCGATGCGGTTGCCGACAGTCTCAGCCGATACATCCCCTTCTTCTCGGGCGCGAAGGAGCAGCTCCTCTCCTGCCTTTCGCCCCGCCTCCAACTCCGCGCGCACGACGTGGAAGGCCCAGTCCCCGTAGAGGACGGGCAAGAGCCGATTTGAGCCACCGAGCTGCCCGCATAATTCGCGCGCTCGCGCGTTGCTACGCCCGACCTCCGGCGCTGCCCAACCCTTGGCAATCATCAGGGCCACGCCAAGAGCGACTTGCAGCTCGAGTTCCTGCCGGCGCCGTGCAGCATCATCAGGTAGGGGTTCAAGCAGTTCCAGCCCTCTTGTCAGATGGGTAATCGCTTCCGCCGTTGCGGAGCGCGCAATCGCGGCTTGCCCGGCCCTGATCCAGTAACCGATCGCCAGTGCAGGCAGTCCCGCCTCCGAGTAGTGCTGGGCTAAAAGTTCTGGTTGCCCCTGGACGATCTCCGGGAATCCATGCTCGATCGCCCTGGCGATCCCGGCGTGCAAGCGCAGCCGTTTCGTCCGCACAAGCGTCGCATACGCCGCATCGCGTACAAGCGCGTGCTTGAAGCTGTAGGTCGCCTGCGAAGAAACCCCGTGGCGGAACACCAATCCCGACGCAATAAGGGCGGCCAGCGCATCCTCCACCTCGCTCTTCGGCAACGCCGCGGCTGCCACGAGCAACTCGTGTGAGAATTCTCGTCCGATTGCGGCTGCAAGCTGCGCTACCTCCCTAGCAGAGACGAGTCGGTCGAGCCGAGCCAAAAGCGACTCCTGAAGCGTGGCTGGAATTGGAATAGCTGACAGCGGACTGGCAAGAGAGTAATGGTCGCCCTCGTCCTTGAGCATGTTGGTCTCAATCACGGCCCGCGTCAGCTCTTCCAGGAACAGAGGCACGCCGTCTGTCTTTGCGATGATGTCATCCAGTACTTCGGCGGGCAGCTCCCTGCCACCGGTCAGCCTCTCGACCATAGCTGTGCCCTGCCGTCGGCTCAAACGACTAAGCGTCAGCGCAGTGACATGGGCATAGCCCAGCCACGGTGGCAGGAACTCAGGACGAAACGTGATAACCACCAGTACCCGCGAGCCCTGCACGCGGTCAATCACCCGATCGAGCAACTCCAGCGAGGTCGGATCCGCCCAATGAATATCTTCATACACGGCCAAGACAGGCTGATGTGCCGCGAGCCCCATGAGTTGATCGACTAACACCTCCAGCGTCTGCTCCTTCTGCAGATGCGGATTCAACTCCAAGGGTGGATAGCGATCACCTGCTGGAATCGACAGCAGCGCCGCGAGCAAAGGGGCAACGCCGGCGACATCTTCAGTTGAAAGCGCGAGCAGCCCCTCGAGTTTGTCCAGTTTCACTTCGGAGGGATCGCCTGCAGCGAACCCGGCCGCCCGCTTCAGGAGGCCAATCACCGGATGAAGCGGGCTGCTCTGATAATACGGCGAGCAATAGTGATTGACTGTCGTATGCGGTTCGCTTTCCACCCGCCGCCGCAGGGCCCGGACAAGGCGCGACTTGCCGATGCCGGGCTCGCCCGCAAGCAGCACAACCTGGCCTTCGCCTTCCTTAATTGCTTCCCAGTGCTTCAGCAGGAGTCCAATCTCACGGTCGCGACCGACCAGCGGGGTCAGGGCCGACCCGTGCAAGGCTTCGAAACGGCTTTCCACAGCGCTTTCACCGAGCACGCGCCAAGCGCGTACGGAACCAGGGAAACCCTTCAGTGGTTGGAAACAAAGTTCGTCAAGATCAAAAAAAGCACCGATTAACTGCCTCGTACGGGATGCCACCACCACGGTTCCAGGTTCGGCCAGACTTTGCAGCCGCGCCGCTAGATTGGGCGTGTCGCCGACGACTGCCTCCTCACGTGCTGCACCTTCACCAACCAGCTCACCGACAACCACCAGGCCGGTGGCGATGCCGACCCGAGCTTGAAGCATCCCACCATGCGGTGGTCGCAGATCCCGAACTGCCTCGACTGCCGCCAGCCCCGCCCGCACGGCCCGTTCGGCCTCATCCTCGTGAGCACGCGGATAACCGAAATATGCAAGGACTCCATCGCCCATATACTTTGCAACGTGCCCCTCGAACCGCGCAATTGCGCCCGCCACCGCCCTCTGATAGTGGCGCAGCAATTCGCTCATCTCCTCTGGGTCAAGCCGTAGCGAGAGCGCAGTCGACTCGACGAGGTCGACGAACATCACGGTGAGTTGGCGGCGTTCCGCTCCGGTGGCGACTGATCTATCGCCGGCTGGCCTGGATACCTGTTGAACGGTCTCGCGCAGCTTTGCAATCGAAGCGAGTAGTTTGCGGCGGTGCCCTACTGAAATGACTCCGAGCCCAATCAGGTCTTCGGCGGTAAGGTCCCGAAGTATTTCCGCGTCGATGTCATTTTGCCGGAACGCTTCCTCGTACTGTTCCAGGCCTTGATCGCGCAGCCAGGAACCGACCTTCATGGCTCCTCCTCCATCTGCTCGGACCACATGTCCTACAGCATACGCCAGAAGCCTTTGAGCGGCACGGAGAAACTATTTTGAGACGTTCGGATATATACGAAGGCGACCTGATGAGGCCAGAACCTGCTGTTGGTGGTATTTGCTTATGCCGGAAAAGTGCGCTTCATGTTTTTCAGGGAGCGCGGAGCTTGAGACATGCCGGTGGCGTCAGCTTCGAGCAGGCCTCATCGTGTCGTCATGCTCGCGACCAGATCGCTGAACCTCTCGCCTTGTATTCCGACATGTACCCGCAATAGGCGGCGAGCCTCCTCGCCGTTTCCGGCGAAAATTGCATCGACAATGGCGCAATGTTCGCAAAAGGACGTCGACAAGCGGTTTCGCACGCGTAGCTGAAGCCGCCGATAGGGGCGCAGACGCCGATGCAGTTGCAGGCACTGCTCCTCGAGGAATTCGCTGCGGCTTGCTGCGTAGATGGCCTTATGGAATTCCTCGTTGTCGTAATAATAGGCGTCGCTGTCGCCGGCCCCGGCCGATAGCTCACAGCGCCTGTGGGCGGCCGTGATTGCCGCACGGGATTCGTCGTCCAGCCGGCGGGCGGCGAGCGATCCAGCAAGACCTTCGAGCTCCGCCATGACCTCGAACATCTCGAAAATCCTGTGCGGCGCCGGATCGATGACGACCGCCCCGCGGCGCGGGCGAATCTCGATAAGTCCAATCGCATTGAGCTGCATCAGCGCTTCACGGACGGGTGTGCGCGATACACCGAAGCGGGTGGCGAGCACCATTTCATCGAGCCGTTCGCCTGGCGCGAACTCATTGGAAAGAATAGCATTTTCAATCTCGTCTCGCAGCCATCTTCCAACATTTTCAGACATGTCTTTCCACCTCATAATACCCAAACCAATTTCTTGTATACACGATCATTGACATTGTACGCGATATGCGCCAGTTTAAATACTATAGCTCGAAGTCTTTCAAATGAGAACCGTGGCGACCGGGTCGCTTTGCGGCCACGAAGCAGGAGGAGAACGGCATGCCTGGAACCTCATTTTTCAGCGACATGCTGCAAAACATCACCGATCGCGGACGCAAGCTTTTGTTTGCGGATTCACGCAAGCCAACAGATGCAACAAAAGTCGATTTCGAAACGCTCTGCGAAATGCTGATGTCGAGCCGGGGCGAGGCGTCCGGTATGGCCATTGCTGCCGAGATCCTCGATCGGTGGAGCAAGCTCGATGCCGACGGCGTGCGGCAGTTTCTGCAGATGCTCTATGACAAGTTCGGGCCAGACACGGCCAAACTCGATCAGGCGATCAAAAACTATCTTGCGGAAAAGAACTCCGCGACGATCACGGCGCTCCATGAGGCAGCTGAACCGCGGCGCCAGGAACTCCTGCGTCGGTTGAACCAAGCGCCCAATGGTACGGCCAAGCTGGTCCAGATGCGTCAGCAACTTCTCGCTTTAACCGCGCAAGCGGACGAATATCGCGCCATCGACGCTGATTTCGTCCACCTGTTCGGCTCCTGGTTCAATCGCGGCTTTCTCACTCTTCGACCCATCGACTGGTCGACGCCGGCGCACATTCTCGAAAAGATCATCAAGTACGAAGCCGTGCACGAAATCGCCAATTGGGAGGAGTTGCGCCGCCGACTGGCGCCAGCCGACCGTCGCTGCTTTGCCTTTTTCCATCCTCGCCTCGCCGACGAGCCGCTTGTCTTCGTCGAGGTTGCACTCACGCGGTCGGTACCAAACACCATCGCGGACGTGCTCGACGAAGGCAGAGAGCAGATCAACGCCGACGAGGCGACGACGGCTGTCTTTTATTCGATCTCCAATTGCCAGGACGGCTTGCGCGGAATTTCCTTCGGCAATTTTCTGATCAAGCAGGTCGTCGAGGACTTGCGGCGAGACCTGCCCGGATTGAAGAATTTTGTGACGCTGTCGCCCGTGCCAGGCTTTGCCCGCTGGCTTGCCAATCAGCGTGCCTCGACCGCCAGCCCCTTGCCGTCGGATGCCGATCAAAAGGCCCTTGCGCGACTTGACGACCCGAAATGGGCAGACGACAAGGCCAAGGCGGCCGAGGTGGAGCGCGTATTGCTGCCTCTTGCGGCGCGCTATTTTTTGATCGAACGCACGCCGCAGGGTCGCCTGCTTGATCCCGTCGCCCGTTTCCATCTCGGCAACGGAGCGCGATTGGAAAGATTGAATTTTCTCGGCGACCGCTCGGCCCGGGCAATGGCTCAGGCCCACGGCCTGATGGTCAACTATCTCTACAAGCTCGACGACATCGTAGCCAACCACGAGGCCCTGGCGCAGCGTGGCGAAGTTGCAGCCTCACCGGCCGTCAAAAATCTCCTCGACCGCAGCGGGGACGCCACAAAAGTCGTCAGGCTTCGCGGACTTTCACGCGAACCGTAAAACAGCAATTGGAGGAGCGCGACATGAGCAACCATCTTTTCGACGCCATACGGGCCGCCGCACCCGGCAATGCGCCATTCATCCGCATCAATGGCGGACGGATTTGGACCTACGATGAGGCGCTCGATCTTTCAGGACGCATCGCCAGTGCGATCGACGCCCTCGGTATTCGTCCCGGCGATCGGGTTGCCGTGCAGGTGGAAAAGAGTGCCGAAGCCCTAATCCTCTACCTGGCCTGCCTTCGCTGTGGCGCCGTCTATCTGCCCCTGAATACAGCTTACACGCTCGCCGAACTCGACTACTTTATTGGTGATGCCGAGCCGCGCCTGGTTGTGGTCTCGCCGGCTCAGCGTGAGGCGGTGGCAGCAATTGCAAAGGCTCATGGCGCAATCGTCGAAACGCTTGACGCCGACGGTACGGGCTCGTTGCTCGATCTTGCAAGGGACGAACCAGTCGATTTCGTGAATGCGTCACGTTCAGCAGATGATCTGGCGGCTATCCTTTACACCTCAGGAACCACGGGTCGCTCCAAGGGGGCGATGCTCACGCATGGAAATCTCCGTTCAAACGCCACGACCTTGCGCGATTGCTGGCGCGTGACTTCCGGCGACCGTCTGATCCACGCACTACCCATCTTCCACACGCACGGGCTGTTCGTTGCCACCAACGTCACGTTGCTTGCCGGTGCCTCGATGTTCCTGCTGTCGAAATTCGATGCAGACGAGGTCGTGGCGCTGATGCCGCAGGCTACCATGTTGATGGGTGTCCCGACCTTTTACGTGCGCCTCCTGCAGAGCCGTCGCCTCGACAAGCAGGCGGTCGCGAATATGCGCCTCTTCGTTTCTGGTTCGGCGCCGCTGCTTGCCGAAACGCATGTCGAGTTCGAAAAACGCACCGGTCATGCCATCCTTGAGCGCTACGGGATGACAGAAACCAACATGAATACGTCCAATCCCTATGACGGAGCGCGGATCGCCGGAACCGTCGGCTTTCCCCTTCCCGGAGTGACGGTGCGCGTTACAGATCCTGCCACCGGCGCCGTGCTGCCACCCGATGAAACCGGGATGATCGAAATCAAGGGGCCGAACGTCTTCAAGGGCTATTGGCGAATGCCGGAAAAGACGGCAGCCGAATTCACTTCCGACGGGTTCTTCATCAGCGGCGACCTCGGCAAGATCGACAAGGACGGCTATGTCCATATTGTCGGTCGTAGCAAGGACCTGGTGATTTCCGGCGGATACAACATCTACCCCAAGGAGGTCGAAGGCGAGATTGATCAACTCGATGGCGTCGCCGAAAGTGCCGTCATCGGAGTTCCACATCCTGACTTCGGAGAGGGCGTCACGGCCATCGTGGTGCGCAAAACCGATTCGGCGCTTGACGAAGGCGCCATTCTTCATGCGCTCCACGACCGGCTCGCTCGTTACAAGCAGCCCAAGCGCATTATCTTCGCCGAGGACTTGCCGCGCAATGCCATGGGCAAGGTCCAGAAGAACGTCCTTCGGCAGAAATACGCCGACCTTTACGCAAAAACCTGATCCGCCTGTGCGCCTTCTGGGAGGACGGCGCGCAGACATTTTCAATTGTTGCAAACGAAAAGCTGCCGGCGCGAGAGCGCCGGAGGGAGGGGAATCATGAGCATCGAAATACTATCCATACTCTTGCTGATCGGCATGTTTGTCGTCGCAACGATCCAGCCAATCAACATGGGCGCACTTGCCTTTGCCTGCACGTTCGTACTCGGAACGGTCATCATCGGGATGAAAGCTACCGATATCTTCGCAGGCTTTCCAAGCGATCTGTTCCTGACCCTGGTCGCCGTCACCTACCTTTTTGCGATTGCGCAAATCAACGGCACCATCGACTGGCTTGTCGAATGTGCCGTCCGTCTGGTGCGAGGACATGTCGCATGGATTCCCTGGGTGATGTTCATGGTCGCAGCGATCATCACCGGCTTTGGAGCACTGGGGCCGGCAGCCGTGGCCATCCTTGCGCCGGTGGCGCTGAGCTTTGCCGTGCAATACAGGATCCACCCTGTGATGATGGGCCTGATGGTCATCCATGGCGCACAGGCCGGCGGCTTTTCGCCGATCAGTGTCTATGGCGGAATTACCAACCAGATCGTCGCAAAAGCGGGCCTGCCCTTGGCTCCGACGTCGCTGTTCCTCTCCAGCTTCTTCTTCAATCTGGCGATTGCCGTACTGGTGTTCTTCGTTTTTGGCGGTGCGCGAGTGATGAAGCAGCAATCGGTATTGTCCGGCCCCTTGCCCGAACTGCACCCTGAAGGCGTATCGGCATCGATCCGGGGCCATGGGGGTACGCCCGCAAAGCCGCTCAGAGAGCATGCCTATGGCACGGCCGCCGACACAGCTGCAACATTCCGCCTCACCAGCGAACGGATATCCACCCTGATCGGCTTGACGGCTCTTGGCATCGGTGCCCTGGTCTTCAAGTTCAACGTGGGTTTGGTCGCCATGACTGTCGCTGTCGCTCTGGCACTGCTGTCACCAAAAACCCAAAAGGCGGCAATCGACAAGGTGAGCTGGTCGACCGTGCTGCTGATTGCCGGCATCATTACCTATGTCGGCGTCATGGAAAAGGCCGGGACGGTCGACTATGTCGCGCACGGCATTTCAAGTCTGGGCATGCCGCTCTTGGTTGCGCTGCTGCTATGCTTCACAGGCGCCATCGTCTCGGCCTTTGCATCCTCGACAGCGCTCCTTGGTGCCATCATTCCCTTGGCGGTGCCTTTCCTGCTGCAAGGTCATATCAGCGCCGTCGGCGTAGTAGCGGCAATCGCGATCTCGACAACGATCGTTGATACCAGCCCGTTTTCCACCAATGGCGCACTCGTCGTTGCCAACGCCCCGGATGACAAACGCGAGAAGGTGCTGCGTCAACTGCTGATTTACAGCGCCCTGATCGCGATCATCGGGCCTCTGGTTGCCTGGTTGGTCTTCGTCGTGCCTGGCGTTGTCTGACGCAGCGCGCCGCAGCCGAAAGGAACCGCCTGCCGACGATGAAACGACCGGCGCCCGTCAGATCCCATGGGCGCCGGTAAAGCGTGCCTGGTGCATGACTACGGCCCAGCCGGCCGCAATTCGGCTGTGCAGCCCACGCCAACCGCAGCTACACGGAATGCGGCTCGGTCAGATCGCCGGATCGTCGAGGCATGTAGTGGAATACATAAGTCGTTAACGCAAGCAGCGGCCGGCTACTATGACGAGGCGGTCTCAAATGCCCCCATGTGCGCTCAGATCAAGATACGATCGAGTGCGTCTTTCACTCTTGGCATGTCGGCCCGCTGCAGGGGCAGGATTGGCCGTGGAGGCGCGGGGCGGCAAAGGCCAAGGATGTCAGCTATCGCATACATTACGCGGAAGCTGCCGAACTCCTTGAAGAGCCTCCATAAAGGTTGAAAGGCCTGATCGAGGCGCTTGACCTCGCAGACGTCTCCTGCTTGGGCTGCTCGCGTGAGAGCAACGGCTTCGGACGGCAACAAGCCTCCGATTACGCTGTACCAGGCGTCGCAGCCCGCCAGCAGTGCATCAGCTGCGCCCCAATCGCCACTGTAGCCGATTGCGAAACCGTCCGGTGTGGAGCTTCGCAAACGCGCAAGTTCAGCCTTAACATCCCCATCGGCGGGAAGCGGCATTTTCGCGGCGACAATGTTCGGTGCGCTCGCCAGACGGACGATCAGATCGTCGGTGAAGGTGAAGCGCGTGGTGCTCGGGTTGTTGTATATGCACAAGGGCAGCTCACCCGCGTCCGCAACCGCCAAAATATGCTGAAACACTTCCTCTTCCGTCAGGGGAGTATAGGACATGGGTGCCAACAGAAGACCATGCGCTCCCGCCTTCCTGGCATCACGGGCATGCGCCTGGGCCTCGTCGGTTCTCAACGCGCCGACACCGACGATGACCGGTATCTTCCCGCCAACGCACGCCATTGCCGCCTCAACGGCACGCTGCCGCTCGTGTCTCGAAAGAAAAGCGTAACCGCCGGTGCTTCCCAGCAGTCCGATCGAGTCGACGCGAGCCGCAGAAATGCGTTCGAGGAGGCGTGCAAGCGCAGCCGTGTCGACACATCCGAAGGCATCCGTGGGCGTGATGGAAAAGGCCGAGAGGCCAGCAAAGAGCTTCATGATGTTTCTCCCATACCTTACGTGCGCGCCAGTAGCAGCCGGAGACCGGCAACGCCGAAAAACAGGGCCAGTACTCCTTCGATCCAGCGCCTCGCCAGGCGGTACAAGCGCACCATGGGTGCGGTCGAGAAGATGACCGCATAGCCGCAAAAGATGGTCACGCTCAACACCGCGCAACCGCCAAGGATCGCTGCAAGGGTGTGCCATGACGAATTCGGGCCGAGACCCAGAGTTACCAAGGCGATCCACGCAAGGATCGATTTCGGATTGCTCAGATGCATGAGTAAGCCGCGCCGGTAGAGCTCGGTTCCCGACACTGCGGCGCCATTTGCCCCCTTTTGCGACACAGTCTGATCGCCCGAGGCAAGCGCGGCTTTGCCCGCCTTGAAGGCAAGATAAAGAAGATAAAGACCGCCGAAGATTTTGAGTACAATCAGCGCTTCCGCATAGCGGGTCAGGACTGCCGAGACACCTGTTGCAGCCATCGCACCCCAGAAGATCGAACCGCTGACCACGCCGGCAGCGAGTATGAGGGCTGCACGCCGGCCGTTATGCATCGCCACCCCCATGATGCGCATATTGCTGGGGCCCGGGCTTCCGGCGGCTATTACATAGGCGGTGTAGACGATCAGGAGATGGTGGAGTTCGGAAGACAAGCTGAGGCCCAATCACTGTTGGCTGTTAGGGAAGGTCGATCGAAGCGTAACGTGCAAACCGGGCGCCTGTCTCTATCTTTGGGCGAACGATCGAATTTTTTATGACGTCGCCGAAAGCAGATAGCGGGCGGTGCAATCCCGGCCTATGCGGACCTCGCGGCAGATCGGCGGCTACATTTCCCTCAACAGGTTAAAGGCAATCAGCCACATTGTAAAAGTAATGAGCGTTTCCAGAATTCGCCACGATGCCGGCTTCGAGAAGATCGGCCGTAGCCAGGTCGCACCGTAGCCAAGCGAAAAGAAGAACAGAAGCGAGCCGGTTGCGGCTCCCGCCGCGAACGACACCTCGTATCCAGGAAACCGGGTCGAGATGGTGCCAAGCAGCACGACCGTATCGAGGTAGACGTGCGGGTTGAGCCAGGTAAGAGCAAGACAGGTCGCAAGGGTCGCTCGAAAATTCGGTAGAGCCGCCTCCTGCACCGTGAGCGCTCCCGACGAGCGAAAGGCAGAATAAAGGCTTTTTGCGCCATACCAGATCAAGAACGCCGCTCCTCCATAGCGCATTGCCGGATCGAGCCAGGGCAGCAACGCGCTGATCTGCCGGAAACTGGTCACCCCCAAGGTAATGAGCAAGGCGTCCGACAGCCCACATGCGAGGCAGACGGCGAATACATGCTCGTTGCGCAGGCCCTGGCGCAGCACGAACGCGTTCTGCGCACCAATCGCAACTATCAGGCTGAGCCCCATCATGAGGCCGGTCCCAAAAACTGGAAAATTCACCTTGAAACGCTCCCGAAATATCGAGACTTTCCGCTATCGCATCCCGTCAATTTAGTATAATTAATGCTGCTAATCCTGATTAAGCAAAACTAATGATCGATTACTCCGCTCTCCGCGCCGTTTCGGCGGTCGTTCAAACAGGCAGCTTCGAAAAGGCCGCAGGCATTCTCAATGTGACGCCCTCGGCCGTCTCGCAGCGGGTGAAACAGCTTGAGGAACGTCTTGGCATCGTCTTGGTCGCGCGCGGCACTCCCTGCACTGCAACGGAGAAGGGAGAATGGCTCTGCCGGCACATGGAGAATGTCGGAATGCTCGAAGCCGACCTGTTCAAGCGTCTGCCCGCCCTCGTGGATCCGGCAAAACCCGAGGCGAGGGTGACGCTGCACATTGCGACGAATGCCGACAGTCTTGGAACATGGTTCCTGACCGCCATGTCAAGTTTCGCCAGACGCTCTGCGTATCTCTTCAATATTGCGATTGATGACGAGGATCATACCGCCGAATGGCTACGGCGTGGGCAGGTAGTCGCTGCCGTCACCAGCCTGGAGAAGCCGGTTCAGGGCTGCCGACGAATGTTTCTCGGCGCGCTCCGCTATCATGCAACGGCAAGCCCCGATTTCGCCGCCCGGCATTTTTCAAAGGGCGTAACGGCAGGGGCCATTGGCAATGCGCCCGCGTTGACCTTCAATCAAAAGGACCGGCTCCAGAGCCGTTGGATACGTCAGGTGCTCGCAGAAGACCTCAGCCCTCCGACCCATTGGCTGCCTTCGACGCAGGCGTTCATCGAGGCCAGCCTTTCCGGCATGGGATGGGGCATGAATCCGGCCCACCTCGTGCGCGAGCACTTGGAGTCCGGGCGTCTCGTAGAATTGATTGCACAAACGCCACTGGACGTTCCTCTGTACTGGCAAATGAACCGTCATGCAGCAGATCGGCTGGTCGACTTGACGCGAGAAGTCACGACCGTAGCCAAGCATCATCTGCTGGGCTGAAACGCGCGCTAGTCTAAAATCGGGAACTTCGCGTCCAGAGGGATCGGAAGCGGCGAAAATTGTCCTTTCTAAGCCCGAGCGACTTGCGATTGGCTTTGTGCCAGTATCCACGCCCTGAAAGCATCCATGGCAGGTGTCGGCTCCTTGCTCTGAAGCCTGGTGAGCCAGTAGCTGCCGGTAGAAATCAAATAGGGAAAAGGCTGAACAATTGTGCCAGCTGCCAGTTGACGATCGAACATAAGCGGTGGCGCCAGGGCAACGCCAGCGCCCTGAATTGCGGCCTCCATCATCGAGAGCGAAGAATCGAACACCATTCCTCTTAGTGGCGAGGGCGGATTTTGAACCCCGGCGGCTGCAAACCATTTCGGCCATTCATCACTGCGATAGGACATCAACAGTGTGTGCCGCATCACTTCGTCCGGCGATGATAGCTGGGCTGCGATATCCGGATTGCACAAAACCGATAGGCGAGCCACGAAAAGCTCGCTTGCGTCCAGACCATGCCATGCGCCGGATCCGAAGCGGATTGCAAAATCAAGTCCTTCTGCCGCAATGTCGACACGATTGTTATTGGTCGAGAGCCGAAGATCGACGAAAGATGCGTGGCTGGCAAAGTCGGTGAGGCGTGGCAGCAGCCAGCCGACTGCAAAGGTTCCAACCGCCCCAACCGTCAGGACCTCTCGGGCCTGGCCGCCTTCGAAGCGGTCAAGCGCGCTTCCGATACGGTCGAAGACATCCCGCACGACCGGAAGCAGTGACAAACCTTCCTCGGTAATGAGCAAGCCGCGCGGAAGCCGGCGGAAAAGTGATACTTTCAACATCTCTTCGAGACGCTTTACCTGATGACTGACAGCTGCCTGCGTGACGCAGAGTTCAATTGCTGCTCGGGTGAAACTGAGATGTCTGGCCGACGCCTCGAAAGCGCGAAGCGCGTTGAGCGGCAATCGAGATCGATCCATCGAAAACCCAAAAAATCTAATGCACAGTCGAATATCATCGTTTGCTGCAACAAAGCTAGGTCCCTACAGTCGCGCTAGCGAACCTGATGAAATCATCGAGGTGGCGTGTCGGTCTGCACCTCGTGAGGCCGACGCCGGTAGAGATTTTCAGTTGCACGCGGAAACCTTAGGGTCAATGCGATGCGAAGGATTCGTATCCTGCGCGTCTTTCAATGGCAGGCAAAATCGCCTGCTGAGATAGGAGAATAGGTGGGCTTTTTATCCCAGGCCGGCGGCGACGTTGCCATTCGAAAATATGCGGTCTTGCTCCTGTCGCAGCCTCCACAGCTCGGAACTTGCATCGATTTCGACGTCACCACATAAGATCACGTTTCCCCCCGATACCGGTCGAGATAGCCTGCGGTTGGCGGCGAGATAAAAAGGCACCGGGCTTTCGGCCGACATCGCCTGCGCCGGCACCATCCTGCCGGAAACGTTGGTAATCGAATGATGGTGGCCGCTTGCCGCAAGCAGCGTCCCCGCGGGCAGGTCGGCATCGGCATGCGCGACGAGGTCAATGACCGGCTTCGGCTCCTCGGCCCCGCTCGACACGCCCTTGAGACCAACCTCCAGGATGCTGCTTGCCGCCTCGATGCCCAGGAGGTGGCGTGGCAGGTAGAGCATTGCGGTGCGCCCCGACCTGCTGACCACGTGCCCCTTTTCAGCAAGCATGGCCCATGTCTGTGCATCGTTGCATTCGACGGTAACGAAGACGCCACCGGCGAAGCTGACTTCGCCAGGGCGCCGAAGGCAATGAAACACGTCAAGACTTGTCTTGCGAGTGAGCAGGCCACCCTCCTCCACCGGAGAGAAGAAGTCTGCCACTTCGCCGATCCGAGCGATGGGGGCGTGCAGGTCCAGCCGATCCACTGTGAAGCCGGTCGCATTGGCAACAAGGGTCAGTTCGCAAAGGTCGGGCACCGCCCTCTGGGGCAGCGCTGCGGCTGCTTGCGCCCTGCCCGCGGCAACATCTGCGGCAGCCAGGTCACCCAGCTCGAGCCAAGCGGCAAACTCCGGCACGCAGACCGACGTGCCGTTGCAGGTCAGGACGTTTTCGGCCGGATCATAGACGAAGTCGTATTCGCTGGATTTGCCGGCAGCGATGATGTTCAGACCGAGAACCTGGGCCCAGCTGATGAGCCCCATGAGAAGGCTTGGCTGGTCGCCATCGACAGGGGTTACCAGCACATTGTTGCGGCGTGCCCGCGCAGCGAGACCAGGGCCTACCACGCTGTCGACCTCCTTTGAAACGAGCGCCACATGCTTGCTAGCATCGATGGCAAGGCGCGCATGCCGCGCGCCGGCTTCGGGATGGCCAGTCGCCTCGACAACCACGCTAAACGGCAGACCAAGCACTGTCTCAAGGTTGTCCGTCGCGATGAACAGATGCTCGGCCCAGGCAGCCGCGGCCTCCTCTTTTGTCCGGCAAAGGGCGATTTCATCGGCAGGTACCCCGATCGAATGGAGTGCAGCCACTGCAGTTTTCGAGGAAAGATCGACCGCGACACGCGTGCTGACGAGCGGCGTTCTGCGGCTCTGGGCAAGGAAGCTGCGCCCGAAGGCGCCGGTGCCGACGATGCAGCATTCAACGGGGGCGGCGCCTTTGGCAAAGTAGCTATGGTAGTTCATGATCACTCCAACCTCGTAAGAAATAGCGGCGGCCGGCCCTAGTGGGCCGAGCCTGCCGCACCCCGTCGCCGCAACCGGGAGAGCAGTTTGACGGCCTGGGGAATGACGACGAGCGCCAGCGCCAGCGTGGTAATGGTCCCGACAAGCGGATTAGAGAAGAAGACGCCAAGGGAGCCGTCCGAGATGATCATCGATTGATGGAAGGCATTTTCAGCCTTATGGCCAAGCACCATGGCAAGCACCAGCGGGGCAATGGGGAATTCAAGCTTGTTGAAGACGAAGCCTAGGACGCCGAAGACGAGCACCAGCCAAAGGTCGAACGTCTCGCTGGAGACGGTATAAGCGCCCACGAAGCAGATCGCGACGATGACTGGCCCGATGATCGAAAACGGAATGCGCAGGAGCGCTGCAAACATCGGTACCGTGGCAAGGACTAAAATTACGCCGACGATGTTCGACACGTACATGCTGGCGATCAAGCCCCAGACGAAATCGGGCTTCGTTGTGAAGAGCATCGGTCCAGGCGTGAGGCCCCAGATCATCAGTCCTCCCATCATTACGGCAGCAGTCGCCGAACTCGGCAAGCCGAGCGCCAGCATTGGCAGCATCGCGCAAGTTCCCGCCGAATGATCGGCCGTTTCTGGCGCAACGATCCCTTCGGCCCGCCCGCTGCCAAAGGCCTGGCCCGGCTTGGAGCACTGCCGTGCGATGCCATAGCTCATGAATGACGCCGCAGTTGGCCCCCCCGGAGTAATCCCCATCCAGATCCCGACCGCGCAGGAGCGGATGACTGTGGTGAGGTATCTGGGCAGTTCAGCGATAGTGCGGAGCACGTCGCGCAGATCGATCCTTGACGAGAGGCCGCGAAATTTGTGGCCGTCCTGGACCGTCGCGAGGATTTCGCCAATCCCGAAAAGTCCGATGACGACCACAAGGAAGCTGATGCCGCCAATGAGCACGTCGAGCCCGAATGTCAGACGAAGCGATCCGGTGACGGTATCCATGCCAACTGTCGAGAAGAGAAGACCAAGTCCCAACGAAACCACCGTTTTCAACGGAGCAGCGCTGCCCATCCCGACGAAAGCGCAGAAGGCAAGGAAATAGACGGCGAAATATTCCGGTGCGCCGAATCGCAAGGCGAAGCCAGCTGCCCACGAAGACAGCAGCGTAATGACAACAACCCCGGCAAGCGCACCGATGCCCGCCGACATGAAGGCAAGTGTCAGCGCGCGCGTGGGCTGGCCTGCGCGGGCCATCGGATAGCCATCAAACGTCGTGGCGACCGAACTCGGCTCACCGGGAATGTTGAAGAGGATGGAGGTCGTCGACCCCCCGAAGAGGGCACCCCAGTACATCGACGCGAGCAGGATGATGGCCGACACCGGATCCATCGAGAACGTCAGCGGAATGAGCAACGACACGCCATTCGGCGCGCCAAGGCCCGGCAGTACGCCGACGATCAAGCCAAGCATCACGCCCACCACCATGAGCATGATGTGGTAGGGCGTCAAAGCGATCTGGAATCCGTCCAGCAGCAGCCCAAAATTTCCCATCCAAGCCTCCCTGTCGTTCAGTAAACGCCGAACATGTTTTCGAGCGGGCCTTTGTGCAGCGGGATCTGGAAGACGATCTCGAAAATTAGATAAAGTGCCACCGCAAATCCCAGGCCAAGAAAAACGGCTGCAAAGGGATGATATCTGCCCTGTCTCCACGCGACGTAGAAGAGATAGAGCGCGCTGCCGACGTAAAGCCCAAGCTGGATGGCAACGACCACGAAGATCGCCATCGGCAAGAAAAACGAGGCCAGACGTCTGACCTGTTCGGCCTCCAGGAAGATCTCTTGGCGCTTTTGTCCGTGTCGTCGGAGCGCAAGAAGCGTCTGCGCGGCGGAGGCGACGCTCGCCAGGAGCACGATCAGCCCGACATAAAAGGGAAAATAGCCAGGTTGCGGACCAGAGCTTTCCCAACCCACTCCAAGATCGAGCGAGCCCGTCGCAGCAAGAAGTCCGATCCCTGCGGTCAGTGTTGCGGCAACCAGCTCCATGTGGATGCGTCTAATGTGCATTTGCTATCCTCCCTATGAGAAAGAACCGGTCCGGCGGCGCCCGCCGGACCGATCCTCTCACTGGACGAGCCAGCCTTCGGTCTTGAAGACCTTGACGGCATTCGTCTCGCTGGTCGCGATGAAGTCGCCGAGCGCCTTGCCGGTCAGGAAATCACCGGTCTGCGACGTCTTGCGCACATACTCTTTCCATTCGGAGGTTTCGCTCACCTTGCGAAGGACCTCGGTGTAGTAGGCGAGTGCATCCTCCGGAACATCGGCTGCAGTCCAGACAGTGCGCGGCATCTTGTAGGATTTAATCGGAATCCCAGCCTCGATGCAGGTCGGAATATCCTGCCAGCCCTTGCCGTCATGGATCGGCTCGCTTCTTGCCATTTGCGTGGACGAGAAGACACAGAGAGGTTTCACGGCACCGGCCTGCCACTGGCCGACATTCTCGTTCGGGTTGTTGACGTTTGCAGCCACGTGACCACCGGCCAGTTGCACGCCGACTTCGCCGCCGCCGTTGAACGGCACGTATTTGAAACTCGCGCCGGTCTGCTGTTCAATCAGGGCGACAAGCGTCTCGTCCGTATCCTTGGACTGGCTGCCGGCAAAGGCAATCGTTCCAGGCTTTGCCTTGGCCGCCTCAACAAGGTCCGTAGGCTTCCCATATGGGGAATCGGACTTTACCCAGATCAGGAATTCGTCAAACGCAAGAGCTGCAACGGGCGTCAGATCCTCGGTCGAGTAGGCCATCTTCGCTACATGGGGCAGCAGATAGGCGTTGTTCGTTCCGAAATAGAGCTTGTTTGCGTCGCCCTTGTTCTGCCTTGCATAGAGAAACGCTTCCGCGCCGCTGCCGCCACCCTTGTTCAGGACGACCATCGACTGATCCATCAACTTGTACTTCGTAATGATGGACTGGATGGTGCGAGCGAAATTGTCAGTGCCGCCGCCGGCACCCGAGGCGACGACGAACTCGACCGGGCGGTTCGGCTCGAATGCGAATGCCTGAGTAGCCGTGCTTAGCGCCGCCAGGATAGTGCATGCAATGGAAAAAGGCTTCTTCATCATTACTCCTCCTTTGTACTCATCCGGCACGAACCCTCCTCCGTGCCGGGCGATGCTGCAGATTTCTGAAGTCAGGCCGCAGCAGACAGTGCTGCAGCCCTCCTGGCCATGCGCGCCGCCAGAAGCAGCGCCTCGCGGCTGGCGCCTACATCGGCGATGCCCTTTCCAGCAATGTCATAGGCCGTGCCATGGGCCGGCGTGCACAGCGGGAACGGCAGGCCCCCTATCATTGTCACCCCTTTGTCGAAACCGATCAGTTTCATCGCGATCTGACCCTGATCGTGATACATGGTCAGGACGGCGTGGAACTCTTCCTTGAGTGCGCGCAGAAAGACGGTATCGGCAGGGAACGGGCCCGCGACGTCGAGGCCAGCCTTTTGCGCGGCTGCCACGGCCGGCTCGATGATCTCAATCTCTTCCATCCCGAAGTTGCCGCCGTCACCAGCATGCGGGTTGAGGCCCGCGACGATGATTCTCGGATTTTCGTGACCGGCGCTTTTCAGGCATGCCTGCGTCAGCGCCAGCTCGGCGACAATCCCCTCCACCGACAGAGCTGACGCAACCTCGGCGAGAGGTATGTGCGAAGTCACGCGTGCGTTCCAGACGCGCTCGAGAACATTGAATTCACGCGCCTTGCCAGTGAAACCGATGACGTCGGCAACGAAACGGATTTCGTCGTCGTAGCCCGAATAAGCGTAACGCATCGCCTTCTTGTTGAAGGGGGTAAAGCAGACGGCGTGCGCCCGGCCGCTGTCAGCAAGCTTTAATGCAGTGCGGAAGTTCGATGTGGCGAAAATGCCGCCTGCAAGTGTCGCCTCGCCGCGTACCACGTCGGCGGGATTGAGATGAGCAAGGTCGATGAAGACGTGGCGATCCTTACCCGCCTGCTCGAAACTGTCGAGCGGCGCGCTGGCAAGGCTCAAATCGAGCCCCGCTTGCTTGGCTCCGTCCTCGAGAATACGGCGGTCGCCGATCACGACAAGGTGCGCCGCCTCGCGAATTTCCGGAAGCGCAATGATGCGCGCGGTGAGTTCGGGACTGATGCCGGCCGGATCACCCATCGCAAGGGCGATTACTGGACGCGTTTCGGTGGCGCCGTCTTTGATCATGAACCTCTCCACATGTTTCTCCTCGAAGAAGCAGATACACCGGTTCGGCACTCAATATCAAGAGCTCTGCATGCTGTATGCAGAATATTTCGTTGACTTGATCACTGCGGAGTCATTAGGTGGCTTCAGCACCCTCATATGGAGAATCAAGGTGGCTCGGATGAACTCAGTCAAGGTGGATGCGGGTGATGTCAGCAGCGTTGCGCCGCTGCAACGGACAGCCTTGCACGACACGCTTGTGAACCACCTGCGCGACATGATCATCGAGGGTAATCTCGCACCGGGAAGCCGCATCCATGAAGGCCAGCTCGGTGAGCAGCTTGGCGTTTCAAGAACGCCGTTGCGTGAGGCGATAAAGTATCTGGCGAGCGAAGGCCTTGTCGAACTCGTCCCCAGTCGCGGAGCAGTCGTGAAGCGATTCAGCCCCAAGGATGTCGAAGACATGCTGACAGTGTTGCAATCAATGGAGGAGCTAGCCGGGCGGCTCGCATGCGAGGTCGGCTCCGCCGAGGAGATCGCACATGTTCGCGCCCTTCATGATGAAATGCTGGACAAATACAGGTCGGGCGACCGGCTGAACTACTACAAGCTCAACCAGGCAATCCATACGGCAATCGTCCAGATGGCGCATAATGCAACGCTCTCGAACATGCATACGACGTTGCAAACGAGGCTGAAGCGCATCCGTTTCGTCGGCCACGAAGGCCCTGAGAAATGGGCTGCCGCAGTTGCCGAGCACGAAGAGATGATCCTCGCCCTGGAACAGCGCAACAAGCCGGCATTGTCAGAGGCGCTTGGGCGGCATCTGAAAAATGCGTGGGAGCGCGTCAAGGACGGTGTGTGAGGCCGTTATGCCGGCGCTCAAAGTCTGCTGCTGTGGCGCCCACGCGGCAGTCAGCTGACCTTTTGGGCGGCCCGATGCGCTGGAAGTGTGACGACGAAGCAGGCGCCGCCATCCGAGGGGGAAACATAGCGGACTGCACCGCCATGGCGCTCGGCGATCTGGCGCACCAGCGCCAACCCCAGGCCCCAGCCGCCCGTGGCCTCGCTTCGCCCCGGGGGGCGGTAAAATGGTTCGAAAACACGGGCGCTCTCGCCGTCGGGTATGCCCGGGCCCTGGTCGCGGATCCTCAGTTCCACCGTACCGTCTAACAGCTCAACACTGGCCGTTACAGGAGAAACGCCGTGGCGCAACGCGTTCTGCATAAGATTACGCACGAGTCTGCCGAGCAGGCGCGCATCACCTATGACAGTCGCGGGCGTGCCAAAGACCTCGATGCCGTGGCGCGCGCCTTCTTCCGAGACCAGAGCCAAGAGGTCGATCACCTCAAGCGCATCTAGCCTTTCGATATGGTCGAGCCTGCTCGCCAGCAGGATCTCCTCGACGAGCGTGTCCAGTTCGGCGAGGTTGCGCACGATCTCATCCTTGCGGTTCTCGTCCGGCGCCTGCTCATAGAGATCGAGCGCCATGCGAAGGCGGGCAAGCGGCGAGCGCAATTCGTGACTGGCATTGGCAAGCAGAGCGCGGTTTGACTTGATTAGCCGCTCGACATGATCAGCCGCCTTGTTGAAGCTCTTCGCGACCGCCGCGACCTCATCGCTGCCGTCTGCGGGTACACGCGCCACGAAGTCGCCCCTCCCCCAGGCATCCACGCCCCTGCGCAACCGCTCCAATCGGCTGGTCAGGTGGCGTACCACCGGGTAGGCGGCGAGCCCAATGACGCCAGCGATCAACACCAGATAGGCTAGCGGATTGCGTCCGGGCGGTCGCAAAGGCCGCGCCATGCGCGCCGCCACCGTGCGACCGTCGGGCAATTCGGTCATCATTGTGTGAAAGCTGCCTCTGCCGTGGCGCCAGCGCCCCTCGAGAACGTCGCGCGGAAATGCCTGGCCGGCATTCGCGATCAGCCTGCCGCGCGGATCGTAAAGTGCTATGTCGGCGTCGAATGCGCGTGAGAACTTCTCCAACATCGCCTCGGTCGACTGCAGGTCCATCTCGGGCGGAATAAGTGCGGCGACGAACCGCGCGCGTTGGCTCTGCCAGCTGGACTCCTCCTCTCCCTGTCCCAGCCACACGAAGGCCGCACTGGCAAGCGCGACCGCTGCAAGGCTCGCGAGCAGCGTCAGATAGATTTTTAGGAACAGCCGGCTGCGCATCGCTATCTCTCTTCGTCCTGGAAACGGGCGAAGACATAGCCGGCGCCGCGCACGGTTATGATGCGTCTTGGATGCTTGGGATCGATTTCGATCGCCGCCCTGATGCGCGATATATGGACGTCGATCGAGCGGTCGAACGCCTCCAACTCCTCTCCCTTGACCGTGTCCATCAACCGTTCGCGCGACAGCGTGCGCCCGGCATTTTCGGCCAACGCCACAAGCAGGTCGAACTGGTAGCTGGTCAGGACACATTCGTCGCCGTCGATCCTGACCGAGCGGGATCCCGGATCGATCTCCAGCCGTCCGAAGCGCAGGACGCGTGAAACCGCTGCGCTCCCGTTTCGGCGGCGCAGGATCGCCTTCAGACGCGCCAGCAATTCGCGCGGATTGAAAGGCTTGGGCAGGTAGTCGTCGGCTCCAAGCTCCAGCCCGACGATACGATCTGTCTCTTCACCCTTGGCCGTGAGCATCAAGATCGGCACGTCCGAAACCGCGCGCATGCGCCGGCACGTCTCGAAGCCGTCAAGGTCCGGCAGCATGACATCGAGGATCACGACGTCCGGCATCCGGCGGCCAAGGTCGGTGAGGCCCGCCGCGGCCGTCGCCGCGGCGTGGACGGTGTAACCGTTGCCGGAGAGATAGTCGGCGAGCATGGCGGAGAGGCGCGTATCGTCGTCAACAATCAAGACCCGTTCCGCCATTATCTGCCCTCCGTTCAATCGCTCGGCCCACTTAGCCTTACCACCGGCCGTGGCCCCTGCGCTCTTTCAAATGCTCGACGAGCTTAACGCGTTGTTCCGGCGTCAAAACTGCAGCGGCGTCGAGCAGAGCAGTCGTCATCTTGCGCGAGGCCTCGTCGATGGCCGCAATACGCTCGCTGCGCAGCTTCTCGGCCGCGGCCCGGTCTATAGTCGGAGCCCCAAGGAGTTCGATAACCTGCGCACGCGTCTCGCGGAAGTCCCGGAAAACCGGCCCGATCTCATCGCGAGCCTTGTCGATGATCTCCCAAAGCTTGTCTTCCTGCTCGGATGTCGCATCGAGTTCGTCAAGCACGGAGCCTAGTCGGTGTTCCATAAAGCCGCCACCTCCCATATGTGCTTGCATCATGTGGCCGCCCATGCCGAAGCCGAAAACATCGCTCCGCGCGGCTGCAAAACCGGCCGCGCCCACGACAGCGACGGCTACCAGGCCGCCAATCGCGGCGCGCCGCCCCCATCCTTTCGAGGCTGGCTCGCTGAAAGTCAGGTCCGCCAGGTTCTTGTCCTCATTTTCCATCGTTAGTCTCCCTTCACTCCGCAGCACCTGCTGCAGTGAAGGAACGCTAACAGGGCAGTGTTTCGAGTTTTCTCGATAAATGTAAAGCAATGTAAAGCCGGGGCCGCTCGGTCTCGAAAAGGCTGGGATGCATCAATGCTTCTCAGTCGGCCGTCATGGCGCCCAGTAAAAATTTCTGGGCCCAAACAGACAGTTACAGCGTCAAAACGTTAAAGTATGCCGAAGTGTATTTTCGAGAAAGAAACATTAGACTACAGTCATACTCGCTGGGGTCAACAGCAGGTAAAAGTAGTATTTTTGGGAGGAAATAGAATGTCACACAAAGTGGCCTTGAAGAAACGCGTTCTGACTTCAAACGATCTAGACATGCTGGACGGTTTGCTCAAGGAATGGTGCGACAGTCGCCACTACGACATTTTGAACTTGGAGGCCCAAGAGGCGGCAAGGGAGTTGGTGATGTGGTTTGAGTTTGGCGTCGATAAACCCCATCAACTTCGGGAATTGCTTGCAACGCGTTAATCGATAATGCCCGTCTGGTAAGCGCCAGATGGGCACATCAATCCGGGGTTTCGCCACGGCATAAAAGCCTGAGCTGCCTGCGGCGTATTTTTTAGTTTCCAGCCCGCAGATGCTGCCTTTAGTCGGCAGGTCCCGTCAGCCTTCAGCCCTTGATCTGACTCAACAGGCGTCTTCCATGCTGCTTTCCAGGCGAAGCGGGAGAGTTTGCCACGGCGATCTGTTCAATCAAGGAAGCGTTTGGCTTCATGGATGATCCTGCAAGATCGGCGGCCGAGATCGTCGTCTTCGGAACCTACGCGTCTTCTGCGGCATTAGGAGCATTTGCCGTGATTGTTTCAAGGGAGGCCAAGACGTCAGGAAAGAAGAAGAGCGTTCGCACCAGCGCCGCTCCCGTTCGGCAACATCGCCCTCGCCCGAAGCGAGGGGCACGCTTTCGCGTGTTCCAAAAAGCCAATCGCCAAGCCACACAGATCGCCTGGCTCGTCGTTGTCACCTTCGTTGCCGCCATCGCACTGCATGCTTTGTTGACCTGATCAACATTGGTCGCACTCTCTGATGAGTCGATGTGAGCGCATTTGCGAAGTCGGACCAGGTGGCAAGTCCTTCTGATATTGCTCGTTGGTACACGCAAATCCCGCTTGGATGCCGCGGCAAAGGAATAGCGCCTCGCGCAAATGCTTGGCAGACCGTTCTCGGATAGATGATGGAGATCCGAAGATTTAGTCGGATCAGCTCATGCGACAAGCGCGGACGAATTCCCCATTCCGGCAGTTCGGGGCTTCTTGTACAAGAAGGTCAGACTCCTCCAACTGGCGAATTTATGGCAGTATTAGCGACGCCTTAAATGAAAGGGAGGAAACACTCGTGTCTCTGATAACGAAACTGCCAGCGGGCCAAACTGTCCTTGAGTTCGAGGGGCACAAGTTCTGGGTTGATATTTCGGAGAAACCGAAATTCGAAATGAGGGTTGGCATGGTCCCAGAAGGTGACGATCCAGAACTGGTAGTGAAACTTATGGCCGCTCTCGAAGAAGGAAGTAAATGGAAGAAGAATAAAGACGGTTCTTGGAAGTGTGTCGATGAAAGAGGGTCGGCAACTGACGGCATGCACAGAACGAAGCACTGAAAGAGGAGACCATCCGGCTTGGCGAGATGGGCGTTCGAAAATTGCGCCCCGGCCAGAAAATCTGCAGCATCAGGGTGATCGGCGAATTTTCGCCATTGCCTAATGCATCAGAACCACTGCATGGCGTCGTTCCTTCGATTGATGATGCGCATTCTTTTGGCGAAACGTCGCGAGGCATTCGAATGTCGCCTATTCATAGCTCCCGGGCGGTAGGCTTAACCGACCGCCGATGATCGCGATCAGCTAACCCGGAAAGGTCACCCGACAAATTGAAGAGCTGCTGCGCAATCAGGCGGACGAATGACGCCCACTGGTTGCGCCATTTTCTTGGCGATCCGTCATGACGCGTGATATCCATGAATGTTGAAATTCCGAACCTTGTTCTAATTTTGATCGAGATGAACGTCCGACAACGAGATTCCATGCGAGGCGACCAGCAAAAGGAGATGGCTTCCTGGTTGCAGTCACTGGAGCCTGTCCAACCAAGGCACATGATCGGGCTTTGGAAAGGCGTTGGCATCCCCTCCGGTCATCCCCTGGATGGCGTCCTCGAAAATTTGCACTGGTTCGGAAAGCGCTTTTATGCCGACATGCGAGCGGATGCTTTGCTCTTCCAACGGCGGTCTGGAAGGCTTGTGGCGATCGATCCCAGCTATATCCCCATCGGGCTCGCCATCAAGGCGGCACCGTTGGGACGAACGGCTCTTGCAAGGATCCTGTTTCTGCATCTTCAGGAGTCGTTGCGTGCAAAAGATACAACGGCCTCGATAACGCTCCGAACACTCGTACAGGTCGAGAGCGCGGCAATGATCTATGACAAGCAGCCCATCGTGGACCACTTCCGGCTTGCAGGCCATGGCGACCTGGTAGGGATGATGTGCGTGCGCGAGGACCCACGTCGGTATTTCTTCAGGCTTCGAAGAGTGAAGGAAATAGGCACGTAGGGCATGGCTTGGGCTGCGCCGCCCGGAACATTTTTCGGGCTCCGATCGTTGGCAGGACGAGCAGCAAATCGGAGGATCATATGAGCAATCTTTATAACGATAGCGCCCCCCCGGTCTCGGGCGAGCTAGCAAAAAGCGTCCTGACAGCGTTCTTTGACTCTCAAAGCGAAGCGGAGGATGCCGTCGAGCGCCTGAAAGAAGCAGGCGTCACCGACGTCCGGCTGATGCCGGGCTACGAAGCCGATGCCGAAAAGACCACAGTCGAAGGCTACGATCGCGGACGGTTCTGGTATCGACTTGAAGGCTGGCTTCTTCCGGACGAGGACCGTGCCGTTTATGCCGAAGGACTTCGCCGCGGTGGCTTCCTGGTGTCCGCTTCGGTGGACGAGGCCACATACGAGACGGCCCACGACATACTCGACGATGAAGGAGCAATCGACATGGACGAGCGCGCCGACCTTTGGCGCAGCGAGGGCTGGGACGTCATGCAGCCGAATCGGAACGAGCTGGGAGATGCCGACCGCGACCAGGCGGCCTTCGGCTCTCGCGACGATGTGTTCGAACCCGACGCCGCCGCAAGGTCTCGCACGAGCGCAGGTCGGTACATGAGAGGCGGCGGATCGACGCCTTCGCGCGTGCGCGCCTATAAGCTCGATGAGGAAGTTCCCGTGGACGAACATCTGGACAGCGACATCCTGCCGACCGGTCATCAGCAAACGGTTGCCGAGGGGCAGGATCCTGCCGAGCGCGAACTTCGTCAGAGCCAGGACCTGGGCGGGCTGCGTCAGGGGCAGACCTTCCCGCGCAGCCGATAAATTCGGGCTCTTGACGCTGTCGGCGCAGATCGATGCTACACAGGGAGCCGGACGTTTGTGCCGTCTCCCCCACATTTTTTGAGCTGGCCGCTTGACGCTCACTGCGGGAATATCGGCATGGGCGGCAACGGCTAAAGGCGTCGCGACTCCTTGCCGATTTTGGCAGCTGCATCCGCTCGTCGATGACGCCGACGACATCGACGGAAATCTCATTCGTCCGAGGAGAATGCAAATGAAGAGCAAGGAACTTGCCGAAAGTGATCCATGGCGCGAGCGAAACTTTGTGCTCGTCCTCGAGGATGGCGAAGAGGCCTTCGAAGCAATAACGCGCTTTGCCGAAGAGCAAAAGATCGGCGGCGCGTCGCTAACCGCTATCGGAGCCTTCAGTAGCGCCACGCTCGGCTTCTTCGAGTTCGCGACGAAGAATTATAAGGAAATCCCGGTTGAGGAACAGACCGAGGTCCTAAGTGCCATTGGCGACATTGCTACCGGCGACGACGGCAAGGCCAGCCTGCATATGCATGTCGTCCTCGGCCTGCCAGACGGAGCCACCCGAGGCGGCCATCTTATCAAGGGCGCGGTTCATCCTACACTGGAGATCATCATACGCGAAGGCGCAGCCGGCTTCCGCCGCAGAAAGCGCGAAGACCTCGGAATCGCCCTTATAGACCTGTAGACGGTGGTCTGGAACAGGTGGTCATCGACGAGTAGATCGGCGCTCGCTCGGTCGATGTTCGGCGATCATGCATCTCTTGTGCTGAAAGGCGGCACCTGGCGGCACGCAGGGCTCTGGCTTACCAGGATCGAATTGCGCCTACAACGGCTGGCTGCTGCCAAGCCAGTCTGACATCAATAAAGACTGTTCCGATCAATTGCATGGCCTTGTAGAGCAACGGCGTGGAAACGACGACGGTGGCCCGGAGGTATCTGGACAACGCCTGCCGCAACTCACCCGAAAGCTTTCGCTCAAACGTCTCAATGCCCTCGCCATCATGATCATCGTTGCCTGAAAGCATTACTTGCCTGTCCTTCCACCAAAAGGGGTTCGTCGCTAAATCCCTGGAGAGCAGCCAGCTGCCCTGAATAAACCCAATCGGACCAAAGTCTTGAGTGCTTCGGGCCAATGGTCTGAGGGAGGGAACTGCTGCTGGGTGCGGTCGTTTGCTCCCCTGTGAGGCTGCCAAGACAGCCATGGAAATGGAGAAGAAAATGTTTAGCAAAATCTTCATCTCTACCACCGCGATCGCCCTCATGTCGGGTGCTGCCCTTGCAGGGTCTTCGACGGTTAACGGCGCGGTCGGCGGTGCAGCCACAGGCGCAATCGTCGGCGGTCCGGCCGGCGCCGCAGTCGGTGGCGCAGCAGGTGCGGTCGTCGGGACGCTGCTCGATCCGCCGCCGCCGAAGGTTGTGACCTATGTGCGTGAAGCGCCTCCTCCGGCAGACACCGTCGTCATCAAGGAGAAGGTCGTCGTCGGGCAACCTCTGCCTGAGGCCGTCGCAATCACGCCGGTGCCCGATGATCCTAAATACGCCTATACGGTGGTCAACGACCAGCGTGTGATTGTGGAGCCCTCCTCGCGGAAGGTCATACAGATCGTTAACTGACGACAAGGTTGGACCCGCATGCGCATCCAACCTGCAGACTCAAAACCAACTAGACACCACAAGGACGCCGTGCTGCGCTGCCCTGAGGCGGAGCGCGGCCTCGGCTGGGAGTTAAAGCTATGAACCGCAAGATCCTACCTGCCCTGCTCGCCTCGCTCGCGCTTGGCGCTTCGCCAATTGGTCTGATTTCAACAGCCGCGCAGGATGCCACCCCGATATTGCCCAAGAAAGGCGCGCCGCAAGGCGAACAGCCGCAATCCGGAACATCGCAGCAGCCGTCAGGCACAGAAGCGCCAAGCACTGGCTCGGGTCAAGAAGCCCCGTCCGGAGGATCGGGCAACGCCACAACCGAGCAACCCGATAGCGGAGGAACGGGAACGTCCGGCTCGGCTTCACAAAGCACTGATAAGCCTGCCACTCAACAGCAAGACACAACGAAACCTGCCGAGGGATCCACTTCGCAGCAGGCGCCTGCAACCGAAAGCGAAAGCGGAAAGAGCTCGACTCAGAGCTCCGGCGAAACAACTTCGCCTGATGGAAAAGCCCCATCCGACAAGCCGTCCGACGCCACTGGATCGGGCGAGACTGGCACGACGGGGGCAAGCCCGTCGACGGAAACGTCCGGCCAATCCACTTCCACGACCACTGAGACCGATGTCAATATCTCTGTCGAACAGAAGACCGAAATCCAGCAGGTCGTGAAGGAAGTCAATGTCGAGCCGGTTCGCGAGGTCGACTTCACTGTTGAGGTTGGCACAGCCATACCAAAGACGATCCGACTTGAGCCGCTGCCGCCGCGGATCGTCAAGATCGTCCCGCAATACGAAGGCTACCGCTTCTTCATACTGGCAGATGGCAGGATCGTCATCGTCGAACCATCGACGTTCAAGATCGTCTACATCATCGCCTGAACGGCACCGACGTCCCCCGGCGGCAAAGCCGGCCGGGGGACGAGAGAAACCTTGTTGACGCTCGTTCGCTGTTACGGGAAAAGGCGATCGATTTAGCCCGCTCTACTTGTGCAAGAACCATCCCATCCAGCGAAGTAGATACGGCAACGCGCCGAAAAACATCGTGATTACGATCAAGGCTGTAAAGATCACCATGCGCGGGATGAACGGCACCGGTTCCAGAACGGGGAACAGGAACCATATGTAGAAGGATGCGATGGGAAAGATGCCCATCCAGATCACGATCGCCATGCGCCAGCGCGGCGGCTGGTTGTTAACCGTCAGTCCCGTCGTCGAGAACCAAAGATCGGCCGTGTTGAATGTCCGGTATTCTGGAGTGTGTGCGCAGACCTCGTTGATGCGTTCGTGCCATTCATGGGCAGCCCGGGACTGCCGCCAGGCATCAAGATCAGCCTGCGACGCGAAGGTCTGAACGACATGGAACTCCTCGCCCTCGACACGTGGAGGGATGAGCGTGGAGAACAGATAACCCTTGGCGCGCGAGCAGGCCTCGAGCATGCCCCTTGCGAGTTCCTCATAGTCTTTCTCCCGGCCGGGATCGGCCCGACGGTGCATGATGCGTGTCACCTGTTCCATGTCACGCACACTCCGTACCGACTGACACCTTAATGCCAAGGATGAAGGTATCGAGATGGGGAAAACATTCTGCGAATTTCGGATTGCCGCAATGCTTCATGGTGACCTCGATGAGGAGCTTGAGACCGGCGCAGAATTCAAAGACTTCGGCTTCGGGACCCTCGTTGCGCCTTTCCTTCTTTGTGATCTTCGTCAGGTCGTCGTGGGTGTTGAATTTGGATTCGTACACTGTTTCTCCGACGGGATTTTCTCGCTGGCCGGAAAGATGCTTGAGCGTCAGATGGTATGTGTGCGGCAAGGCCGAGTCTCCGTTCGCGAAATAGGTTGACAAAGTCACCTACTTACGAACGATTGACATTGTCAACCTTTTCCGACATTCCCTGCTTTATGAGCGAAGAAATCACCAACCTGCTGAGCGAAATTTCCAGGCGATTCCGGATGCAACTGCGCGCGGCGGCCATCGACGGCGAAGAGCCGACGCCGTTTCAGAGCGAGGTCGTGGCCATTGTCGGCCGCAACAGCGGTATCGGAACGCTCGCGTTGGCGCAGCTTTCCGGGCGCGACAAGGCCCAAATAACGAGGATTGTCGCCGAGCTGGAAACGCTGGGACTTGTCAGACGCGAACGCTCAACGCGGGATCGCCGGTTGTCATTGCTGACGTTGACCAATGCCGGAGATGACCTGTTTCGACAGATAAGCGCGAGACGGACTGCACTCTCCGCCACCATGCTGGGCCCGCTCACTCTTGGAGAGCGCGAGCAACTGCTAGTGATGTTGCTGAAGATGCGGTCTGCTCTCAAAAGCAGTGCCGAGAGCGATGACGAGACGACGGGCGTCGTCGGGTCGAGCCACTCTCGAAGCGCGCGCCCCTTGTGAAAACCACGTTCCCGTCATCGGCTGCCCTAACACACTTCGCCTTAGTGCAGCACAGCCGTCGGCAGGCGAACGATGCTCGTAATCGTCTCGAGCAGTTCAGCGAACTGGTCGAGGACCATTCCAAAATTCTTGTCATCCATCCGCGCTATCTCCGGGATCGTGTCGTAGGTGCGTGCGACGAGGTCGCCGAGGCCCGTGCTGTTGGAAAGCGGGCTGTTGGAAAAGTTGCTGCTTCGCACCGCATGCAATTCGTCCACAATCCGGCGAACCAGACGCTCGCGATCTTTGATTGACAGGCTCAACAGTTCTTTCCGCGCATCGCGAATTTCGGTGATGATATCGTGGGACATGAGCCTCCCCGACGTAACAGTGGCGGCAGCGCGCCTTGCCTGTAAACGCACTGTAGCAGCTCCTTGGCGACAGGACGTCGGACCTTGGTCTGATCGCTCCCTTCACTTGAGACCTAAGTCCCCGATACCCACGTCATTTACCCGCAGACGCCCTTCAAGTCGCAGTCGCGTAGCATCTGTAGGCGTTTTCATTGCGACGTCATGCCCGTCCTATGGAGGTCTCACCGATCTTCTGGCGCACGCTAAAGAATGGTCTCAAGGAACGCGGATAATGGCGTGCAAGCGCATCACGGTACGCGGTTCCATCGTCGGCACACGGCAGGACCTGGAGGAGGCATTGGCCTTTGCAGGCGACGGCAAGGTTTCGGCCCATTTCGCTTGGGACAAGCTCGAAAACATCAACGCCATTTTCCATCGCACGGAACAGGGCAAGATCGACGGCCGTATCGTCATCGATCTGACGGCCTGATCACCTGATAGACCACCGGCGGGGTCCTACACTGAAGCGGCAGGCCTAGAGGTGCGCCGTTCATCCGCAATTAAAGGACGACGAGGCGCGCCATCGCACCGCGCAGCGTCCGCCGCCGGTATCGCATTCGACCAGGACCCCAAGCGGCTTGCGTTCGGCGAAATGCGCTGATGCCTTCGGCGAAATGCGCTGAAAGGCCTTCTGGCAATTGATGCCTATGGCCCGGGCGGCGACCTGAGCTGCGGCAGGCGTTGGGGACTTTGTGCGTCTTGAATGCACACGCAAATGCAGGTCGTGTGCATCCATGTAGGATTGCACCCGGCTGATGTTTACCGTCATTCGGTCTTCATCGGCGATCGGCCGCGGCGTCGAAAGATCAGATCCCGTCGTCCACCTCGGCGACAGCGGCAAACCGGTTTTCCCGCATCTATGCGGATCCACGTTCATTTCCATGAGGGTGGGCCACCATCGGCCAGATGTTTCTCGGTGCCCGGCGATAGGGCGTCTTGGCCGGATTGTTAGGATATGGCGTCCCCGCGGAACAATAGAGGATTTCGGTGGCAATCTTCGAAAACGACGCGAAGAAGTGGTTCGTAGATTTGATGACCAGGATCTTCTTCTTGGTCGGATCAATGCCCATGACTGTAAAAAGGCTGGCATCAAAGCTCTGGGCACGCGTTGAGTTCAAGATGATGTCGAGGCCGTTGAGAACCACATGAGCAGCATCGCCGAAGGGTGCGAGGCTCTCGCCGAACTGCATTTCGGCATCTCTCACGAGCTTGACGACCGTCACTGTTCCATCGATCGGATTTCCGGTGCCGGGCGCCGATTTCGCACCGAATCGAAGCGGAATCTCAGCGCCCTCCCCTGCCGCAAAACAGATCTGCACAGCCATCGGGTCCCAGATCGTGCCGATCGCCGTATCCGTTGCCCCATGGCTCAGCAATTCTTCGAGAATGACGGTTGCATCACCTGCGGTACCGCCGCCCGGATTGTCCCAGATATCGGCGATGACAACCGGCCAGGCGGTGGCAGCCAGCGCGCGCGCGACCGCTTCCTTCTCGTTTATCTGAGGTGCCATGAAAGTTCCGCGCTTGCCAAACAGTTCAAGGCCCAGGTCGCGGGCAAGCGCTGCTCCCTTTTCCGGCTTGTCATCCGTCACCACCAGCATCTTCGTTCCCATTTCGGGAACGTCACCGACCATGAAGCCGTGAACAACGGAAATCGACAGGACTTCAGGGTCGTCCCTTTCGATCTCGATGATCCTGTCGACGAAGGAGCGCATCGGTTCGCGCGACGTGGGGAAGACGTCGATCATTCGGCAATCGAAGACGGAAACGACAGGTTTTACCCTGCCTTCAAGCGTATCGACGGCGATGCGCCACAGATCTTCGGCGCGCTCGACGAAATCCGTGTGCGGGAATTCCTTGAAGTAGACGGCAAAGTCGAGGGCCGCCACGCGCTTTGCGGTCAGATGGCTGTGCGGGTCGAGCTCGGCGCAGACGAGAATATCAGGTCCCACGATCTCGCGGATGCGCGCAAGAATGTCGCCTTCGGTATCTTCGTATCCGGCCGCCACCATGGCTCCGTGCAGCCCGAGGACGACCGCGTCAACCGGCATCGCGGCACGCAGCTGAGCAAGTATCTCGTCGCGCAAATCTTCATAGGTGGAACGGTTGACGAGCCCGGCCGGATCCGCCCAGGTTGCCGTCCCTTCAATCAGGTCCCAGCCCTTTGCCGCGGCCACACGCCTGCCGACGGTGATCGGGGCAGTGCAAAGCGTCGGCGTTTCTGGGTGCTGTCCCGGTGGTGCGTAAAGCGAAGCCTCGAAAGCCCGCCGGTCGACACAAATTGGTGAGAAGGTGTTGGTCTCGGTCGCCAGAGCTGCCGTGAAAATGCGCAAGAGATTGGCCTTTATGTTTTCGACACCGCCTCAACCCATCGGATTCGGCAGATAGCCGGTGAACCCCGAGATCTTCCAGCGCCCCTCGTGAAGCCGGCAGTAATAGAGCGTCTGCCACTGCATGACATCGCGGCTGCCGTCGGTCTTGGCAATGCCGCCATCGAACTTCTTGCGCACCAGCGCCATACCGCCTTCGATTTCGATATCCTCGAGCGTCGTCGTAGCGAAAATTGCAGTGCGGGCGTCTTCCGCAAGACTTTCCTTGGCAAACGCCCTGGCCTGCCGCAGCCACTCGTCGCGATAGGCGGCAAGGCTCGGAAAGGCAAGCCGCCATTTATCCGGGCTCAACTGCTTGCGACCATCGATCCCGATGAAACCATCTTCCACGAAGTCGTTTTCAACCATCGACCAATCGCCAGCCAAGAACGCCTCGATGTCGCGCGAAACGAGCATTTCCCAGATGGAGTGCCGGGCTGCGTCGGACGACGGGAAGGGATTCTTGAAAGGATCGCGCATGCTCGCCCTTATTTAAATTCTTTTCATAAATCGCGTTTTTCTCTGGCCAAATTCCGCTTTCTATGGTCACTTGTCAACTTATCAAGAAAATAATTTGCAAGGATCCGGAATGCACATGAAGCGCTATGGCACTGTTCAAACCGGCGCCGGCGGCAAGTCCCTGCCGTTTGCGCGCGCCGTCGAAGCCGATGGCTGGCTCTATGTTTCCGGTCAGGTTGCAATGCAAAACGGCGAGATCGTCGAGGGCAACATCATCGCTCAGACGCATAAGACAATTGCCAATGTGCTAGCGATCCTCGAAGAGGCCGGCTACGGCGTCGAGGATGTCGTGCGCGTCGGCGTCTGGCTCGACGACCCCCGCGATTTTTGGACCTTCAACAAGGTCTATCAGGAGTATTTCGGCGAGCATCCCCCGGCACGCGCCTGCGTGCAATCTTCAATGATGGTGGATTGCAAGGTAGAGATCGACTGCGTCGCCTATAAAAAGAAAGACCAGTAGCGGCGACATCACCGGGAGGATCGGTTGGATATCTTTTCCACATTGCAGGAAGACAAGGGTCGCCTCTCTCCATCGGAGAACCGCATTGCCGAAATCATCGTCAACGATTTCGAATTTGCCGTGAACGCCTCCATCATCGAGCTGGCGGAAAAAGCCGAGGTTTCGCCGCCGACCGTTACGCGCTTCTGCCGCCGGCTCGGCTGCGAAAGTTTCTCTGACTTCAAGGTACAACTCGCCCGCACGGCCCATATTGGCGTCCGCTATCTGAAGCCCGAGTCCAAAAGCAGCGATCCCGCCGACGTGGCGCAGGACATCATCACCAAGGCCCAGAACGCGCTGTTCCTCCTGCACCGCTCGCTTGACATCGCCTCAATCGGACGCGCCGCCGACCGGATCGCCAAGGCGGATATGATTTATGCCTTCGGTTCAGGTGGCAATTCCTCAATGATCGCCGACGAGTTCCAAAACCGCCTCTTCCGCCTGGGCCTGCGCATCACGGCAAGCTCGGACCACAGCATGCAGCTGATGATGGCGGCGGCAGCGCGCGCGGGCGACGTGGTGATCGGTTCGTCCTTTTCGGGGCGCAATGCCGAACTTGTTCGCGCTTTCGGGCTGGCGCGCGAAGCCAAAGTCACGACAATTGCACTGACGCAGACCGCAAGCCCGGTGGCAACGGCGGCCGAGATCGTCGTGCCGGTCGATCTGCCCGAAGGAAACAATATATTCCGCCCCACCTCGACGCGCATCGCCTATATCGCAACCGTCGACATCATCGCGAGCCTTGTCGCCTATGCCATCCAGCCAAAGGCGGCGGCAACGCTAAGACGCATCAAGCAACAATTGGTCGCCCACCGCGATGGCGACGACCGTCAGCTCCTCGGAGACTGAGGACGTGCAAAGGGAAGGATGAAGCATGACGCAATCGGTCGCTATCGTGACGGGAGCTGCTGGAGACATCGGCGCTGCGATCGCCGCCAGGCTCGCCGACGACCATGACATCGTCCTGCTTGCCGACATCGACCTTGATGCGGCTGCGGCCGTTGCCGCCACGCTTGGTCCGCAAAGCCGTTTTATTGCGGCCGGGTGCGACGTCACCAGCGAGGAGAGCGTTTTTCGTCTTGCAACGCATTGCGCCGAACTCGGACAGTTGCAGACGCTCGTCAACAATGCCGGCGCGGCACGCGCTGTCAGCCTTCGTGATACCACGCCTGCCATCTGGCGCATGGATAATGCCCTCAACCTCGAAGCTGCATTCTTATGCTTTCGCGCTGTCGAGAACATGCTGAAGGTCTCCAAAGGCTCGGTCATCAACATCGCCTCCGTCAACGGCATCAACGTTTTCGGTCATCCAGCCTATAGCGTGGCGAAGGCGGGGCTTCTCCACTTCACCCGGTTGGTGGCCGTCGAGTATGGCAAGTTCGGCATCCGCTCCAATGCTGTCGCCCCCGGCACGGTCAGGACCCGGGCCTGGGAAGAGCGCGCGGCTGCCAATCCCAACGTCTTCGAGGAGGCACGGCGATGGTATCCGCTCGAGCGGGTCGTCGAACCCAAGGATGTTGCCAATGCCGTTGCCTTTTTGGCCGGACCGCAGGCGGCAGCCATCAGCGGGGTTTGCCTGCCCGTGGATTGCGGCTTGACGGCGGGCCAGGCCGAGCTCGCCCGCACGTTCTCGCAATCCGACCATTACTGAAATCCATAATCAAAAGAGAGGAACAGGACATGAAACCGGTTTACTATCGCTTGGAAAACAGCTGGACCCCAAAGGGCGGGCCAAACGGCCAGTTCACCTTCACGCTGTTCAACCTCTCCGAAAGCCCGCTTTCCGGTTTCAAGCTCGTCTTTACGTCCCTGACGCGAGTGAGCGACCCTGAAGCCTGTCAGAACGCCCAGTTCCTAAGGCGCAACGCGAACTTCCATGAATTCTCGCCGCCGCCGGGATTCCTTCTTGCGCCCGGCCAGAGCTGGATCTTCACGGTAGCCGGCCTTCATCGCAAGGCGCAGCACTGCACGGACGGGGCAAAATCCGCCTATCTGACATTGGCCGACGGCACGCATGCCGACGTGGCCGTCTCCGATCTGCTTCTCGAAGGCAGCCCGAGCGAGCCGCCGCCGGTGCTGATGCCGGAGGGCCGCCTTGATCTTCCCTTCGCGCTCCAGCCATGGCCGGCAGAGATTGATGCAATGCCTGGCGACAGCTTTCCTGTCGTGCTTTATCCGCAAGGCGCAAGCTGCGACGAGCTGCTTTCGATTTCAATGGTGATTTCCCTTTCGCGCCGGCTCTTTGAAAGTGACCATTCCGTCTTCAGCCTGTCACCATCGGCGCAGGGCCGACCGCTGGTCTTCGACCGCCAGGCCCGGCTCGATGCGGAGAGTTACCGGCTAACCTTTGCCTCTGACAAGGTCACGCTTTCCTATTGCGATGCGGCCGGGCGCCAGTATGGGCTGACCTCGCTTGCGCAGTTGCTCAACGGGGCGCGCACGACCAAGGGCAGGTTCCGTTTTCCGGTCTCCGGCAGCATCTCCGACAAGCCGCGTTACAGCTGGCGCGGCTGCCATCTCGACGTGTCGCGTCAGTTTTATCCGGTTGCCGACGTCAAGCGGCTGATCGATATCCTTGCCTGGTTCAAACTCAATATCTTTCATTGGCACCTGACCGACGACGAGGCGTGGCGGTTGGAGATCAAAGCCTATCCGCAGCTGACCACCACCGGCGTCCTGCGTGGTCCGGACGAGCCGCTGCTGCCCCAGCTCGGTAATGGCGCTGAGCCCGTCGGCGGTTTTTACTCGCAAGACGATATCCGCGACATCGTCGCCCATGCCCAGGCATTGAATGTCGAAGTCGTGCCGGAGATCGATATTCCCGGCCACAATGCCGCAACGCTGGCCGCTCTCGCGGAACTCACCGATGGTCAGGAGGCACCGGACAGCTACCACTCCGTTCAGGGCTATCCGAACAACGCGTTGAACCCGGCCGTGCCGTTCACCTACGAATTCCTGGAGAAGGTCTTTGACGAGATGGTCGAGCTCTTCCCCTCCTCCTACATTCATGTGGGCGGCGACGAAGTGGCGAACGGTTCATGGCTTGCCTCTCCGCTGGCAAAGAAGCTGATGGCCGAGGAAGGCATTTCCGGTACCTCCGGCCTGCAGTCCTATTTCCTGACACGAATTAAGGACATGCTCACAACGCGCGGACGCAAGCTTGCCGGCTGGAACGAGGTGGCCCATGGGGGCGGCGTCGCGGCGAAAGACACGCTCTTGATGGCCTGGGAAAATCCTCAGGTCGGAATCGACCTCGCAAGGGAGGGCTACGACGTCGTCATGACGCCGGGACAGGCCTATTATCTCGACATGGTGCAGGCAGAAGCCTTCCAGGAGCCGGGGGCGAGCTGGGCAGGCACGGTGCCGCCGGCACATACCTATGCCTATGAAGCGGAAGGGGATTTCCCCGAAGATCTCAAGGACAAAATGAAGGGCGTACAAGCCTGCATCTGGTCCGAACACTTTCTGTCGCGCGGCTACTTCAACCGCCTGGTCTTTCCGCGCCTTCCGGCGATCGCCGAAGCGGCGTGGACCCCGAAGGCCAAGAAGGACTGGAACCGCTTTGCGGCCATCGTCCCTCTAAGCCCGGCACTCTAGGCCCCCAAACTCCAGGACGGTAGCGATGCGGATTGCGGTCGGCGGAATTCACACGGAATGCAGCACATATTCGCCGGTGCTGATGGCAATGGAGGATTTTCGCGTCATGCGCGGGGCAGATCTCCTCGGTTCTGACTATTTCAACTTTCTGAACACGGAAGGGGTCGATCACCTCCCGCTTCTCCATGCGCGTGCCATCCCCGGCGGACCGGTGTCGCATGGCGCCTACGAGGGGTTCAAGACGGAGTTCCTCGATCGCCTGCAGGCGGCCATTCCGCTTGACGGTCTCTATCTCGCCATGCACGGCGCAATGAACGTCGAGGGCGTGGATGACGCCGAAGGCGACTGGATATCGGCGGCCCGGGCTGTCGTCGGCCCGCACTGCATCGTCGCCGCGAGCTACGATCTGCATGGCAATGTCAGCCAGAAGATCGTCGACCAGCTCGATATCTTCGCGGCCTACCGCACGGCGCCGCATGTCGACGTGCGCGAAACCATGGTGCGCGCCTGGTCTATGCTCGTCGACGCGCTTACGAGCGGGAGCCGCCCGGGCGTGGCCTGGGCGCCGGTGCCTGTCCTGTGGCCAGGCGAGCGGACTTCGACTGAGGATGAGCCGGCAAAGGGCCTCAATCTGCGGCTTGCCGACTTCGACCGCCGCCACGGCATTCTCGATGCCAATCTGATGATCGGCTATGTCTGGGCCGACGAGCCGCGGGCGACGGCCTGTGCCGTGGTGACGGCATCGGACAAAGCTGCTGGCGCAAAAGCCGCACAGGAGATCGCGCTTGCCTATTGGAATGCCCGAAAGGATTTTCGTTTCGGACCGATCACCGGTCCGCTCGACGACATGCTTGATATCGCGGCAGCTACGAAGACTGCGCCGGTCGTTCTTGCAGATTCGGGGGACAATCCGACCGGCGGCGGTGTGGGCGACCGGGCCGATGTCCTGAGCGCCGTTCTTTCCCGCAAGTTCGAAAACACGCTCTTTGCCGGCATCACCGACCGGCCGGCGGTCGAGGCCTGCTTTGCCGCAGGCAAGGGAGCGATCGTGCCTCTCTCAATCGGCGGCAGCCTCGATCCGGCGAGCGTTCCCGTTCGCGTTGAGGCCGAGGTGATCCTGCTCGACGATCCAGGCTCCGGGGCCGAACGCCAGGCGGTGATCCGCACCCGTGGTGTGACGGTGGTGCTTGCCGCCCGCAGGCGTCCCTATCACAACATCGCAGATTTCGCGCGCCTTGGGCTCGATCCCAGATCGGTTCAGCTGCTTGTCGTGAAATCCGGCTATCTTTCGCCCGAGCTTGCGCCGATTGCCAATCCGAACCTCATGGCACTGACTGCGGGCGTCGTAAACCAGGACATCGAAAGTCTAGCCAGCCATCGCCGAACCCGGCCGATCTTCCCGTTCGACCGCAATTTCGTCTACCAACCGCAGGCGCGACTCTCGGCGCGCTGGCAGGACTGACATTTTGCGTCAACAAATCGCCTGGCACGGCCAGAACGCAGGCCGCCCGACCGCCAGATCATTCCTTTCGCTGATAGCCGCATGAACCGCTTTCTTCCCGATGTCCTTCGCAGTCCGGCAATTCGCGTCAGCATGATTGCCATTTTCTTGTTCGGGTTTGCGGGAGCGACAACATCGCCCTATCAATCCGTCGTCGGCATTCGCGAGCTGGGATTGAGCAACGGTCTTTATTCAGCCCTGATCTTTGCGGCCGCGGCGGTCAATGTCCTGGTCAGCATCCTGCTTGGCAACCTTGCCGACCGTCTCGGCGAATATCGTTCGATGATGCTGGTGGCCGCCAGTTTTGGCATTTTCGGCTATGGCGCGATATATTTCCTTCCGACCCAGACGAGCTTCATCACCTGCTCGCTTCTGTTGCTACCAATCTATGGTTCGCTCAACTCCCTGCTTTTTGCCAATGTCCGGGCCGCCACCGCCGGAATGCCCAAAAGCGAGGTCAACACCGTCAACTCAGGCGTCCGGGCTATGATTTCGCTGTCGTGGGTGCTGGTACCTGGCATGACAGGCGCCCTGCTTTCCGCGTCGACGAGCATGCTTCCCGCCTATCTTTTCGCCTGTCTCTCCTGCGTATTATGTTTTGCCCTGATCAGCGCATTCCTGCCGCCCCAGAAGGGCACGGACAATGCAGCGACGCATCACCTCTCTCATCTTGCAGCTCTCGCCGAAGTGGTTTCGCCGAAGATTTTCACGCCCCTGATTGCCGTTGCACTCATCACGAGCACGCTCCATGTCAACGGTGCGATCCTGCCCTTGATCGTCACCG
This sequence comes from Rhizobium azibense, assembly GCF_004342325.1. Lineage (NCBI taxonomy): Bacteria > Pseudomonadati > Pseudomonadota > Alphaproteobacteria > Hyphomicrobiales > Rhizobiaceae > Rhizobium > Rhizobium azibense. Next base: position 822,241 of record NZ_SMBJ01000001.1, on the reverse strand, counting down.
GAGCGGTTCACGGGACAGTCAGCGATGTCGGCGTTCTCGTCGGTATCGTTGCCTTCCTCGAGATCATCTTCATCATCGTCTGGGCGCGACTTCTTAGGCAGATGGGGCAGGTTGCAGCACTGGTCACCGGCACCATCATATATGCCACCTACCTGTTGCTGCTCGGCCTTGCTTCAGAGCCCTGGCATGCTTACGCCCTGACGATCATCAGCGGTATCGGCGCTGCAGCGCTGATCAGCATCCCCATCACCTACCTTCAGGACCTCATTGAAGAGCGGCCAGGTCTCGGCAGCGCCCTGATATCCGTCAACATTTTCCTCAGCGCCGGCGTGAGCGCACTCGTCTTCGCCATCGGCAGTTCCACCACGACCTATTCCGGGACCTCCATTATTGGTGCGCTCTTCGGTCTCGTCGGAATTGGGCTTCTGATTTACCGCAGCACCAGGCTCAGGGCTGTTTGATAGAGGACTTACCGCCCGATGAAGAAGGACGGCGCCTACGCCAAGCATGAGGCGAGGCCGCTCTCCCACCAGTCGCCTTGACCTGATTGACAGCAAAGCAAGGCGCTTGAACCACCGGAGCAGGATTGGCAAGCTTCCGTTTTTGCGGGATTTTCATCCTAATCGGCCAGGATCGAGGATCTTGACGCGGCATGGCCATGTCGGGGCATCGAGCCGGGTCCCCGACAAGGAGGGTGGTCCTGGCTCCTACTTCATTGCGGAACTGTCCTCCTTTTCAAGAGCGATATAAGCCGCTGCCGTCCATGAGAATCCGAGCCCACCGCATCCTTCGCCGGTTGTCGGATCGAAATATTCGGCAAAGCCTTCGGTCTCGATCGCGCTGATCGTCGATTGGCGCAGTTCCTCTGCAAGTCCTGCGTGGCCGTTGCGGTATAATCCCTTGATCAGGAGCCAGTTGATGATCGCCCAGGCCGGACCGCGCCAATAGCGCTTAGCCTCGAAACTCGCGGAAGTGGGTTCGGTCGTGGGGAAGACGACTTTCATCCCCTTGCACCATCTGCGCATTTCGGCGGCCGCAGCGCCGGCCGTCGCCTCGTCAAGGTCGAGCGCAAGAAGAGGAATGAAGCCGGCCTGCGTGGCTGCCGCGACATCCTCACCGGCCAGCAGATCCCGCGAGACGAAACGCGAAAGACGAGGACGCCACTGCGTCTTCAGGGCCTGCCGGGTGCGCTCGTTCAGCGCTGCAATCTCATCGGATTCGCCTCCGCGCCCGAGGACACCTGCCAGATAATGCAGATCTTCTCCGGCCTTCAGCAGGATCGCGCTGGTCTGGATATCGGCGATCTTGAACGTGGTTTTTTGCCACTGCTGGACCGGGTCCCAGCCACAGGCCGCAAAGCTATCTAGGAGATGGATGAAGCGGCCATAGTCCTCGTCGCGCGGGCGCATTTGCGGGTTTACGTGCCCAATGTCCTTTCGCACGACTGGCGTTTCGGTTGTCGTCGGAACACGCGCCAAGGCAGTGTCCCAGGCGGGCGAGTTGTCGCTGCCGCTTTCCCAGGGATGCAACAGGGCGACGAGACCGGTGCCTTCCGGATCACGAGCGCGGTACCACCACCGGTGCCACTTCAAGGCGACTGCGTAGAGTTTAAGCGTTCGATCGCTTGCGTCAGAGCCGGCGGCGACCGCCGTTTCGTAGATCTTTCGAAGAGCCATCGCGAAGACCGGCGGTTGCGTGATGCCGGAGGTCGGGATGACATGGTTCGTGCGCCAGACGTCAGGGCCGGGGAAATAGCTGTCGCTCGGCTGATGAAACACGATGTGTGGGATCATCCCATCGGCCCATTGTCCCTCGGCCAGACGTTCGAGTTCACGATAGGCGCGATCGATGTCGTAGGTGGCAAACCCCATGGCCACGAAGGCCGAATCCCAGTTCCACTGAAAAGGATAAAGCCGGTCGGTCGGTACCGTGTAGCCGCCGCGGTCATTCGCCGCCAGGATCGCCTTGGCTTCATCGATGTATTTCGTCATGCCATACTCCAGATATTCGTCAGGCAGCGGCCGCCAGGTAGGCCTTGCCGCTATCGGGTGCGAGCCAGGAAATGCGCGCGGGATCAGGTTTCAAGCCGATGACATCGCCGCTTGCGACCTTTTCGGTGGCCGGCAGGATGACGCGAACAGGCTGGTTTTCGATCAATCCCGTCAGAAGAAGATGCGATCCCATCGGTTCGGCGACGCGAACGCGCATTTGAAATCCTTCCGACGCTTGCGCAAGCACCACGGCTTCCCCGCGCAGCCCGAGGATGATTTCGGGTCCGGATTCCGGCGGCACCGGAAAACGCTCGCTGCCCACGATCACGTGCCCGCCGGTCACTGGCATGTGGATGAAATTCATTGGCGGATTGCCGATGAAGCCGCCGACGAACCGCGTGGCGGGGTGGTTGTAGATGTCGACGGGATCGCCAACCTGCTCGATCTCGCCGTCGTGCATGACGGCAATCCGGTCCGAAAGACCCATCGCCTCCGTCTGGTCGTGCGTCACATAAATCGTCGTCGTGCCGGAGGACTGCAGGACCGTCTTGAGTTCGGTTCGCATTTCCAGGCGCAGCAGCGCATCGAGATTGGAAAGCGGCTCATCCATCAACAGGACCTTCGGCTCGACAGCGAGGGCCCGAGCAACGGCAACCCGCTGGCGCTGGCCGCCCGACAGCTTGTTCGGGTAGCGGTCGAGATAGGGCTCGATATGCAGAAGAGCTGCTGCTTTCTGGACCTGCTGGCTGACGCGCGCCTCATCGGCCTTTTGCATCCTGAGGCCGAAGGCGACATTTTCAAACACCGTCATATGTGGGAAGACAGCGTAGTTCTGAAAGACCATGGCAAGGCCGCGGTCCTTCGGCTGAAGCCCGGCCACCGAGCGGTCACCGATCCGAATGTCGCCGGCGCTTTCGGATTCAAGACCGGCGATGATGCGCAGCAGCGTCGTCTTTCCGCAGCCAGAGGGGCCGAGAAGGGAAACGAACTCCCCGTCGTTGACTGTCAGCGAGACCTCCTTCAGCGCTTGGAAGGCTCCGAAGTTCTTCCGGATGCGGTCGATGACGATGTTGGCCATGAAACTGTTCCCGTTACTTGGATGGGTGGATGACCGTCACTTGGATGAAATGCCCCAGATCGCGAAGAGATAGCGCCTGACAGCGAAGATGAAGACCACGGAGGGCAGGATGAGCATGAGGCCGCCCGCAAAGCGGTAATGCATCGGGCTTTCCGCCAGAACGGTCAGCAGATAGGCCGTCAGCGTCCGGTTTCTGACGGTGAGCACGGACGCGGCGAAAACCTCGTTCCAGGAGATGACGAAGGCAAAGACGGCAGTCGCGGCGATACCTGGAAGGGCGAGCGGAGCGACGATCTTGAAGAATGCCTGGATGCGCGAGCAGCCGAAGACCCATGCCGCTTCCTCAAGTTCCCTCGGAACGCCAAGAAAGATGCCTTGCGTCACCAGCACGGCGAAAGGCAGGGCAAGGACGGTATGGACGAGCCCGACGCCCGTTACCGTATCATAAAGGCCGAGACGGATGTAGGAAACGGTCAGCGGCAGCGCAAGAATTGCCAAAGGAAAGGCGCGGGTCAAAAGGACCATGAGCCGGAAGGAATCCTTGCCGTGAAAATTATAGCGTGCGAGCGCATAGCCGGCGGGCGTTCCGAGAAGCAGGGATAGGGCAACCGTGATCGCTGCGGCCCCGAGTGAGTTCAGGAAGGAACCGAGGACGCCTTCCGTCCTCAGAAAAAGCAGGAAGGGCTCGAAGGAAAGGCCTGTCGGCAGACCGGTCTTCGGCCAGAGGTAAACGGCGCTGCGTCCGCCGAAGGCGCCGAGCGCGATTAGATAGATCGGCACCAGCACCCAGGCGCAAAGCGCGCCGATCCCGCTCCAGAGCAGAATGCGGCGGGACGAAACGAAATTTGCGGCGCGGGTCGTGCTCATGGAAGACGCTCCGGATCGACCTTGATGGCCTTTAGGTAGAACATGGTGGCCGCAAGCGAGATGAGCATGATGAGAACCGCGTAGGCTGCAGCAACTCCATAATTCTGGTTCTGGTTCTGCCAATTGTAGGCCTCTCCGACGAGCACCGGGAAATTACGGCCGCCAAGAGCATAGACAACGGCAAAAACCTCGAAGGCCAAGACGGTGCGCAGGATGAGCGCCGACTGCAGCGCCGGCCGGATGAGCGGCAAGGTGATGCGGAAGAAGCGCGTCCACGGGCCTGCGCCGAAGATTTCTGCCGCTTCCCGGTATTCCTTCGGCACCTGGTTGAGACCGGCAACAATGACGACCATGACGATCGCTGTTCCTCGCCATATTTCGGCGGCGGCTATGCCGAGAAAAAGTGCGAACGGCGTCTGGTAGGAAAGCCAGCTCGCCTGCCGTTCGATGATGCCCAGGCCGTAAAGGAAGGAATTGAGATAACCGCTGTTCTGCAGGATCGACAACCAGACGAGACCGGCTGCAAGATCGGAAATGGCGAGCGGAATGGTCCAGATCCACAGGATCGTTTCCCGGCCCGCTGCCACTTTCGCGACCATCGTTCCCATGGCGAGAGCAATGACGATCTGCACCGGCACAACGGCAAGCGTCAGAAGAAACGTGTTTTGTACCGAGCGCGTAAAGTTGAGGTCACCCACCATACGCTGGACATTGGCAAACGAGGGCGTGCCATTGTCGGAGACGGCAAGCCAGATCGTCTGCAAAAGCGGCACGACGAAAAGCAGCGCCAGGAACGCCACCGAGGGCAAGATCAGCAGATAGGGGATCCAGGTGCGGTTGTTCGGCATTGGCTTTCGCTTTGCGGCTCATCTGGAAGCGGCCCGGGCGCTAGCGCCGGGGCCGAAAGCTCATTCGACAGGGCAGGCTCCGTCGCTTTTGGTGTCGGGCGCCCAGCACGGGGCCTTGGTATCGGACATCAGCTTTGCAAGCGTTGCGCCCTGCGCCTTCAGGACGTCGCCGACGGCTTCGTTTTGGAGGATGATCCGCTGGAAGCTGTCCATATAGACCTTGTTGAACTCGCCCCCCTTGTCGCCAAGGCCGACGGGAAGTAGCGAAATCAGCGCGTCCGGCGCGGCCTGGGTTGCGTTGACGGCAGCCGCGAGCAGACCTACACCGGGATCGATGTCGGAGGGCAGCTTGGCGTCAAGTGTCGGAAAGAACCCCACCTTCTGCGCTGTCAGCAATTGCGTGTCGAGGGTGGTCAGGTGTTCGATGACGGCGATCGCGCCTGCCTTGTCTGGGGCTCCCTTCGGAACGGCGAGGCCCGCGACAACGGGCATGTAACCGCGGCCTTTAGGCCCGGCCGGAGCAGGGAAGACGACATACTGATCGGGCTCGGAGGAGATCGCCTCCTTGAGGCGGGCAACGTGATCCCAGGCGACCATGACCTCGCCGGCAAGCAGAGGCTCCTGCATGAAGTCGTAGTTCGTGGAGTTCGGATTGACCACCGACCAGAGCTCCTTCAGCTTCTCCCAGCCGGCCGCAGCGTCAGCACTTTTAAACGGCCGTACGACGCCGCCTGTGAAGGAGGGATAGAAGTAGCCCTGGAAGAAGCGGGACATCAGTCCCTTTGGCCCGGCAGGAAAGCCGATCTGCGGCTGGCCGGTCGCTTCCTGCATCTTCTTTCCCCATTCAGTCAGTTGATCGTAGGTGAGCTTGTTCACATCCGCGCCTTGGGGAAGATATTGCAGGGCTTCCTTCCTGGCGGCCATGACATAGGTCGCCTGCATCCAGGGGATATATTGCTGGCTGGACTTGCCAAGCTTGCCGAGATCAAGCAGAGGTTGCGGCATGCCTTTGGATGCGAGCGTCTTGGCGATGTCGTCGAGGGGCTCAAGGCCGTCGTTGTCGGCAAGCGGCGACAGCTCGCCGTGCAAAGCGCCGACAAGGCTGATCGTGTGCGTTCCAGCCTGGCGCTCGGCCTCCATGCGAACCGCAAATTGCGGCGGCTCCTCGACCACGTAGTCGACCGGGTTCTGGACGCCCTTGAGCAGTTCTTCGCGAACCACGGTCGCTTCTGCGATCGGGCGAAGTTGCGTTGACAGGAACACCGTGTCGGCAAGCACCGGCGTTACGGCCAGAAAGACGGTCGATGCCAGAATTCCAAGTGACGCTAGACGTTTCATTTTCTCCTCCTCTTTGGTTCTTCTCTATGCATTTGGCGGTGCCCGCCGGTGGCTCTCGCGGTCGACGAATTCGATCGGGTGCAGTTCCTGAAGTTCTTCCGAAGGCTCGCCGGCAATGGCGCGAAGCAGCAGCGAGGCAAAGCTGCGGCCAAGATTGTCGCCCGCCATGCGCATCGTGGAAAGCGGTGGGCTGGTATAGGCAGCGGTTGGTAGATCGTCATGGCCGACGATGCTGATCGTCTCGCCGCCGTCAATTTCACGAAGCGCCCGCAGGGCCCCAATCGCCATTTCGTCTGTCGCGCAGACGATGGCAGTTGGTCGACGCGGATGACGCAGTAATTCCAGCGCCGCCAGGTATCCACCCTGCTCGGTCGGCGCACCTTCGGCACAAAGTTCGCTCGAAAGGCCACTTTCTTCCATGGCTGCCTGCCAGCCCATGCAGCGGACGTGGGCAAAATAATAGTCCTGGGGACCGGCAATATGAGCGATCCGACGATGACCGTCGGCATGAAAGCGAAGGCTTGCCGCCTGAAACCCAGCAAAGCCGTCGCCGTCGAGATAGGGATGCGGCACCACCGACTCGGTCCGGCCGTTGGTGACGAACGGAATGCCTCGCGCCTGAAGGAACTCCACCCGCTCGTCCCTGCGTTTCGTGCGCACGAGCAGCATCGCATCGACCCTTTGCCCGTCGACGAAGCGGCGGCACATGTCGAGCTCGCTCTCGCCGCGCGGCACAGGGGCAATCACAAGGTTGAGGCCGGCGGTCGCAAGATGTTCTGCGCAGCCCGAGAGCATATCGAGAAAATGCGGCGGACCGATCTGGCCCGGATCGCTCGGCAGTGTCACGGCGACAAGTTCGGCGCGCTGTTTGCGAAGGCGTCGTGCAGAAGCATTGGGGCGATAACCGGTGAGCGCTGCTGCTTGCCGCACGCGCTCTCGGGTTGCCGGCGAGACGTCCGCATAGCCGTCGAGCGCGCGCGAAACCGTCGTGATCGAAAGGCCGAGCGACTGGGCCAACTGCTTCAGATTGGACAACCCTGTACCTCCCAGACATGTGTTCAATATGAACCAAAACGTTTTGGGTATCAAGCCAAAACGTTTTGGAAAACGGCGACTGGCAGTGCTGAGTGGGCCGGCAAGTTCGTGGACTCATCGATCAAACGGATGGGGACCGAGGCGCATTGCCTGCCGCGGCCAAGCAGACATGGAAAACCCGGACGCAGGTGTCGATGAAGAGGTTGATGTCGAGGAAAATGCTCGCTTTCCCGCTCCGCAAGCGGCTTGCTACCCCTTTGCAAATCTCCGGGCCGCACCTTTAGGACGGTGCTAGGAAGCTGCACATCCGGCCAATCGCTCGGCATTTGCAACAAACGCTCCAGGTCGACGTTAGGTGTATTAAAGTCAACTCTGAGGCGACCATGGTCTACAAGCGGTACGGTTTAGAGGAGAATTCTGACGGCACGTGGCATGTCATCGACTACCACGAGGGAAGAACGGCAGAGATGCACGGGACGATTCTCAATCGGTTGCCTCATGACGTCGCGACTGACCTGATGATCATCCTTAATGCAGAAGAAAAAAGAAGGGCCGAGGCCGGGCAACAGCACCCAAAGACGCACCTCATGGCAAGTGGGCGCTATAGCCGTCGCAAGAACCTCAACAACTATTGGGCGGTTGTCGATGCAGTGACCGGCCAGGCGGTCGTAATCGATGGAGTGGTCATGGATATGCTCACCGAAGAGGATGCCGAAGAATTGGTCGAGCGTCTGAACCTCAAGGATGAAGAAGGCAAACCCTTTAGTCGTCCCTGATATTGCCGCTGAACAGCCAACATGAAAGCCCAGAGGGGAACCTTACGGCGCTAGTTCAGGACCTAATAACTCCCATTGATGCCGCGGTTGATGACCGGCGAGTCGTCAGTGGCATCGTCTATGTGATCCGCAATTGACTGCAGTGGAAGGACTCGCCGACCGGCTACGGTCCGCATAAGACGCTCTATAACCGCTTCATCCGCTGGAGCCGGATGGTGTTCGACCGCATCTTCGCCGGGCTCGCCGGCAAAGGTCTGAGACCCGAGGCGTATCATGATCGACGCGACGCATCTGAGGGCCAACCGCACCGCGGAGAGCCCCTTAAAAAACGATCTTCCCTATCCGTATGGGGTGAACGGTCTGAACTCGAAGCTTCACATCGTTTGTGACGGCGAAAGGCAGGGCCGAGCATCCTGCTCCTGTGGGAAGGCCAGATGAGCGACCACAAGGGCGTCGGTATCGTGCTCGGCGCGCTCCCACCGGCCTCTCAGCCGATCGCCGATCGCGGCAAGGACAGCGCCTGGTTCCGAGAGGAACTCGAAGCCAGGGGCATCGAAGCGTGCATCCCGTCGAGCCGAAGCCGGAAAAGTTCCATACGCCTACGACACCGCCCTCTATCGTCAACGCTACAAGGTCGAGAACCTGTTTGCAAAGCTCAAGGACTGGCAGCGCATCGCCACCCCCTACGACACATGCGCCCACACCTTCTTCTCGGCCATCTGCATCGCAGCCGCCGTCATCTTCTGGCTCTGATCAATGAGCCCTGAGCCTAAACCTTGCCCAGATGCTTCGGCCAGAATTCCTGGTGGACTTCGGCGGCTTCGCCTTCGAGGTTCGTCGGGCCAACCACGGTGACGGCACGCGCACCGGTCTGCAACACCGCCCGGCTAGGCACGTTCAACCCGATCCCAGCAATCTCGCCAAGCCGCGTTTCGGAGCACGCAAACACCATCCGCCCGATACCCGACCAGTAGATCGCCCCGGAGCACATCGCGCACGGCTCAGTGCTGGTGTAGAGCGTGCAGTCAGCGAGAAAAGCAGGGTCGTAATGCTGCGCCGCCTGTTTAACCAGGTTCATCTCGGCGTGATTTGTCATATCGTGGCCGGTGAAGACGCTATTTTCGGCGCGTAAGATGACTTCGCCGTCCTTTACCAGTACCGAGCCAAACGGTTCGTGATTTTCCATGAGAACCCCCAAGGCTAGAGCGGGATGATCTTCCCTCGGATCGAAGGGATTTCCAAGGATTGCAAATCAGATTGAAGATCGGTGATCTGCATCGCTGCAACCGTCATCTTCTGGTTTCAAGCAGTGAGTCCTGAGCTTTACTCAAAAATGGCAGGCAAGCCGCCCCGTTTGAATTGCCGAGAAAGACGTCCTGCTTCAGCGTGATTAAAAGCTGCCTGTGGCGACGAGTGGAACAAGCTGGTCGTTCGGATGTTCGTCATTTTCAAACATCAGGATTCTGCCGCCATGCGAGTTTTTTCCGCCATCGCCCTAACTTGTGCCACCTGTCTTTTTTCGAACGCGTCCGCTTCTGAAGAAGACTTCTTGAAGTCGATCGAAGGGCAGTGGACGGGCGGTGGAGCGGTCCTGACAAAGCTCGGCGGAAGCAAGGTTGATGTCTCGTGCAAAATGCAATCCGATGCCAATTTGTCCAGCTTCTCGATGAACGGCTCGTGCCGAGCATTCGCCGTTGTCACGCGCAGCTTTACCGCCAAAGTCAAGGCGTCTGGAGAAGCATATTCCGGTATTTATGTCGGAGCGTCTGGCAAACCGTCCAAACTCGTGGGCAGCCGAGACGGGAATACGATTAAACTGGATGTTACCTGGGCCAACAAGATCTATGGGGATCGCCAAGCGAAGATGACGATCGAGAAGGTGGGCGAGGACGGTCTTCGAATTCGAACGATCGACCGAGATCCGGCATCTGGGAAGTCGATTGTCACCACTCAACTGGAATTGCGGCGACGTTGAGCCTCCACCTTTGCCGAGAGACACTGTGACGGCTGGTGTCGTTTCTTGGCCGTCTAAAGTGAGCAGCGCGGGGTCATTGGTCCAAGCTCCACACTGCCGGCCGGCGTATGGATCTACAGCAGGCAAATCCAAGACGGGCCGGGCATAGTATCAGCCGGCAATCTCGTAAGATGGCGTCAAAGGTCAGCGCTGGTCAGCCGATGCCCTGATGAAATCGATGAATGCACGCAGCGGCGCGGGCACGAGGCGCCGTCCGGAATAATAGAGAAACGGCCCAGTGAAGGCCTGCCACCAGGGTTCGAGGATCGGTTCGAGGGCGCCGCTACTGAAATAGGGCCTGAGCCAGTCCTCGAACAGCCCCACAATGCCGACGCCGGCTATCGCCGCATCAACGGCAAGATCGACGGCTCCGCCAATCCCTACCGTCAAAGGACCTTCCGGATCGACCCGCACGACCTCGCCTTCGCGTTCGAACTCCCACGGCGTCATCATCGCACCGCTCGGAAAGCGACCGCGTAGACAGGCATGGCGCAGCAGGTCGACAGGATGATCGGGGCGCCCATGGCGATCAAGATAAGCCGGAGAAGCAGCGGTGGCGAACCGCTGGACACGAGGTCCGATCGGCACCGCGATCATATCCTGCTCCAGCCGCTCCTCGTAGCGGATACCGGCATCGCATCCGGCCGCCAATACGTCGACGAAGCTTTCCTCGGCGATCACCTCCAGCCGGATCCCAGGATAGGCTGCAAGAAATGGCGGAACGATGTTGGGCAGCACCAGCCGCGCCGCGCTGACCGGCACGTTCAGGCGCAACGAACCCGCAGGCCGCTCGCGAAAGCCGTTCACGACGTCGAGAGCAGACTCCACCTCGCTCAGCGCCGGGCCGAGCCGCTCCAGCAGGCCATGACCAGCTTCGGTCAACACGACGCTGCGTGTCGTTCGGTTGAGCAGCCTGACGCCGAGCCGCGCCTCAAGGCGGCGGACCGCCTCGCTCAAGCCCGACGCGCTTGCTTTGCCTGCGCGCGCTGCGTCGCGAAAGCCCTTGGCGCGCGCCACCGCCACGAAAGCACTCAGATCGCCTAGATCGACACTCACTGTTCGCCTCTCCGTACAGCCTGTGCGGATTGTATCCGGTTATCGCACGGATGACCAACGACTATCTAAGCCCTGTCAGAAAGGGGAAGAAACATGACCAGTACCGAAAACCAATCCGAAACCTACGTCCTCGGCGACCGCACCGTGCGGCGCATCGGCTATGGCGCCATGCAACTTGCAGGGCCTGGCGTGTTCGGTCCGCCCAAAAATCGTGACGCGGCATTGGCCGTGTTGCGCGAGGCGGTCGAGCGCGGGGTCAATCACATCGATACCAGCGACTTTTACGGTCCACACGTGACCAACCAGCTGATCCGCGAAGCACTCGCGCCCTATGGCGACGATCTCGTCATCGTCACCAAGATCGGCGCTCGGCGCGGCGAGAATGGATCATGGCTCCCGGCCCTGTCGCCGCAAGAACTGACCCAGGCCGTGCATGACAATTTGCGAAACCTCGGGCTCGACACGCTGGATGTCGTCAACCTTCGAATCATGTTCGATCCCCATGGCCCGGCCGAGGGATCAATCGAGGCGCCGCTCAGCGCCTTGGCAGAACTCCAGCGGCAGGGCCTGGTGCGACATATAGGACTTAGCAACGTCACCGTCAGTCAAGTCGTAGAAGGGCGCCGGATCGCCAAAGTCGTTTGCGTGCAGAACCAATACAATCTAGCGCATCGGAGGGACGAGGCGCTGATTGACAATCTTGCCGGCGACGGCATCGCCTATGTGCCGTTTTTTCCGCTCGGCGGGTTCAATCGGCTGCAGTCGTCTATCTTGTCCGACGCCGCTCAACGCCTCGGCGCCACGCCATTGCAGGTGGCTCTGGCCTGGCTTCTTCGTCGGGCACCGAACCTCCTACTGATTCCTGGTACCTCTTCGGTTGCGCATCTGCGAGAGAACCTCGCGGTGGCGGAACTCGATCTGCCGAATGATGCGCTTGATGCACTCAACGGCATTGCACCCAGTTCTTTCTGAAGAGCCGGCGATTGACTTGTTTCGCAAGCGCGGTGCAGCCGACGGCAATCGGGTAGAAAGCTGACAGCGCAATCGGAAAACGGCCGTTTCCATTTCAAAACTGATCTCATGCGCTCACCGAATTGCGTTCGAGGCAACACCGCCGACCTCACGCCGTCACGCCGTCGACACGGGAGGTAATTGAAGTAATCACCATATGTCAGTGAGGAAGGAGCGCGTCAGTCCGGCTCCACTGGCCGGATCGTATCGACCGAGACGTCGCCATCAAGGATGCCGCGCGCGACGTCGGTACGATCACGGTCGATCTCGATTACGGTGTAAAGCTTGTCGTCCCGAAAAGCGCTCGCATTCGCTGTCGTCACGTCTTCTGCGGGCGCTGCATCGACCTCCATGAAGTCCAGCTCTCGACTGGCCGCCATGATCCGTGCATCGCCTGGCGTCCTCGCCGCCACTACGACAACTCCATGTCCTGGAGAGTTGGCCCATCTTGGATCATTTGGCGCGGCGATCGGCTCGAGACGGTAGATGTTGAGTGGCTCGTCTGCGCTGCCGGGCGCGCTCTGCGCGGCCGCGTCAGCAATTTGCGCCTGGCTTTCGACCGAGCGACCAAACGTGGTCGGGCTGATTGCAGTGTTGATCTCGTCGGTACCTGTCTTCGAAATGTTCGACATTGCGTCCTCCATGACTGAGAACAACGATCGCGGCACCCAACAGTTCCGCACTCCCGAACTCGCAGAACCGGGCCGGCAGAGCGCTCAAGGTGATCCTTAGCTCCCAGGCAAGACCACGTATGCAAAGGCAATAGGAGCGTGCAGGTCCCCGGCCCATGAGCGTCTATTGGCCCACTTAAGATGGCGCTTTCAAATGGACCGCCCGAGGTCTGGCTACGGGGCTAATGTTCAACGCGTCACGTAGACGTCTTCGTCCCGCAGAACGTGTGTCGTGCCGACGGCGCCGCCGATCCAAGCCGCAATAGCACCTAGGGCTAGTGCGATGAATGCCAGGATCGCTCCCGCCGAGAACGCTGTCGCTGCGGTTTCAGCGGCCTCGGTCGCCTGCTGCTTCGCCTCAGCAACGGCGTCCTTGTACTGCTGCTCGTACTGAGCGACCTGCTGCTTGGCCTGGTCGACAGGAATGTTCTGAGCTCGGGCGATGGCGTCGGCAGCGCGATTGCGTGCTTCTTCTGCTTTGGCTTGGTCGCCCGTCAGAACTGCGCGCACGGAGGCGACTGCGGCATCGCGAAGCGCTGCTGGATCGTTGCCGCCACTTGCCTCTCGGATGCTCTGCTCGACGCCGGCCATTGGATCGGTGGCCCTCGCAAGTGCAGGAGCTGCTGTCGTGGCGGCCGTGGCCACTGTGGATCCGGCACTGGAGACGATGCCGCCCAAACCAGAGAAGACGCCACCGACGAGCGCACCCACCGATGTGGTCAAAAGATAGACGACGACCAGCGTCGTGACAGCCCACGACGTGACGCCATGGAGAGATCCCGTTGAACGGAGCGGGCGTCCGGACAACCGGCTGGCAATGTAGCCGCCGGCGAAGGAGGCGATCAGGCCGCTGACCACGAACCAGATTGCCGTACTGACCGAGAGCGTTGTCGCACTGGGATTATCGCTCGAATCCGGATCGATGACGGCAGCGCCGAGACCGGCACCCAGGAGGTTGAGCAGGAGCTGAACCACAAGTGCCACTACGACGCCGGCGAACACGGCGCCCCAGGAGACCTTGTTGACGGCTGCGTTGAGATAGGGGTTATCGTCGCGCGTATGAATGTGCGCCACGGAAGAAGCGGGTTCGGTCATAGGAGTCTTCCTTTTTTCACGAGTTCGTGAAGTGGCAATCAAACTCTCAGATGTGCCCATTGTTCCAGTTGGCTGAACGTCATTGGAAAAGAGTGGATGCCAATCCCGCGTCCTTTGCTTGCAGCATCCGATAGGTTCGAACCGCACCGGTGCTTCCTTCAACCCTCTCCAACAAAAAGAACCGGCGGAGACCGCTCTGTCTTGTTCGCCCGAATGCGCACGGTGCCGTCTTTAAGCACCACCGTCATGACACTTGCCCTCAGAACGATCTTTCCGTTCGACCGCTTGTCCAACACGGCCTTGAGAAGGCGCGGATGAAACTTGTCGATGGAGCAGGGATTTCGAAGACCAGTTATCTCCAGCTCGACCTTCGCCCGGAATTCGACAACAGCTTGGCGCAGAGCAACCGATCTGCAACCTCCAAACATTGTCCTCTGGTTGTCGAAAAGCCGAGCACGCTGGTGCCGCCGTCGATGACGACGACAGGTTCGTCGGGGGCTCGCCGATCTTCTTTATTTCACGATGGTTCTTATCGTCGCCATGGCTTCGAGTGTGCGATGGACCGGGCATTTGTCGGCAATTTCAGCAATCTTGCCGCGAAGCTTCTCGGAGACCTCGCCTTCGATGGAAATGACGCGCTCGAAACGATCAATCCTGCCGCTACCGCTGCGTTCCGCTTCGGTGCAGTCCGCGCAGTCGTTGACATGAATCTTGGCATGCGAGACGTCAACGCCGATGCGCCCGAGCGGTAGCTTTTTGTGATCGGCATAGATGCGCAGCGTCATCGAGGTGCAGGCGCCAAGTGCCATCGACAGGAAATCATAGGGCGACGGCCCGGAATCGAGCCCACCCAGACTTTCCGGTTCATCTGCGAAAAGCCGGTGGCTGCCCGCCTGAACCGAATTCTGAAACTTGCCTTCGCCCGTTTCCGTCACGCGGACATCTTCGATTACGCCGGTGCCCTGCGGCGTGTCGGCAGCAAGATAACGCGTCAGCCATCCCGATATAACTCGTCCGGCGAAGGTTGCGTCCTCAGGGTCGGTGAGCAGGTGATCGGCCGTGTCCAGTGAGATGAAGCTCTTGGGATGTCTGGCCGAAAGGAAGATTTCGTTGGCGTTTTCTATTCCGACCGTCCCATCCAGCGGCGCGTGAAGGATGAGGAGCGGCTTTTTCAGACTCGCAACCGCATCCTTGAGACGGTGTGCTCGCGCATCCTCGACAAATTGCTTTTTGAGAAGGAACTTTCGCCCGGCGAGATCGACTTCGGCCGCACCACTTTTTTCGATTGCCTCGAGGCTCGTCCCGAGATTCTTCAACACGTGACCAACATCGGCTGGCGCACCGATCGTGGCAACGGCGCGCACTTCAGGTATGTTCCTGGCGACGGCCAGCACCGCTGCGCCACCGAGCGAGTGGCCAATCAGCACAGACGGTGCCCGATAGTGCTTTCGGAGATAGTCGGCCGCCGCAAGCAAGTCGGCAACATTGGAGGAGAAATTTGTCGAGGCAAATTCGCCTTCGCTCGATCCCAAACCGGTGAAATCAAAACGCATGACAGCGATTCCTTCGCGCGCAAGCTCCGCTGCGATGCGGCGAGCTGCGGCCAAATCCTTGGAGCAGGTGAAGCAATGCGCAAAAAGTGCGTAAGCGCGTAATGGCCCGTTCGGCATGTCGAGGCGGGCAGCTAAAGTGGCGCCAGAATGACCGACAAATTGAAGCCGTTGCGTGTTGAAGGCCATAGGATTGCTCCGTCGCTGTGGGAAAATGAGCATTTTACATTAGCGATGGAGACCGACTACCTCGATGTTCGCTCAGAGCCCCATCTTAGCCTGGATGTTTGTGTCAGCGCCGCGCCGGCACTGCCGGCGCACCTTGGTAGCGGCGTCCAGATTGCACAAAAAAGTTCCTGCTATGCGCCGGCGGATCGGCCGGATTCTTCAGGATTTCGAATGACCGCCAATCTGTGCGTCCAGGCGACAGACGGTCGCCTATTCGGCCGCCGCGCGCACCGGCAGCACCCAGTTGGGGCGCGGGAAATGGCAGGTGTAGCCATTTGGATAGTGCTGCAGGTAATCCTGGTGCTCCGGCTCCGCCTGCCAGAAGTCTCCGACAGGCTCCACTTCGGTGACAACCTTGCCCGGCCACAGGCCTGAAGCCTCGACGTCTGCGATGGTGTCCTCGGCTATCCGCTTCTGCTCGTCGTCAGCGTAGTAGATCGCCGACCGATACGAGGCGCCGACATCGTTGCCCTGCCGGTTTCTTGTCGTCGGATCATGGATCTGAAAGAAAAACTCCAGAATCCGCCTGTAGCTGATCGCCTCGGGATCGAAGATGATCTCGATGCCTTCGGCGTGGGTACCGTGATTTCGGTAGGTCGCGTTCGGCACATCGCCGCCGGTATAGCCCACGCGGGTCTGAATGACCCCGGGAAGCTTGCGGATCAAGTCCTGCATGCCCCAGAAGCAACCACCAGCCAAAACAGCTCTCTCGGTCATTTAGATATCCTCCACCTGGTTGAGATATGCACCATAGCCCGCTGCCTCCATTTCGTCGCGCGCAATGAAGCGCAGGGCGGCGGAATTGATGCAGTAACGCAGGCCACCGCGATCCTCGGGGCCGTCGGGAAACACATGGCCGAGGTGACTGTCGCCATGTATCGAACGCACCTCGGTGCGGATCATACCATGCGAGTCATCCCGCAACTCGTTGACATTTGCCGCTACGATCGGCTTAGTGAAGCTCGGCCAGCCGCAGCCGGAATCGAACTTGTCGGCCGAGGCAAACAGCGGTTCGCCGGAGACGATGTCGACATAGATGCCTGGCCTTTTGTTGTCATTATATTCCCCGGTGAAGGGGCGTTCGGTGCCGTTCTGCTGGGTCACCCGATACTGTTCGGGTGTGAGCCTGCTGACCGCTTCGTCGGTCTTTGTATAGGTCATTGCCCTGTCTCCGTTCTGGATCAGAATATGGCGAGGCCCAAGGGGGATTTTCAATATCAAGTGGGCATAGATTCCACAGCCGCGCGATGCGCCGGTTTTTTACGCCCCGTTGATACATTTCGGCGCGAGAATTTAAGGATCAGCCTGTCGTGCAGGCCAGCGCGATGGCGTCTGCGACCTCGCTGCACCGATCAGAAAGATTGCCCGTTGCGACCCTGATATGATTGCTGGGCAGGATCGAGAACTTAGCGCCGGGGTGCACTGCGATCCCTCTCGCCGCCAAGGTGACCATCGCAAAGGGCTCCGACGAAACCGGAACCCAGGCGCAGAGGCCTTCTCCGTCGTCCAACTCGACGTGGCGCTCGCGCAGCGCATTCGTCAGTTCATCGTGGCGCTGCTGATAGATATTGCGTGCGCGGGCAAGAATTTCGTCGGTTCTAGGATCGCGTAGCAGCCACGCCGCTGCCGATTGCAGAATCCGGCTGGTCCAGCCGGCGCTGAAACTCCGATAGGATTGAATCTGCTCGACGATCGCCCGGGAACTCGACAGCACGGCAAGACGCAGGTCCGGACCCAGCGTCTTCGAATAGGAAAGGATGTGTATGACGCGGTCAGGATAGCGCCCTCCCAAGGAATGCTTGGTTGCGACGGAAATATCGGCCACGCCATCATCTTCGATGATCAGCGTATCGCTCCCCGCCAAAACATTTCCCAGAGCTTCCAGGCGTGCCTTGCTGACGCTTTGGCCGGTCACGGAGTGAAGCCGCGGCTGAAACAGAAATGCTACAGGGCGATATTTCATGGCCGCTTCGAGCGCCGACGGCAGGGGACCGTGCTTGTCGCACTGAACTGGCAGGATACGCACACCCAGATCCTCCAGGATGTCGAGAAGGCGCATGGCCGTCGGATTTTCGATTGCGACTGAAGCGCCAGGCATCACCAATGCATGCAACAGCGTATAGACGGCGTTGTAGCCGCCGTTTGTTGCAAGGAAGGCCTCCGGCTCGTAGGGCCAGTCGCGCCGCACGGCCGCTTCGAGCTCCGGCAGTATATGGCTGCGTTCGTAGCTGTTGAGGCTTTCCGCCGAGGCGCCGTATGTCAGAGCGTCTGCTAGGGGCGGTAGCAGGCCTACATCGGGGACCGCCGCCGTAAGGTCGAGCACACCCTCGCCGTAGTTGCCGGAGCTCGCAAGCCTCTCTGGCTTCGCAACGAACCGATCGCCGCTGATCCAGGTGCCGTTGCGGCCCCGCCCGCTGATGATCTTCTGGCGGCGCAGTTCGCTCCAGGCCTCAGAAATCGTCGCTGGGCTGACGCCAAGCGCGAAGGCAAGGTCGCGGATCGCAGGCAGCTTGGTTCCGACGGGAAGCGCGCCTGCACGGATTAAGGCGCTGGTTTCCAACGCAATTCCGCGAATGGAGGTATCGCTTAATTTTTCGGCAAACCAATCGGCATTTCGTGTTTCGCTCATATTTGCACCACGATTAAATGTTCAATAACGTAATAACATTTGATCGCAGCAAACTGAACATTTAATTACGAGCGGAAATGTCTTTTTTGAGAGCGAAATGCATGACTGTAACGATAAGGCTGGCCCTGCGCGACTGGGACTACATGACCCCGCTGGTGTTGGGGGAGGTCTCTTCACCCCGTCTCGACGTGCAGATCGAAAGGGTTGGCACGCTCATCTCCCATATCGGAAAGGACGACGCTCCCGACGCGGCGGAAATGTCCTTCAGCCGATATGCCCAGCTTCGCGCCGACGGCGACGAGACTGTGATCGGCATCCCGAACTTCATCATGCGCGGCTTTCGCCATCGCTGCATCATCACGACGAAAGAGAGCCCGATCACGCAACTGCGCCAGCTTGCCGGAAAGCGGATCGGTGTGACGGGATGGCGCGATTCTGGAAACACCTGGACGCGCGCAGCCTTGCGACGTGAAGGTGTCGGCGTCGAGGATGCGATGTGGTTTGCCGGTCGGTTGACGGAAGCCCACCCCATCACCGATCGTCTCGATGGCTTTGGTCGCCCGGGACGCATCGAGGCAGCACCTGGAGAGCGGCCGATGGTCGAACTCCTGAAAGACGGTGGGCTGGATGCGGTTTTCACACCCTTCATGCCCGAGGGATTTTTCGATAAAGATTCGCCGTTCCGCCAGGTGCTTGCAGATTTTCGCCATGCCGAGCGCCGGTATTTCGAGGACGTCGGCTATGTACCGGGAATGCATCTCATCGGCGTCAAGTCGACGGTAGCGGCGCAACACCCATGGCTCCTCGAAGAACTCAGCAGCTTGATCGATGAATCCAAGCGCGTCTGGACCACGAAGCGCCGCAAATATGCCGACACCACGCCGTGGATGCTCGATGAGCTTTTGAAGGTCTCGGCAGATCTGCCGCCGGACTGGGACGAAAGCGGAATGGCCGATGATGCGGACCTTCCGAAGCTCAACGTCAACGAGGAACTGCGGGCAAAGCTACCCGAGGAGATCAAGACCGCCGGCAAGATCATCTCGGTCAACAACGGCTCCTTTCCCCCCTACGAGATCGTCACCGGAACGAAGATGGAAGGAGCGAGCGCCGACCTTACGGACGCGCTCGGCCAAGTGCTCGGCGTTACGATCGAGCACGCAACGGTGGGTGGTCTGCCGGCACTCCTCGCCGGCGTCAATTCCGGCCGCTATCAATTCGCCTTCGGTCCTGTCGGCGACTTCAAGAGCCGCGAAGAGGCCAATGACTTCGTCGACTGGGTGCAGGAATTCGTCGTCTTTGCTGTGCACAAGGGCAATCCGAACGGGATAACCTCGCTCGACACCGCTTGCGGACAGCGCATCGCAGTCATGGCTGGCGGATCGGCTGAAAAGGTCATCAAGGTCCAGGCCGAAAAGTGCAAGTCCGACGGCAAGGACGCGATCGAGGTGCAATCCTTTACCGACCAGCCGAGCTCGATCCTCGCCGTCAGGTCCAAGCGCTCGGACGCGTTCTTCTCCTCTCAGGCGCCCCTCACCTATTTCGTGTCGCAGTCCAATGGTCAGCTCGAGCTCACCGGCGTCGGCCAGAAGAACGGCTTTGAAGATCTCTATCAAGGCGCCGTCGTGCCGAAGGGATCGCCCCTCGGCCCCGTGCTGCGCGATGGCATGAAAATTCTGATGGAGAACGGCACCTATGCGGCGATCATGAAGAAATGGGGTCTTGAGAACAACATGATTAAAGAGCCGGGCATCAATCTCGGCGGGATGTTGCCAAAATGAGTGCAAGCGACCATAAATCCGCATCGCCTTCGGGCGGTGCCGATCCCCGCGACGTCGTCAACGCGCATAAGCCGTTTCGCACCGATCGCCTCGTCCTTTGGGCCCTGACAGTGGGCATCGCGGCCAATTTTGCCTGGATCGTCGCAAACAACGAGAATTTCGGCTGGCCGGTCGTCGCACAATATTTCTTTGACCCGACGGTCATCAGCGGCCTCTACGTCTCGCTGGGACTGACTGTTGTTGCCATGCTGATCGGCATAGCACTTGGTCTGCTGCTTGCCATTGCACGGTTGTCGAGCGACCGGCTCGCCCATTCTCTTGCCGGTCTCTACATCTGGTTCTTCCGCGGCACGCCGCTCCTGGTGCAGCTTATATTCTGGTACAATCTGTCGACGCTCTTTCCATCAATTTCAATCACCGTGCCCTTCGGACCGACATTGGCCAGTTGGGACACCAATTCTGTCATCACGCCGATGACGGCAGCAATCGTCGGCCTGGCGCTCAACGAGGCGGCCTACATGGCCGAGATCATCCGCGGCGGCCTTCTGTCGGTCGATAGGGGCCAGGCGGAAACGGCGGAAGCCTTTGGCATGACGCGGGCACGCGCGCTGCGCAGGATCATCATACCGCAAGCGATGCGCTCCATCGTTCCGCCAACCGGCAACCAACTCATCAGCATGATCAAGGCGACCTCTCTCGTCAGCGTGATCGCCATGGCCGACCTGCTCTATTCGGTCCAGTCGATCTATAACCGCACCTTCGAGATCATTCCGATGCTGCTCGTCGCGGTGGTCTGGTACCTGCTGATCACCTCGATCCTCAACATCGGCCAAGGCTATATCGAACGCTACTACAGCAGAGGCGACAGACGCTCCTCCAGCGCACCGAAGCCTGCCGGACAGGCAGGCACGCCGATCGTATCGGATAGCCCCTCACCCGTCATCGCACAGGAGGCGAGCCATTGAACGCCCTTGCAACTGTCGGACCTCTCGTTCACGCACGCAATGTTCACAAGTCCTACGACCAGTTTGAAGTCTTAAAGGGCATCGACCTTGACGTCGCCCCTGGCGAGGTCGTGGTTATCCTCGGGCCTTCCGGCTCGGGCAAATCGACCTTCCTGCGCTGCATCAATCATCTCGAGTCCATCAATCAGGGCTCAATCATGGTCGATGGAGAACAGATCGGCTATCGATTGCGAAAGGACCGGCTTGAGAAGCTCTCCAAAAATGCTATCGCTGCGCAAAGGCGCAAGATCGGCATGGTTTTCCAGCAGTTCAATCTCTATCCACACATGACCGCACTCGAAAACATTATCGAAGCGCCGGTTGGCATCCACGGCGAAAGCCGCAAGGCCGCAATGGAAAATGCGCTGATGCTTCTGGAGCGCGTCGGCCTCTCGGAAAAAGCCGACAGTTACCCGCGCCAGCTTTCCGGCGGCCAGCAGCAGCGCGTGGCGATTGCACGTGCTCTGGCGATCAAGCCGAAGCTGATGCTGTTCGACGAGCCAACCTCCGCACTCGATCCCGAGCTCGTCGGCGAGGTTCTTGCAACCATGCGGGACCTGGCAAGCCAGGGACTGACCATGATCGTCGTCACTCACGAGATTGGCTTTGCGCGCGAAGCGGCCGACCGCGTCATTTTCATGGATGGCGGCAAAGTCGTCGAACACGGTAAGCCCGAAGAGGTCCTCGGCAATCCGCAGCATCAACGCACGAGAAGTTTTCTCGCGCGCTTCATCTAGCCGGCAATCTTTACGCTGCGCACTCCGTCGCGCCGCCAAACCGCGACGGACGATACTGTTCATTCTAGCTATTGGAACCAATTGATGACACGCGACAAGGGCTTTGCCCGCATCTGCGACTTCGAGCCGCTCAAGGAAGAGCTTGTAGCGACCCGCCGGCATCTTCACGCCAATCCGGAACTATCATTCGAAGAGGTCGAGACTGCACGCTTCGTCGCTGATAAACTGGGCTCCTGGGGCTACGAAGTTTTCCGAAATGTCGGCGGCCACGGTGTCGTCGCTCGTCTTCAGATGGGCAGCAGTCCGCGCAGTATTGCGATCCGCGCCGACATGGATGCTCTTCCAATCCAGGAAGAAACGAGCCTGCCTTACGCCAGCCGGGCTGCCGGCAAGATGCATGCATGCGGTCACGACGGTCACACGACGATGCTGCTTGGGGCTGCGGAGTATCTGGCGCGCACCCGCCGTTTTGACGGGACGGTCAACCTGATCTTCCAGCCCGCCGAGGAAGCAGGCAGCGCAAGCGGTGCTGAGGCGATGATCGCTGACGGATTGTTTGAACGCTTTCCATGCGATGCGATTTTCGGGTTGCACAATCATCCCGGCGCGCCCGAAGGCACCTGGCTTTTGCGTTCCGGTCCATTGATGGCAGCTGCCGACACGGTAAAAATCACCATCAAGGGAAAGGGTGGCCACGCCTCCAGGCCGCATCTGACGGTGGACCCGGTGCTCATTGCATGCAATCTCGTCGTCTCACTGCAGTCGGTCGTTTCGCGCAGCATCGATCCGACACAAACCGCAGTCGTCACCGTCGGCTCCATCCATGCCGGTGAGGCCTCGAATGTCATTCCCGACATCGCAACCCTTCTGCTCAGCGTCCGGTCCTTCGAACCGGCGATCAGGGACATTCTGGAGGCGAGAATCCGTAACCTGGCAGCGAGTGTCGCGGAAGGCTATGGCGCCAGGGCCGAGATCGACTATGGCCGCGGCCACCCAGTCGTCATCAACTCCGAGAAGGAAACCGAATTTGCCCGCCGTATTGCGGAGGAACTCGTTGGCCCGGACCAGGTCTTAGCGTGCCCACTGATCCCGGGAAGCGAGGATTTTTCCCATTTTCTCGAACACAAGCCGGGTTGCTTCCTGCGCCTTGGCAACGGTCTGAACTCTGAGATCCTGCATAGCTCGAAATTCAACTTTGCAGACGAGAACCTGACTGTTGGTGCCGCCATGTGGGCGCGGCTGACAGAGAAATTCTTGGACTAGATTTACCCGACACAATCGCAAGCATCGGCGCGCCGTTAACCTTGGCAATAAAGATTGTATTCAGTCTTTTTTGGTAATTTTCCATTAGCCATCAACGTCAGCCGGTCCCGGCGGCATGGGATGGCGTCGGCGGCAGTTGTTTTGCGTACGGGTTCTTATGCGTCTATCGAATGTGACTGCAATCTTTCTTGCCTGCCTGACATTGTCCGGTTGCGCTGCCAATTCTCGTCCTGGGACCGTTCAGGCCGGGCTGCCATCTGAGGAGACGACGGGCTCGGTTGCCCAATCAGCCGTGCCCGTCCCTGCCGCCAATGTGGGCGACCTTGGCCGGCAGGACAACCCACCGCCGCAGACCTTGGCCTGGACAGGATCGGTGCCGCAGCCGCAGGCGTTCGCACCAGCTTCAAGAACCGTTGGCGCGCCCATCCCGTCAGAACGGCCCATTGCCATGCTGGCGCCGGACAAGCCTCAGACAAGGGCTCCGCAGACGCGCTCGCAGATTTACAGCTACGGTTTTCGCGACGCCAAGCCGATCAATTTCGGGTCCATTTCACCGAGAAAACTTGCCGTACACGGCGTCGACGTGTCGCGATGGCAGGCAGAGATCGATTGGGAACGGTTGAGGCGGCAAGGTGCGAACTTCGCCTATATCAAGGCGACCGACGGGGGCGACCATCTCGACCCGATGTTCAGGAAGAACTGGCGCAGGGCCAAGGAGGCTGGCTTGAAGCGCGGCGCCTACCATTTCTTCTACTGGTGCCGGACGGCCGGCGAGCAGGCGGACTGGTTCATCCGCAATGTTCCGAAGGAAGCAGGTGCTCTTCCGCCGGTTATCGACGTCGAGTGGAACGGTGAATCGAGCTGCAAGCGGCGGCCTTCGCGCGAACGGGTGCTGGAAAAAATGCAAGTCTTCATGGACAAGCTCGAGCGACACTATGGCCAGCGTCCAATCATCTACACGGCTCCAGACTTCTACCGCGACAACCTGAAGGGCGCATTTCTCGATTATCCCTTTTGGCTGCGCTCGGTCGCCGCCCATCCCTCCAAGGTGTACCCAAAGCGCAAGTGGGTCTTCTGGCAGTATTCTGGTTCCGGTCTCTCGCACGGCGTCGATGGCCGGATCGACCTCAACGTCTTCCATGGTGATGAAGACGATTGGCACGACTGGGTGGCGTCACGGTAGCGCCGGGCGTTGCCAGCTGGAGACCGCGTGAAAACCGAGGCCTTCTTCCATTGAAGCCAACACATCCTCTTCCCGGTCAGCCTCGCAGAAGATCATCCGGTCGGCATGTAGCCCCGCCTGAGATATGGCCGGAAAAAACAGGTCGGGCCTTGTCAGGCACCACAGGATTTTACCCTTTGTGCGGGCGGCGATTCCCGCCGCAAACAGCGCTGCCGCCGCGCCATCGACAGTCCCAGTCCCGCCGCCGGCGACCTCATGCAACGCTCCGTATGAAAGGCCACCGCCCGGAAGGCGTCCATCGATTTCGGCGACCCCGAACGGCAGGACGACCTTGCGGCGGCTAGCCGTTCCTTCGAGATGCTGGATACGGTCTCGAAGCTCGTAGAGGGTAATGTTCGCGCGCGGCTGCGCCATCTGTGGCCTTCGTTCAGAAGCAGGTTTCCATCTCGTTTAAAAGCGAGAATGTTCCTCTTTTGTTTCCGCGCGAAAAGCGAGTCAATCGGCATGTTTCGGATGGCATCTCAGCTCAAGCGTCCTCCACAGCACGAAACCGTGTGATCCCTTAGTGAAAACAATGCGGTACAGGGAACTCGTCGACGACAGCGGTAGAAAATCTCATCGATAAGAAAAGAATCCTGCGGCGGCGCAAATTTGAGTGAGTGGTCTCGGGCAAAGTCTGGACCGGCCAAGGTGGACGTCTCAGGCCATGAGTCATGGTTGAACCCGACGCCGAATAGTGCCGGGACTGTCGACCTAGGTCTGTTTTGACGATGCGACCGCATCCATCGACTTGTTGCGACGGGTCGCAGAGCTTGTTATCTCGACGCCCGCAGTACTCGCGGCATGGTCGGGAGATTGCAGAAGATGGCGTGACTTTGCCCGCAGTCGTAGCGCTCCGGCATCTGAGGTCAAGATTATGGAAGCAGTTTTCGAGCGCGTCGATATCGACGCGTGAGCCTACGCCGAGGATGGATGGTAGAACCCGCGCGATATCTTGTGACAATTGCCACCTAATTCCGTATTGTTCTAATGTGGTGGAGAGCTTCTTGACTTCGTTGCGGGTTCGGCCTTGCGGCGTGCACGCTTTCTTGATCAGGCAAGGGCGATCACAATGAGACAGCTCAGTGAAGAGGGTCGACGGACCTTGGAGAGGATTGCTCAGCGGTACGGGGTCAGCCTTGGCGCGGTCGAGCACCTTCTGATTGCGATTATCGCCGGGCAGGCGACACAGGCTCAGTTCAACCATCCTGATCTCGGTGGCATGGGGCAATGGTCACAAGGCGGCATGATCATGGTCGGCGACATGTTCAACCATGCTCTGAAGGCGAACGTGGCGGGGATTTGTTCCGAGCTTGCCGCCCTGGTTCGCAGCACGGATTTGCTGGACCTGCAGAGGTCGCACCAGTCCCAATACCAAGGTCAGGGCGGCGTCAGTCTATTCGTGCCTGGGGCGTTGTCGGCCGGCAACTGGTGGCCCGAGGAGCTCGGGCACCCTGCCTCGACCGGGGCGCAGAATAACCTGCGCTATGCCTTTTTCCCGACAACCAGACGACTGGCGATCGATGTTGGTGGCCGGTTAACGGTCTACGACACGAAAGACCATCGCATTGGCGGCTTCTCGCAACAGCAAAGCAGCGACCAGACGCTGAGCTTCACCTCTCAGCATGGGCTCGTGAAGATTTCGGAACTGGATGTGGTCGATCAGGACGGCAAGGAACCGGCAAGCACGTCTGCTATCGGACCATATGCCGCCGCCGTTGCCCCATCGATTTTCGCATCGTCCGCGCAGGAATCCGCCGTGCCACAACAACCGGCGCCTCCAGCGCCGGAGCCTCGTCGGTCCGATGAGGACATCTTCGAAAAGATTGAACGCCTCGCGGCACTTCGTGAAAAAGGAATTCTCACAGATCAGGAATTCGAGGTGAAGAAATCGGAGTTGCTCAGCCGACTATAGCATCCGACGAACAGGGCTTGCCGGACGCAGATCAGTAGATGGCTTCCATCGAGCTCGCATAATCACAATGAAAGCACTCAGTGCCCCACCCTCCCCGGTGAAATAAATTCAAATGCTTTTCCGCGTTTCGGGGGCCTGCAGTTCGTAGTCTGAATGCCAAACTTTGCACACAGATCTGAGCCCGGAGTTGCGACCACATCAGCGACGCAGACACGGCGCGGCACCACCGCCACTGCAAATATTTCTGGCTACACGTGCTGCGTAATCAGCGTTACTGACGGAAAATATGTGCGGTAGCGGCCAAGGTCGCGGGTGAGCAACGGAAGCTGACTAGCCGCTGCTAGGCCCCTATGAGAAAGTCAGGCAATACGCCACTCTTTGATCCTCCGGCGCGGCGATACTGCGTAAATATCCTGCCGGCAAGGAAAAGGGCGGCTCGCGGCATTGCAGTCATTTCAAGCCCAACCTTGTCGAGGAATGCCCTGAGTTCTTCGAACGACCGTATCGCACTGTCAGCTCGGCGCACACCGTATCGTTAATCATTAAAGGCCCATCGAGGCTCGCCGCTTCAAGTTTGGGCAATCGAGCAATCTGCCCACTCATCGGTGACAATCAGGCGCGCCGCAATCCGCGAAGCCGAAACGATGAGCGAAAATCCCTCAATCCCTTGTATCGGCTTCCAAGCGGTCAGCCGCAAGGGAAGACGGTGCCGATTGCATACGCTCTTCGAGTTCCGCTGCGACCCACTCGAGAAAGAGGTTATAGGCCACCGCCAGTAGGGTTGGTCCGAGAAAAAGCCCGATGAATCCAAAAGCTAGAACGCCACCAACGAGCCCGAATAGACCGAGCAGCACTGGCAGATTGATGTTCTGGCTGAGCAGATATGGTCGGAGGAAGTTGTCAATACTGCTGACGAGAAGCAGACCCCATGCAGCGATGAAGATCCCCCACCAAACCGATCCCTGCATGAGAAGCCAGAGCGCAACCGGCCCCCACACGAACGGTGGCCCTGCGGGCACAAACGAAAGCAAAAACGTCAGACCGCCAAGCAATAGCGATTGCGACACGCCGGCGATCCAGAAGCCGATACCGGCCAAAAGGCCTTGGGCGAGGGCCGTTCCGATCATTCCGTAAACGACACCATTCACGGTCATGCCAATGACCGTCAGCAACCTTCTAGCGCGAGTGCCGGCAATACGCTCACCGATTTGACGCATGAAACTGATCATGCGCCGGCCGTGAAGGAACAGGAAAAAAGTGATGAATATACTTAGCGCAAGTTCGATTAGGCCGATGCCGAAAGCTGCACCGCCAGCAAGAGCAATATCGGTGACAGGCCCCGTCAGCTTCTTGAGCTCGAGTAAAAAGGCGGGAGCGTCATGCGTAAAGTTTTCCCAGTAAGCGGCCACACTCTCGCCGACAATCGGAAGGCCTCTTACCCAGATTGGGGGCGCGGAGGGACCTTGCTCGAGGACGCGCGTTATTCCCGCCGCCAGATTCTTTATATCGTCGGCGAGCGCCGTCACGAGGAACGCAAGCGGTGCGGCCACAACAAAGACCACCAGCACCGTCATAGCTGCAGCGGCAGCCGTCCGGTTGCCACCGACAACACGTTCACATCGGCGGTAGATGGGCCATGTCGAAAAACATATCACCGCAGCCCACATTATTGCCGACAGGAAAGGCCAAAGGACGAGAGCGCAACCAATTGCCAGCAGCACAAGCGCGCCGATACCCAGAAGCTGCTCGACCAGTCTGCTTAGAGGAATCATGACTACTCCTCCGGTTCCTTGCGATTCTACTTCATCCGCAAGCATGACACTCATCGACATTCGCAGCTACCTCGCTGTCATGGACGGAAATCACGTGGGACAGATCGCATCGCTATCGCACGGCAAACTGCTGCTTCGCAGCGGCGGCAACGGGCAGCCCGCTTCAGGCGGTCAGCCGATTATAGCGGGTTTGGTGGTCGATTCGGAGGCTATGACTACGGTTATGGGCACGGCGGCATCGGTGTCCTCGGCGGCATGCGGAGGAGAAATCGGCGCCTATTTGAAGGAGTGATTATTAAGCAAGTGCAGCCAACGATGAGGTTTGGCGAAAGAGTCAAGTCGGTGACGCACCGGTTGTCAGCCATCTTGCCGAAGTGTGCGCGCTTTAACCGCGGCACGCAATCTGATTTGCTCTTCATTGTCCAATCGCAGGGCTTTCAGATGGGCGGACTTGGCTATTCTTGCCTTCAGCTTGGCTCGAATCATGTGCGCCGAAACGCGGTGTGTGTTTCCTCCGCTATCGTCATCGGGCGCATTCCCGATGTGCCGCAGCGACCGGGACCATGCGAGGCCTGACTGTGGCCTTGTCCTCCAGCAGTTCAGAATTTGATTTTTCATTCCAGTCGTCGAATGCAATTCTAAGGTTTTCAAGATCGTAAGACGAATGTCTATTGTTGTGATCGAAACGGTCAGGAAAGGACATGACCTTCTCCCCAATGCTTGGGGCGGGAGCGTTGCGCTCTCAAGCGGCAGTGCCCTTTTCAACGGCTGCCGACAATACGCACCCTATGCTCTTCTACCGGGAACGCAATGAAATCATTTGTCCTTCGAGGGGAACAATAACCGACGCGCGGCTTACCGGGTGGTCTGCGGAGGCGGAATGGTCCCGCACCCTGTTCCAGCGCAAGCCTTGTCCTGTGCGGTCCACCATCTCCCCGAGCTCGCCACTTAAGTCTTGCATGGGGCAACCAGCAGAACGAGCCGTTCATCATCAATTTCCATGCCGCAAAACCAGGCAGAAACCGAAGCGCCGATAGGCGCGCCTCACGTTAGATATACGGTTTGGCGGGAAGCTTTCTTCCGCGCAGAAAGCGCAAGACACCTTCAAGCGGTGCGTCGGAAGCCACCGCGCACGTGCCACTTTGCGTCGCCGTCACTGCTTCACCCTTTGAAATCAATAGAGGTAAGCGCAGCAAGGTCGGATCCACTAGCGAGGTCCCTTTGGTACGAATGCGTTTGACTATTCCCCGTTAAAGGCGCGTCATCTTTTTGCGGTCTTTTGACCACACGGCCATTCGATGTTCCTCATCGTAGCCACGCTCAAGGAGGCTAACATGCCAACCACCGAAGCGCTCCGTTCTTATCGTGAAAACACGGTTCGCCTGATCCGGGAAACCAACTTCCGCTCGATAGCGACATACTTTGCAGTTCTTGTCGCAATGTTCATCTCGGTCGCCGTCCTGGGGCATTTGCTGCTCAGGACGTGAGCTATTTGACGTGTGTCTCACGATGCGTGACAGGAGCGACCAGGAAAGGATAGCGCTATGCAGAAATCCAAGGAAGAACAAGTAAAAGCCCGCGCTTACGCTATTTGGGAAAGGGAGGGCTGCCCTGAAGGAAAAGACCGCGAAAATTGGGAGCTCGCCATAAAGGAGATGGAAGGGCAATCCCCTCCGCAAGTGGAAAAGGACCCTTGGCGGACGCCGCAAGACGACGCGACTGGTTAACTGCGCTTTCGCGTAGTCGCGAGGCGTCTCGCCGATAGGCGATTGTAACGTTTGTGTTCGGTCCGCTTGCTAAAGCACTGGCTTCTACGATGATCCCACAACGAGGGACAGACATGATAGAAAACCCTGAAAGCGCGCTTATTGCGAATGTGTTACGTTTCTGTCGCGTGCGGGTGCAAAGCTGCGATGCTGGAAATGATCGGGCGGTTGGAGAGTACGTGCCTGTCACCTGACGAAATCCATCTCGTGGTTGGGTGCATACGAAGACTACGTCATGTTCTTAGCCTAAGTCTAAATCGGCATCCCACTCACAGTTACCTGAGTCGCCAGGCAGTTCGGCGCGTACTTTGGGGTCGCGTCCCCTTCTCAGTGCGCGGCAAACAGGTTCTGTCGCTCATTGGATTTGAATGTGGCTTTAATGGGTCGAGCCAGATGGCTGCGCCGGAAGCCCTTGGATCGCAAAGCGAGAGAAACGCGGAGCTCCGAGCGTAACAGCCTCTTTGTTAGGCTTACCGAAGTGCCGTTCGAGCTGGATAGTCAGTTCGGCTGGACTGGTCGTTCCCTCTTGAAACAGGCCAATCAGAAGCCGGGCTGCGATGGGGAAGGGTCGAGGCTGATCAAAGAGAACATCGTCCGTATAGCCAGCATCCTTCAGCACGCCCTGAAGTAAGTTGAGGTCGTCGCTCGTCATATATTTAATGGATGTTTCGGAAGACATGACATCCTCCTTTCGGTCGGGGCAAAGGGTCTCACGACCCTCAAACAGCAGCGCCCGTAATGATTACTGCTGGAGGCTAGACCATGCGCCCTCGGAATAGACAAAGCAAACAATAACTTTCAAGGATGCTCATATACGACGACAGCATCAAGTCTTCCTCCACGGACGACATGCCCGACTCCTCGGCGCGGTTCGGTGGCAAGTCATGAAGAGCTGCGTTCCCTACTTAGATGATCTTCGCCCGCTGGCGATCGTGCGGCTTGCTGGTCCTTCAGCAGCGCGGCATCGATTTCCGCTCGCGTGACTTGCAAATGCTGCCTCTTGAGCGAAGGCGTTTCAATTGACGGAATTTCCAGATGAGCGGCTAATATCCTGTATGCGGCAAAGGACAGTTCCTCGATCCGTTCTTCGTCCACCGTTAGCCGGTATGTCCCGGCTGCCAGTGGCATAACAAGAGATTGAATGAGAAACGAATGATCGAACCTGATCTCGGTTTCAGTTGTTTTGTTCATGGCAGACTCCGTCTGGTTTGATGCAGAGGCGACAGGGTTTGCCGCGCAGCCAGGAGATCTTTCCGTCCCGGTCAGCTTTCTCTTCATGCGTTTATAGCCTTAGCCCTGACGCGATCTGGGCCGGATCGGGCAGCTCTTTGGTCGGTGCGCCAGTCACCTTCGATTCTCCGCAGCTTTCGAGGCTGCCGCCGAACGCGCGCTGGTTGCGCCGCCTTCGTTCTCCCACGACGCCAGTGCATCCGGGTCTGAGCTTTGCCTACGCCGAAAGGAGGGCGGGTAGCTTTTCGAGGGGATCGTGCCGGCCTCAATGCGGCGGATGATCTCGACCTCCTCGTGACGCTCGGGGCCCTCGTCGGCTTCCATGTCAGATGTCGCATAATTGGCTCGCTTCAGAATTCGCTGCAGCGTCGAGCCCTCGATAGCTGCAGTTTCATCGACGTAGAGGATGGTTACCACAGCCAGCCCCCTGAAATCAGAAACAGGATGAAGGCGAAGCTGAGCGCGACCAGGATTCTGATTGCGACGTGTTCAAAGGAATAGTGATGATGGAACATGGAAGACATCACGTCCTCCTTTGATTGGGGCGAAGGATTTTAACCCTTTTGCGGCAGCGCCCGCTTCAAATGCTGCCGACAGAAATACTGTGCGCTTTGATTAGGTTTTAAGCAAGGCATTTCGCCGCAATTAAAATAAGAACATTCCACAAGTTCCTATGATATGGTACTTACATTGGAAAATTATTGCGAGGAGACGCGTCAATGAAAGCTATTTTTCCAGACATGACCGGACGACAAGTAGCGATATTTCTGATCGAGACGTCGCTCGTGATGGCAGGACTGGTCGTCATCCTTATCGTAGGGATACCCCTGCTTTAGAGTCACAGTCGCTCACGGCTTGGACGCCGCCATGCGAAGCCAGATTAGGATAATTCAGCGGCTGGCGAGGTCTACCGAAGAAGCAATCGCCCGAACGTTAAGAAGGAGTCGCAGCTTCACAAAGCTCCGGAATACGCTTTGACGCAGCACCAGGAGTGACGCCGGCTTCCATTCAGCTGCTCTTTACTCCAACCGCGAACATGCCCGCTGGCTTTTAGCGCCGCCCTCGTCGGCGACGGCAGTCTATGTACATACCCTGAATACTCACTGAACCGCGCATTCCCACGGAGCCGATGGGTCCTGGGACTGGGCTGAACCAGGCGTCGGCATCTCGAGTCTGGTCACGAATCTTGTTTCGAGCTGACCCAAAATGGGCTCGGACCTGGAGAACATGCCGTATTCACGCACCAGCAATGGGGCGAAACTCCACAAGTGCCGACCGGTCAGAACCTTGTTCTTAAAGTCGATGAGCCGTCTCGGTAGCTCGATCCTTGCGGCGCACCTCCAAAGATTTGTTGACTCTGATCACGATGAGAACATAATAGGAACAAACGGTGGAGCGACCGCCCATTGCAACAAATTGAGTAAGGGGAGAACGATCATGCCCCGGCAGCCGATCAAGAGAGAACTGGAACAAGGCACCTATTGGACGCCACCTTGCGAAGTCGCCATTACTGAAGCGCATCCACGATTGCTCAACGCGCTAAAAACCGGCTCGGGATTGGATCGCAAACGCCTCTTCGTGGCAGGCGCCTACGATATGGCCTTCAGTTCGCCGATGGGTCAGTTCGAGGTCGCCATAGATTGCGAAAGCGGGCTTTCCTGCGGCGTCTTCAGAACCATGCGTAACTCGGAAGATGTCTCGGGAAAACCTGTGTGGTTTACCTCTGACGGCGATCCTGACAACGCGGTCGAGACGGTTCTTCGCAGCGCTAAGGCGGAAGGGCTAGTTCCCTGATGCGGCTTGTCAATCGCATCTGGCTAAGAATACGATTTGCCCCGGGTTCGACAAGGACACCGAGGCTGCTGCTCGCTTTTACTCTGAGATCTTTCCCGACAGCATGGTGAGTGCCGTGCACCGCGCATCCGGTGACTATCCGTCCGGCAAAAAGGGCGATGTGTTGACGGTCGAATTCACAGTTGCGGGGATTCCTTGTCTCGGTCTGAACGGGGGACCGACCTCGGTCCAGATCGCCACCGACGACCAGGAGGAGACCGACGCTACTGGAATGCCATCGTCGGAAATGGCGGCGAGGAGAGCGCGTGCGGCTGGTGCAAAGACAAGGGGCTTTCCTGGCAAATCACTCCCCGCGGATTGACTGAAGCGCTTGCGGCTGGCGGTGACGAAGCAAAGCGAGCGTTTGAGGCCATGATGACGATGAAAAAAATCAACGTCGCCGCAATCGAGGCGGCGCGGCGTGGTTGACGCTCGGTGGCGTCCTGTGGCCGCCAGATCGAGGGGCAGGCTGGCCTTTTCTTTCTCCCGAAACGGTCACCGCAGGAACTGTCGAGATTGATGCGCAGCACTCCATCCGACGCGGTGGTGTTTTGGCCCGAAAACACGTTTCTGCGCTGGAGAACAGAAGACGCTCGCCCAGCGATGAGGCTGGCGCAATCGTCTCAACAATCCTGCTCACCGGGCGCGTCTATCTTGGGTCATACCTGTCAGGCCGGCCGCGGCTCGTGGAAGCGGCACCAGCCATAAGGGCTGATTTCACCTGCAACGATCTCACATGCATTGGGCTCCAGGAAATGGGTGCACCCGCCGCATCGTCGTCCCTTATTCGGCGAATTCTGGTAGCGCGCCACAGACTTCGGCGTCGTTCCGGCCCCGCGTGCGGCAGGCTGGCGCGTCATGCAAGAACCAAGCGCAGCTGCACCACCAACCGCGACGCCGGCCATCGCCGCTTTCAAGAACTTCCGTCGGGATACGGCCTGGCTTGAGCGGCCTTGCGCCGGGATTTTCCCCTTATTCATGATCTTGCCTCCCTGTTACCTATGCTGTCAACGTTGTCGAACAGCGGTCAAATCGACTTCAGGTACTCGATCAGATCGCTCTTCTCCTCATCGGTGAGGCCGAGTTTGAGGTGGCGCTCGTAGTGCCTGACGACGTCCTGAAGCGCCGCGAACCGGCCGTCGTCCGTTTCGGAAATCTGCAGCATCTCGGTGAATGCGGTCAGGTCCGGTGCGAGCGCGACGATTGCGCCAATGTTCAGGTCGCGATTGGGCCGGCCGTCCAGTCTCGCCCCGAGGCCTGCTGCGTAGGCATCGTCGACGGTCGAGTGGGACACGGCGCATTGAATTCCTATCGAGGTAAGGGTCTTGCCATCGGCGGCAAAGAAGCCGGTCACGCCCGACAACGGCGTTGGCTTTGAGCAGGACAAGGGTGCTGGCTGGATCGGCAAGATCTGCCTTGCCTCTATTCAGCGCTCCGGCTACGTCTTTCGGGATAGCGTTTACGTCGACTTTCAGGCCTAGCTCGAGCGCCCTTTTCGGGCTGAGACCAGGTCCTTTGCCGCCCAGCTTTTCGCCAGCAATCGCCTCATGAAGCTTCAGCCTACCTCCCCAAAAATCCTCGCTGCCGAACGTATCGTAGCGAAACGTCTCTCGGCCCTCCTCCAGATAGCGTCTCGCCTGCTCCGCCGCAGCCGCGTCGAATTCCCGCATCTCGCCTTTCCCGCTCACTTGAGCAGCGGCTGGGAGCAAAGTCGAAGAGAGAAGAACCGGGAAGTTTACCACGTAAAGGAAGCTTCGAGACATGTCACGCCCCCCGCGGTCGACAACCCGACCAGCGACATCCGATCTCCGACAAAAGAAAAACTCACTATACATTAAACGTATCTAATATACAAAGCTTCACCTCACTTGCGGCGGCATTTCGGTAAGGCTCGGGAATTGCGCGAAGGCTAGAAAGTGATTGCGCGTGGTCAGGACAACCGTCTGCGATGGGATCCGCAGGGCAGCCTCCAACCTGAGTGATCCCAGGATCCGCGGGGCAAGGTTCGCGGGAACATTTACGTTCTTTCTCCTATTTAGCGGGTGTAGGTTTTTGGAGAAGGTTGGCCATGAATGTCAGCGATGAAAGAACCATTCCGTTATGGGCGCAGATCGACGTTGCGCCTGATGCCGTTCCGCTCCCCCACGACGACCACTCCGATGTCGTCGTTGTCGGCTCCGGAATTGCCGGCTTGTCCGTGGCCTACGAGCTCGCTCTCGCTGGGAAGAAAGTGACAGTCATCGATCGCGGCCAGATCGGAGGCGGCATGACTGCCCGCACGACCGCGCATCTTACATCGGTATGCGATGACTATTTTTCCGAACTCATTGGTCTGCGGGGGCGTGAGCTGGCGCGGCTCTTCCATGAGAGTCAATCTGCCGCGATCAATCGCATTGAGGAGATTCAGCAGACAGAGGCGATCGCGTGCGATTTCAGACGTGTCGACGGGTTTCTTTTCCCGTCGACTTCAGCGCAGGAAGCTGAGCTCGAGCGAGAACTCGAGGCCGCATTGCAACTCGGCGTCGCGGTCGAAAGAACCGCCGGCTTGCCGTTTGCGGGGTTCTCCGCGGCACCCGCCCTTCGCTATGCCCGTCAGGCGACATTCCACCCGCTCAAATATCTGCGCGGGCTGGCCGACGGCGTTCGCGCTCGCGGTGGCGGCGTCTATCGGGACACAATAGTCGAAAAGGTTGAGGAAAAAGACGGCGGTGTCCGCGTGGCAACAGCCTCGGGCTTTGTCGCCACTGGAAAATGGGCTGTTGTGGCGACCAATTCGCCAATCAATGACCGTGTCGCCCTCCACACCAAGCAATCGCCCTACCGAACCTATGCAATGTCGTTCGAAATCGGGCGCGGTTTGGTCCCAGATGGGCTCTATTGGGATACTGAAGACCCTTACCATTACGTGCGTCTGCAGCCGGGGGACGGCGAAACGGACTTTCTCATCGTCGGCGGTGAAGACCATAAGACTGGCGCGGCTGACGACGGCAACGAGCGGTTCGCGGCCTTGACGTCCTGGATCAGAGGTCTAGTGCCCGATCTTGGCATCGAGACCCATCGGTGGTCCGGGCAGGTGATGGAGACCATCGACTACGCAGGTTTTATTGGTCGCAATCCAGGCAACGAGCGGGTGTTCGTGGTGACTGGTGATTCCGGCGAAGGCATGACACATGGAGTCGTGGGTGCTCTGCTGATCCGAGATCTAATTCTCAATGGCAACAGCCGCTGGCGGGAACTCTACGAGCCATCCCGCAAGACTTCAAAGGCGATTGGCGATTACCTCGTCGAAAACGCAACGGCGATCAAGAATTTCGCAGAGTATATCGCGCCTGGAGAAATCGATTCTCTTGACAAGCTGCGGCCGGGAGAAGGTGCCATCGTCCGCGTGGGCCTCAGCAAGATCGCCGCCTTCCGGGACGAAGATGGCACGCTTTACAAACGTTCGGCGTCTTGCACGCATATAGGCTGCCACTTGCACTGGAACTCCCTCGAGCGCTGCTGGGATTGCCCTTGCCACGGTTCGCAATTTGCCGCCGATGGTACTGCTCTGAACGGCCCGGCTGTGTCTCCCTTGGCTAATGTCCAGTAGATCCTTACAGAGCTCAGACGGATTTCATTCTCGAGATGCGGGACGCCACGTCGTTGATCTGTACACGATGTGCAACAGGATCGGGTTCCAGGTGAATTCCCACGTCATTGTGGCGACAGAGCAAATGATTCAAATTGGCTCGGGATCGACCACTCCGCTCGGTCGCCGAGAGCTATGCATGAAAGTCCGAGCGACAAGCTCACCTGGCGCAGGCGCAGGTCTTGCGGCTCGGGCAATTGGTAGTCTGTTCCGTCCGTCGCCCAGCCTCATTGTTTGGCAAGGTCCGGGTATCGAAACGGTGCTTCTTTTCCGCCGGACATGCCTCTTACATGAAACTGTCGCGCCGGCCAGAATCTGGCTGTCGCTGGCGATCGGTGGGGGCACTAGCTTCTCTAGGAGATGGCAAGAATCTCGAGTTCTTGGTCACCTAAATTGACGATGTCTCCAATAGCTTTGCCCATTATAGACCTTCCTACAGGGCATGCGAAGGATATCGATCCGGACTTAGGATCCGCTTCATCTTCTCCAACAATGCGATATTTCTGCACGCGGCCGTCG
Source organism: Rhizobium azibense (assembly GCF_004342325.1). Lineage (NCBI taxonomy): Bacteria > Pseudomonadati > Pseudomonadota > Alphaproteobacteria > Hyphomicrobiales > Rhizobiaceae > Rhizobium > Rhizobium azibense. The sequence goes on along the minus strand of NZ_SMBJ01000001.1, from coordinate 785,387 downwards.
TCGCGGCGGAACGTTACCGTGCTCCCGAATGCGACAATGTCAAATGAAATAGGTTCAGGGACAACCTGCGCAGTACGAATTCTCTCGCTAAAGTAACGCATGTCACGCAAGGGGATTGCTGCCTGCCGCCGCCGTTCATTCACGTCTTCGATTGTACTTGCGGCATCGTAGGCTTCTCGGGCTTCTTGGTGCTGCAATTCCAAAGCCTTCAATCCCGCGGCTGTAACCAGGTTCGGGTGAGGTGAAATCGGACGGTCGGGCAGCAGTATTTCCGAAGCCGTTTCAGCGCTTTCTTCCTTTGTGAACGCGGTGCTCAATCTTAGGCTCCGTTTAGACAATAGACTGGCCAACGACATCGACGATCCGTCACGTGCGCAGCTCGATTTTTATTGCGATTTTTCGATGGTCGCGTACAGATAAGATACCTCTATCCCAATCCGACGACGAGAGGATTTTTGCAGGATTGTCACATTCCTCCTTGCGCCGCCAGGAATGGACATTTCACCGTCAACAGCGAAGCTTTCTGGATAGTAGGAGGCTCATTACCGGATCATCGCTCCGGCCCGCGCCTTTGTGATCCAGATTGAAGCCAAAAGCTCTATCCTGGAGGGATCGCCCAAGGCAACCAGTGCCTCCCGTATCAAGGGCTCAGCCGTCATTTTGCAGAGCGGAGTTCTCCCGAATCGAGTGACCCATCCTTCCAGAGTACCGAGATCGCTGCTCGATACCTTTTCATCGTGCGTTGAATGACGATTTCTCCGAATCCAGCCGCCTCAAGGATGCTGCGAATGTGTTCGGGGTCAGCAAAGCTGATAGCGCTTCGTCGACGGTGGCCTGTATTCCAGCTGCGGAGGGCGGAAGGTGATCCAGTTCGTTGTCCTGAAGCCGGCGCCAGCAGCTAAACGCCAGCGCCTGACGGCTTCAGAATTCGGCGGAAGTTGGGCGAAGGCTTCAACCGGGACATTACACCAAATCGCGAGAACACGGCATCCACGCTCTCAGAAATCCAGAAACTGGGGATCTGCCTGGATCAACCGCGCCTGTGTGCAAGAGGGCCACGTCCACACCGATCACCCGCCCTTCAATTCCGACCCGCTCGGCAAGTTGGAGAAGGGTCTGGCCAGCTCCGCATCCAATATTCAAGAACCGTGTCTCCTGAACTCAGACCCAGGGCTTCTATGGCCCTCAGCCCCAAGGAGAAAGCTGAAGGTCGATTAACTCATACGCCTCGCCCACGCCTTCGCGTGGCGGAGACCTGGGGACGAAACGTTAGCTGAATCTGGACCCACCCAGCATCGCCAATCTATAGCGGGCGAGAACGGCTGGGTCAGCCCCACCTTATGCGATATTCAGCAGTCGCAGAGATGCCGGCCGCTACGGCCAGTTGTGCTGGCACTACCGCGAGTGCCTGCATGGTGGGGACCTCAAATAAGACCAAAGTCCAGCGACTTTCAGGCTTCGGTCCAATATTCTTTGCGGCAAGCTTGATCCATGTTGTGGGCAGCCTGACGCGCACGGATTCGGTAAGCCGCGCGAAGGGTTAAGGGCTTTCCCGGTCCGCCGCCGGGAAGGCCCCTTTTTTGTAGGAACGCGAGCACCTCCTGGCTCGGCCTTGGCTTCTGGACTTCCATGAACGCTCGGGCTATCTGCTGACTGTCGTTCGAAGAATTGAATTTAGGAAGCAACCAAAATGATGAAAAGAATCGTTCTTGTCAGTGTATTAGTAGGTACCTTGGCATCCTGCACTGCGACCGAACAAGGAACTGCGATCGGCGCCGGATCGGGCGCCATCATCGGTGGTGTCGTCTCCAATAGTTGGGGTGGTGCTGCCGTTGGTGCAGTGGCAGGCGGGCTTGTCGGTGCTTTGATCGGACGCTCGACGGAACACCGTGGCTACTGATCGTGATCGCTATGGTCGCCGCTACGAGGCCCGTTGCCGTTAAAGCGGACAAGCCGTCCGAGATACTTCCTGGTCTGACAAGAAAACAGCCGCCTCCTTTCTAACACAAGGGGACGGTTTTCCGTTCGGCGGAACGTCCCGGCCCCCGATGCCGGCAAGGAAGGTGGTCTCCTGTTTCCCCCTGCTCCTCTCAAACAGAGCTTGAGCCAACTGCCACGGCAGCCGACACAGTGTCTCAATCAGGCCAAGCAGCGGCAATGCGACGATGAAGTAGGTGAATTACAAAGCGTCGGGGTGCCGTCACCCAGACTCCACGCGCTTATCTCAATCGGCTCACACCGATTGGATCACAGGCGCTGCTTTTTCCCCGCGCTCTTGCCGTCGGAGCTTTTCGAGCGTTCCTCAAAGCGTTCCGCCCCCTTTGCAAGGTCAGAACCCTTTTCGGCTTCGATTTTCTTTTCCTCCTTTGCAGTGCTCTTTCTCAGTCCGCGTGCGGCTTGCCTACCTTTTTCTGTCGGGGCTTGTTCGATACCCATTGTGTTTCCTCCGCGTCTTGCTGCCGTAAGTTCAACGGTTAAATTCGGACTTCGTTCCGCCGCTCCTTGGCCACCGTCTGCGACCGCGCCAAGAGCGACGCTGGAGAACTGATCCTGGGATTCGAAAACTCTAGGCACCTAAAATGGCCCTGAATTTTGACAACGGGCGGCGTGGAACATCCAGCGCTTCCAGGTGATCAGCTCTAGACGCCCGCTCGCAGGATCGGCATTTCGTTGAAGGACCGAAGATCTTTGGAGTTGGCGGTTCAGCGAAGTGCTGCAAGATCGATAGGATCAACCAAAAGGCGTACTAAGAAGAACCAAAAGGCAACCGAAGGCGAACTAAAAGGGATAGCTTTCTACTCCGTGCTAAACTGGCTTAATGTCACAACATTCCCGGCGACACTTTGAGCCGAGCAAGGGCATAAGCTTGGCTGCATCCGCTATGTGTTGCGAGGGGCGTCATTCTGGCGTCTTCGTTAGGCGTGCTGACCGTCTAACGCTACCCCAGGGGACGGTGACAGGCAAAGGGGCAGACATGGCAGACATTCCATCTACCAGCGTTGGTGGCGTCACTCTTCGCAAGGACTGGATATCGGTCATATCCATTTTATTCGTAGCAGGATCTATCGCCTTTTCCTTATGGGGGCATGGCAGCAACGAACCGGGGGAGGGTAACGCGGTCCTATCGATCGCGCCTAAGACGTCGATAAGCGCGCCATGATGGGTGCCGCGGAAGCCAAGATGGAAATCCAGGAGTTCGCCTGCGCATCGGCGATTTGGTATTCACCTTCCCAGGTTGTCGGCAAGCGAAATGAAATCGCAGTCGGTGATGAATGGAATGCCAGAGAGCCACTCGTGCGTATATTCGGCACCGGAGCACATGATGGCGTCGAGGGGGAGTGGACCTTTGCACGAGTTTTTGCGATCTCGTTGCCGTGCCGTGTGCCTAGGGCGATCCCAGGCATCCGGGGCCTCAGCCCATCTTACAGACGCTGGGCGAGAGTTTTTCGGATTGGCCGGCTCCAGATCAAACTGGTAGCTCGGCCGACGAGAGATCGGCCCATCGGCTGGAGTGGCCGAGAGAGAATGCGACTATCGCGCACGGGGGCTCACGGTCGAAGAGTGCGCGCACTGGTGATCGGGCGTTCCCAATAACGCCGCAACCGCTGCTTCATCCACTGATGAGATGGATTGTCGAGTGCGTAGTAGCATGCGATCCCAACAGCCATACACACAATGAAGACGATGGCGAAAACGCTCAGCTGCTGACTAAGCGATGCGTCCCTCGCCTCAAATCCGGCTTTGTCAAGGATATACCTGCAGTAAGCAATGGTGATGACATGCGAGAGATAGAGTGCATAGGACGCATCGCCGATATAACGAAGAAACTCGATCTTGCGTTGTCTCCCGTTGCGCTCGCACGAAAGTGCGCCAACCAACAGGAGTGCTGCGGGTAATCCCCACAGCAAGACTCTTTTGGATCCGCTCGCCGGCGCTCCCAACCAGAACGACAGCGCGACACCTGCTAATCCCAATGCGATAAGAAGCATGTGCGCGTTTTTCGGCAGAGCCCTGCCGGAGTGGTGCCAGACGCCGATGAATATGCCCGCAAAAAACTCCAACAGTAATGGCGAGGCGACAACTTTTAGCGAAGCGACTTCGCTGGAGAGCAACCGCGCCAGCATCAAAGTTCCCAGGGTTATTGTGAGGTAGATTAGACGGCGCCCTTCCTTTAGCACCAAACCATACGCGAAAATGAGATAGAAATACATTTCCATGTTGAGCGTCCATCCGACGGCGAGTGCTGGTCCGTCAACGCCGTCCCGGGCGGAATAAGGAATAAAAAGCAGCGATTTCGCAACCTCAGAGACCGTCGGGGACGCCTGATCAAATGAGCCTGGAGACAAACGCGCCCCAACCACAAAAATTATAGTGAAGAGCCAGTAGAGCGGGACGATCTTAATAAATCGATGCGCAAGGAACTCGACAGGCCTCATAAGTTTCCCGGCCGTAACCGACCACATAATGAAGCCGCTGACCACGAAGAACAAATCGACACCAGCCGCAAGCGGACGCCATTGCCAGCCGAAGATGAAACCAATGTGATAGACTGCGACCGCCGTTGCGGCAAACGCTCTGAGATATTGAACCGGATAGATCGTGTTCCCTCGTCTGCCGAGCCTCGCGTTGCTCATTATCCCCCTCCTTCCGAAATTCGTCGTTCGTTGGCAGCCTTCACACGTCGATCTGCCGCCAATCCACCAGCTCAGCTTTCGCAGTCTTCACCCACTTCCTGCCGTTTTGAGGAGGTTGTGGGATGAAAGAAGTCTGCGCATCAAATGGCCAATACGGACGCTTGGGGCGGTTCGATATCGCAGCCATCCATATCGTTTGTGGATCGGCTCTCTTAGAAAGAATGCGCCTGCGAAAACGCCAAAGCCCCGAAATGATTGTCGCGATGGATAGATTTTTTCAGGAGTGGTGCCGGAACATTGTTTTCCAGCTGCGGCGCCCGCCGCCAGCAAAATATGTCGACTGCAGTCGACCGGGTGTTTTGCATGAGTTGCCAAAGGAATTGAGATCGGACCGCCAGAGCTACGTTCGTGCACCAGCTGGTGCCGTCCGGATAGCGGCAGAAGGAAAATAAAGAGCGCCGCAACCGCGACAATCAGCCTGAAAGTTCTTCTTCTTAAGCTGAGTCTCAACTTGTCACACCGCACATTCTGCACTCTACAAACAGGAAATAGAATGGTAGCGAATCCTGGGCTTCCTTATAACTCGTCTAAAGTAACTACTTGGCACTGACCTGCCTCTTATAAATTCGGTCAGCCAATCATGCGAAAATAGGTCAACCGGCACTCTCAGGGGACAAACGCGGCCCAGGTGCCGTGGCTTCGGCGAACATGAGAAGGAGACGGTGAAGCCGAGCCCACTGTATGGGCAGCGCCGTGTTGCCTAGTGAGTTGTGTTTGTGCAGCTCGCTACACCCCGGGCGCATTATCCATCGCCTTCCTTGTCACATGGGCTTAGATGTCGGCTATAGGGAAAGTTCGTGCTTACGAGAAGTGGGGTAGCACTTTAACACCTCATCGCATGCGATCACTTGCAAGATTGGCGAATTACCGCACTTTCCAACGCTGCTGGGCCCCAGGCCTGGTGTCGGTTCTCCCGTCACCTTGGGCGACAATGAGGCCACGCAGCCTCGATACAATCTGAATGCGAGGCTCCACTGGAACGGGCGGGACTTCATTCGAAGGGAAACTGGCGAGATTGAGGGCGCAAGTGATAACATTAGCGTCTTGTGATATTGTGCCGAGCTGTTGTCGGTGGCCGAATTCACGAGAACCCTGCGTCATGATGACAATGACGATTATATTACTCACTGGGTCGTTTGCTGTGGGGTGGGCTCGGCTTGGCGACATAGGCCATCCCGAACAATTTCCGCGCGACGTCCAAGGAGAAGCGGGCAATGCGGAAAGCGACGTGTCAAATGTCTTGGGTCGTATCGGCTGGCAGATCGCGGATATTGGAAAGGAGTTGGATCGCGTTCGGTCGGAGGCCCAAGTCTTGACCGCAGCTGCGGCATTGGAGCAATGGATCATCGTATCGCGAAATACCGCGCGCTCCAGCGCGGTGATGCCAATGCCGGCGGCGATTCGCCGAGCGCTCGGAAACTTTTACGACGAGCAGATCTATGACATGGTGACTTACAAAATTGGTGCTAGCGCCCCCCTGAACATCGCTGACTTGGCCATTCGATACGGCAATGCAGACGCGGTTACTTTGATCGACACCATCATTTTCAGAGATGAAGCTGGAGCAAACGATCCTGGATTATGGGTTCATGAGCTTACGCATGTTCAGCAGTTTCGGGACTGGGGAACGCGTAGTTTTTCCATACGATATTTGAGAGACTGGAAATCTGTTGAGGACGAAGCATACGCCGCCACTGACCGATTCGATACGATGAAAAAAAGGACAAAGCCACGGACGCGCTCGCCAGCGAGCCGACGCCCACTGTACCTCAAGCCATAGAGCCTCGGGGCAAATGCAGTCGGTTGTAGAATAGGACGCACGGTATGCGGGGGAACTTCAGGGCTGATCGGTGCCCAGATGCCTGAAGCTCTGAAATCCGAAGGGCGCTCGACCCTTCCGGGGAGCGCCCTTCGCCGACCCGGATAGCGTCGAACGCGCGACAAGATCGCTGCAGGATGCCATCACATTTGGGTGGTAGCCTCCATATGGGTCGTCAGAAGAAGAATTCAATGGGCGCCCAATCAGGTTAGTGCATGTTCTCGCGCGCATGACAGTAGCGCGAGCCCCTTGTGGACATGAGGGCTGCTCTGGCATGTGCAATGGCTTGCGACAGGGGCAGCATCTACTCGGCTTACGCCATTAACACGCCGCGAGCGAAGGCACTCACCTGCCCCGCAGGCCCCTGCAAGCGTGGCGATCCGCTCTCTCGCAAGAAGCTTATGCCGCTTCAGGAATTCGGGCAATGACCTTGATCTCGAAATCAAAACCGGCGAGCCAGTTCACACCGATTGCGGTCCAGTTGGGATAAGGCGGATTGCTGAAGATCTTGTTCTTGACGCCCATGATGGTCGCGAACTGGTTTTCGGGATCTGTGTGGAACGTGGTCACATCGATAATGTCGTCGAAGGTGCAGCTTGCCGCTTTCAGTGTTGCCTTCAGGTTGTCGAAGGCCAGTTCGACCTGACGCTCGAAATCAGGTTCGGGGGTCCCGTCGGATTGACTGCCGACCTGGCCGGAGACGAAAAGGAGGTCGCCGGAACGGATCGCGGCCGAATAGCCGTGTGCTTGGTAAAGTGCATGCCTATTGGCAGGATAAATTGCTTCGCGTTGCGTCATTTGTTGATCTCTCTTTCATCCTGGTGAGTGGGGCACACAATGAGCAAAACTGCTTGGGGAACTTCCCAGGGTCTTCCATCATTGATATACGCTATGTATGTTAAATACCAAACATACGCATCGTATGTCAATGAGTATACGTCACGTATGTGAAAGCAGGAGAATTTATGGCAAAACGACGCGTCGAGATGATGGAGGAGACCCGCGCAAAGCTGGTTGCGGCCGCGCGAAAGGCATTTGCCGAAAAAGGTTATGCTGCCGCCTCAATGGACGAGCTTACCGCAGAGGTCGGCCTCACCCGGGGAGCGCTTTATCACAACTTCGGAGACAAGCGTGGACTTCTGGCTGCAGTGGTCAACCAGATAGATGCTGAAATGGCCTTCCGGGCACAGGAGATCGGCGGCCGAGCGGGAAACGCCTGGGAAGGATTACTCATTGAGGGTACGGCCTATATCGAAATGGCGCTCGATCCCGAAGTACAGCGGATCGTTCTGCTCGACGGGCCAGCGGTCCTCGGAGATCCATCGCAATGGCCCAGCCAGAGCAGCTGCTTGCAGGCAACAAAGCAGACAGTAAAGCGACTGATCGCGCAAGGCGTTTTGAAGCCAGTGGACGCAGAGGCGGCCGCACGGCTGCTGAATGGTGCCGCGCTCAATGCAGCCCTGTGGATTGCGGCCAGCGAAGATCCGAAAGATGTCTTTCCGAAAGCGGCTCAGGCATTCCGTTATCTCGCCACAGGTCTGCTTGCAGGCTGACGTGATCTCCTCGACGCTCACGGGATGTCGCGACCGTGTGCCTGCCCGCCCGCATGCTCTGTATGGCCATGCTCAATGCGACAGCAACGTCGGGAAGCGCACTGTGGAGTGGCAACGCAACGCTCCTTCGTCACCGGTTCGATCTCGTGACGCAGCACGGCTGATTTTTTGCGACCTCTGTCGGATCGGTGTCTCCTCCAACGTCCTTTGAATGCGACGACCAATCGAGAATGGAGAATGGAGATGCTGATTGTCGCGGGCCCGCCGAAGCATTTTGCTTCCCATCCCACCGTGACGCCGCCTGTTTGAAACTGGAGGAAATCAACATGATGAAACTATACGGACTAGGTCCGACGCGCTCGCTTCGCGCACTTTGGGCCCTTCAAGAGCTTGATGTGGAATTCGAGTTTGTGCCCGTCAATCTCCTGGCTGGCGAAAATCGTCGCCCGGACTTCCTGCGCCTCAATCCCGCCGGAAAGCTCCCAGTGCTGGTTGACGGTGACCTTGTACTTACAGAATCCGCCGCGATCGTCATGTACTTAGCAGAGAAATATGGTGCCGAAGGCCTTATGCCCACCGACCTAAGGGAGCGGGCGCGGGCCTATCGATGGTCTATGTTTGCAATCACCGAATTTGAACAACCGCTGTGGCGGATCGCCAAGCACACCTTCCTATATCCCGAAGACAAACGACTGCCAGAGGATATAGCTCTCGCAAGAGAAGAGTTTATGGCGATGGCAGCAATACTTGAGCGTCACATGGACGGGCGGGCGTTCATCGTCGGTGACAAAATAACCATCGCTGATTGCGTCACCGCCTATGTTGTGGACTGGGGCAATGAAAATGGGCTGGTTGACGGCTGTCCAAATCTCAAGGCTTATCTTGAGCGGATGTACGCGCGACCCAAGGCGCCGCAGCGGATTGCCGAAGCCATCGCAAAGCTCCAACCTGCTGCCTGATCGTGGCGATGCCTGCATGTACCAATCTAGGCGTAATCGTCACAGCGACTAGGTGATCCCGGCGAGATCGTCTTCCTGCGTTCACATGCCTGGCTCGGACCGAGCGCGCAGAACATCTCGCTTGGGCGGCGTGAATGCAGCCAGCGAGAGGAGCGTTGTCGATTTCGGCCGCAAGTCCGCACGCGCTGATCGAGCATCTGTACTAGATCGATCGGAGAGCCTCTTCCGATTTCGGCGGCGTAGGCAGGAGGACGCGCAAAACAGATCACCTCTGTTCTAACCGGATACGACGAGGGCTCGTCCAAAAGGTTCAAAAATGGCGAGCCTGTCGCACCGCGTGCGGCGGGCGCTCATCCCAATTCCCGCGGCACTCGGAATCACGGCCTTTGTGCCCCCTTCGAAAAGATGACAAAGTTGACACGAGGGTATACTAGTTAAAAGGATCAGTACGGTGGCGCACCTTCAGCGCAGTGCCGCCGAATTTTTCAGAAGCCAGATGCCTGTCCGTCAGGGTATCAACAATCTCCAATGCCGGCTTCATGAAGGCGATTGAGGGCAGAGTTTCAGCAATGACGGCGACCTTGCGCGTCTCTATGTCGACAATCGACCAACTGCCGACTTGGTCGCGTCGGGCGTAATATTGCGAGCTAGTTCGAAATTATCACCTTAATCGCCTTTTTCAGCAAGCTGAGTGGCGCGCACGTCGATGTCTTCATCGCTGTCGGCCCTGGCAATTAGCCGCACCAGGCTTTGTTCGTTGGTAACACCATGCTGATAGAAATAGATGATCTGGCTTGCGAGTTGGTCGCGCTCATCATCGCTCGTTATGTGATGGGTAGTAGAGATGTGATCGAAGACTCTCTGGCAAATTTCAATATCGCCGTTCTGCAAAGGCGTTTCACGGGCAGAGAAATGGTCTCTGGTCATGGTTGGTTCCTCAACACTCCCTAAGAAGCCAACAGAAACCCCGCCAAAAGCGGGGGCAAGGTACCTCACGAAATTATTGCGACAAGGGCTCGTCTAGAGAGGGGTCGAAGGCGAGCCCAAGCCATCATTTTTAGTGCCCAAGGGATGATCCCTTAGCACTAGGGGCACGTCCGCTTCAGCGACTGGAGGAGGCTGAAATGGCGTGCGAAGATCAACGCGCATGGGAACGAAAAGTTCCAGGGTAATGAGCCGCCCTGAACGGAGGCGCCCCCTCGATGCCCCGGCGACCGCCGAACAGTCAGCACCAAGAGCATCCGCAGATGGCCGAGCACCCGCCCGCACTCGTCATATTGAAAAAACAGGTGGCGAAGGGCCGCCTGACGCGCGCCCGTCAAATATCGGTCGCGAAAGGAGATGTCAGCCACCTGCGAAAAGCCGTTCGATCTTCTCCCAGTCCCTTGCAATCCTGCGCCGGCGCATCCGCCTTTTCAGCCAGGAGACAAGGCAGCGTGTTTCGCCGCCGCCGAAAGAGTACGACCTTCCTGCCGAGATTGCAGTACCGCTACTCCAAAATAGTCCTCGGCCTGCACTCGTGGTCGGGTAACACGCTCGACAGGGCATGCAATACTGGCAGTCTTATCTCACCGTCGAGCGTGGTCAAGGTCGACACCAGTACGACGTCACTGGATTGACGCGTTCAGCGCCCCATCCGCAAAATCTGTCTTGCCAGATCAATGAAGGCGCGCAGCTTCGGCTGGGTTTGAGCGCGCCGCGGAAAGTAAAGGAAAAGACCAGGCGTCGTCGGCAGGTACCGCTCAAGCACACGAACAACCTGGCCGGCGCGCAGTTCGGCTTCTACGGCGATATCGGCGACATAGGCCAGGCCAAGGCCGGCCCGTGCCCAGGAGACGAGCAGCGCACCGTCGTTGACGACCAGGCTACCCGGCGGCTCGACGGAGAAGTTCCGGCCGTCGCGTTCGAATTCCCACCTGTAGAGCGCGCCCGAATTCGGAAAACGATACCGAATTGCCTCATGGCCGGCAAGATCCAGTGGTGCCTCCGGTCGGCCGCGAGCGGCGAGGTATTCGGGGCTCGCCACCACCGCCCAGGTAATGTCCCGTGAAAGACGCACCGCGACCATATCTCGCTCGACATACTCGCCGATGCGGATGCCGGCATCGAAACCGCGTGCGGACAGATCGACTGTTGCATCCTCGACCGCCACCTCGACTGCGACCCTTGGATATGCGCGCCTCATCGCCGGAACGACAGGCTCTATAACCAACGCCACCGCCATGCGCGGCACTGTGAGGCGCAACAATCCCGATGGTTCGCGCACTGAGGCGACGTCCTCGACAGCTGCGATGATTTCGGCGGCTGCAGGAGCGGTGCGGGCTAGCAAAGTCGCGCCGGCCTCCGTCAGCCCGACGCGCCGTGTCGTGCGGATGAACAAGGTCGTCCCAAGCTTTTCTTCGAGGGATTTCACTGCCTGGCTTACGGCAGCCGGGGATACACCGAGTCGCGCAGCCGCTGCGGTGAAACTGCCCGCCGCCGCCGCGGCAAGGAAAGCAGAGAGGCCGTTAAATGGATCCGATCGCAGGCTCATGCGCTGATTATTAACCCATGCTTTAAAATGCTGAAAGTAGATCGGGGTTTTTCCTCGCTATTTCCTCGGTTAGGCTCTGCCCGTCAACGGTAGAGGAGAGAGGACATGACCGACGCAATGATATCCGACACAATGGCTGTGCCACGCCGGGATATTCTCGCCGGCATGCTAGTTGCTGGCGCAACGGTTGGCGCGGGGTTCGCCGCTAAACCGGCAGCAGCGCAGCCTCCTGGTGTCCTTCAGGGAAAGGTCGCAATCATTACCGGGGGAACATCCGGCATCGGCGCGGTGACAGCCGCCGTCCTCGCTCGGGCCGGAGCCAAGGTTGCCTTCAACGGTCGGCGAGAGGCGCTCGGACACGAAGTGGAGGCACGGATTCGCGCCACGGGCGGCGAGGTCGTCTATGTCAAATCGGACGTGCGCGACGCCCATCAGGTCGAGCGTTTCGTGGCTGAAACAGTCGAGCGCTACGGCCGCCTCGACATTGCCTTCAACAATGCTGGTATCGACCGGCCACCAGCGCCAATCGCCGACACCGATATTCTCGGTTTCGATGATCAGATTGCGACGAACCTGCGCGGTGTCTTCGTCGCAATGAAATACGAGCTGCCGCACCTCGTCCGCTCCGAAGGAGCGATGATCAACATGGCCTCGATCGGCGGTCGCCACGCCTTTCCAGACATCGTTGCCTACGGAGCTTCAAAGGCTGCCGTCATCCACATGACTCGCGCCGCCGCACAGGAGTACGGACGGCACGTACGCATCAACGCCATTGCGCCCGGCGCAATCGAGACGCCGATGCTCGAGCGGGTGCGGCGCGACTGGAAAGTGACGACCGAACAACTTGTTGGCCCCTACCCTATGCGGCGCGCCGGCACGCCGGAGGAGGTTGCTTCCCTGGTCGTTTTCCTCGCCAGCGGTGCCAGTTCATACATAAGCGGGCACGTCATCGGGATCGATGGCGGCGATCTTTCTTAGCCTTCTGAGCTGAAAAAGCGTACCGCGGCAACCCCACTTCATATGCCGCCACCAGTGCCTGCGCTGTTCCAGCGGCAGATTATCGGCCAGCCGAACAACACCCGCGAATTGCCGTAACAGGACGTCTTGTTCGGCGGTCGGACGTGCGTGTAGCGGAAAGTGCTGCGGTCCAAGGTGCGCAACCGTGGAATATCGCAACCGGCAGGCATGTCAGCGGCAAGCGGCTCAAGGCCGCTCTCGCGTTCCTTCCCCGGCCGGAATACCGGCGTATCCCGCGAGGTTGAAGGATTCCGTCTGGCGTCAACCCGCGCCAGCTGTGCATGGTCGCGGTGCCTTCACAATCCCCCCGGCCTTCGCCGGAGCAGTCGCACTGCAATTTTATCTCCTGGGGTCGAGGAAAGTGACAGGACCCGTAGTGCTTGCCGTGGTGGCTGTGGCTCTCGTCTCTGGCCCTTCAGCGGCTGGTTGTCGCGCAACAGATCCTTCAAAATTTGACTTCAGCCGATTGTGGCAACAGCCCACTCGCATCGGCACGAAGGAGGCCGGTGCGATGACGCACAGCCTCTTTCAATTGCGAAATCGCAGAAGCCGTCTATTGCGCGGCTTCCTCGATCAACCCGGCGACGAATTGCGGCTTCGAGATCATCACGACATGGGAAGCACCCGCGACCACGACTGTGTGCTTGGAGCCTGCCCGCTCCGCCATGAATCCAAGCGCCCTTGCCGGGATATTCTTGTCACCGTCGCCATAGATGAACCATGAAGGCAAGTCTTTCCAGGCGGGCTCGCCGGATTTCTCGGTCAGTGCCGCCTCGGCGATGGGGCGCTGTCCCGCCGCCATAAGAGCGGCCTGTTCCGACGGTACGTCGTGAGCAAACTGCTGGTGGAACTTTGCCTTGTCGATGTAAAGGTCTACGCCGCCATCAGGCAACTTGACGGGGGCCGCGATCGCTTGACCAAGGGTGCCACCGGGAAATTTGCCAGCCAGGTCGGCTGCCGCTTCTCCAGCTTCCGGTGCGAAAGCTGCGACATAGACGAGCGACTTGACGTTGTCTTGGCCCCTTGCCGCGTTCGAGATCACTTGCCCGCCATAGGAGTGGCCGACGAGAACGACGGGACCCTCGATACTGCGGACGACGTTTGAGACATATGCGGCATCACTGGAAACACCGCGCAGTGGGTTGGCCGCGGCGACGACAGGAAAGCCGTCCTTTTCAAGAATTTGAATGACGCCGTTCCAGCTGGAAGAGTCGGCAAATGCGCCATGCACGAGGACGACGGTGGGCTTGGCCGGCTGTGCGGCAACGGCACCTGCGAAAAGAGCACCAATAACGGCGACAGCGGCTGCAAACCTGGGCATGTCATTTCCTTTCTATCGTAGATTGTTTGTCGGGATGGCTCTATCGTTTCGAAGCGATGCTCGGCTTTTAAGCGAGAGACCTCGCATTAGAACTCGGCTAGATCTATTGTGCACAATTTTATTGGACACGATCTAAATATATCGGCCGGGTGTGATAGTCAATGGCTTGCGAATAGATCGTGCGAAAATGTTCAGGAGGAAAAATGCCCTGAACGCCAATAGCTGAATGCTTTTTTAGCTTTTCGGCGGGATGCGCCTTCAACAAGCTCTATCGGTACCTGTATTGCCGATCTCGGTCCTGCCGACCTTCACTAACCGGTTTTGGTCTCGCTCCTGTGCCGCGACGGACGCACCGTCAAGGAAGTCGGCGCGGCCGAAGGTCGGGCGCTTAAGCCGCGCCCCGGTCTGGAAGTGCAGAAGTTATGGCGACAGTTGCCGAAAGCTCACTGGTGGGCACGATAAAGGTACAAGGCGCTTCTAAATCTGATTGCCGTATGAACCCTGGCTTGCGTCTCCTGACGGCCCTTGATTGCTAAGAAGAAGCTGTTCCATACGGGACTTTTGAATAACGGCCGATTCGGGACACTTTCCTTTCGTTTGGCTCTCTCTAGTTGTTATATTGCTAACCAAAGCGAAACTTGGTTGAAAAAATTAGCTTCAGCGTGTTAGCAATGTCTCGACAGCCTTAGGTGGGAACGAGCTGCGTCTATGAACGGTCAAGCTGATGATTTTGTTTCTTATTACGGGAATAGCCTGAGACTGGTAAGATGCTCTGCAAAAGTTGCACAGGCCTACAGGATCGTAGCCGCCGCAGATGCGACTCTTTGGCAGGTATATCCAGAACTGCTGGACCCCGACCGTAGATCGCGTGTCGAGGCCGTGCTTGCCGGCGGAATCCCGTGCAACATTGCGATCGAACCTGGCGGGTCCCAGGACGGGCGAAATCTTCTCCTTTTCAGCACGGAACGGGGACTGGGCATCATCGAGACGCGAAACCCGATGGCTCGTTCGAAGGCGCTGAATGGAGATGCAGACCGAGCTTTGCTTCTTCATCAGGCTACGCACGATGCATTGACGGGACTGGCCAACCGTCGCCAGTTCAGCAGCGACCTTCAGGCGAATCTCCCTGCGCTTGCAGGGCACAAACTTGCATTGATGCAGATCGATCTCGATGACTTCAAGCCGGTGAACGACACCCTTGGCCATGGCGCCGGCGATGTCGTCCTCAAGATGACGGCGGAACGAATCCAAGCCGTGCTTCGCGACGGTGAGACCGCCTACAGGCTCGCGGGCGATGAATTCGCCGTTATCCAATCCTGTGACGACCAGCCCGCTGAAGCAGAGCGTCTGGCCGAATCCTTGGTCCGGGCGTTCAAGGATCCATTTAGCATCGACGGAATCAGTGTTTTTGTGGGCGCAAGCGTAGGAATTGCCATTGCCCCGATTGACGGCAACGACGGCGAACAATTGATGAAGGCCGCCGACATTGCGCTCTACGCGGCGAAGAATGACGGACGCGGCCGCGCGAGAACGTTCAACCGCTCGATGATGATTATGCTGGAACAGCGTGAGATGCTGAGGCGCAGCTTACGTGTAGCCCTCCAGGAACAACAATTCTTCATAGAGTATCAGCCGCTCGTCGAGATTGTGGATGGAATCATAGGATTCGAGGCCCTCCTGCGCTGGCGTCATCCTTATGCCGGCGTTGTTCCGCCCAGTCTTTTCATACCCATGGCCGAAGCCGACGGCCTGATGGGCGATATTGGAGCGTGGGTGCTCGAACAGGCTTGCCGTGAGGCGGCGACCTGGCCCTCGCATTTTATTGTTTCGGTCAATCTTTCTCCGGCAGAATTCCTGCGCGCCGGTTTCACAGATCGAATAACTCGGATCCTCGACGAGGTCGGACTTCCGGCCGATAGGCTGGAGCTCGAAATAACCGAAACCGTCTTGCTGGAGCGCACGACCAACAACCTCGACACGCTCCACACCCTTGAGGTCTTAGGTACCCGCATCGCGCTCGACGACTTTGGCACTCGCTATTCCTCTCTGAACTACCTACAGAACTTCCCGTTCGACACGATCAAGATCGACAAGCACTTCATCAACGATGTTGAAACGAACCCGAAGAGCCAGACGATCGTGCGTTTCATCATCGGGCTTGCGCATGGATTGGGGATGCGAGTTACGGCAGAAGGCGTCGAGACAACCGGTCAAGCGGATTGGCTTATCAAAAAAAAATGCGACCGACTGCAAGGAAACTTTTTGGGCGCCCCGATGTCCGCCGAAGCGATTGGCGATTTTCTGCGTCAATCGTCGTTCGAGATGCTTTAAGATCTTCCAAGATAACACAGGCGTTGCGCATACCTTCGATTCGTGAGGGAATGCCGCGAGAACACCGAAAATTGCGGTATATCCGCGCCACCCGCACCAACCCCGGTACGAACCTCTCGTGACGAGGGCCCCGATTTACAACATTGGTCAGAATTCATGGACCTCGCTCGACCAGCGGCCGTTACGATCGCAGTTTTGTCAGTCACGGATCTCGATCCAAACTGGCGCGTGATCGCTTGCGTGCGGTAGCGATCGGATAGACTTGTCGACGCCGGCAGCCACCAGATCGTCGGCCAACGATGCGCTTAGTAGAAAGTGATCGATGCGAAGGCCAGCATCCCGAGCGAAGGCGTTGCGGAAATACTTCCAGAATGTGTAGATGCGTTGATCCGGATAAAGATGCCGGATCGCATCGGTCCAGCCCTGCGAAACAAGATCAGCGTAGGCCGCCCTCACCTCAGGCCGGAACAAAGCGTCCTCTCGCCATCTCTCAGGGGCGTAGACGTCGATATCGCTCGGCATGACGTTGAAATCACCAATCAGTGCGCTTGGAACGTCCAGTTCCAGAAGCTCGGCAGCGTAGCTTGTAAGGCGCTCGAACCAGCGAAGTTTATAGTCGAATTTCGGGCCTGGCGCCGGGTTGCCGTTGGGAAGATAGATGCATCCGATCACCATGCCGTTGATGACTGCCTCGATATACCGGCTATGCGTGTCGTCAGGATCACCTGGCAATCCACTCCTGGTTTTTACAGGCTCTTTTCCTTTCGCCAGGATGGCGACACCGTTCCAGCTCTTCTGGCCATGCCAGATGGCACCGTATCCCGCCTTCTCAAGCGCACGTTGTGGGAATTTCTCATCAGGCGCTTTCAGCTCCTGCAGGCATACAACATCCGGCGCGGTTTCCTTCAGCCAACGCAGGATAACATCGAGTCGGCCATTTATACCGTTGACGTTGAAGGTGGCGATTTTCACGGCCAATCAAAGCCTGGTGCGGCGGTTGGTTGGTCACATGCGCGGGCCTTGTCCTTCGCCTCTTCATGGCAATCGGCAGAAACCAAGCCGCCGACGGCAACGTTCCCCTCAAAACGTCCCTTCTCGTTGCGCCGCAAGTAGCGTTTCCCGGCGTTGGCATCGATCAGCTTGCACTTGATCATGTCATTTCATCCTCCCAGGCTGCCGTCCCACTAACAACGTATGTCGCGATAATGAGGATGCATTGAATCTAACGCGTTTCTTCCGCCTGAAAAGTGCAAGATTGAACGCCCAAGGCTCTGAAAATTGAGTAGGTGATTGGCATGCTTCCAGAAATATTGCGCTCGGTCGAATGGATGGGGCCGAGCATAGTTTGCGGTCGCACTTCGGGCGAATTGCCAAGCATCACAGGACTCTTCTTGCACCGTTCGCGAAATCGTTGTGTCCGCGAAGGTGATGCGTCCCATGTCAGGCCCTCGGTCGGGCGAATAGAGAGCAAAGGGGAATCGTGTGAAGCTGCAAGAATGGGTGGGAGCGTTACCCAAAAGAGGTAATTCGTTTTGGCCGGCCTTCGTGGTAGGAAAAACTATCGCGACAGTTGTATTAAGTCGTCGCGGCTTGGACGGGTCGCATCGCCGGATGCGGCCTGTCTCGTTTTCAACCCCACCTGCGGGCGGCTAATGAAGCTCCGCATGAACTCCTCGGGCCACGGACTGCTCCGCCGTTTCCACGGTAAGCGGATCGCACATCTTGGCCCCGGCCGTGCACGTGCTCACAGTGTTAACGACGTTGAGGAATCGTGACTCGACTCATCCCTGAACCCGGTGGTTCTATTTGACAGCAGGCTGGGGAGTTATCGATGGGATATGAGTGGGATGACGCCCGCGAGCGTCGGGCTTACGCTATCAAGGTCGTCTCGGTCGTGCTGGTGTCAGCTGTGACGGCAGGAGTTCCGATTTGGATCGTTGCAAAAGCCATGGGGCTTTGAAAGCGCCGCGGTCAACCTTCAGAGGCAGGGCTCGGTGATACCGCCGTGACGTTTGCCGGGTTCCTTGCCTGTCGCGGCGGTATCGGCCGTAACAAGCTGCGCGATGACGGGATCGGGATCGTGGGCCGCGCTCCAAATCTGTGTCGCCAGCCTTCAATCCTCGGATTCAAACAAAAATTGAGCGAGCCGGAGTGTTCAATTGCCGGTCGCGGGGCAGCTTTTTGAGATGCTCCTGCCTGTCAACTCCCTGCGCGCTCACCTGCGCGAGGTTGCCGCGTGCCGATCTCCTAACTCGGAACCTACGGAACCTTGGGTCGTTTCATCAACGCATCCGAGGAGCTCAAGCGATGACTAAGACGGCAAATACGACCAACTCGAACCTCGAAAAGGATCCTGAAGATTGGATCAGTGGCGATGAGCCTATGACAGCAGCCCAGCAATCCTATCTGAAGACGTTGTCCGAGCAGGCAAACACCCCGGAGATATTCTCCGTGAAATTGACAAAAGCGGAAGCCTCGAAACGGATCGACGCGCTCCGTTCGCAACTTGGCCTCGCAGACCGATGAGACTTTCAGGCACCGCATTTTGTGCCCTTGATCTTTCGGCCTCGGTGCTCGGTAGCCTATTGCGGCATTGCTTGCATTCGATGCCCGTGTCTCCCGTTGGCATATCACAACGGTCGTGCCAGGAGCCGGATCCATCGCGGCATCATTGCATTGCGCCTTGCACCGACATACGAGCGAGAGGCGGTTCCCGATGAAGAGCGTCAGACGTTGCTCAACGGCAAATTGGCGCGTTTAATGGAAATCCTGAGAATTACGAGTGAGCCCTGACATGTGCGGACGCGTATTCATCAAAACCAACCTTGAAAGCATGATGAACGCCTTTGCTTTCGCCGATAGAAGAAGCGTGCTCGGTCTGGCCAACCAGTTCCCGCGATATAACGGCGCCCCTTCCCTCGACTATCCGATCATCATCAGGGAAATGGTGCGCGAACCGGATGTCATGGGACCGGTGTTCGTCAGCGCCGGGTGGGGCTTGATCCCTGGATGGATGAAACCGGGAGGACGGCCGCAGGTCAATGTCCGCTCGGAAGGCATCGCCAGGAACAGCAGATTCAAGGTTGCCTATCAAGCTCGCCGCTGTCTTGTTCCAATCGACGGCTTCTTCGAATGGAAGGACATCTTGGGCACGGGCAAGAACAAGCAGCCATATGCCGTCGCCATGAAGTCGGGCGCGCCCTTCGCACTTGCCGGCATCTGGGAAACCTGGCGCAATGCGGCCGACCTCGATGTTCGCACCTTCGCGATCATCACCTGCCCGGCGAATACCATGATGGCTGCGATCCACGACCGCATGCCGGTCATTCTGCATCCAGAGGACTACGAGCGCTGGCTGTCGCCGGAGCCGGAGCCTGGTGATCTGATGAAGCCGTTCCCCTCCGAGCTGATGACCATGTGGCCGATCGGTAAAGCCGTAGGCTCACCGAGGAACGATACGCCGGACATTCTCGAGAAGATCAATCTTGATCCACAGCCGCCGATTTTGTGAGGCATGCTACGGCGTGGCGCCTTTCTTCAACGAAACATGGCGTTGGACTCGACAAAGAGAAATATCCGGCACGGGTCTTACGCAACGTAAGATTGCTGCGATTGCAATCGTACTGTTCTACGCGTTCGCGGAGCAGAACCCTTCGTCTTGGCCGGACGAGCCAGCGCCCGAAGAGTAATTAATTAAGCGCTTGCTAATTTTATGATGTTGAAGCAACCTCGAAGGTTCGCCCCGTTTCGTGAGCTCCGCTGCCTTCAGCGAAGGGAGGTTCTATGTCTTCCAACATCCATTACATGCCATACGGCTGCCGCGCGGAACAAGACGGCAAATGGACGGTATTCGACACCGTCACCGGCTATCCCGCCATGATAGGATGCAAGCAGTTGACTGATCTGACCGAAAAAAATGCCACCGACTTGATGGAGATCCTCAATCGGAACACTGTCGGGTCCAAATGGCATCGCCTTCCCAGATATGCCATCCAAGGGCTGCCATCACGGATGAGCGGCAGCGACCCCGACCAGAAGACGCGTTCGCCGTCACCCAGGCATCGGTAATCGCTTTACGCAACGCTCGATGCCGTCTCGCCACCGCGACCGACTGACCAGCAAGTCAAAAGACCGCGACCAGATCAGACCTTCCATTCTTTTCAAGATGTCGAACCCATGGCAATGCAGTGCGGCAGCAGCCGAGACATCTGTTGGCACCGGCTGGGCTGCCTGGCGGTCGTGCGCTGCGCAAAGCCGCTTCGCTTCCCGTTCATGTCCGATGATGAGGAGCGCTGCGGGAACTCATTGCGGTCAGGCTCGATCCCTTCATAGTCCGCGCCCCGCCAGGGATGCCAGACGCTTCTCCACTTGCATCGCGCTGTGGTCCTTCGTTAACCTGCTTTTCTGGAGAGGGCGAGATATGAGTAACAGACGTTGGGATCACCCCGTAATGATTGTCTGCAGGAGAACCGGTCAGCTCACGACCATCGCATCCACATCCGAGGCGCTGGAGGTTCTCGCGAATTCTTGGCCGGTGGCGGAGGGAAAGGCATTCATGGCCGCGTTACTGATCTGCTCAGACGTCGAAGCCGGAATTCGGGAACCTCATGAAGCCCGCGCAAGCTTCATCGCCGCTGCGAAAGAAGCAGGTGTCCCGTTCGATACGATGCGCGGTTAGAAAAGAGATGCGCAATGAAGTCCCGTTGACCCGGCATTCGATCGCATCAGTCGGTGCTGTTCGCCGATAGGTTCAACGACTTGGTGGTCATGAGGACAGACGAGCGGTTTTGTTCCCATTAGAAAGAGCCTTGCGTTTCGCCTCAGGTCGAACAGAAAGGCCGCTGCCGTTAAGTCGGCAATTGCTTCGACCGGTGTGCCTTACGCCCGGCGCGCGCCGCGGCAGACAAAGAGCCCGCCACAGACATATCGAATTCATGATGGTTCAGGCCATCCAAGGTTTTGGAACTTCGCTCATGGCCAGCCCTCGCCAAAAGGTTGAGCCAACGCCCGACTAGGACCAAAGTCCCGCCAAAATTCAGACTTCGGTCCAATATCATCCACCTCAAGCTTAATGCATGTTTTGAATGACCCGAAGTGCGCATTACGCGCGCCAAAGGTTAGGGCTCTCCTCGTGCAGCCAGGGAGGGCCCTTATTGGTACTGCGTACTCCAAGTGTCGCAATGCATCGAAGGCAGCCGCGGCACAAGGTACGGCCAGGGCTCGCCTTAGCCCACCCATCCGAAGGCGAGCCCTCGTCGTATCTCATCGGTCAACCGAGCAGGAGAAAGAAAGCGGCCCAGAACATAGCTGACAGTTCGGCCGCCACCAAGAACCCAATCGTTTGCTCGCGCATCCCGTCCTCCCCCAGGTTGGGCCGCCGCACATCAAATGACGAACCCTCCTACCCGAAAATCGCCTGCTAAGCCGTATCAGGAACGCGTGTTTACCGGTCTTGGCAGCGACGCGATATCATAAAATATCAGGATCCTGGACGCCCTTTCTTGGTCCGTTAGCCGAAATCGCGCGACGGCAACAAACAGCGATAAGGATTTGTTGTGTTGGCCTTTGATCGCCCTGTAGAAATAGCGCGAGCTGGGTGCGGACCTTAACGGCTGGCACTGGTGTGGCGTGTTGTGGGACAAAGCCCGCAACAAGCGCTCTTACAGGGACGTTCCATATCCGGCGTCGTTCACGTCGTCGAATTGGCGTCCAACGCTCAGTCGAAAACGCTCAACGTAAAAGGGCTCATACCGCGCGTTTGCGTGTGTTCGGGCTTGGAAGGGCGAAACCCAGAAAGCTTACGACTATTTGGTCGCCACTTTTTCTTGAGCTGTGCATGATCGAGCAAATGCTGAAGGACTTCCTGGCAACATGGTCGCTCGACTGAAAAGCCAAAGCCTGCGCGGTGTCGGCCGACAGCGTACGAAGACGGCGAGGTCTGATCCAGCACCCATGCGTGCGTTCTGCGGCCGGGAGATATCAGGCTCGGAACAGCAGCCGGCATTAGCTCCTCAACATTCTGCCGCTTGAAAGTGGAGTGCTCCGGGAGAAAAGAGTATCCTAGCTGCGATTGCGGCGATACCGCCTTATAGAGCGACGCTTGAAATCACCCAGCCGTTGGAAGCCGCTTGCACGTCATTCTCGTCTGGCGCCGAGCGGGCGGCGTGGCAGGGATCTTCAATCGGAGGGCCCGCATGCGAATAGGACCGTCGTCATTTCCGATCGCGAAGGAGCGATCAAGGCTGGCCAGGGAGGTCGCATCATGTTTTTCGACAGCAAAGAAATGTCCGTCGATCGTCGGCACGTGGTTTACGGCGCCGCCGCCGCCTTTAGCGCCATCGTGGCCGCACTGACGGGCGGCGGTAACCCGGCGCAGGCCCAAACCTACCGGGTCGACGAGGGAAAGGAGTTGGCGCCGGGTGTGCGGGCCGTGGAGCTCGGAAAAGGGGCCGCGATGATCCCCGGCTACAAGACAGTCTCACTCGTCGATCTCGTGTTTCAGCCGCGGTCGAACCTGCCTGTCGGCAGCATGCCCAATGCTATGATCTGCCACGTCACCGAAGGGGAACTAATGGTTCTGCAAGACGGCAAGGAGTTCCAGGCCAAGAAGAACCACGTGTGGACCTGTGCCGAGGGCACGAACGAAGGCGCTCGCAATGACGGAAGCGCACTCGCAATCATGCGGATTGCGAACCTGCTGACGGTATGACGCAACGGGGGTGGAAAGGAGGCCTCGATGCTGATGCGAAGATACGACGCCTTCGCCTGACTTGCCGGCGCCACGCTTTGCTCGGGTGTCAATAGATCGGCGCAGTACGCTTTCCTTTAATCGCTCCAACGCTCGACTTTCCGTCGGGCCGCCTTGATGTCGCCATCACTTGGCCGGTGGAGCCCTTGGATCATGCAGGTGAGCGGTATTGCTGCGACGCCGAATAGAACGAGGTGAGCATAGGCCTTCTTTCGGCCAATGGAATCGAGCGCGTATTCAAACTACTCTGTTGTGTCGTCGCAGCGTTGTTCGCGAATGGCGTCAAGTCTTTTCAAGAAGGGACCGAAAGCCTCGTTTGTGTCTGAAGGCACCGCAAATGTCGGCAGCGTTTGCAACTGCCGAACAAGAGCTTTGTCAGTTTCGTACCGCAGATACTGCAGTACGGCCGCTTCGTCTGGTTGAGATGTCATCCGCCCGAAACGGAAAACCGCAGCGATTGTTCCGCCAAAGATGGAAATTATATTACTAAATGTCACGAGGTCATTCGGCACGCCGCTGTTAGTGCGAACTCGCGCTTTCAATTCCACCCTTTTGGCTGGGCATGGAAGGTCAGAACCCGGAGCCCAAGTCGACGCGCGATCCGGCGCGCTGATGGAGCTTCGCAGATGGTCCGTGCGGTTTCGCCTTTTAGCCCGCTGGCAGACAGCGCAGGCGTCGACGCTTTGGCTCGTCCTATGCCGGATTTACAGATCAATCAGCCGTTGGGCGGTGAACTTGTCCGTGACAAGCATGTCGATGACGCTAATGCGAAGTGCGCCGGCGATGGCGGCGGTCTTCTTAGACCCACCGGCTAAGGCAATCACGCGATCCACACGTTCAAGGTCTTCGAGCGGGATACCAATAACGCGGTCGTCGAGTGGCGTCTTAACTGCCTTACCGTTCTTGTCGAAGAACCGGAGCGAGATATCGCCAACGGCTCCCGCTTCAGCCAGGTCGGAGAGCTCCCGCGACGAAAAAATGTTTCCCGATCGCGCAAGGAGTTCGGACGGCTCGACCGCTCCAATTCCGACAATTGCAAGTGTTATGCTGCCGAACAGGTCCATCGTCTCACGGACGAACGGATCGGCCTGCATGAGCAGCTTGGCCTCTCGCGAGGTCGTCACGCCTTGCACCGGAAGCAGCTTCGGCTCCGCTCCGGTCAGACGCGCCAGTCGGGTAGTCAGCTGAGTGGCATGGGTCTGCACCGAGGGATCGCCCATGCCCCCGAGCGTCTGGACAACGTACTTCGCCTGGGCGCTCTTTTGAGGGTGAATGTTTTCGACCATCTTGAAAATGGTCTGACTCCAGCTCGAAACTCCGATGATCTCGCCAGGGGCAAGGGTGACCTCCAGGAGATGGGCGGCCGCTTCCCCAATCCGCGCCATGACCGCGCCGTCTCGATCCTCGCTACATTCGACGACGACGGCTTCGGGTAGTCCGTATTTCTCCCTGAGTGCGCCCTCAAGGTCACTGTAAGTACCGGCAGGAGGAATGACGCTGGTCCGAACGATATCTTCGGCCTCGGCACGTTTCAGCATTCGCGAGACCGTGGCCTGTGATAAGCGAAGATGTTGCGCAATCTCAGCCTGCCGTCGCCCCTCGATGTGGTACATCTGGGCCACTCTTGACATGAGGCGGAGTTCGTTGAGGCGAGCCATGGCTGATCCCGGTGGGAATTTTTATTCACCTTTAGCCATTGTTTGACGCGACGTCGAGCGGGCGAGAGCATCATTCCAGGTATTCAGCAGCGCCTGCCGGTCAACAGGTTGCGGAGCAATGACCCGCATGGTTCTGGGTAACCCCGCGATGACGTCGAGATCACGCCACAAGCCAAGCGACAGTCCCGCCAAATATGCCGCGCCAAGGGCCGACGCCTCGGGAGCCTCGCATTGGATGACGGCGTGCTCGACAAGATCCGACACGCACTGCATCAGAAAGCGGTTCTGGCTTGGTCCGCCGTCGACATAAAGGGCGCCGAGTTCGCCACCACTTTGTGCTCGCATGGCCGCGACCACATCGTGGGCCTGAAACGCGATCGAATCGGTTACCGAACGTGCCATCTGCGCACGTGTTGTATTGAAATTGATCTGAGAGAAAAGGGCGCGAGCGTCAGAGTTCCAGTAGGGTGCGCCCAGTCCTACGAAGGCTGGCACGAAACCCGGTCCGCCTGCTTCGGCGGTCGCCGCAAGGTCGATCAGTGCAGCGACGTCCGGAAGGCCGAGAATGCCCGCCATCCATGGGAGGCTCGCCGCAGAAACAAGGATGTTGCCTTCGAAAGCGAAAGTCGGCGTTCCGTCGATGCGCCAGGCGACAGTGGTCGTCACACCGTTGCGTGGCGCAATGAACCGAGGAAGGGTTGTCATCACCGACGACCCCGTTCCAAAGGTTATCTTTCCATCACCAGGTTTGAACGCTCCATGGCCGAACAGGGCTGCATGGCTGTCGCCGATCGCGGCCCTGATAGGGGTGCCGTCCGGTACGCCCTTCAGCCCCTTTGTTGTCCCGAAATCGGCCGAGCTGTCGAGCACCTCCGGCAGGAGTGCCGTATCGACATCGAAAATTTCGCAAAGCTCCTTACTCCATGTCTGCTCCTCAAGGTCGAATAATTGGCTCCTGGAGGCGTTCGAGGCATCGCATACGTACCGGCGTCCGCCGGTCATGCAGTGCACGAGCCAACTGTCGATCGTTCCCAGCCGCACTGGTCGGCCCTTCGGCACACGATCCAGAAGCCATCGGAACTTCGAACCTGGGAACATTGGGTCGAGGGGTAGGCCGGTGAGCGCCTGCACGCGATCCAGATGTCCTTCGACAAGGAGACGTTTGCAATCAGGTGCCGTGCGCCTGCATTGCCAACTGAGCACAGGTCCCAGGGCCTCTCCCGTCTCAGCATCCCAAACAGTGACCGACTCGCGCTGATTGGAAATTGCAAGGGCCGCAATGGTCACGTCCGGGACCGCATCCAGGCAGATTTCGATCGCCTCGCAAACAGACGTGTAGAGACGGTTCGGTTGTTGTTCGACCCACCCCGGCTTCGGATATGAAATCCCCACAGCCGCCGAGCCTCGTGCGAGGACTTCTCCCTTTTCGGAAACCAGAACGGCCTTTGAATTGGTCGTGCCCTGATCGATCGCCAAAATAGCGAGCATCGTATCCTCCACAGATTAAAAGACCCGGGGCAGCGGACGGCCCGGCTCGATCGTATGCGACCGGCTTATTTGCGTTTCATAAGCGCCTGGGCGGCATCCGCGATTGCCGGCGGGGCCATGCCGAATTCATCGAGAAGGAACTCAGCCGAACCGGTCGGGGCATAGATGCCCGGAACGCCCAGGCGCTTCATCGGAACGGGCGCATTGTCGACCACCACCTCGGCAACCGCGGAGCCAAGCCCGCCGAAAATCGAATGTTCTTCTGCCGTAACGATCGCTCCGGTTTCCTTGGCAGCGGCAATGATGGCATCCTCATCTATGGGACGTACCGTGGCGAAGTTGAGGACCCTTGCCCGAATGCCACGTTGCGCGAGGATTTCGGCAGCCTTGAGCATACGGTGTGTCAATGTACCGTTCGCAATGAGTGTGACATCGGAACCTTCGCGCAGGAGATTTGCCTTGCCGAGCTCGAACTTGTGACCTTCCGCAAGAAGATCGGGCACGCCCACGCGCGACAGACGGAGGAAGCATGGGCCGTGGTAGGTCGCCGCCCACTCGACGGCCGCCGCGGTCTCGATGCGGTCGCAGGGCGCAATCACAGGAAGATTCGGCAGGACTCGCGTCCAGGCGAAATCCTCGATCGAATGATGGGTCGGACCGAGCTCGCCATATGCCATTCCAGAGGAAATGCCCACGAGCTTAACATTCGCGTTCGAGTAAGAGATGTCCGCCTTGATCTGTTCAAGCGATCTTCCCGTCAGGAACGGAGAGGCGCCGCAGACATATGGTAGATGACCGCCGTTGGCGAGGCCTGCTCCAACCCCGACCATGTTCTGTTCCGCGATACCGACATTGACCAGGCGCTCGGGAAATTTCGACTTGAAGCCGCCAAGCTTCGACGAGCCTACCGAGTCATTGCAGACCGCTACAACTTTCTGATTCTCGGTCGCCAGACGTTCGAGCGTCGCTGCGAACGCGTCGCGGCAGTCATAAAGCTTGGGTGCGTTTACTGGGGCGTTCATTACATTGCCTCCGACAGTTCTGCCAATGCGAATTCGTATTGTTCCTTGTTCGGAACCTTGTGATGCCAGTCGACACGGTCCTGCATGAATGAGATTCCGTGGCCCTTGTTCGTGTGTGCGACAATGCAATGCGGTCGGTCGCCTCGATGTTCGAGCGCAGGAACGATCTCGTGCATACTGTTGCCGTCAATCTCGGTCACCTCCCAGCCGAATGCTTCCAGTTTCGGACGAAGGGGAGCGATGTCGTTGGTATCGGCGAGTGCTGCACCCTGCTGAAATCTGTTGTGATCGATGATCAACGTCAGGTTATCCAGCTTGAATTGGGCCGCTGCCATGATTGCCTCCCAGTTGGAACCCTCCTGCATCTCACCATCGCCGGTGACAACGTAGGTATGATACATCGCTCCGGAGAGCTTGGCGGCCTTTGCCATTCCCACCGAAACCGGCAGACCGTGTCCGAGCGGGCCGGTATTCGTTTCCACCCCTGGAACCTTGTTGCAATTGGGATGTCCATTCAGTCTCGAGTACGGCTGCAGAAACGTGGAAACCTCCTCTTCGGGAATGAAGCCGCGCTTTGCCAGCGTCACGTACAGGGCGCACGCCGTATGCCCCTTGGAAAGGACGAACCTGTCCCGATCGGGATGCTTCGGCTGGTCGGGCCAAACTTTCAGCACGCGGAAGTACAGGGCCGCAAGAATGTCAATTACCGACATCTCGCCGCCGATGTGGCCGGCACCGGCCTCGAAAACCGCCCGAAGATCGCGCAATCGGATCTCCCGAGCGAGGCGCTCAAGTTCTGTGATATCCATGGATTCCTCTGTGCATATTTATTCAATCATCAATATTTTTGCACACAGTCCCATTTAGTCAAGCCCCTTACGCAATATCGAACCGGCAATGGCGCGGACAAATCCAGTTGACAGCCGCAAACCAACTTGTTAATGAATTTTTCAACGGGTGTGAATAATTATTCTCTCCTGCACGAATATTGGCTACCAGCTAGACCCAGGGAGGAACGATGGTGGCGCTCGACATCAATGAACAGAGACTTTCATCCGGTGCCTGGCTGAGCAAACTCAAGGGTGCCACCGGTCCACTCGTGGGGCTGCTTGCTCTTTGCGTCTTCCTGAGCATCAGCACAGACGCGTTTCTCTCGGTTCGAAACGGCCTCAACATCCTCGATCAGATCACAGTCCTTGGCATCATGGCGGTGGGAATGACCTTCGTCATCCTCATCGGCGGCATCGACCTGTCGGTCGGTTCGGTTCTTGCTCTTGCGATGATGGTCATGGGCTGGACCGCCAATATCGCCGGCCTTCCGCTTGCGGTCGGGATCGCTTTCGGTCTGATCGCATCTGCCGTTTCGGGGCTGATCGTGGGCCTGCTGGTGACGCAGTTCAAGGTCCCGGCGTTCATCGCCACTCTGGCCATGATGTCGGCAGCTCGCGGCGTCGCAAACATGATCACCGACGGTCAGCAGATCGTGGGATTCCCTGACTGGTTCATGATGCTCGCAATCGATCGCCATTTCGGCGTGCTGACTGCCACGGTCTTTCTGATGCTTGCCGTCGTCCTTGCCGCTTGGCTATTCCTGCACTTCCGTTCCGAAGGTCGCATGCTCTACGCCGTGGGCGGAAATCCGGAGGTTGCTCGCCTGGCGGGCATCAATGTCCAGCTCGTGACGATCGGCGTCTATGTGATGAGCGCAGTTCTAGCCGGACTGGCAGGCATCGTTCTCGCCGCCCGCCTTGATTCGGTCCAGCCGTCCAGTGGCTTTGGCTATGAGTTGGACACCATCGCTGCCGTCGTCATCGGCGGGACTTCGCTGTCTGGCGGCGCCGGCGGTATTGGGGGTACGCTCATTGGCGTTCTCATCATCGGTGTCCTTCGCAACGGTCTCAATCTTCTCAATGTCTCGCCGTTCCTTCAGCAGGTGATCATCGGCATCGTCATCGTGCTTGCGGTCGGCGCGGAGACAGTTCGTCGGCGTCGCGCCTGACGAGCGGGCCCGCTCCATGAATTCCGCCCGAAGCTTGGGGCGGATCAATACCCCGAGGGGGAGGAATTACCCGAGGGTCCCATCAAACAACGGAGGAATTAAAATGAAAATTGCGCGCACCATGCTCGCGTCTGCCGCACTACTTGCTCTCACGCTCGGGCCCGTACATGCGGCGGAGCTGAAGAAGCTTGGCCTGGCCGTTGCCAACCTTCAGGCAAACTTCTTCAATCAGATCAAGCAGTCCGTCGAGGACGAAGCCAAAAAGCGTGGTATCGAAGTCGTCACGGTCGACGCAAAGGGCGACGGACCGACGCAGGTCAACCAGATCCAGGACCTTCTGACCCAGAACATCGACGCCCTGATCTACATTCCGGCGGGTGCGGCCGCAGCGACCGTTCCCGTCAAGCTTGCCAAGAACGCCGGCGTTCCGGTGGTGAACGTTGACCGAAACGCCGACGGAGCACCCGGCGACACCTTCCTTGCAACGGATTCAGTCGCGTCCGCCAAGGCCGTCTGCGACTACATTCTCAAGCAAGCCGGCGGCAAGGGTAAAATGGTTATCATCCATGGTCAGAAGGGCACCACGCCCGAGGTCGACCGCTCCAAGGGATGCGCTGAATCCCTCAAGGCCAATCCCGACGTGAAGGTTGTTGCCGAGCAGTACTCGAACATCTGGAGCCAGGACGAAGGGTTCCAGATCATGCAGAACATGCTCCAGGCAAATCCCGACATCTCGATCGTGTTTGCCCAAGCCGACGCACTCGCACTTGGCGCCGCGCAGGCGATCAAGGTTGCCAATCCCTCCCAGAAGATCGTGGTGGGCGGCTTCGACGGTGACACAGCAGCCCTCGAAGCGCTGAGCAAGGGTGTCTTCGACGTGACCGCAACGCAGCAAACGCAGAAGATGGGCCGCGACGCGGTCGCAAACGCGGCCAAGCTCGTCGCCGGAGAGAAGATACCGCCGGTACAGCTCCTGGATGCCACGCTGACGACCAAGGAAAACGTCGCAGGTTTCATCGCTAGCCACCCGTAAAAAAGTCGAGGTCTTGAGGAGGTGTGCCGTGACTGATCCGGTTCTTTCCCTGAAGGGCATATCCAAGCGATATGGATCGCTCCAGGTTCTGAGGAATGTCAGCCTTGACGTCTATCCGGGCGAAGTTGTTGCACTTCTGGGTGAGAACGGAGCGGGCAAGTCAACGCTCTCCGGCATCATCGCCGGGTCACGCACGCCATCCGAAGGATCAATGACATGGCTGGGACAGCCTTATGCCCCGGCCACCCCAAGGGAGGCGATCGACAAGGGTGTGGTCCTGATCCACCAGGAGCTGCAACTGCTTCCGCAGCTTTCCATTGCCGAAAACGTCTTCATCGGACGCTGGCCGATGAAGAACGGCGTCGTCGATCGCGCCCAGATGGTTCGCCGCGCAACCGAACAGCTCGCTCGCCTGAACCTTCACTTACCGGCAACTCGGAAAGTGGCCGGTCTTTCGACCGCAAATCAGCAGCTCATCGAAATTGCGAAAGCGCTGGCTCTCAATGCAAAGCTCCTGATCCTGGACGAGCCGACCGCAGCACTGGGGGGTGCGGAGACGGAAGCTCTCTTCCAACAGGTCCGGAAGCTTCGCTCCGAAGGCGTTGGCATCATCTACATCTCCCACCGCATGGAGGAGATCAGACAGATTACCGACCGCATCGTCGTGCTTCGCGACGGGGAGCGCGTGCAGGAATTCGCCGACAGCGCGACGCCGGTACGCACGATTGTCGAAAGCATGGTCGGACGTTCGCTCGACCGGCTGTTCCCGACCCTGCCGGTTCCCACGAAACATCCGGTACTTCAGGTGTCGGGGCTGAGTTCTCCGGACAATTCCTTCCGCAACGTTACCTTTGACGTGAAGGCCGGCGAAATTCTTGGAATTGCCGGCCTGGTCGGCGCCGGCCGCACGGAACTTGTGCGCGCCCTTTCGGGAGCGGACCCGATCAGTGCGGGCTCGATTAAGCTGGAAGGCGAAGAACTCAGGCTCCGCGATCCTGCCGACGCGATCGCCAAAGGCATCGTGATGGTTCCAGAAGATCGCAAGGACCAGGGGTTGGTTGTCGGCCACCGGATAGGCGAGAACATTATCTACGCCAACCTCGACATGCTGGGTGGGCGTTGGATCACACCGCGCGTCAAGCGCTCTTTCGCGGAGAAGGCGGTTGCCAAGTTCGGCGTAAAGGGTCGCGCAGAGCAATATGCTTCGGACCTGTCCGGTGGCAACCAGCAGAAGGTCGTCATCGCGAAATGGCTCATGCGCAATCCCAAGGTCGTGGTGCTCGACGAACCAACGAGAGGCATAGACGTCGGTGCCAGAGCGGGCATCTACGACATCATCGTCAATCTTGCGAAACAGGGCGTGGCGGTCATCGTCGTAAGCTCCGACCTCGAGGAAGTTCTCGGCGTCTCAAATCGCATTCTCGTGCTTGCCCAGGGCAAGCAGGCAGGCATTCTCAATCGTGACGAGGCAAACGACGTCTCGGTCATGGAGCTTGCTACAATCTAAACAGACAGAGAAAGGAAGAGCGGTGTCCGACATCACTCTGAACGCCCCGAAGCTTTTTGATCTCAGCGGCCAGGTTGCCATCGTGACCGGAGCCGGCAGCGGAATTGGGCAGCGCATTGCCATTGGTCTTGCACAGTGCGGCGCCGACATTGCGCTGCTCGACCGCCGAACCGACGACGGACTGGCCGATACGGCTAGAGAAATTCAGGTCGCCGGCCGCCGCTCCATCAAGATCGAAGCGGACGTCACGAGCAAGTCATCCCTCAGCGATGCAGTCACACGCACCGAGGCCGAGCTCGGCGCACTGACGCTTGCCGTCAACGCCGCCGGCATCGCCAACGCCAACCCTGCCGAAGAGATGAACGAGGATCAGTACCAGACGTTGATGGACGTCAACCTGAAAGGGGTCTTCCTTTCTTGCCAGGCCGAAGCCCGCGCCATGTTGAAGAACCGACGCGGGTCCATAGTCAATATCGCGTCCATGTCCGGGGTGATCGTCAATCGGGGACTGAGCCAAGCGCACTATAACGCCTCGAAGGCCGGTGTGATCCATATGTCGAAGTCCATGGCGATGGAATGGGTCGACCGTGGCATCCGCGTCAACACCATCTCGCCCGGATATACGGCGACGCCGATGAACACGCGTCCCGAGATGGTGCATCAGACCAAGCTTTTCGAAGAGCAGACGCCGATGCAGCGCATGGCAACGGTCGACGAGATGGTCGGGCCGGCCGTGTTCCTGCTGTCGAATGCTGCAAGTTTCGTGACGGGCGTCGATCTGCTTGTCGACGGAGGTTTCTGTTGCTGGTGATGCGATGCGAAAGCTGGTTGCCGGCAAACTTCAGATATACGGTCTCGCTTCCTCCCTGGCCGAGATCGTGGCGCTGAAGGGGCTCACGAGCGAGGCGGCGTGGACATCGTCGTCCGCTCGCCCTTCACGCCGATCGAAAATCGCGCGAAACGCTCGAGGGATTGGATCGTGACTGCCGCTGCCCGACACAGCACCGAACGACGCCGGGCGAATGCACCGATGTCGTCGGAGCCGACACGCTCGTTCCATGGGGGCGCATGCTTGATAAAATCCTCGGCCCTTGCGACGTCGCGCGTTCCACAGCACTGATGCCAGAGCCAGGGGCGACTGCGGCTTGAAGGCAGCATGATGCCGGCTCTGCGGCCGACGGGCCCGATATCACCTGGCAACGGGAAAGGAAGAGAGAGAATGAAACGCTTCGAAAACAAGACTGTCGTCATCACCGGAGGCAGCCGCGGAATCGGCGCTGCGATCGCCAAGCGCTTCGCCGCAGAAGGCGCCAATCTCGTGGTCTCGGCAAACGAAGAGTTGGTCCATACGGTCGCCGAGCAAATCAAAATCAATGCCGGCAATGCTATCTCCTTCGTCGGAGACGTCACCGACAGAGCCAGCGTGCGGGCTCTCTATGACGCGGCGGAGAAAGCTTACGGTACTGTCGACGTATCGATCCAGAACGCCGGCGTCATCACAATCGCCCGCATCGAAGACATGACAGAAGCCGAGTGGGACAGGGTCATGGCCGTCAACACCAAGGGCGTCTTCCTGTGCGCGCAGGAAGCAATTCTGCGCATGCGCAGGCATGGACGCGGCGGCCGCATCATCAACACCGCCTCAGGCCAAGCGCGCGACGGCTTCATCTATACACCGCACTACGCCGCTTCAAAAATGGGCGTCGTCGGGATCACCCAAAGCCTTGCCAAGGAAGTCGCGACCGAAAACATTACCGTAAATGCCTTCTGTCCCGGTATCATCGAAACCGACATGTGGGCCTATAACGATCAGGCGTGGGGCAAACTCCTCGGCAACTACGGCCCCGGACAACTGATGAAAGAGTGGGTCGAAGGGATTCCAATGAAGCGGGCAGGATCTGGCGAGGATGTTGCCGGTCTCGTCACCTTCCTTGCCAGCGACGATGCTGCCTACATCACCGGCCAGACGATCAACGTCGATGGCGGCCTGATCATGTCGTAGCTTTATTCGACAACAAGGAACAGTGCGTTCACCGCGAAAAACAGGATCTCGATGGGCCAGCGGCACGGCAGCCTCTTGCAGAACCCGGCCCCGATCCTCTATGTTACACGCGTTCTCAGGGCGGGGTGCAATTCCCCACCGGCGGTATCGAGGCAACTCGGAGCCCGCGAGCGCCTTCGTGGATGCGGAGGGTCAGCAGATCCGGTGAGATGCCGGAGCCGACGGTTACAGTCCGGATGGAAGAGATCAATGCAGCGGACGCCGCCCCATGCGCGGTGTTTCCTATGCTTGTTCGCCCAAGGGAAAATGGTGGCTTGACAGGCCATGCACGCCGCTCACAACGGCTAACCCTTGAAAGGCAAGAAAATGGCAATTTCCAGAATCGACGATGCGATCGCCGCTATTGCGCGGGGCGAGATCGTCGTCGTTGTCGATGATCGTGACCGGGAAAACGAAGGCGATCTCGTGATCGCGTCGGAGGCCGTCACTCCGCAAGCAATCGCGTTCATGATGAACCACGCCCGTGGTCTTGTCTGCGTTGCGATGGAAGGCGACAGGCTCGACGAGCTCGATATTCCGTTGATGGTTCCACGCAACACCGAGGCGCTCGAGACCGCCTTCACCGTCTCCGTGGACTACGTTCCAGAAACGACGACCGGCATATCGGCCGCCGACAGGGCTGCCACGGTTCAAGCACTTGTCAGAAAAGGCTCTCGTCCCGAGGATTTTGCCCGGCCAGGTCATATCTTTCCGCTTCGGGCCCATCCGAATGGCGTTCTTTCCCGCCCCGGCCACACCGAAGCAGCAGTGGATCTTGCCAAGCTCGCCGGTCTGTCCCCATCCGGGGTGATCTGCGAGGTGGCCAACGATGATGGCACGATGGCACGGCTTCCCGAACTCGAACGGTTTTCTGAACGGCATGGCCTCCATCTGATCACCATCGAAGACTTGATCGCCTACAAGGTAGCGAATGTTCCCGTTAAGGCGGCCTGAAATACGGTTGGTCGCCTTTTCCAGGGGTTGGCGGCCTTCCTCCCGAAGCAGTTTGAATCGGCGCATCGAAGGACGGGCGAAGCGTCCTTCGATGCGCACAATCAAAGGAACTTACATGGATTGTGAACTTTGCCATTCGACAACATCGGCGCTTTGAACCCAGATGGTTTCCTCTTCGCCGGCGCGGCCATGCTCCATTTTATATGTGGCGACCTCGCCGAATGTGTCGGCATAAGCCAGCAGGCGCTCCAGCGACGCGTCGGGCGGCGACGCTATTCGCTCCATCGCCTCGCGCGTTACGATCACCAGCCAGTTCGACGCAATGTCGGTCATCGGGATATGGCCGTTCTCATTGGTGACGAACGGTGGCATGTTCGGGCGCATTTTTAGCGACATTTACTCTCCTCAATCGAAGGAAGGTTGTCTCCGGACCGGCTCGACCGTCCTTCAGAGCTTGCCTGTACCGGTGATCAGCGAACGGCGATCAAAGCCGGCATCATCCGATTTTGATTTCAGGAGCGCCTGCTCCGGAGCGATGCGGGGGTAGTGCTTAAAGCCGTCGATCTCAATCTGGGCCTTAAAGTAGGCCTCTCTCCAAAGCCCGTAGCGAACCGGATCCGCTTGGGGAACAAACGGATTGTCACCCAGCAACTTCCCGGTTTTTGGCGCAAGCGCGCCTAGTTTTTCAGCTTGCCGATCGTCCACTTCCCTTCTGAAGCCTTCAAACATCGTTCACTTCCTCGTCAATCGAAGCACTCCATCTGCCACCCGCACGATCGATCCTCACCCATGGGCAGGGCATTAATGAACAATGGAACGGAGTTCCGTCGGAAGACCTTGGATCGCGAAGCGATGAAGCGGTGAACCTGCAAAAGCCGTCCCCATTTTCCGAGACTTCCCGAATTGCCGATCAAGTTCATTGGCGAGGTCTGTGGCATCCGTCATTCCCTGCTGAAAGAGGCGGATCATCAGCCTGGCTGCTGTATTGAAGGGTCGAGGCGGTTCGAGAAGAATGTCGTCTGTATATCCAGCATCACTCAGCACCTGCTGCAACATACCGAGGTCTTGGCTCGTTAGATATTTCGTAGAAATTTCGGAAGACATGAGGTCCTCCTTTCGGTCGGGGCAAGGACATGGCGCCCTCAAACAGCAGCGCCCGTGATGATGACTGCTGGAGGCCGGAACCATGCGCTGCCACCGGAA
The DNA here is from genome assembly GCF_004342325.1 of Rhizobium azibense. Taxonomy (NCBI): domain Bacteria; kingdom Pseudomonadati; phylum Pseudomonadota; class Alphaproteobacteria; order Hyphomicrobiales; family Rhizobiaceae; genus Rhizobium; species Rhizobium azibense. Next base: position 749,507 of record NZ_SMBJ01000001.1, on the reverse strand, counting down.
GCAAAGCAAATGAAATCTTCCGAACATGCTAAAATACACCCGACTCGCAATCGGGCCGCAAAGGAAATGCGGCGTAGATGGTCAGAGGACACGACCTCTGCGTCAGGTGGGCCTGCAAACAACCTGCATGCGGACGCGATTGCGTGCCGTCAGCGGTTCGTTTGAGCAGTAGCTTTTTTCAATTGTGGCCCGCTCGGCGCTGATTCTCGAATGCGCCATCCTTGCCTTCTGCGCGGGGAACCTGGAAAGACGTTGCCCGAAGATCATCCGCCGGTTCTGCCGGCAGAGAAAATGCAAGTTCAAAGATCAGGCCGCTGGTCTCGTAAGTGGAAAGGCTTTTTGCCTGATATTTCGCCGTGAAGGCCTTTTCGATGAGTACCGAGCCGAATCCTCTAGCGATTGGCTGAGTGACCTTTGGCCCCCCTGTTTCCTGCCAAGTCAGTTGAACCCGCCGGTCCTTGAGCGTCCAGTCTACGGCAATCCGGCCCTCGTCGGTACTCAGTGCGCCGTATTTCATCGCGTTCGTGCCGAGCTCGTGCACAACCAGCGACAGGGCCAGCGTGAGTTCCGCCGGTAGAGAAACCTGTGGACCCGTTACCTCCACTCGGCTGGCAACGACCTCGTGGTGGGGGCGCAGGGACTTTCGGATCGTCTCGGACATATCCGCCGAATGGGCCTCTCTTGTGAGAATAAGATCATAGGCACCTGCCAGCGCCGTCAGCCTTTCGGAGAACACGGCATAACGGGAAGGATCGCTCTTCGCAAAACTCTGTCGGGCGATCGCCTGCACCAAAGCGTAGCCGTTCTTGACTCTGTGGGCCATCTCCCGTGACAGCAGGTCTCTTTCGTCCTCTGCCTCCTTAGCTTGCCGGTGCCGGGTGTCCAGTTCGTCAAGGAGACTGTCCAATGTGGCTCCCACGGCACCAAGATCATCCTTGGCGGGATCCATCCGCGTGCGTACGTCGGTCCTGCCGGCGCGCCAGTCTCCCATCACGCGAGCGATGTGGTGGATCGGTCTCACGATGAACCGGTTGCCTATGAGGACGGCGGCCAGGAAGGCGAGCAGTGCGCCGCCGATGATGGACAGCGCGTTGACTTCCGTCGCTCGGTTGATCGGTGCGAATGCCTCCTCCTTCGAGATGCTTGCGTCAATGTAAAGCGGGTTGTTTGGAAGCTCGATCGGGCGATATCCCAGGATCCGTACGATTCCGTCCTGTCCTTTAACCTCGATGATACCTGGAAAACCCGCATAGATCAGGTGTCGAAAGGCAGCAGGGATGGCGGTGCCGACAAAGCGGCCGGGATTTGGCACGTGTGCCAATATCGTCCCGTTGCTGTCGGCAATCGTTATGGCGTTGCCACCCTCCACGCCGCGTTCTGCGATCCTGTCCTGCAGCCACTCCAAGCGCAGGCCCGTCACCAGCACACGTTGGGCGATCCCCCCCTTCATCAGCGGCATCGCTACCGGAAGGACTGCACCCTTCGACATCCGGCTGTCGGTGTAGGTGCCGACCACAAACCTGCCTGAGGCAAGAGCTTGCCTGAAGTAGTCCCGATCCGCGAACCGGACGCCACTTGGCGGCTCGACGCTGCCGCAGACAGGATGCCCCGACAAGTCGGTCACAAAAATCGTGCGAATATTGGACACGCTCGAGGCTACCGACCGAAGAGCCCGGTCGCAAGCAGCCGCGTCGAGGTCCTGGATTGCGGGCATTGAGGCAACGGCGACGAGAAGACCATGCAGTCCTTCGATGATCCGTTCGACTTCGGAAGCCGCCAGCCGCGCGGCCTGCGCAGCGTTGCCCCTGATTTCCTCGTTGCGCTGAAGGCGTGTCTCCAATTCGTTATAGACGAGCATCGCGACAACTGGCGCTAGCGCCGCAACCGCGACTGCAACGAGCTTCAGTCTCATTCCACCGCCCTTTGGATCTTGTCGATCCGTTCCCCACTCGCGTTTCGATAGCATGACTATTCAGGCATGACTATCCATGTCTGACGTTCCTACACTGGATCGCCCTCGAACTCAGAACGTGAACGCGGGCCATGAATGAGACGCCCTTGGCTAAGCAAACGGAGATGGGAAGCGCTTGCGAAAAAAGTCGCGATCAATCAGCGTCGCGCACGGTCAATGCGAACTGATTGCTGCACAAAGAGACGACTTGCGGCGCTCGAAGCTGCAGTGCATTCAAACCGCACTTTCTCGCACCCGAAACCCAGCGTACACCGCATGCTGCAGGGCTTAAATGTCGGCAGCCGATGAAGATCCTGCATCCATGAAGCATGGGCCGATTGAAATCGGGGTCGCAGCCTGAAGCGGTGTCGAACGGAAACTGGCGCGATGCGCCTGGGCGCGACCATGTAAATAAAGGCCTCCAATCGCCCATCCGACGTGCTGGTCATCGCGCCTCAAATGCGTCGAACCATTCCCAGTGGTCCGGGAGGATATTTCCAACAGGCCCTTGAGCAGGCACCTGGTTCTCTCGCCGTGCACGCGGGCAGACCTTCGCACTCGCGCATCAAACGCGCCCTCGACTACTTTCGCCTGCGCCGTTCACGGGAGCGCGCAAGCCTTCGGGCGGACCTCAGCTCATCGATGCTCGGAAGCCACCATTCTCGCCTCCGGTTTTCTGAAACCGGCTTCGCGGGCCATGTGTGGATCAGTTCGTCCAGCGTCGGCGTCCGCCATAGTCCCCAGACGTGGTCTTTCGTCGCGCCGGGATAGAAATCCGCAACGGTATCTGGCTCGACGAGTTCGCCGGTGATCTCCGTGAAGACGATGACGCCGTACTGTTCGGTCGCCACCGGCCGCTGCAACGGCGGCAGGTCGTTGCACGCCAGCAGATAACGATGACGCTTTCGCTCCGCCGAGCGACGTCGGGCGCGTCTGTCGTCTTCGGTGCCCTTTCGCTCTTCAGCCCGGCGCCTTCTTTCTTCGGGCTCGTTTCGCCGTGCCGCCGCCTCGATCGTCGCCCATCGCCGCCGGAGGGCGTCGAACGACCGGAAGGGCACATGCCAGACCCTAAGATCGCTGTCCCAATGGGCCCAGGGAATTTCGCGTAGCTGATCGACGACAGTCCGTGAATAGGGCGTCCGGACCCGCAAGCCCGCCTCCCCGACCTCCAGATATGGACTTTCGATCGGATCAAACTGGAAGGCGTCGCGTCCCTTCTCGTCCGCATAGGCTTCGACCTGCGTTGCCTCGCGCGCGCGCCAGCGGGCGATCCGGCGAGCGGCAGTTTTGCCGGGAACGAACCATGCCTTGAGGTCATCATTCCATCGCGCCCGGGGAAAAGCCGCACGGAAACGCTCGACTGTCAGTCGGTCGTAGGGGAACGAGGTCGTTTCCCCGATCTTCTCTTTGAAGGCGCCTTCGGGCGTCTGATGTTGTCGGCGGTTCGACATGATGCGTTCGACTTTTCCTCGAAACGCTGTAACGGGCTGCGCGGTTCGACGGCTGCGGTCAGATTTACCTTCGACGCTCGACCCGCTCGCGGCGAATTCCTAGGCTTTGTGGAATCATTGGAGTGCGGCAGCGTTGCTACCTGTCTCCGAGGCATTTGGTCCTTCCGTGACGATGACATGGAGAGGGCCTAGACGGCGGCACCGCGCTGAGATGCAGGACCGACCGGGAGAGGTCCGGCTTGACGAGGGGCCGGTCTTTGTCCGTGCGGCGGAGCAAGAGTTTCCTTGGTCTGTTTCTCACCGGATTTGCATGTTGAAGAACTGAAGAGAGTGGCGCGGTCTTTGTTTCCGGATCTTTATGCAGCGCCCGCCCGCTTCGCACCCCCGCTCGTTATGGTGACGTCAAAATCACGTCATTGTTAACTTGATTTGTCATATTTCAACCTCGTCGGACTTGGCTATTGGCCCGGTTTCACGGCAGATGTGTTGCATCGCAATGAACGGAAAGGTGACCCTATGACAGATTTTGCCGACAGCCGACCCCGCCCGATGGTGCCGGCACTTCAGAGAATTTACATGCCGTTTAACACCATCGCTGAAACGGCTCTGCGTGTCATCGCCGGCGGACTGCTGGTGACCCACGGCTACGGCAAGATCCTCAATCCGTTCGGAGCTGTCGGCATGGTGGAAGGTCTCGGCTTCTATCCCGGTTTGTTCTGGTCGCCATTGCTTGCGGCAACCGAATTCTTCGGCGGCATTTTGATCGCAGTCGGGCTCTTCACGCGGCCAGCCGCTTTCGCTGCAATGATCGTGCTTCTGGTTACTGTGTATTTCCATGGCGTCGTGCGAGGTGAAGGCTTCGGTGGGGCGGAAAAATCGATCCTCTGGACTGCCATTTTCCTGTTCTTCGCGGTTCGTGGATCCAATTCGCAGTCTGTGGACGCCAAACTCGGCAAGCAGATCTGAATCCGAAGCCCTGTAACTGTCTCGGGAAGCGGGCACGGCGCCACCGCGGTTCGCTTGTGAGTGCGACATTCGCAACCGGATGAGACGAGGGCGGAGAAAAGAGCGGGCTCAGCGCCCGGTCTTTTTTCGCCATCGGGCATAGTCGTTTTGCGCTTTGTCTGTCGTTGGTGGATAAAGGCCTATCACAGCAGCGCCGTCTTGGACCTGTTCGAGAACAAACTCCTCGAAGCTTTCCATGCCGGTGCATTCCTCGGCGATCTCGTCTGCCAAATGCGCTGGAATGATCATGACGCCGTCACCGTCGCCGACGAGCACGTCGCCGGGGAAAACGGGCGCGTCGCCGCAGCAAATCGGCACGTTGATGTCGAGCGCTTCGTGGAGGGTTAGATTGGTCGGCGCCGACGGGCGCTGATGGTAAGCCGGCATGTCCAACCTGGCGATGCCTTCGGCGTCGCGAAAGCCTCCGTCAGATACGACGCCGGCGCAACCGCGCATCGCAAGCCTTGTGACGAGGATGGAGCCTGCCGATGCGGCCCGCGGATCTTTCCTGCTGTCCATGACAAGCACCCAACCAGGCGGGCAGGTTTCGACCGCGACACGCTGCGGGTGGTTTGCATTGCGGAAAACGGCGATGGGATTGCGATCTTCGCGCGCCGGGATGTAGCGAAGGGTGAAGGCCTGTCCGACCATGTTCTTGCCCTTCCAGGCGACCGGCCCCACATTCTGGATGAACTGGTTGCGCAGGCCGCGTTTGTAAAGCGCTGTGGCAACAGAGGCCGTCGACGACTTCATCAATTTTGCGCGGGTTTCGTCGGAAAGAGCGTATTCGGTCATTAACATCTCCGGCTGAAGGATCAGTTGATCGCTGGTTCATCGACCTGAGGGCCGAATTCGGTCTTAAGGAAATCGAAATCGCAGCCCTTGTCGGCCTGTTCGATGTGTTTGGAGAACAGGAAACCGTAGCCGCGGCCATAGCGTGGAGCCGGTGGCTTCCACGACTGTCGGCGAAGGGAAATTTCTTCATCCGACACGAGCATGTTCAAGCTGCGGTTGGGGATATCGAGCTCGACGATGTCGCCAGTCTTCAAAAGCGCCAGCGGGCCTCCGACATAGGCTTCCGGTGCCACATGAAGCACACAGGCGCCGAAAGATGTACCGGACATGCGCGCATCGGACAGTCGTACCATGTCTCGCAGGCCGAGCTTCAACAGCGCCTTGGGCATGGGAATCATCCCCCACTCAGGCATTCCAGGCCCCCCCTGCGGGCCGGCGTTGCGCAAGACGAGAACGGTCTCCGGCGTCAAAGGATATTCGGGATCGTCGATGATCGTCTTCAGTTCGGCGTAGCTATCAGCCACGAGAGCCGGACCTTTATGGCGATGGAATTTCGGGTCGCAGGCAGCGGGCTTGATCACCGCGCCGTCGGGACTGAGATTGCCCTTGAGGACAGCGAGCGATCCCTCGTGATAGACCGGGTTCGACAGCGGACGGATGACGTCGTCGTTCCAGACCTTTACCAAGTCGAGGCCCTGCGTAAGCGGTTTGCCGCTAACGGTGATCGCCGACGAGTTGAGCTTGCCGCCCAATTGCTTCATCAGCGCCCGCAGACCACCGGCGTAGTAGAAATCCTCCATGAGGTACGTGTCACCCGATGGCCGGATATTGGCAATGACGGGCGTTTTGCGCCCAATGCGGTCGAGATCGTCCAGTTCCAGCGGGATCCCGGCGCGGCGCGCCATGGCGATCAGATGAATAATGGCATTCGTGGAACAGCCGGTCGCCATCGCCACGGTCACTGCATTCTCCACGGCTGCCGCCGTGACGATCATGTCCGGCGTCAAGTCCTCCCAGACCATATCGACGATGCGCCGGCCGCATTGGGCCGACATGCGCTGGTGGCCCGCATCGGCGGCGGGGATGGAAGAGGCGCCAGGAAGCGTCAGTCCCATGGCCTCGGCAATTGCCGTCATTGTCGATGCAGTCCCCATGGTCATGCAGTGGCCATGGGAACGGGCAATGCCTCCTTCGATCCCTTGCCATTCTTCCTTGGAAATCGTCCCGGCGCGGCGTTCGTCCCAGAATTTGAAGCCGTCGGTGCCTGAGCCCAGATGCTTGCCCGCCCAGTTTCCGCGCAACATCGGCCCGGCCGGCAGGAAGATAAAGGGAAGACCCATGCTGAGCGCTCCCATCACCAGGCCTGGAGTGGTCTTGTCGCAGCCGCCCATGAGCACCGCGCCATCGATGGGATGGGAGCGCAGCAATTCCTCGCTCTCCATCGCCAGCATATTGCGGTAGAGCATTGTCGTTGGCTTGACGAAATTTTCAGACAGTGACAGCGCTGGAAGCTCCATCGGAAAACCTCCGGCCTGCAGCACGCCGCGCTTGACCCATTCCACTCGGTCTTTGAAGTGCATGTGGCAGGGCTGCGCATCCGACCAGGTGTTGAGGATGGCGATGATCGGGCGTCCCTCCCAGTCGGTGGGATCGTAGCCCATCTGCATGGTGCGCGATCTGTGGCCGAAGGACCTTTGATCATCGGGGACCATCCAGCGGGCGGAGCGGAGCTGCTCGTAGGTCTTGCGTTTTTTCATGGTACTGTCCGAAAAGCATGATGAACGGAGGCGAACCCAGACAAGAAAGCTGACTTCATTCCTTCATGCCCCATTTCTGGATGGTGTGGCGTTCGATCGTCTGGAAGACCAGATTTTCGACCACCAGACCGATGACGATGACCGTCAGCAATCCGGCGAAGACGGCCGGAATGTCGAGAAGGTTGCGGTTTTCGAAGATGAACCAGCCAAGACCGCCCTGGCCGGAGGAGACGCCGAAGACGAGTTCGGCGGCAATCAGTGTGCGCCAGGCGAAGGCCCAGCCGATCTTAAGACCCGTGAGGATCGAGGGAAACGCAGCCGGGATGAGAATGCGAGCGACGTAGGAGAAGCCGGACAAGCCGTAATTGGCGCCAACCATGCGCAGGGTGCGGGAAACTCCGAGAAAGCCGGAATGAGTGTTCAGCGCCACAGCCCAGAGCACGGAATGCACGAGCACGAAGACGAGACTGGAGGCGCCGAGGCCGAACCAGATGAGCGCCAGCGGCAGAAGTGAAATGGCCGGAAGCGGGTTGAACATGGCGGTCATCGTCTCCAGGAAATCCGTGCCGATGCGCGTGTTGATTGCCAGCACGGTGAGGATGGCCGCCAGAATCGTTCCCGCCGCATATCCCATCAACAGGATCTTCAAGGTGGTCCAGATGCGCGCCGGAAGCGTGCCATCGGCAAATCGATCGACGAGCGTCACCAATGTGTCGGTGAGGGTCGGAAACAGAAGCGGGTTGTCCAGGTAAGTGGCATAGACCTGCCACAGTAGCGCAAGTACGATAATCAGCAGTGCCTTTCGGACAGCGCCGATACCCCAGATGAGCTCAACTGGCCCGAGCTTCTGCTCGATCGCGGCGATGTTGGCATAGGCCGGGCGCATGTTTGCACTTTCTTCAGCCAGCAGGATCCTTGGTGCGTTCATGGTGGCTTACTCCCGATGGCCAGGTTCGCAGAACAGAAGATCGTGGATATCCCGTTCAAGTGCAGCTGCGGTTCCGTTCTCGTTGGAAGCTTTGTCGACATCCACGACTTCCGCTTTGACACGCCCAGGGTGGGGTGACAGAAGCAGGATACGGTTGGAGATCTTAATCGCTTCAGCGATCGAATGGGTAACGAAGATAACGGTAAACTTTGTATCATCCCAAAGCTGAAGCAGTTCATCCTGCATCTGGCGGCGCGTCAGCGCGTCGAGCGCCGCGAAAGGTTCATCCATCAGCAGGATGTCGGGTTGCATCGCCATGCCGCGCGCAATGGCGACGCGCTGTTTCATCCCGCCAGAAAGGGTATGGGGAAAACTGTCGACGGCGCGCGTCAGCTTCACCTTGTCGATGTAGGAGCGGGCGATTTCCTCCGCCTCTCTTGGCAGCAGCTTGCGCGCAACCAGCAGCGGAAACATCACGTTCTCCAGAACGGTCTTCCAGGGCATCAGCTGATCGAATTCCTGAAACACCATCATGCGATCCGGACCCGGTTTCGTCACCGTCCGCCCACTGATGCGGATGGAGCCACTGACGGGCTTCATGTATCCGCCCACTGCCTTCAGCAGCGTCGATTTACCGCAGCCCGATGGACCGAGAAGCACGAACCGATCTGATTTCCGGACGCTGAAGCTGACTTGTTCGGTGGCGGTGACCAGGAGATTGGGCGTCTTGTAGCGCAGGGTGACCTTCTCGACACTCAAGAGTGGTTCAGCCGCTTGCGCAATTGCCTGATGCGCCGGTGAAACAGTTGCTGCGGACTGGAGCATTGACTACGTCCTCACATGAAAAAGGGTCGGGCTCATCCGGCAGACAGCTGCCTGCCGTCTGCCGAACGGATGCTGCTCAGTTGCCGTTGAGGTCGGCGGATTCAGGCAGGTAATAGTCGGTCCATGCTTTCGGCTGCATCTTCAGCGTGCCGATCTTGTTCAAATGCGTCGCGAACTTCATCGTGCCCTGCGGCTCGGTCCGATAGTCGTCGATGAAGCCCGGCTCGTTCATGATCGCCATAAGATCGTCGATCGACGTTTTGTCACCGGTGATCGTCTTGTAGGCTTCAAGGGCGCCCTTTGGATCGTTCTTGATGTAAGCCACTGCCTGCTTGGTTGCCTCACGCACTGCCTTGATGATGACGGGATTGCTTTCGGCAAACCCGGTCGTTGTGAAGAACGTCGCCTGCGTGAGGGAACCTCCGATGATTTCGCGCGAGTCCGTGACGCGATGCACGCCCGGCTGTTTCAGCTCGATGTACTGGAAGGGCGGTGCTGAGAAATGGTTCTTGACTTCATGATTGGGGTTGGCGATGGCCGCGACTGCATCCGGATGGCCAAGCTGTACAGTGTTGCTGTCGAGCTTGCGGACCTGGTCTTCCCCGTATTTTGCGGCAGCGGCCATTTGCAGCAAAATCGCCTGGGTCGAGACGCCGACCGTAGGAACGGCGATCTTGTCGCTCGCACCAATATCATCGAGCGATTTGATCTTGGGATCGTTGGAGACCATGATGACCGGCTGCGCAGAGCTCGGAATGATGCCCTTTACCCGGCCTTTCGTGCGATCCCAAAGCAGAAGTAGGTTTCCCGACCCGGTGTTGACGATATCGACATTGCCCGCGAGCAATGCATCGGTCTGCGCCCCTCCGCCGCTGAAGGTTCGCCATTCGATGCTGAGGCCGTCGAGACCCTCCTTCGCAGCCTGTTTTTCGATGAGCTTTTGCGTCTCCATCACGTGACTGGCAAGGTACAGAATACCAGGTTGCCGTGTGATGGAGATCGCCGTCTTTTCCTGAGCCGAAGCCGGAAGCGTGGCCGCAATAACGGCTGCGATCGCGAAAGCACCCAAAAGTCTCGACATCCTATCCTCCCACTGAAATTACGAAACGTGCCTCCCAGCACCAACTGAGTGAAACACTAAAATATCAGTTGGTCAACTATGTTAATATATTAGTTTGAGATGGCGCTCCGTAGCGGCTATAATGCGCGTCGAAGTGAGGTTTCATGGACGCTCTGAACGACCTTTCCCCGACAATGGCGCTCAAACGCACCTCGACATCGCGCCAGCTCTACGACGTGCTGCGCGCTCGCATCATCTCGCTCGATCTGCCTCCAGGCATGCATCTGTCGCGCAGCGAGATCGCCCTGGCCTACGGCGTCAGCCAGACACCGGTGCGTGACGCTCTGCAGATGCTGGAGGCAGAAGGCCTCGTCGTGGTCTATCCGCAGTCCCGCACAGAGGTCACCCGCATCGATTTGCGCCAGGCGCGCGAGACGCAGTTCCTGCGGCTCTCTCTCGAGCTGGAAGTCGTGCGGTATCTAACGGAAAACCAGCCTGAGGCCGTCATCAAACAAGCCGATCGCCTGGTGGCGCTTCAGGAAACGGCGCTTAACGTGGATGACGACCTCGCACGCTTTGCGCTTCTCGATCGCCAGTTTCATCAAACCATGTTCGAAGGCGCCGGAGTTGCGGACCTCTGGGCCCTGGTCCAGTCGCGATCCGGGCATATCGATCGGCTTCGCAAGCTCAACTTGATGGATCCCGGCAAAGCCGGCACGATCTTGTGTTCGCACCGGGAAATTATGGACAATATTCGAGACAGGAATGTCCCGCGGGCACAGGAAGCGGTACGCCGCCACCTCACAGGCACGCTCGCCACCGTCGACGCTATTCGCGAGGCACATGCTCACTTCTTTTGAAAGGTCGCTTTTCTGTGGAAGGAGATGATGATCCGGGCAAACACCAGACTGTTGGAAATCGGAAGATCAGTGTCGAATGACGGTCCAGACGTCGACGGAAAGAGGTTCTATCGTCCGGCTTCAACCTCAACAGAACACGTGCGCGGCGCCGGGGTCGAATGCGAGATGAACGCGGTCCCCGGGGCTCAGACCGGCAATTGCCTCATGCCCGAATGGCAATCGCACCGACAAGGCTTCACCGGCGGCCGTAGCCGTTGCCACATGAATATTATTTCCTAGGAAGGTGATGTCTCTGACGGTCGCGCTAAGACCGCTGCTGCCATCATGACGCGATAGCCGCATGCGCTCGGGCCTCAGCATGAGAGCCCCCTTCCCGCTCAAGACCGCTTTGCCATGGAACGGGATTCGTTCAAAAACCGCCTCACCGAGTGAGATCGTCGCCTTTCCATCTGCACATGACAACAGATCGCAGGAGATGAAGTCGCTGTCGCCAATGAATTCAGCGACAAAACGCGTTCGCGGGTTGGCATAAAGTTGCGGCCCGGTACCAATTTGATCGATGACGCCATTGGAGAATACCGCAATGCGATCGGAGAGCCGCAGGGCTTCTTCCTGGTCATGGGTCACGTAAAGGATCGTCACTTCAGTTTGCTGGTGGATCCTGCGTATTTCGTGCTGAATTTCCTCCCGCAGCTTCTTGTCCAGGGCCGAGAGCGGCTCGTCCATCAGAAGAACCGGAGGATCATAAGCAAGCGCCCTTGCCAGGGCGACACGTTGCTGCTGGCCACCCGACATCTGTACGGGCTTGCGATCTTCGTATCCTTCAAGTCTAACGAGACGCAGCATCTCCTTCACCTTACGGTCGACCTCGGCCTTGGATTTGCGCCTGACCTTCAGTGGAAAGGCGATGTTTTCACCAACACTCAGATGCGGAAACAACGTGTAGCGCTGAAAGACCATTCCGATGTTGCGTTTGTGCGAAGGAGTTTCAAGCAGGGTCTTGCCGTCAAGCGTGATGTCACCGCTTGTCGGTGACTCGAAACCCGCCAGGATGTAAAGCGTCGTGCTCTTTCCCGACCCCGACGGTCCCAGGAAGGTCAAAAACTCACCGCGCTGAACATGCAGGTCGACATCGTGAACCGCGACAACAGGGCCGTACTCCTTGCGGATGCCTTTGATCTGAAGGAAAGCGTCATTCATGATTTCAGTACCTTGCGTGCAAGAGCGACAAGCGCCATCAAGAGGATCGTCAACAGGATGAGAAGTGTCGAGGCGGCGGCCACGACCGGCGTAAGATCCTGTCTGAGAGTGGCCCATACTTTTACCGGCAGGGTCTGCAGCGTCGGGCTTGCCATGAAGATTGCCACAACCACCTCGTCCCAGGATGTCAGGAACGAAAAGACAGCGGCGGAAAATATCCCGTGGCTGATTGCAGGCAGCGTTACCCGGATCCTCGCCTCAAGCGGCGAGGCGCCGCAAAGTATCGCCGCGTCCTCGATAGACCTATCGAAACCTTCAAGCGCACTTGAAATGGACAGAATGGAGAACGGAAGAGCAAGGACAAGATGCGAAATCACGAAGCCGGCCAGGGTTCCACCGAGGCCCACCCTCAGAAAGAACGCGTAAAGTCCGACGGCAAGGACGACGACGGGAAGGATCATCGGCGTCAGGAAAAGCGCCTTCAACGCGTCACGGAACAGGAACGTACCCCGAACCAACCCGAACGACGTCACAAGACCGAGCAGAACTGATAGCACAGTGACGATCGATGCAATCTTAAAGCTGGTCCAGGCCGATTCCAGCCACCGGGGATCGGCCAGAAGTTCGCGGTACCATTGCAGGGTCCAGCCTGGAGGCGGGAAGATCAGCCACTGCGAAGACCCCAAGGAAAGCGCCGCGATAAAGAAGATCGGTAACAGCAAAAATGCAGCCGCCAGGATGGTGATCGTCAAAAGCACGTATTTCCACCAGCCGAGATGATCGAAGTTAAGCAGCATGTCAGCGCCCTCCGGTGTTCTGGCTGCCGAAAAAACGCAGCTGAAGGACATAGAGCGAAAGCGTTACAACGAGAAGCACCAGGGCAGCCGCTCCCCCCATACCCCAGTTGACCAAGGACTGGACAAACTGGGCAATCAGTTCGGCCAGCATCATGTTCGCCGTACCGCCGAGAAGCGAGGGGGTAACAAAATATCCAAGTGACATGACGAAAACCATGAGGGCACCGGCAGCGATGCCCGGCATGGCCAGCGGCAGGAGAACACGCGTTAGACATTGCCACCGGCTGGCACCGCAAAGGGCCGCCGCCTGCAGGATTGCCGGGTCGATCTTCTTGATCACGCCGTAGAGCGGCAGGATGATGAAGGGCAGCATGATGTAGGTCATGCCGATCGTCACGCCCGTCAGATTATTGACGAGCGGCAAGGGCTGATTGATCAGCCCCATGCCCATCAGCAGTTTGTTGATGGGACCCGTTCGTTGCAAAAGCACCATCCAGGCATAGGTGCGCGCCAGCAGATTTGTCCACATCGACAGGAGCAGGATCGCAAAAATCACCGATGCCAGCCTTCCAGGCATGATTGCCAGCGCCCAGGCGACGGGAAAGCCGATCAGGAGGGCAATGGCGGTCACCAAGCCTGATACGATGAAGGTATTGACGAATATCTTCAGATAGGTTGCAGATCCGAGCAGCTCGGCATAATTGCCGAAGCCGGGAACTGGTTCCAAAACACTTCGCAGCAACAGCACCGCCACCGGTACGATGAAGAAGATGGCCACAAAAGCGAGAGCCGGAACGACCCCGCTGAAACCAGTTGGCCTTCGCGCTCTTGGCATCGGCGCATTTAAGCCGGAGGCATCACTAAAGGTTGACATGACAGTCCTTCCTGCCCGAACGTCCAGAAACAAGCGCCGCAGCTACCGGGAGCCAACAGAGCATGCTGCGCTTGGCACGGCGGCATGGGTCGCCGCGCGTCGCGCTGCATTTTCAGCCTATTTTGCCTGCCATGCGTACCACCGCTCGCCGATGGCATCCCGGTTTGCTGCCCAGTAGCTCATGTCCGCATTGACTTGGCCGGCCGTTTGCTGATCCGGCAGTGTCTTGGCCGTCTCAGGATCCATCAACTTGGCCGATTCCAAATTGATCGGTGCATAACCAGTGGCTTTTGCGAGCGCTGCCTGCGCTTCTGCCGAGGTTGCCAGTGCGATGAACTTCATGGCCGCCTCGAGATTCGGAGCGCCTTTCGGAACGACAAGCGAATCTGCGGCGGTGATGTTCTGCCCCCAGGAGGTCTCGGCGTTAACGTCGCTTTTGGCGAGCGCTGTCATGCGGCCGTTCCAGAGGCTTCCAAAAGGTGCTTCGGCTGATGCCAGCAGCTGCTGCGACTGGGCGCCGCCCGACCACCAGACAATCTCCGACTTGATCGTATCGAGCTTCTTAAATGCTCGATCAAGGTCAAGCGGATAGAGCTTGTCGGCGGGAACACCGTCGGCCAGGAGAGCTGCCTCGATCACACCGGGCGCCGACCATTTATAGAAGGTGCGCTTGCCTGGAAACTTCGCCGTGTCGAACAAATCGGCCCATGTCTTCGGGCAAGCAGCAACCGCATCCGCATTGCAGCCGATCACAAAGGAATAATAGAAGCTTCCGACGGAATAATCCGTTACGAAACGCGGATCGAGCTTGGACTTGTCGATGACGGAAAAATCCAGCTTTTCGAGCAGTCCGTTTTTTCCTGCCTGTGCGGCATAGTCACCTTCGACATCGACGACGTCCCATGTAACCTGGTTCGCCTCGACCATGGCTTTCAGCTTGCCGTAATCAGTGGGGCCATCCTGCACCACTTGCAGTCCGGTCTTTTCCGTATATGGGTTCGCCCAGGCGGCCTTTTGCGCGTCCTGCGTTGTCCCTCCCCAGCTTGAGAAGACGAGCGTTTCGGCTGTTGCGGGAATGGCTGCTGCCATGATTGCCGCAAAGGCGGTGAATGCAAACGTGTGTTTCATGTTCCCTTTTCCTTGTTCTGGAGTGTCTTATGCCCATTCCTATGCCGGCAATCCGTCTCCGCTTTTTGGAGAGAAGCTGGTTGCCTTCATAACCTTGTTTTCCGCCACTTCGATCAGATCGCAAATCTTCGGCAGAAAGGGCTGCCACTGAGGGTCAGCCAAAAGGCGGACGCGCCGGGCCTCACGATCGTCGAGGCTCGAAAACGCCCAGATGTGGACGATCTCGTTGATGATGCCGATCTCTGAATAGAAATAACCGACGAGGTTGCCGAGATGGCTCGTTTGGATGGCTATCCCCTCCTCTTCCACCACCTTCAGATACTGCGGGATCGCACCGTTCTTCAGTCTGTACGTCCGGATCTCGTAAAACATCGCCATCACCGCATCACGAAAGGATCAGGGATCGGATCGTCCGACGTTCTCAACCAGATCGTTTTCGTCCGGGTGTAGTCGAGCGCTGCGGCCATGCCGCCTTCCCTGCCATGCCCGGACAGGCCGAAGCCCCCAAATGGCGCGATCGGCGAGACGGCGCGATAGGTGTTGACCCAGACGATGCCGGCGCGAATGGCCTTCATCAGGCGATGAGCACGCGTCAGGTTTTGGGTGAATACGCCAGAGGCAAGCCCATAGTGCGTATCGTTGGCAAGCGCGAGCGCTTCGGCTTCTGTTTCGAACGAGACGACGGACAGAACCGGACCGAAGAATTCGTTGACCAGCGAAGGGGAATTGACGCCATCGCAGTCAAGAATTGTCGGCGGGAAGTAATAGCCTTCAAGGCCGGGCCTGTGGCCTCCGGTGACAAGGCTGGCACCGCTTTGAACCGACTTACCGACGAGCGCTGCAATGTGCTCCTGCTGGCGTCGTGTTGCAAGAGGACCGATCTCGGTCGCCATCTCCAACGGAGGACCCATGCGGATCGCTTCAGCTTTGCCCTTCAAGAGGGTGAGGAACTCATCCTTGACACGCCGCTCGACAATCAGGCGTGAACCGGCGACGCAGCTTTGGCCGGTTGCAGCAAAGATACCTGCGACCTGAGCATTGGCAGCACTCTCAAGGTCGGCATCGGCGAAAACGACGAAGGGCGACTTGCCTCCCAGTTCGAGCGACGTGGAGGCAAGGTTCTCCGCCGAGTTTCGGACGATTTGTCGCGCCGTTTCGGGGCCCCCGGTGAAGGCGACATGCGCAATCTTCGGATGCCGGCAGAGTGCTGCCCCGCAGGATGCGCCAAAGCCGGTGATGATATTGACGACGCCCGCAGGAAAGCCTGCCTCGTGAATGAGGCGCGCAAATTCCAGAAGCGGCGCCGGCCCGTCTTCCGAGGCCTTGACGACCATCGTGCAGCCGGCCGCAAGAGCCGGCCCGATCTTGACGGCAGACAAGAACAGCTGGCTATTCCAGGGCACGACCATCGCAACGACGCCGATCGGCTCACGGCGAAGCCAGACATCCATGTCAGGCTTGTCGATGGGAAGATAGGACCCTTCGATTTTGTCGGCGATGCCGGCATAGTAGCGGTAATAGTCCGCGACATAGGCGATCTGCGCCGACGTTTCCCTGATGATCTTTCCCGTATCGCGAGTTTCGAGCTCTGCCAGCTTCTGTGTATTGGCTGCGACAAGATCAGCGAGTCGGTAGATGAGCTTGCCGCGTTGCGTGGCCGTCATCTTTGACCAGGCCCCGTTATTGAGCGCCTGTTCAGCGGCATTGACCGCCCGATCCACATCGCTCTCGCGGGCTTCCGGCAAGTCAGCCCATTCCTTCCCGGAGGCCGGATCAACACTTGGAAAGCGCGCTTCACCGTCCAGGAATTGACCATCGATATAATACTGGAAATGCTGCATAGGCTTCACTCCGCAAATGCCGGCATCACCTCGGCGATAAAGCGCTGAAGCGATGCTTTCTTGCGCTCGAAGCTCATGCCCGTATCGATCCAGAAGGAATATTCGTTGTAACCTATGGCCTCGTAGGTCTTGAGCCTCGAGATGACGGTTTGTGGACTTCCCATGACGTTGTTGGTGCGCATCACAGCGTCCGACAGCATGGCGTTTGAGCTGATTTCAGCTTCGGGAATTCGCTCAATCAGACCTTGAGTGACCGGCTTCTCGTTTTTAAACCAGGCGAAGAAGTAGTTGTAGTAGACGCTGAGCTCATGAGCCGCCTGCGCGATGTCTGCGTCCGATGAACCGACATAGGTATGACGCAGCAGCATGATCTTCGGCCGCTCGATCGTCGGATGCTTGGCGCAGGCGTCATTGAACCGTCCCATCAACGCCTCCACCTCGTCATCACCCTGCCAAAGCGGAGTCACCTGCACGTTGCATCCGGCTGCAACAGCGAATTCGTGGGAATTCGGATCGCGGGCCGCGACCCAGATCGGTGGATTGGGCTGCTGCAGTGGTTTCGGCGCCGACGTGGTTGACGGAAACTTGTAGAACTCGCCGTCATGGGCGTAGTCGCCCTTCCAAATACCTTTGACAGCCGGGATGAGCTCGCGCATGCGCTGGCCGGCAGCCCAGGCATCCAGACCGGGAAGCAGACGCTCATATTCGAACGAATAGGCCCCACGGGCAATCCCGATATCGAGCCTGCCGTCGCAGATGATGTCGGTCATGGCCGCCTCGCCGGCAAGCTTGATCGGATGCCAGAACGGTGCGATCACCGTTCCCGTGCCCAATCTTACTTTCGACGTGCGACGCGCCAGGTCGGCGATGGTCACGAAAGGATTGGGCGCGATGGTGAAATCCATGCCGTGATGCTCGCCCGTCCAAATCGCATGCATGCCACCTTTGTCAGCGATCTCGCAGAGCGCCACGAACTCGTCATACAGACGTTTGTGGTTTTCGTTAGCGTCGAGGCGTTCCATGTGGACGAAGAGAGAAAACTTCATGGCTGTGCCACCTTCGCTGCAACCGGGCGGACCGTACCTACAGTCTCATCCCCGAAGTAAACCCCGAAATTGCCGATCGAACTCTCCAGCGCAAAACGCGCGATGATGTCGGCCGTCGAACTTGTCTTGAATTGCTCGGCAGTGAGTGTTTTGGGCTCGAGAAATCGTCCAGCGGCCGGATCGCCTTCCGATGCAAAGGCACGGTAGACAATGTGCTGCTTTCCCTCGCTCTTGTCTTCATAGACCGAATAAAGGAAACCGATCGAAACCTTCAATCCGGTCAGACCTTCAAGATAATCTTGCAGAATTTCGGTCGGGCTGCCTTCCTTGACGTCGCAGCCCGGCAGCGAAAGAGTCTGATCGCCGAGAAGGAGTACATCTCCGTCGCGTTCGAGAACGGCACCAAGTTCGATATTGCTTTCCGCTGCGGCCGAAACGGCCCGGCTTGCAAGGATTGGAGTGAAGTAACCGCCGCGGGCATAGCCCAATCCGTTGCGGCCGGAATTCTCGAATGCCATGATGCGGCCCATCAGGATGACGTGGTCGCCGGCGTCCACCATCTTTTCCATGGCGCACTCGAACCATGCTGCCACATTGGCCAATATCGGACTGCCGGCCCTGCCTTCAGACCATTCGACTGCGGCGAAGCGGTCCTCGACTGGCCGTGCAAATGTGTTCGACACTTCTTTCTGACTTTCCGAAAGGACGTTGACTGCAAAGTGTTTCGCCCCCGTCATCGTCGCATAATTGCGAGAGGTCTTTGCCAGGCAGACAAGCAGAAGAGGCGGATCGAGGGACACCGATGTAAATGAGTTTGCTGTAAAGCCGATCGGCCGGTCGGCGCAGTCGCGGGTGGACACGACCGTCACACCGGTCAAAAAGGCGCCGAAGGCGTCTCTCAATGCGCGGGGGTCGATTGATTCCGGCGTCATCTCGGCTCCTCCTCTTGATGTTCAAGCCATTCCGCAAGCAGCCTATTCACGTTGTGAGGCGCGGTGAGATTGACCATGTGCCGATGCCCTTCGACGATGCGAGCCCAGCCATTTTGGGTGATCGCCGCCATCTGCGTCGCCATTTCCGGCGTCGAATTTGGATCGTCGGAGCCTGTCAAGAACAACGCCGGGCAGCGGACATCACGCCAGCGATCCGCATAGGTGTCGTCGCCGCCGGCAAAGGCGCAATAGGCGATGGCGTAACCCTCGGGATCGACCATGCCGAGCCAGCCACGCGTGAGATCGCGTGCAGAAAGGCTACTGTCATCGTCGCCGAACCACCGCTTCAGCGGGCCATCGCGGTCGACGCCATTGGCGCGGATCGCGTCGGCGCGAGACATGACCGCTGCTTTCGCCTCCGGATTGCGGCGATAGACGCCGTTAAGATATGCGACCCGCCGAATCCGCCTGCCGAAGGTAGCAGCAGCCCCACCGGAGATCAGAGCTCCCATGGAGTGGCCAGCGATATTGGCGGCATCGATGTTCAACTCGTCGAGAAACCGGCCGAACCAGGCAACGAAATCTTCAAGCTTGCTTCCGGTTGGCAACCTGGCGCTTTCTCCGTGTCCAGGCATGTCCACGGCAATGACACGATGTGTTTTTGCAAACGTCGCGATCTGCGGGGCCCAAGCCTCGAGCCGCATGCCGACGCCATGGATCAGAACCAAGGGTTCGCCGTCACCGGCCTCGAAATATGAGACGCCGTTGATGGTGTGCTGGCGCTGGAACTGCATCAATGGCTCTTGCGACAAAATGGAGTGTCTCGTTTGCATGGCGCCAGTTGGTCTTTCTTAAACGCCAGCAGGATTGGTGACGTTGTGGCCCAGATCCTTGAGGTCTTGATAGCGGTCGCCAATGCGATGATGCGGACGCCCTCCCACGGAGGCGCCCAGTGCTACGACGATCTCGTCGGCGGCCGGGGCATCGGGAATGGCTGCCTGAATGGTTAGGTAATGCGAACGGCGGCCCTCGTCGTTCTTGTCCATCAGCGGGATCATGATCGGCGCATTGGCCGGGCCACGGGTATTGCAGAAGGCAAGATAAGACTTGGCGCCGACGGCATTGCGGTAATGATTGCCAAACCGCAATGTGTGGATGAGCGCTGAAGCATGCTCGAGTTCCCCATCGAGGCCGACGACCGCAGCCTTGCCGTAACCTTCGACGGCTTTTCCCGAACCAACGGCTTCAATGATCATGCGAGTGAGCAATTCTCCGAGCACCGGGGCGATCGCACGGATTTCCGGCTTGAGGTCCTCGACAAAGCCTTTGCCTGCCCATGGATTCTTGACCACCGCGAAAGCCGAATAAAGTCTGAGCGGCAGCGGTGCGGCTTTTCTGCCTTCGATCAAGATGGTCTCAACTTGCGACATCGTCTTGCGAATCTGGATGCTCATGCGCCGTCCTCAGTTACATATGATGTTATGGTATGCCATAATATTATTTCGTCAATAGCCCACCGAACAGGCGGCTGGGGAGTCGGGACATGAAATCCCGCCGCGACCAAGGCTGTCGACAAAGGGATGGTGACTGCGTAAGGCGCTTTGCAACCGCCCGCACGCTGGGGGCTCCCATCGCACTCACTTTAGAGCGCGGGGTCGCTAGCGGTCCCGATATATGCTGAACGTGCAGCGTGAGTAGGAAGCAACGCCCGCCAATGGGGCCTGCCTGCGGTGCTTCACGTCGACGACAGGGATGTCGGTGATTGGCCGGAAATCACGGCGACGGCGATGGCAGCCGCACTTGTTACATGGTCCATCGCAGCGCGATACGCGCCTTCACCGTCCCCCCGCCTGATCGCCTCGATAATCCGCTCCATCTGTGCGGGACCCTCGATGTTGCGGTTGTCCGTCTTGATCGTCATCGAGCGGAGATGATTGATCCTGACAGTCAGAAGATTGACAATGCCCCAGGCAACGTGGCGATCGACCTTGCTGAAAAGCACCTGGTAAAAGGCCGAGGTACTGGCCAGCACGCCCGGCATGTCCTTTTGGCGGTAGCATTGGCGGATATCGTCCAGCGCTGCCTCGAGCGCTTCAACGATTGTGGAATCGCCACGCTCGGCGCACAGTCGCGCCGCCATGCCCTCCAGCGCGCCGCGTATTTCATAGATTTGTCGGGCTTCATCTGCACCGAGCCGGGCTACGATCGGGCCCTTGTTCGGAAGATTTGCAACAAGTCCTTCCGACTCAAGATGGCGTAGCACCTCGCGAACAATCGTCCGGCTTACGCCAAGTTGGGCGCAGAGATCTCGCTCCACAAGGCGATCTCCCGGCTTGAAATGGCCGCTGTCGATCGCCTCTCGAACCTTGTCCAGCGCCAGTTCGCGCAAGGTTTTCGCGGGCCTTTCCACTTTGATCGTCGAATCTTTCAAACCAACCGTCATTGTCCGCCCCCGTCTCGACAATGCCATGCTCGCTGGTGTCGCCCTGGACCGACAGCACCATATTATGGCCTACCAAGTACTTATCGTCGGGGTTGGGCAATTGCAATGGTGGCCGCGCTATTGGGCACGCCGTATTTTACCCCATGCGCTCGGACGCGTAGCTCCCCGGGCTTGGCGGAAAGACGATTGTGCGGTTGCCGTTGATGAAGGTGCGGCGATGGATGTGCGCGTGTATGGCGCGCGCCAGAACCTGCGCCTCGACGTCGCGGCCTAGCGACACGTAGTCTTCAGGGCTCTGGGCATGGGTGACGCGCACAGTGTCCTGTTCGATGATAGGGCCTTCGTCAAGGTCTGCGGTAACATAATGAGCCGTTGCGCCGATCAGCTTCACGCCGCGACCGTAGGCCTGCTTGTACGGATTGGCGCCCTTGAAGCTCGGCAGGAAGGAGTGGTGGATATTGATGATCTTGCCTGACATCTCTGTGCACATGCGATCAGACAGGATCTGCATGTAGCGTGCGAGCACGATGAGCTCAGTGCCGCTTGCTTCCACCAGGTCCATGATCCTGGCTTCGGCCTGCGGCTTGTTCTCGCTGGTCACCGGAATATGATGGAACGGTATATCATGATTGACCACCACTTTCTGGTAGTCGAAATGGTTGGATATGACGCCGACGATATCGATCGGCAGCGCGCCGATTTTCCAGCGATAGAGAAGATCGTTGAGGCAATGGCCGAAACGTGAGACCATCAGCGTGACCTTCATGCGGCGCGAGCCATCGTGGATCTTAGCGTCCATTTTGAACTTTGCGGCGATCGGCCGTAGACCTTCGCCAAGCGCTGCAAGGCCTTCTCCCTCTTCCGACAGGAAGCTGACACGCATGAAAAAGAGACCGGTATCGAGATCGTCAAATTGGGACGAGTCGATGATATTGCAGCCCGCGTCCGCCAGGTAACCGGATAAGGCGGCCACGATGCCGCGCGTTGATTTGCAGGTGACCGTCAGAATGAATTGCGTCATGGCAGGCTCTCTTCCAGTGCGCAACGCGGGGGGCCGCGAAGGACAGCGGTGAAATATCACACGTCGAGGGTCGTTTCATGCTCCCAGGCGGTAAACTGCGAGCAATAGGTGTTCCACTCGCCCTGCTTTAGCTTCAGATAGGCCGCCGAGAATTCGGCGCCGAGGGCAGCTTGCAGTTCGGTATCTTTTTCGTATTCGCGAAGTGCATCCAACAGATTGAGCGGCAGTTTGGGAGCATCGGTCACGCTATGCCCGTCGCGATACATGTCGATATCGTGATGCGGGCCCGGGTCGGCGTTGCTGCGAAGGCCAGAAAGCCCCGCCGCGATGATGATCGCCTGTAGCAGATAGGGATTGACGGCACCGTCGGGCAGCCGTAACTCGAAGCGGCCGGGACCTGGCACGCGCACCATATGAGTGCGGTTGTTGCCGGTCCAAGTCACCGTGTTCGGCGCCCAGGTTGCGCCGGAGATCGTCCGCGGCGCGTTGATGCGCTTGTAGGAATTGACAGTCGGATTGGTCACCGCGGCCAGTGCCGAGGCATGTTTCATGATGCCTCCGAGAAAAGTCTTGCCCTTGGCGGAAAGACCAAACGGCATTGCCTTGTCGGCAAACGCATTGTTTCTACCCTCCAGGTCCCAGACGGAGATATGGGCATGGCAGCCGTTGCCGGTCAGGCCCTTGAAGGGCTTTGGCATGAAGGTGGCGCGAAGACCGTGTTTCTCGGCAACCGACTTCACCATGAATTTGAAGAAGGAATGCTTGTCTGCCGTTTGCAGCGCGTCGTCATATTCCCAATTCATCTCGAACTGGCCGTTGGCATCCTCGTGATCGTTCTGATACGGCTTCCAGCCCAGTTTCAGCATGCAGTCGCAGATCTCGGCGATGACGTCGTAGCGGCGCATGACAGCCTGCTGATCATAGCAGGGCTTTTCGGCGTTATCGAACTCGTCGGAAATCTTCGAACCATCTGGCGAGATCAGGAAGAATTCCGGCTCGACGCCGGTCTTTACGCGCAGGCCGGCCTTTTCAGCTTCGCCAATCAGTCTCTTGAGAAGAACCCGGGGAGCCTGCTCGACTGGTTGATCTTCCATGACGCAGTCGGCTGCGACCCAGGCCACATCCTTTTTCCACGGAAGCTGGATGACCGAGGATGCGTCGGGAATGGCAAAAAGATCGGGATGGGCAGGCGTCAGATCGAGCCAGGTGGCAAAGCCCGCAAAACCCGCGCCGTCTCTTTGCATGTCTGCGATCGCTTCGGCCGGCACCAGCTTGGCGCGCTGGCCTCCAAATAGATCGGTAAAGCTGATCATGAAATATTTGATGCCGTGGTCCTCGGCATATGTCGACAGATCCAGTGTCATGTCATTCCCCTGTTTTATTTCAGACACTCAACGGAAACGAGCCGCATCCTCCCAAACGCGGCTCGATATTCTGATGCGGTTTCAGAAACCTCCCTTGCCCGGATACCAGCTCGTCCCGGCGAGCGGAATCTGCGCCATGGCAGCTGCTTCCATCGTCAGCGCGCAAAGATCCTCCGGCTCCAGGTTGTGCAGGTGGTTCTTGCCGCAGGCACGGGCGATGGTCTGGGCCTCGAGCGTCATGACCTTCAGATAGTTAGCGAGGCGGCGGCCGGCGGCGACCGGATCCAGACGAGCCGCCAGTTCCGGATCCTGTGTCGTAATGCCAGCCGGGTCCCTGCCTTCGTGCCAGTCATCATACGCACCGGCCGTAGTCCCGAGCTTTCGGTATTCATCTTCCCATCTCGGGTCGTTATCGCCCAGTGCAACCAGCGCCGCCGTACCGATGGCAACGGCATCGGCACCAAGCGCCAGAGCCTTTGCGACATCCGCACCGGAGCGGACACCACCCGACACGATCAGTTGCACCTTGCGATGCATGCCGAGATCCTGCAGGGCCTGAACTGCCGGGCGAATGCAGGCAAGGGTCGGCATCCCGACATGCTCGATGAAAACGTCCTGAGTGGCAGCAGTGCCGCCCTGCATGCCGTCGAGGACGACGACATCCGCACCGGCCTTCACAGCCAAAGCCGTATCGTAATAGGGGCGCGCGCCGCCGACCTTGACATAGATGGGCTTTTCCCAGTCGGTGATCTCGCGCAGTTCCATGATCTTGATCTCAAGATCGTCCGGGCCGGTCCAGTCCGGATGGCGGCACGCCGAACGCTGGTCTATGCCCTTGGGCAGATTGCGCATGTTGGCAACGCGATCGGAGATCTTCTGGCCAAGCAGCATGCCGCCGCCGCCGGGCTTTGCGCCTTGGCCGACAACCACTTCGATGGCATCGGCGCGACGCAGATCCCTGGGATTCATGCCGTAACGCGACGGCAGATACTGGTAGACCAATATCTGCGAATGGCCGCGCTCTTCATCGGTCATCCCACCGTCTCCGGTGGTAGTGGAGGTCCCGGCAATCGTCGCACCGCGTCCAAGCGCTTCCTTGGCATTGCCGGACAGGGCGCCGAAGCTCATGCCGGCAATGGTGATCGGTGTCTTCAGGTGAACGGGCTTCTTGGCAAAGCGCGTGCCGAGGACGACCGACGTGTCGCACTTTTCGCGATAACCTTCGAGTGGATAGCGCGAGATCGACGCCCCGAGAAACAGCAGGTCGTCGAAATGGGGAACCTTCCGTTTGGTGCCAGCGCCACGAATGTCGTAGATGCCGGTCGCCGCGGCGCGTCGGATTTCCGCCAGCGTATAATCGTCGAAGGTCGCAGACTTGCGCGGCGGGGTATATGGGTTGTGATAGCTCATGATGGTCCCTGGCCTTAATACGCCTCGGCGTTGTCGATATTGAAATTGTAAAGATTGCGGGCCGAACCGTAACGCTTGAATTCCTCGGGCCTCACTCCGGTCACGCCGGCCTTTTCGAGGAGTTCGACCAGCTTCGTCAGATGCTCGGGCCGTAGCTCCTTTTCGATGCAGTCGGCACCCAAGCTCTTGACCGAGCCGCGCACGAAAAGCTTTGCCTCGTAGAGCGAATCGCCCAGCGCATCGCCGGCATCGCCGAGCACCACCAGATGACCGGATTGGCCCATGAAGGCGGACATGTGGCCGATATTGCCATGAACGACAATATCGATGCCTTTCATCGAGATGCCGCAGCGCGACGCAGCATTGCCCTTGATGACCAGCAGGCCGCCGCGGCCCGTTGCGCCCGCATACTGGGAAGCGTCGCCTTCGATCACGACTGTGCCAGACATCATGTTTTCCGCGACCCCCGGGCCCGCCGAACCATGAACGGTAACGGATCCGCCGTCGTTCATCCCGGCGCAGTAATAGCCGACGGAACCCTTCACTTCGACCGTGACAGGCGTATCGATGCCAACGGCAACCGAATGGCTGCCGCGCGGATTGACGACCTCGAAGGAAAGGTCGTTCGAACCCGGCTGGATGCCGTGCAGGGCGCTGTTGAGTTCACGCAAAGGGGTGATGGCGAGATCAATGACAGGCATGTTTTCAAAGAATCCTTGGAGGAATGCGCACAGAGGTGCCGCTCAGGCGACTTTCTGATGATCCCAGAAATAGACGGTTGCAGGCTCAGGCTCCCAGACGCGTGCCGTTTCGATGCCCGGCAGGTTGACGAGCGCCCGGTATTCGGAACCGAAAGCGACATATTGGTGCGTTTCGGCCATGACAGCGGGCTTGCAGGCAATCGGATCGCGCACGACGCCGAAGCCGGATTTCGTGCCGACCACGAAGGTAAAGAAGCCATCGAGGTCGTCGAGCGCACCGCTCAGCGCCTGCCCGAGGTCCTTGCCCTTGGCCATTTCGGAGGTGAGATAGGCAGCTGCAACTTCCGAATCGTTCTGTGTTTCGAAGGTCATGCCCTCCCGCACCAGTTCACGGCGCAGGTTGTTGTGGTTCGACAGCGAACCGTTGTGCACCAGGCATTGATCTGAACCGGTCGAAAACGGGTGTGCCCCGAGCGTCGTGACAGCCGATTCCGTCGCCATGCGGGTGTGGCCGATACCATGCGAGCCTCCCATGGAGCGGACGCTGAAACGGGCGACGACATCCTTCGGCAGGCCGGTTTCCTTGTAAATCTCGACGCTGTCGCCCGAGCCCATGACACGGACATCGGGCCGAAGCGTGGCCAGGATCGGCCTGATTGCCGTAAGTTTGTCCGCAGCGATCGCAATGACGGCATGGGTGCTCTTGATGCTGACGTTCGCCGGTATTCCCGCTTTTGCCAAATCATCTTCAAGTCGGGCGAAATCCGCCTCCGACTTGGCCGACTGGATTGTCACCTTCGCCTTTCCTTCGGCGGCCGAACCGTAGATTGCGATCCCGGCAGAGTCGGGACCGCGATCTGTCATGGTGATCAACATTTCCGAGAGCAGCTGACCTAAATGGCGTTCTAGGCTCCGGTCTTTGAGAAACAGTCCAACAATGCCGCACATGACCTAGGCAACCTCCGTTCGTGTCTGAAATGAGTGCTACCAGAGGGTCTGATGATAATCAACTATGAAGAATAATTTTTTCCTTTAAGGCAACTACCATTCTGGCGGAGATCGGTTGTGTTATCTCTCCACCAGAAGATGGAGACACTCCGTTACCGTCCTGCCTATGGAAGAGCGCCAGAAAACGGACCGGATCTGAAGACGGAAGCGCGGCCGGTTAGATGACGGACATTTCGCAGCCGCCAGCAGAGGCTGACCGCGATCGCCGCGAACCGGTCTTCCGTCATCCTACCGCCGCGCATCCCTCGGATTTTCACCGAATTCGGCTTTGAACGATCTGGAGAAATGACCGGGACTCGAAAAACCGGTGGCAAAGGCGATCTCCGAAATGGACAGCGGACTTTGCTCCAGCAGTCGACGGCTGTGTCGCAGGCGGATCTGCCGGTAAGTGTCCAGGAAGGTTATGCCGCGATGGTTGAGAAAGAGGCGATCGAGATGGCGCGCGCTGATGCCGGCCAGTCTGGCCATCTCCGCACGGCTGAGCGGATTTTCGATCGCAGTCTCCATTTTCTCCAGCACTGTGAGAAGCGCCGGGTGATTGGTCCCGAAGCGCTTTGCCGCCGACGCCCGCTGCGGATCGCTCGGCTCGGCGACGGCAGTATGCAGGTACCAATCGCTCACCCGACGGGCAAAATCGGCGCCCATCCGCTCGGAAATCACGGCATGCATCATGTCGAGCGGCGCCACCCCTCCGCCACAGGTCACGCGTGCACCATCGATGACGAACCGCGCCTGGCGCGGGGCAAGATGCGGGAATGCCTCTTTCAGAAGGGGGGCATGTTCCCAGTGGATCGTAAAGTCGCTGTTGTCGACCAGGCCCGCCGATGCCAGCACGTAGGAGCCGCTCGATATGCCGCCGATCCGCACGCCGCTACGCGCGAACTTTCTCAGCGGCGCATGCAGCGACGTACTCTCATACCAGTCTTGAGGATCGCCGCCGGCACAAACATAGATCGTATGACAGGTGCCGCCAGCCTTAGAAAGCTTGTTGCAGCTGATCGTCAGGCCGGACGAACTGCGCACCGGAAGACCATCTGTCGATAGCGGGACTGCTTCATATAGCGCAGTTCCGGCAATCAGGTTCGCTGCCCGCAAGGGCTCGGTCGCCGAGGCATATGACATCAGCGCGAAATTCGGCACGAGAACAAAACCGATCCGCTGAAGGTTCTTCTGGTCGCCATGACTCATGTCCTAAAGTTACATTGAAATGTCCCATAAATGCAACGCTGGATCTCTTCCTCATGTTATCAGTCCGCTAACAGGTCCTTTCTCGGAAAGAAGCATCGATGCGCTACTCGGCACTGTCCCTCTTCCTAAACGGACTTTTTGGAAACAGGAACTGGTCGCCCGCATGGCGGCAGCCCGAGCCCAAGCCGCATTACGACCTGATCATCGTCGGCGGTGGCGGACACGGCCTTGCCACGGCCTACTACCTCGCCAAGGAATTCGGCATCACCAATGTGGCGGTGCTGGAGAAGAATTATGTCGGTTCCGGCAATGTCGGCCGCAATACGACGATCATCCGCTCCAACTACCTGCTGGCGGGCAACAATCCGTTCTACGAGCTTTCCATGAAGCTGTGGGAGGGGCTGGAGCGGGATTTCAACTTCAATGCCATGGTGTCGCAGCGCGGCGTGCTCAATCTCTTCCACTCGGATGGGCAGCGCGACGCCTATACCCGCCGCGGCAATGCCATGCGGCTGCACGGCGTCGACGCCGAGCTTCTCGACCGCGTTTCGGTCGAGAAGATGCTGCCCTTTCTCGACTATGACAATGCCCGTTTTCCGATCCAGGGCGGCCTGCTGCAGAAGCGCGGCGGCACCGTTCGCCATGACGCGGTCGCCTGGGGCTACGCGCGCGGTGCCGATCAGCGCGGCGTTGACATCATCCAAGGCTGCGAGGTGACCGGCATCCGTCGCAGCAATGGGCAGGTAACCGGCGTCGAAACCAGTCGCGGCTTCATCGGCTGCGGCAAGCTGGCACTCGCAGCAGCCGGCAATTCTTCGCAGGTCGCCCGGATGGCCGGCCTGAAGTTGCCGCTCGAAAGCCATGTTCTTCAGGCCTTCGTCTCCGAAGGCCTGAAGCCTTTCATCGACGGAGTAGTCACCTTCGGCGCCGGACACTTCTATATCTCGCAATCCGACAAGGGCGGCCTCGTCTTCGGCGGCGACATAGACGGCTACAATTCCTATGCCCAGCGCGGCAATCTGGCGACGGTAGAACATGTGGCGGAAGCCGGAAAGGCAATGATTCCGGCGCTGTCGCGCGTGCGGGTGCTGCGCTCCTGGGGCGGCATCATGGACATGTCGATGGACGGCTCGCCGATCATCGACCGAACCCCTATCGATAATCTCTATCTGAATGCCGGCTGGTGTTATGGCGGTTTCAAGGCGACCCCGGCGTCGGGCTTTTGCTTTGCCCATCTTCTCGCCCGCGGCGTCCCGCAGGAGACGGCGGCCGCCTTCCGGCTCGACCGCTTTCAGCGTGGCTATCTCATCGACGAAAAGGGCCAGGGCGCCCAGCCCAACCTTCATTGATTTCGCGCATCAAAGGGACATTCGAAATGGCTAGTCTGGTGCCCTGCCCGCATTGCGGGCCAAGACCGAAAGAGGAGTTCACCATCAAGGGCGCTGCCCTTGCAAGACCGACGCCCGATGCCGGTCCTGACGATTGGTTCGACTACGTCTATCTGCGCGACAATCCCCGCGGCGCCTACGAGGAATATTGGCATCATACGTCCGGCTGCCGGCGGTGGCTGGTCGTCGACCGCAATACCGCGACCCATGAGATCGCTGCATGCCGCGACGCTACGTCTGGCAGGAAGAAAGGTTTAGGCGCATGACATCTTACCGTTTGCCGCAAGGCGGGCTGATCGACCGCTCTAAGTCGCTGTCTTTCACCTTCGACGGCAAGGTGATGCAGGGTCTTCAGGGCGACAGCCTCGCCTCTGCACTGCTTGCCAACGGCCGCCAGTTCGTGGCCCGGAGTTTCAAGTATCACCGGCCGCGCGGCATCCTAACTGCAGGCGCAGCCGAGCCGAATGCACTGATGACCATCGGCAGGGGCGGCCGCACCGAGCCGAATACGCGCGCCACCATGCAGGAGCTCTATGCCGGCCTCGAAGCGAAAAGCCAAAACCGCTGGCCGTCGCTCGGCGTCGACATCGGCGCGCTGAACAGCCTGCTGTCGCCCTTCCTCGGCGCCGGTTTCTACTACAAGACCTTTATGTGGCCCGCCCCGTTCTGGGAAAAGATCTACGAACCCTTCATCCGCAAGGCCGCCGGACTGGGCAAGGCAACATATCAAGCCGATCCAGACGCCTATGATAAGTGCTGGGCACATTGCGACCTGCTCGTCATCGGTGCCGGGCCCGCGGGGCTGGCTGCCGCAATCAGTGCCGGCCGTGCCGGCGCCCGCGTCATTCTCGCCGATGAACACTCGGTTGCCGGCGGGGCGCTTTTGAGCGAGACCGCATCGATCGGCAGCAAGGCGGCAGCCGATTTCGCAGACGACTGCATCTGTGAACTCGAATCCATGCCGAATGTGACCCTCCTGACCCGCACGACCGTCTTCGGCTGGTATGACGGCAATGTCTTCGGCGCCGTCGAGCGGGTGCAAAAGCATGTTTGCGAACCGCTGCCCAATATACCTGTGGAACGCCTGTGGCGCATTGTTGCCAAGCAGAGCGTCCTGGCGACGGGAGCGGAAGAGCGTCCTCTTGTGTTCGGCGGCAACGACATTCCAGGCGTGACGATGGCAAGCGCCATGCGTTGCTACCTTAACCGCTATGCACTCGCCCCCGGCAAAGCGACAGCGATCTTCACCACCAATGACAGCGGCTATGCACTGGCCCGCGATCTCGAAGCGCGCGGTATTCAGCTTGTTGCCATCGTCGACAGCCGCGAGCACGGCGGTAACGGCTACGTTGGCCCGGCGCGCATCATCAGGGGTGCCGTGGTATCGGATGCCAGGGGCGGCAAGGCGTTGAGCGCAGTCGATATCCGCTCAAAGGACCGCACGGAAAGGATAAACGTCGACGGCTTGGCCATGGCAGGTGGTTTCAGCCCGATCATCCACCTCGCCTGCCACCGCGGAGGAAAGCCAGTCTGGTCGAATGACAATGCAGCCTTCCTCGCACCGGGCAATCTGAACGGGATGGTACTGGCCGGCTCGGCTTGCGCCGTTAGCGGCCTTGCGGCTTGCCTTGCGGACGGCGCGCGGCAGGGCGCGGCCATGGCAGAGGAGCTCGGCTTCAAGGCGGCACCTGCTGAATTCGGCGCGGTGGAAAACGATACCATCGCCCCACCTGAAAAGGCGGTATGGTCCATAGCCGGCGTCAAGGGCAAGGCCTTCGTCGATTTCCAGAATGACGTGCATCGCAAGGATCTCTACCTTGCCGTCAGCGAGGGCTATGGCCATGTAGAGCTTGCCAAGCGCTACACCACCAATGGCATGGCGACCGATCAGGGCAAGCTTTCGAATATCAATGCCATCGGACTTCTGGCTGAAGCGCGCGGCGCCTCGCCGGCCGATGTCGGCACGACGACTTTCCGGCCTTTCTATACACCTGTCTCCTTCGGCGCGCTGACTGGCGCCCATCATGGGCATCACTTCCAGCCGGTGCGCAAATCACCCCTGCACGGCTGGGCGGAGAAGAACGGCGCCGTCTTCGTGGAGACCGGCCTTTGGTATCGCTCCTCCTGGTTTCCGCGAAAGGGCGAAAATACCTGGCGCGAGAGCGTCGACCGAGAAGTGCTGAACGTGCGCCGGAATGCGGGGCTGTGTGACGTGTCCATGCTCGGCAAGATCGAGATCTGTGGCAAAGACGCGGCACAGTTTCTGAACCGGATCTATTGCAATGGCTTCGTGAACTTGCCGGTCGGCAAGGCCCGCTACGGCCTGATGCTGCGCGAGGACGGCATGATCTACGATGACGGCACGACGAGCCGCCTTGAGCAAGACCGTTTCTTCATGACGACGACGACGGCCTATGCGGCGGGCGTCATGAACCATTTAGAGTTCTGCGCGCAGGCGCTATGGCCGGATCTTGACGTTCGCCTCGCATCGGTTACCGATCAGTGGGCACAGATGGCGATCGCCGGGCCAAAAGCCCGCTCCATCCTCCGGAAGATCGTCGACGACGACATCTCCGACCTTGCCTTCCCTTTCCTCGCAGCGAAGGAGATCTCGCTTTTCAGAGGCACGCTTCACGGCCGCCTCTTCCGGATTTCCTTTTCGGGCGAACTTGCCTTTGAGCTTGCGGTGCCGGCCGGTTACGGCGAAAGCGTCGCCGATGCCTTGATGGACGCCGGAAAAGACGATGGCATTATGCCTTATGGTGTCGAAGCGCTCGGCGTCATGCGCATCGAGAAGGGCCATGTCACCCACAATGAGATCAACGGCACCGTCGTACCGGCCGATCTCGGTTTTGCAAAAATGGTTTCGGCGGCAAAGGCTGATTTCATCGGCAAGGCAATGGTGGGGCGCGAAGCTCTTGCGGCCGGCGACCGGCCATGCCTGGTTGGTGTTGTGCCGCTTGATTCCAACCGATCCTTCCGCACAGGCTCCCATGTCCTCTCCAAGAATGCGGCTGCAACGCTCGAAAACGACCAAGGCTACGTCACTTCAAGCGCGTTTTCACCCCATGTCGGATCAACCATTGGTCTTGCCCTCGTCAAGCGCGGATCCGACAGGCACGGCGAGGAGGTGGTGGTCTGGAACGGCCTGCGCAACGAAATCACCCCCGCACGGCTGTGCAACCCGGTTTTCTTTGATCCGCAGAACAAGAGGCTCCATGTCTGATTTCCGACCGACCCTTCGCCCGGCGCTCGGCGCCAAACCGGTGATTTCTTCTCCCGCCGTCAGCCTCTCTGCGCTTCCCGAAGGCGTTGTCATTCATGTGATCGTAAAGCCTGGCGAAAGCGATGTAGCGTCTTTCCTGGACTGCCTCGCTAAAAGGGCCGCCCTCACCGTTCGCTCCCTTTCGCCCGGACAGTGGTTCATCATCGGTGAAAAACCGATGGCATATCAGGACATGAAGGATCTGGTCGACGGGCTCGAACCGCGCGCATCCGGCGTCGACCAGAGCCATGGTCGCGTGCGTATACGGATCAGCGGCAAGTTGGCCAGGCACGTCCTTTCGAAAGGTACGGCGGTCGATCTTGCGCCCGGCTCATTTCCCGTCGCACAATCCGCAACGACGTTGATCGGCCATATCGCGGCCCATATCACCTGTGTCGATGCCGACACATTCGAGATTATCGTCCTGCGAGGATTTGCCGAAAGCCTATGGGACGACCTGGCGCGCATGAGCGCAGAATTTGGCTGAACGCAGGTTTGTTGGAAGACCAGGGGAAAGCTCATTGGCACTTGCTGACGAGTGTCGGCTTGCTCGCGGACAGATCGAAGGGCTTTCGCACGGAGCGAGACGATGTCGTCGCTGTTTCAGCCGAAAGCATGCCTCTTATCAGAGACGCGGGAACGGCTTCACCGGCAAATGACAAGTAAGTGTAGCGCCTGCGCAATGTGATGATCCTGCCATTGTCACGGCTCTCCGGAAAGAACGGAACTTTTCATCCTCCTCGATGTTTGCTGCGGTGGATGACGTGGCGCGTTCTCCTCCCTTGCGCGAGCTGCCTCATCCGAGTGCTACGGAAGATAATCCTTCCTCTCCAAGCACACTCAAGTGGACAAGGGCTCGTCTTCCTCCCCGGCTTGAGGCGAGCCCTTGGCGTATTGCAGTTCTGCCGATGATAACAGGCCGCCACGTTACGCTTCGCGCTTGATCCGGATCACCTCTTGCCCGGTCATGGAAAGTTAACTTGCATCAGCAAGGTTGGTGCCTCGTCGCCGACATTTCGCAAAGATGTCGAGCGCAGGGTCATAAACCTTTGTCGACACGTCCATGAGCCCGAGAACACTGTGAAACAAGTTGTCATGGGAATTGGGGAGCGCTTTATTCCGATCCAGGCACCCCATGTCAAACCCGCCGGAGTGTTGCAGGTCGTCCGCAATCCAAACGAGGAAGGGGACATGGGTTTGCTGCGATGGCGCGAAGACATATGGCGCGCCATGCAGATAAAGGCCGTGCTCACCAAGCGACTCGCCGTGATCTGAAAGGTAGATGACCGATCCGGCAATCATGGAGGAGCGCGCCTTCAGTCTATCGATCACCTGCGACACGATGTGATCGGTGTAGAGGATCGTATTATCATAGGCGTTGTTGATTTCCTGCGCTGAGCAAGCGCCAAAGTCATTTGCTCGGCAATCTGGCACAAAGTGCCTGAAATCATCTGGATATCTCGAGAAATAGGCTGGGCCGTGGCTTCCCAACTGATGCAGGATCAAGACACTATCACCCCTGACGGAGCTGAGCCACGAATCCATGCGATCGAGAAGAATGGCGTCCAGGCATTCGCCGTCCTTGCAAAACCTGGGGTCGGCAGAACTCGGGAGGAATTGGTAAGCGACGCGGTCTGCCACATGATAACTGCCGGTATCATTGTCAAACCACGACACAGATATGTTTGCATGCGATAGGACGTCGAGCACGTTTTCTGTCTCGAGGGCCTTGCGATGTGTGTAGGCACGGCGCGGATAGACCGAAAACATGCACGGTATCGAGACCGCCGTGGACGTGCCGCAGCTCATCGTGTTTGGAAAGTACACGACGCCGCGCTCGCGGAGGTCCGGATTCGTTTCCCTGCCATATCCGCCTAACGAAAAATTGTCTGCCCGAGCGGTTTCACCTGCGACAATCACAGTCACTCGCGGCTTTGGCCTCAAGCCGGTGCGATGTGCGTCCACGCCCAGTGGGTGCGCGCTAACCTCGGCGTCCCTTGTCGCGTCTACTATGAACCGGACGGCACTCGATATCGGAAAGAAGGGATTGAGCGGATCGAGGATGTCCCGGTGCGCCCGGCCGACCCCGGCAAAGGTTCGATAGTCGCAGGCAGCTGCCAGCGCAAAGATCGCGATGCATCCGACAATGATTGCGCTGTTGTGCGCCAGTTTCGTCAAGAACGGCCGATGCGCGACCCTTACCCAGACGACCACAAGCGATGGAAGGATCCCGGTCACAAGCAGATGGGTTGCAAAGCGCAAGGTTAAGAGATGCCCTGCCTCAGCACCCGTTGAGACGGCGGCGTTTCGGATCATCTCGCGATCAACGACCACACCGAACTGATCGGTGAACCAGGATGCCGCAGACGCGGTGACGATAAAGAAAATCAAAAATATCCTGGTTATGTATTTCGCAGAAAAGGCCGTGATGATGGCCATGCTCATTGCCGAGATGCCAACGGCAAAAAGAATTAAGGCAAAGTGATCCCTTGCCAGGTAACCGGACGCCTTCGTCCAGAATGTCCAGTTGGTGACAAGAAGCAGATATAGGGTCGTGATCGCGCATATTGTCACGCTTCCAACCGTGGGCCGATAGATGTGCAAGACCTTGTTCATCTTAATGCATCCGATCCGCGTGATGTCTCGGTGCGGTGCAAAAGGTTTGGAATTTCCGGGCTGTGGATTTCAGGCATGGGCGCTTCCAGAGAGGGGAGCACTTAGGTGGCTGAAGAACCTGACAGACACCTGAACGGACCCAGGCGACGACGTCTTGACATGACGCTGTTCCACCGGAGGCGCGTTATTGTAGCGCCCGCCCGCGTGCGACCCTGCAAGGACTGGTAAACCGGCGAACGATGCTGGTGGCACATATCCGTCCATCGCCAGCACCGCTCGAAATTTTGTATGGATTGGACATCAGCCGATGCGCCTGGCACCGCGGCGCGAACGATCTCCCTTAAGATTTCACTGCGCAGTTCAGATATCGAAATTGGTCGGCAGCACAACGACATCGCGAATTGTGACATTCCGCGGCCTGGTCAGCATGAAGATGATGGCATCGGCTACCTCCGACGGTTCGATGAGGCTTCCCGATTCCTTGGCCTTTTGGAGATTTTCTTCTGGCCAGTCGGCAAGGAGCGCGCTGATGACCGGCCCGGGCGAAACCGACCCCACGCGAATGCCCTTTTTGTTGACCTGGCGCCGTACGGTCTGAACGAAGCAGGTCATGGCCCATTTCGAAGCCGAATAGACAGGCTCCCATGGAACGGGATAATGGCCCGCCACTGAACTTGTGACGATAATGTCTCCCGAGCCTCGCGCGATCATATGCGGCAAAACGTCATGGACGTTCTTCATGACTGCGTTGACGTTGAGATTGAGCATCCGGTCAATAACGGCGGTGTCGGCCTCGATCAGGTCACCCCCGATGTAGGTGCCCGCATTGGCATGAAAAATATCGAGTTGGCCGGTGAGCTTCTCGATAGACGGCATCAGGGTTGCGCAGCTGGCGGGATCGAGAAGATCGATCACCAGGGGGATTGCGACATTGCCGAGTTCCGCACACACTGCGTCCAGCGCCTTCTGGTCGCGATCGACGAGCACCACGCGCGCACCCTCGGCAACCATCGCCCTCGTGCTCGCAAGTCCAATCCCGGAGGCCGCACCCGTAACCGCCGCGACCATGCCTTCCAATTGCTTGACCATGCTCGTCTCCTTCTGCGTCAGATCAAATTCTGCAAATCCAGCCGCCACCTTGATTCAATGGCTTCCCCACTTATGTGCCGTTTCCAGGCATTGCTTCCACTCAACGACGCCGTCGGTCGTGCCCGCGCTCCGTAGCGAACAGGCGGCCGCGGCATGACCGAGCCAAAGACAATCCTTGATTGCCCAGTCTTCGTGCAGGCCGTACATGAAGCCTGCCGCGAAGGCATCTCCCGCACCGTTCGGTCCGACAATCGCATTCCGAGGTATCTTGACTGAGGGCACGAAGATCGCCTCTCCTGCCCGCGTGACGGTGATCGCGCCTTCGGGAAAGTGGATGGTGACAAGCCGCATCGCGCCCTGTGGGAGAATGACAGCCGCCGCCGCTGCGCAGGCGTCAACGTCAGTCCTGCCTTCCCGAGTGGTTTCCATCTCTGCAAGCGCCCCGATCTCTTTGTCGTTGACAATCAGCGTATCGAGATGCGGTAGGCAGGGCACGATCAGGCCACGTAGGCGTTCCGGCGTGACCGTGCAAAGTTCGAGATTGGTTTCAAGGCGAGCGGCGCGAGCGGCTTTGAGCACTGTCACCCAGCCGTTGGCATTGTCTTTCCAAGGCGCATCCATCGTGGGATGGATGCCGGGAAGTCCCAGATGCAAGAAGCGCGCCGTGGTTCGGGAGAAATCGAAATGATCCGGCGAAAGCAGCGCCGAAACGCCGATCTCGGAAATATGTGTGCGCAGTCCACTTGCCTGCGAGATGAAGGCTTCGGTCGTATGGGTGGTCGCTTGGTCGCTGACATGAATCTGCCGGTGGTCGAGACCAGCTCGTTCGGCTTCGGCGATGAGTTTTCGGCCGGCCTCGTCGTTGCCGACCAACCCGATGGTTTCGACCGGGATTGCCGGATCGAGCCTCTTGACGTCGATGGCAAGATTGCAGGCCGGACCGCCGCCACGTTCTTCAAGCCCCCAGGCGATACCGACGCTGTCTTCCTTTGGCCATGCGTCTATCCTGCGATTTCGGTCGAGGCACCAGGTCCCTCCGGCGATGAAGCCGCGCCTGCTCGTTCCGGCCATGCTCACCTCCCTTGGCGGTGTCAATTCATCAGAACCTTTTCGGTGATGATCATGTCGTTTGACAGTGTCCGCATCGGCTTCTGCCCGCCTGCCTGCAGCGCGCCGTGATAGGCCCTGACGGCCTCCTCTGGCCTGAGATCACCGTCTGCCACGGCACGCATGAATTTCACCATGGCGAGCGGGTCTTCGGCGAGATTGATCTTGCGACCGAAAAGCGCCACACGGGCGCCGTATTTCTCCGCCTGGTGGATGAGTTCGAACGTGTCGCGCGCAGTACCCGCACCGCCGCCCAGCACGCCGACGATCAGGCTCGGGTCGTAGGTCGTGAGTTCCTCCAGCGCCTTTGGGCCATTGAACGGAATCTTCAGGAATTGCGGCCGCTGCGCACGTGTCAGCCCGGCCAGCGCCCGGCATATGCAATCATTCACAAAATGTGGCTGGAGGTCAGGCGATATGCCGGTGTCGACGTTCGGATTGAAGACTTCGAGAAAATAATTGAAGCCGTTGTCGTGCGCGTCCTCTACAAAATCCATGAAGGCGAGCAGCGAATTGTAGTCCGCGTCGAGATCATTGTTGAAGGTGATCGAGTAGAGGCCGAGGTCGGTATGGCGCCGGCTGACCGACAGAGAAGCAGTGCGATAAGGCCTGGACGGCTGCGAGGCATAGGTCGCACCGCGCCCAACCCAGATATCCGTCGCATCATTGGCTCGAATTGCGGGTTTCACATTGCTGCCTGCGTAAGCGCCGCTTTCCGTCAGCAGTTCGAGATTGGAAGCGGAGGTCAGCATGATATCGACAATGTCCTGGGTGATCACGGCCTTGACCTGGTCGAGGAATTCCGCACGCGTCCGGTAGCGCGTGTAGGAGCAGTCCTTCTCGAGCTTCGGGCCACACGATAAAATGCTCGGCCCCATGTCACCATCTTTCGCGTCCGCGATGATGAAATCCGTCCGCTTGTAGTTGCCGGCCCTGATCTTGGCGATTTTTGCATCAAAGCGTGTCATGGGCTGATCCTTGAAAATCTGAGGCCGCCAGACCGCGGCGGGAAGGCTTAAATTTGAGGCATCTGCCTCGCAAAATCGTCAGGCGATCATGTAACCACCATCCACAGGCATCGACAGGCCGTTGACCATTGCTGCCTCGTCAGAAAGCAGGAAAAGAATGACCTCGGCAACGTCTTCGGGTTCGGCGAAACGGCCGACAGGAATGCGGTTGAGCATGCCGGCTGCCTTTTGTGGATCGCTCCAGGCCTTGATGGCCATGGGCGTAAGCGTCACGGTGGGATGCACGCCGTTGACCCGTATGCCCTTCGGCGCAAGTTCCTTGGCCATCACCCGGGTCAGCCCGTCGAGAGCGGACTTGGAAGCGCAGTAAGCGGCGTGATCGGGAATACCGACAAAGGCCGCGACGCTCGATACGTTGACGATTGCGCCTTTGCGGCCGTTCTTCACCATGTCGCGGGCATATTCCTGCGAAGTGATCATCGGTGCCCTCGTATTGACGGCGTAGAGCAGATCGAAGTTCTCGACCTTGAGATCGAGAAAAGACTCAAGCTCGGTCGTGCCGGCGCAATTAATCAGAAAATCGGCCGGCAGGGACTTAAGGGCCGCCGCGCGTGTCGCGTCCGGATCGGCAAGATCGACGGCCACCGGGATACATCCTATTTCATTCTTCAATTCCTCAAGATCGGCCACCGAGCGCGATAGCGCGGTCACCTTGGCCCCACGCTGAGCCAGCATGACGGCGGTCGCCCGCCCGATACCCTTGCCGGCGCCGGTTACCACCACATGCCTGTTCGAAAAATCCATCGCCAATCCTCCTACCAGCAAGTGAAGCCGCCGTCGGCCTTGACGGTCGCGCCAGTGATCAGGCTCGATGCGTCGCAGGCTAGAAAATGTACCACCGACGCAATCTCATGGGGTTGGCCCATCCGGCCCATCGGCGTGTCACGAATCCAGATGTCCATCATCTTCTTGTCGACCACAGTCTTCGTCATTTCGGTTTCGATATACGTCGGTGCGACGGCGTTGACGCGCACGCCACGCTCAGCCCACTCCACAGCAAGTGACGCCGTCAGGTGATGGACGGCGGCCTTTGAGGCGTTGTAATAAGTCTGCAGCTGTGGACGGTTGACGATATAGCCGGACATCGAACCGATATTGACGATTGCACCGCGGCCGGCCTTCAGCATGTACCGGCCGAAGGCGCGATTGCACCAGAAGACGCCGTTGTAGTTCACATCGTTGACATTGAGCCAGAGTTCGTCGGGGGTATCCTCTGCGGCCGTACCGGTTCGCGCAATGCCTGCGTTGGCGACCAGCGCGTCGATGCGACCGTGCTTTGCGAAGATATCCGCGGCGGCCGTGTCGACGGCTGCAGAATCGGTGACATCGAGGACCAGCGCATCGGCTTCGACACCCTTGCCGGCCAAGACATGCCTGCCCG
Organism: Rhizobium azibense; assembly: GCF_004342325.1. Lineage (NCBI taxonomy): Bacteria > Pseudomonadati > Pseudomonadota > Alphaproteobacteria > Hyphomicrobiales > Rhizobiaceae > Rhizobium > Rhizobium azibense. Next base: position 710,048 of record NZ_SMBJ01000001.1, on the reverse strand, counting down.
ATTCGGCCACCGCTTCGTCGCGATCGATGATGACGATTCGGGCGCCCGCCTCGGCAAGCGCTTCGGCACAGGCAAGGCCGATACCCCGTCCGCCGCCGGTCACCACAGCGGTTTGACCATCCATCCGGAATTTCTCGAAGAACATATCTCGCTCCGTGACCATGCAGAATTAAAGACGCCGGCCGCTCCTGGCATCGAACAGATGAACGCGGGCCGGTTCGATCCGCAGCGAGACAGCCTCGCCCGGCAGCGCGGCGATGCGGTCGCGAACAGCCGCCATGATGGCATCGCCGCCGAGATGTGCAAAGATCTGTGTTTCCGAGCCGGTAGGTTCGAGAACCGAGATCGTCGCAGGCATTCCGTCAGGCCGCACATCGATATGCTCTGGACGGACGCCGTAGATGACAGGCTCGCCGTGGCTCGGCGCTCCCTCCGGCACCGGCAGCACGGTGCCCTTGTCGCTGACAAACACCGGCCGGCCGCTTTCCTTTGCCAATCTGCCGGGAACAAAATTCATCGACGGCGAGCCGATGAAACCTGCCACGAAGACATTGGCCGGACGATCATAAAGATCAAGCGGCGCGCCGATCTGCTCCACCCGTCCGTCGCGCATCACGACGATCTTGTCGGCCATTGTCATGGCCTCGATCTGGTCATGCGTCACGTAGATGGTGGTCGTCTTCAGCCGCTGGTGAAGTTCCTTGATTTCGACGCGCATGGTCACGCGCAGCTTGGCATCGAGATTGGAAAGCGGCTCGTCGAACAGGAAGACCTGCGGATCTCGGACGATCGCGCGCCCCATGGCGACGCGCTGGCGCTGGCCGCCCGAGAGCTGTTTCGGGTAGCGATCAAGCAATTTGCCGAGATCGAGGATTTCGGCCGCCCTTCGGACCTTCGCTTCGATCTCGCTCTTTGGCGCGCCCTTGAGCTTGAGAGGAAAGCCCATATTGTCTGCTACGGTCTTGTGCGGATAGAGCGCGTAATTCTGAAAAACCATGGCGATGTCACGGTCCTTTGGAAGGACGTCGTTGACGACTCTGCCGCCGATTGCGACCGTGCCTCCGGAGATCGTCTCAAGCCCTGCGATCATTCGCAGCAGGGTGGACTTGCCGCAGCCGGACGGCCCGACCAGCACGACGAATTCGCCATCGGCAATATCTATGCCGACACCGTGGATGACCGGCAGCGCACCATAATTCTTCGTAACGTTCTTGACGGTGACGTGAGCCATATGAGTTCCTCTATTGCGGCAGTGCGATCTGCATCTTGACTTCGCCCTTCGCAGCGGAAGCCGCGATCTCGAAAGCACGGACGCTCTCGTCGAAATCGAATGTACGGGTGATGAGCGGCTTCACGTCGATCGCGCCTGATGACAGCATGGCCACGCAACGCGGAAAGACATGGGCATAGCGAAAGACATGCTCCACGCGCGCCTCCCGCACCATCGCCTTGCCGACGTCGTAGTGGATCGGATGGACCTGCGAGCCGATGAAGACCACACGACCGCCAGGTGCCAGCGGGTCGAATACGCCCTCGGCGCCTGCGGGATGGCCGGAGCACTCGAAAACGATCTCAACCCCCCAGCCGCCGGTGGCGGAAAGGATCTCCCTGGCCAGTTCCTGCCGCAAGACGTTGACCGGTGAGATCGGACCGAGCTTGGCGGCAAGCTCCAGCTTTGCGTCATCGATGTCGCTCACGAACACCCGCGCGCAGCCGGCCGCGACAGCCGACAACGCTGTCACCAGGCCGATCGGACCAGCGCCGATCACCAAGGCTATGTCGCCCGGCCTGACCTGCGCCTTGGTGGCGGCATGCACACCCACAGCCAGCGGCTCGACCATGGCGGCTTCGGCGAAAGACACGTTGTCGGGCAGTTTGTAGGTGAAATCGGCCGGGTGGACGACCGTCGGCCTGAGTACGCCATGGATGGGCGGCGTCGCCCAGAAGCGGACTGCCGGATCAATATTATAGAGCCCCAGGCGCGCGGCGCGGCTGTTGGAATCGGGAATGCCCGGCTCCATACAGACCCGGTCGCCGACCTTGAGCGAGGTGACCTCGGCTCCGGTTTCGATCACCGTGCCAGACGCCTCGTGGCCGAGGATCATCGGCGCCTTCACCTGGAAGATACCGGTGCCGCCATGTGTATAGTAATGGACGTCGGAGCCACAGATGCCGACGGTGTGAAGCTTGATGCGAGCGTCGCGTGGGCCGAGCACCTCGTCACGCTCGATCGGGAAATCGCGCAGCGACAGCTTCATCTTCTCTTCCAGTACCAGTGCTTTCATTGTCTCTGTCCTATTTTCTCAAGAAGCATCAGCCGCGCCATACGATCAGGACTGCGAGCGCGATGGCCAGGACGTGGCAGACCGTCAGCGGAATCGATTGTTCGAGGAACCGCATCCAGAAGAGTTCGAGCGCCACGAACAGGTAGATGCCGACGAAGACGCGGTCGAACCAGTTGGTGGTGATCGGCAGGAAGCCTCTCCGCTCGGATTTGCGGCCCGCCACTTCCGGTTCGGAATCGATCTGTCCGGGGTCAAATGGCTCCTGCATCGCTCTACTCCTTGACTGCGCCGAAGGTGAGACCCGCCACGATATGCCGCTGAACCACTGCGAATATGATGAGCGCGGGGATGAGCGTGATCACGGCGATCGCCGCCATCGCCCCCCATTCGGTTCCCGTTGTCGTCACATATTCCGAAAGTCCTGTGGTGATGGTGCGCGCGTTGAAGCTGGTCAGGGTCGCGGCGAGCAGGAACTCGTTCCAGGCGAAGACCCAGGTGAGGATCAGCGTGACGGCAAGACCTGGCCGTGCAAGCGGGAAGATGACTTCGTGGATAACCTGCCACGTCGAGGCACCATCGACGGTCGCGGCCTCGTCGAGCTCTTTAGGAATTCCGTCGATGGTGGGCCTCAGCGTCCAGATCGCGAAAGGCAGGTTGAACGTGCAATAAAGCAGGATCATCCCGATTTTGGTGTCGTAAAGCTTCCAGTCGCCGAAGGTGATGATCTGGGTGAAGAGCAGGAAAAACGGCAGCAAGAACACCGCCGCCGGCGCCATGCGGTTGGTGATCGTCCAGAAGAAGATGTTCTCCTTGCCTGCGAGGTCGAAGCGCGAGAGCGCATAACAAGCCATGAAGGCCAGCACGGTGACCAGCACGGCGTTGCCGCTGGATATGATCATCGAATTGAGCATGTAGCCGCGCAGCGTCTCATTGCCCAAGACGTTGACGTAGTTCTTCCAGTAGATCGCGTCGAGGAACAGGCTCGGTGTCGTGAACAGATCGACTGCCGGCTTCACCGAAATGACGAAAAGCCAATAGATCGGGAAAAGCGTCAACAGACTGAGGAACAGCCAAAGCGCCATGTAAAGAAGGGGATTGCGGCCCTGCATCAGAATGTCCTTTTGCGTTGGCGTCGAGCCACGAGGGCGACATAGAGCAGCCAGCACATCACCAGGGTTAGGTAGAGGACGATCACCGAGATCGCGGCGCCATAGCCGTAGTCGGTCTTTGGGAAGACGATCTTCCAGATGTGCAGACCGACATAACGGGTTGCCGCCCCCGGCCCGCCCGATGTCAGCATCCAGACTTCGTCGACAGTGCGCAGCGCGTCCATCAACCGGATGAAGACCGTTGCGAGGATAGCCGGTCGGATCATCGGCAGTGTGACGTGCCAAAAGATCTGGCGGCGGTTGGCGCCATCGATCTGCGCCTGTTCGAACGGCTCTTTGGGCAGGGCGAGCAGTGCGGCAAGCAGTGTCAGCGTCACCAGCGGCGTCCAGTGCCAGATGTCCATGATGACGGTCAGGGTGAAAGCGGTGGTGGCGTCACGGCCGATGTTGAGATCATAGCCGAACCAGTTTCTCAGGAGATAGGGGATGATGCCGATGCTGGGCGTCGTCATCAGACGCCAGACCGAGCCGACGACGATGGGCGCGACGATCAGGGGCAGTGTGTGGATCGTGCGGAAGAAGCCACGTCCGGGAAACTCCTTCATGAAGAGCTGGGCGAGGAGATAGCCCAGCGCGATCTCGCTCAGTACCGCAAAGAATGCGAACTTCATGGTGAAGGCGATGGAGGTCAGGAATTCGGCGTCGAAGACCAGACGGCGAAAATTGTTGGCGCCGTTGTAGATCATGTCGGGGCTGGCGCCAAACGGGTTCCACTGGTGGAATGCCACGTAAAGCACGTATAAGAAAGGGATGATGCCGAAGACGCCAAGGATTGCGATCGTCGGGGCGAGCATCAGCCAACCGACCGTGTTTGAACGCATGAATTCGTGCTCCCGAAAGAAGTTCGCGCAGATCGACAGCCTGCACCAAGGGCAACTGCGCCCGGATGGCGGTCCTGGGAGGGGCCACCCGGACGCAGGCACTTGTCGGTGTTATTTGCGATAGCCGAGATTCTTCAGCTCTGTTTCGGCCGCCTCAGCCATCTGGTCGAGGCCTTCATCGGGACCTACTTCGCCCAGGAGGATCTTGTAGAAGATCGGCGCCGTGGCTTCACGAACCTGCGCATGGAAGGGGAAAGGCGGCGCCCCGGCGAAGAGCTTTCCCTGGTCCTTGAGCATGGTGTAGTAGCCATTCAGCTTCTTATCCATGTCGAGGACCTTGGGATCATCATAGGTCGAGGTATTGGTGATGCGGGGTGCGGCAATCGCCCAGTCGGGCTGAACCGAATCCTGGCCAATGAACTGCAGGAAGAGCAAGGCCGCTTCCTTGTTCTTCGATGTGATCGGCAAGCCGAAGGCACCGCCGTCATAGTAGCCGAGATAGCCCTTGCCGCCCTCGACCTCCTTGAGGACATCGGCTTCGGTGGGCGGAAGCGCGACGCCCACATTGCCGACGACCTTGGACTTTTCTGCATCAGAGGCGATCCAGGCGGCGTTCTCGCCATAAACCAGGCCCTGCGCGACGCGGCCGGCGGCAAATGTCGTCCCGACTTCCGTCCAGGTTGAAGCAGCAGATTCAGGCGGAGCGATGTCGCGCAGATGCAGCCAGTACTTGATGGCAGCCTTGGCCTTGTCGCTGTTCATCTGGCCGCCATTCTTCACGGAGGCGGCATAATTGTTGCTGGCGTCGATACCCCAGTTGTAGACGCCGAATGTCGGAGCGATCGACTCGAAGAATTCATACCAGGAGGCCGGGTGACCGGTATGCGCCTGGGCCGTCGTTCCCCAGAGCTCCAAACCGTTGTCCTTGCCGTACTTGGTGAAGAACTCAGCAATCTGCGTATATTCCTCATGGGTCTTGGCCGGAGCCAGGGCCTTGCCGGTCTCCTTCTTGAAGGCTTCCTGGATTTTTGGATCGTTGAAGAGGTCGGTGCGATAGAGATAAACCTTGATGAAGGCTTCCATCGGAATGCCGAAGAGATTGCCCTCGGCATTCTTGAAGTAGTTGGCGAATGTCGTGAAATGGGTTTCGTCGAATTCCGGCGCCTTCAGCGACGGATCGTCCTTCAGCGCTTTCGAAATGTCGATCAGGAAGTTTCGCGCCAGATAGGCATAGATGATGTCCTGCTCGATATAGACCATGTCATAGATGCCGGTCTTGGCTTCCATGTCCTTGATGGCCTTGTCGTACATCTGGTCCCAGGAGGTGGTCTCGATCTGGACCTTGATGCCTGTCTTCTTTTCGAATTCCGGCGCAAGCACGTCCTTGATGTAGTTGGACGGCGGCGTGCTTTCGGTCACGCCGTGCAGGACGACCCCCTTGTACTTCGCGCCGGCATCCGACCAGAAATCGGCCTTTGCGGGTATTACGCTGGTAAGAACACCGATCGCAAGCGCGGCGATCCCAATTCCACTTTTCCTGATCATAATTCCTCCTCCTTGTGCCTTTGCACCACTTGCGGGCGCTGGCCGGCAAGTACGTTCCCACGACCGACAGATGTCGGCTCCTCCCAGGTTCCGGCAGCTCGGCTCCTCCCGGCTTCCAGATACGGTTCGCCTTTGCAGGATCGCGGCCTGTGGGCTTTTTTCCCGGCTTCGTTCCTATTGGCGTGGGAAGAGCTTAGTGTGCGGCCTTTTGCTCCGCCACGCGTGGTTTGCTGGCGACCTATACTTTTTCGCCGACTGCGACGGCCGAATAGGCGCGGATTTCCCGGAAGGGATCGCTTCGCGCCTGCGTTCCGATCTTGTGTGCGTTGCGCCGGTAATCCGAGGGTGTGCGCCCGCAGATCTTGAAGAACTGCCTGTTGAAATTGGCAATGTTGTTGAACCCGACCTCAAAGCAGATCTCGGTGATCGGACGGTAGGTCTGGGTGAGCAATGAGCAGGCGGCATAAATGCGCGCAAGGATGACGTAGCGCGCGAAGGTGTGACCGGTCTGGCGCTTGAAAAAGCGCGAGAAGGCCTGCGGCTCGAGACCGCAGACCTTTGCGACCGAGGCAAGGTCGATGTCGTCGCTGTAGTGCTCCAGCACATAACGCATTGCGACATCAAGTTCATGGGGCAGATCCATCTGAAAAGAGGCTGGCGCCAGCCGCGACAGCCTGCGCCGCTCGGCGGGATTGCGTGCCAGCGCGATCATCAGCTGCAGGAAGAGCACTACACGCTCGGCGCCGTGGGCGGAGCCCACCTGCGCGAGCAGCCGCCGGCCTTCGAGCGCAGTTGCGCCCAAGAACTGCACGCCGTAGACCGCATCTTCATAAAGCGGCTTAATCGTCCCAAGCTCGGGACAAAATGAGCCTACGCGATCGGCCCATTCGGGCGTGAACTGGATCAGCACATCGCGGTTGCGGATCAGCTTGCCGGGCTCGATGTCGCTGACCCAATTGTGCGGCACGTTCGGACCAGTCAGTACCAGGCAGCCAGGCTCGAACTCGCCGATATAGTCGCCCACCATCATAACGCCCGAAGTCGTGCGGGTGAGATGCAGTTCGTATTCAGGATGGTAGTGCCACTTCGCCCGGAAATAAGGGTAGTCATGCATGTTCCAGCGAAAGGATTCTGCTGGCGGGCAGATGATCATCTCGAAATCGGGTACGATCCGCAAATCGGCTTTCATGGAAATAACCTCCTCCCGACAGGCAGGTCGTGGTTCCCAGGCGGGCCATGTCGGCATGCACGCCAAAAGAGCTTCTCGTCGTTCGGCTCCTTGGGCCAGTCGCAGCTTAAAAGCAAGCGAGCGCCTTTGGATCACCCTGCACGTCCGCCTTCCGTTTGGCGCTGGTTTGCGCCTTATATGTTGCCCTAAAAAACAAATTAGTTCATTTGGAAAGGCTGTCAATACCAATCTCACGACCCCAAGGTTTGCCGCGCTCGTGCGCGTCTCTTGGGACATTTCCGGGCATAATAAGGCATTTGCTCATATCGGCATCGAATGCTCGAGCAGCACGGATGTTCAAATCCGCTTGACAGACGCAGTCGAAGTTTTATTTGTTGCACAATGCAACATACCTTTTGGAGGGGAGACATGGGCCGGTTGGGTATTCATTCCTTCGTTTGGACGGGCGGACAAACCCAGTCGATGCTCGAGGAAGCAATGGAGAAATCCGCCTCCTGCGGTTACAACCTGATTGAGTTCGCCTATCTGCGACCAGAGAAATTCGATCTCGATGCACTGTCAAGGCGAGCTGCCGCGCTTAGCCTCGACATCGCCGTCACCATGGGCCTTCCGGTCACCCATGACGTTTCGAGCGAAGACGGGCAGGCGGTGCGAGCGGGCGAAGACATGCTGGCCGACGCCGTGCGCGCCGTGCGCGACATCGGCGGGACAAAGCTCGGTGGCATCCTTTATTCCGCCCACACGAAATACTCCCGCATGCCCACCAAAAAAGGATGGGACAATAGTGTCGCGGCGATCGCCAGGACGGCCGACCTTGCCCAGTCTGCAGGGATCGACCTTGTTCTCGAAGTGGTGAACCGCTTCGAGACCAATCTTCTCAACACCACCGCCCAGGGCCTCGCCTTCATCGAGCAGGTAGGCTCGCAGCATGTGCGGCTGCACCTCGACACATTCCACATGAACATCGAGGAAGCGAACCCGGCGGCGGCCATCAGGCTTGCGGGCGACAAGATCGGCTATTTTCATATTGGCGAAAGCAATCGCGGCTATCTCGGCGACGGCGTCATCAATTTCGATCGGGTGTTCGACGCATTGCTTGACATCGACTACCAGCGCGACATCACCTTCGAATCCTTCTCCGGCGCCGTCGTCGACGAAGGTCTGTCGCTTGCCTGCGCGATCTGGCGCGACACCTGGAGTGAAAACCTGCCGCTCGCGCAGCATGCAAAGCAATTCATCGATCTCAAGTTGGACGAGGCGAAACGCCGTCGCGCGACCGTTGCGCGGCCGTGACGGCGAAAGATGGAGGCAAGGCAGATCCCTAAATACCGAGGCGTCGTAATCGGTGTTCCGAAAAGAAAGGCAAGGAGAACCGTCCGTGAATGAAATGGGTTCGATCGCGCCTGCGAGCGGAATCCGCCAGCGCAATGAACTCGCAGCGATGCGGGCGCTCTATCGTCACGGGCGCTTGAGTCGGGCGGAGCTCGCTCGCATTTTAGGCCTCAATCGCTCCTCGTCCGGCCATATCATTGCCGGCCTCACCGCCGATGGCCTCGTCCGCGAGGTGGGAACCGCCGAGCAGGCACAGGCGACCCACGCCGGGCGGCCGGGCATCATGCTCGAACTTATGCCCGGCGCCGCCTATTTTCTCGGCATCGAGATCGGCGTCGAACACATCACGGTGGTCGAGGTCGATCTCGCCTGCCGCATCGTCAACAACCGCATGGAGCCCTTCGACGGCCCGTCCGTCGATGTCGAGGCTGCCGTTTCGCGCGCCGTCGCGATTGCCTTCGAGACATTGCCGGCCGAACATCGCGGCCGCTGCGAGGGGCTCGGCATCGCCGTGCCGGCGCAAATGGACCGAAAGGGGTTGATCAACACCGCTCCCCTGCTCGGCTGGCAGAACATACAGCTCGCCGATCTCGTGCGTGCGGCCGTGCCGGCACAACTGCCGATCATGGTGGAGAATGATGCAAACGCCTTTGCGACCGGCGCAAGCTACGGCGCTCGGGAGGTCCATTCGGGAGTCACGCTCTATCTCGTGATGGAAAGTGGCGTGGGCGGTGGTATCGTCGTCGACGGAACCGTTCTTCGCGGCGCGCGGGGACTGGCCGGGGAAATCGGGCATCTGCGCATCGATGGTGCCGATGCGCCCGGCCGCAGCCTTGAAAGCGTCCTTGGTCTGGAGTGCATCCTGAGCATCTATCGTTCCGTCTCGAGGCAGCCGGAACCGAACTTCGCTACTTTTCTGACCGATGTGCGCGATCGCGTTCCCGGCGCCGTCGCCATAGCAGAAGACTGGGCCCGTGCGCTGGCTTACGGCCTGATCCAGGCCTGCAGGATCATCGATGCCGACAGGATCGTGCTTGGCGGTTCGGTCGCCGCGCTCTATCCGCTGATGGCGGCGCGCGTGCTGCATCACATTCGCTCCATGCAGGAGGAAAGCTTTCCGCTGCCTTTGATCGAAACAAACGACGATGAGACGGTAGGGCCAGCCTTCGGCGCTGCCTGCATGCTTCACCAGCGCTATCTCCTGGCCGACAGCGCGCGCCCTGCCGAGGATGCTGCATGACATCGAACGGCTTAGCTCCCGATGCCCTTGGACCAACGATAACGATCGGCGAGATCCTCGTCGAGATCATGGCAACGGATCGCGGCACGGGCTTTCTCGAGCCGATCACTCTTATCGGCCCCTACCCCAGCGGGGCTCCGGCGATATTTATCGATCAATGCGCCAGAATAGGCGGTGCGGCCGGCATCATCGCCTGCGTGGGCGACGACGACTTCGGCCGCGTCAATGTCGCGCGGTTACGTGCAGACGGCGCCGACGTCTCGGCCATTTCGATCAGCGCGGAATTTCCAACCGGCAGCGCCTTCGTGCGCTACCGCACGGATGGTACGCGCGATTTCGTTTTCAACATAGCAAGATCCGCCGCCGCCCAGATCGACCTTAGCGCCGCCGCGCGGGCGCTCATTGCCCGATCGGGCCATCTGCATGTTATGGGAACCGCGCTGGCCATATCCGGCACCATCGAGATTATCGAACACGCGATTGCGGCGATCAAGGCTCGCGGCGGCAGCATCTCCTTCGACCCGAACGTCCGCAAGGAACTGCTCGGGCAATCCGAAACGCGCGCCCGCTTCGCAAGTCTTGTCGATATCGCCGACCTGATCCTTCCGTCTGGAGATGAGCTGTTCGTCGCGGCTGGCGTTACGGGCGAAAGCGAGGCGGTGCGTGCGCTCTTCGCCCGCAACGCCAGCGAAGTCGCACTCAAGCGCGGCGCGAAGGGTTCGACCGTCTTCACGCGGGACGGCAGACGCATCGACTGCCCGGCCTTCGCAGTCGAAGAAATCGATCCGACCGGCGCCGGAGACTGCTTCGGCGGCGCCTATGTCGCGTGCCGCCGGCTCGGTATGCCGATCGAACAGGCGCTCACCTATGCCAATGCCGCCGGCGCGCGCAATGTTACCGCCAAGGGACCGATGGAGGGAGCCGGCACCCGCGCCGAACTTGACGCCTTCATCGCCATGACACCGGGGCGCAGCCGATGACGTCCATGCTCGGCAACCTGGCTCGCAGCCGACGCACGGGCGGCATGGCTGGCATCACTTCCGTTTGCTCGGCTCATCCCATCGTGATCCGCGCTGCCCTACGACAGGCCGTGGGGTGCGATGGTCCGGTATTGATCGAGGCGACCTGCAACCAGGTCAATCAGTTCGGTGGTTACACGGGCTTGAAGCCCCGTGATTTTGTGGCGCTGGTGGAGCAGATTGCCGACCAAGAGCGTCTGCCGCGAGACAAGGTCATCCTTGGAGGCGACCATCTTGGCCCAAATCCATGGCGTGAGGAACCTGCCGATGTCGCCATGGCCAAAGCGGAAGACATGATCGCCGCCTATGTCGAGGCTGGCTTCTGCAAGCTCCATCTCGATACGTCCATGGGCTGCGCGGGTGAACCGGTCGCGCTCGACGACGCCACGACCGCCGAGCGGGCGGTGAGGCTGGCGGCTGTGGCAGAACGGTGCGCTGCCTCTTCAGGCGGTGAACGACCGGTCTATGTCATCGGCACCGAAGTACCGCCGCCTGGCGGCGCGGATCATTTAATCACCACGCTCGAACCGACGCACGTGGACGCGGCGCGCAAGACAATTGCTCTGCATCGGACGCAGTTCCACGAAGCGGGGCTCGCCAGGGCCTTCGACCGCGTGCTGGCGCTCGTCGTCCAGCCCGGAGTCGAATTCGGCAACGAAAACGTCATCGTCTACGACCGGGCGAAAGCGCAAGCCCTTTCTGCGCTGCTCGACGAGGAGCCCGCCCTTGTCTATGAGGCACATTCGACTGACTTTCAGGGCGTGGAGGCGCTGCGACAACTCGTCGAGGACGGGTTCGCCATCCTCAAGGTCGGACCGGAATTGACCTTCGCACTTCGAGAAGCACTGTACGGACTCGACCTGATCGCAAGCGACTCCATCCCCGGTTATCCGAGCCGAAACCTCATGGCCGTTATGGACGGGCTGATGAGGGAGAACCCCGGTCACTGGAAGGGCCACTATCACGGTTCGCGGGCCAAGCGACACACCCTGCGACACTATTCCTATTCCGATCGAATTCGCTACTACTGGAATCACCCGGCGGCGGAAGCGGCCACCTTCCGGCTCATAAAAGCTCTCGACGGCCGGATCATCCCCGCACCTCTTTTCCGGCAGCATATGCCCATTTTTGCAAGGTACGCCGGAAAGCCGCTCGAACCGCAGGAATTGCTGATCGATGCGGTGCGGGCGGTTCTCGACGGATACCAAAGTGCTCACCGGCCGGACCGATTACCACGGGCATGCTCTCAAGGATAAGCTCGCACCCGCGGCAAATTGCTCAACAAAACTGGTTTCGGCAGAGGCCGATCAAGCCTGGTTTGTCACGCACTTGTCTGCCTCGAAGCCTCCGCAGTTCCGCGACTCCAGAGCATAAAGGACATGGGCGCATGTCGGTCTCACGTGCGTTTTAGAATTACGTCTTCTTCCTCGTCCCGCTGTCGGCCTCCCAGTGCTGCGGCAGCAGAGGCAATGAAAGCACCTATCAGGAGCGACAGGGCGCCGAGCATTGCTGTCGTTGCCGCTGCCTCACGTGCCTCGTCTGCAGTCTTTTGAGCCGCGACCTTGGCATCCTCCACACGCTTCAAGATGGCCTCGACGCGGGTCTTTGCATCGGCCTCCGAAAGACCTGCATGTGATGCCACGATCATAGCGAGGTAGTCTTTGTCTTCTGCGGGGATCCCGCCTTGAGCGGCACCTTGCAGAAGAATTCTCGAAACTTCAGCCGTGGCTGCGCCTTGGTCGGTCGTGGCCTGCGCGCGATTTCGGTCTGGTCGAAGCAGAGCATCGGTGAAATAGGCCGCCGACAGATCGGTTGCCGGCGACTGTGATGATCCTGCTGCGACAGCGCCAGCAAGGCTGGCATTGGTCGCTGCCTGGCCGACTGCCTGCGCGCCGGCCCCGGCAAGCGAGGTCAAAGATGACGTCAGGAAGCCGACCACGAAAATCGTGGCGACCGCCCAACTGATCAAGCCATGGGCAGTATCCCGGAAGAAGACCTCGTCGGTGTGAACAGCGGCCCATCTTGTGCGAAGCCGGCCGGTGAGGTAGCCACCCAACGCTGCCGACAACCACTGCACGACCACAAGCCAGATCGCGGCGGTCACACCAATTGACTCTGCCGAGGCGCTCTGTCCCGTCCAAGGTGACACCATCGTCAGCCCGACGCCAGATCCTAGAAGCAGAAGGATGAGGGTAACGCCCGTGGCAGCAATAGCGCCGCCGAGGATCGGTCCCCACGACATCGCGGACTTGGACGATTCGACAGGAGTGGCCGCGACGTCTGGACCTGTCATGGACATCGACATTGACACCTCCTATCGCATGAAGAGAACAAGGAGAATGACGATCGGCAGTGGAATACCGAGAAGCCAAAGAAGAATACCGCGACCCATGGCGTTGCCTCCGATCTTGAGGTTTTGAAGTTATTGCAGAGACTTAACGCTAACGCCTGTTCAATGTTCCGGTAGTCTGTCTCCCGACCACCATTGCTAAACTCCGACCGCACCGGCAACAGATCGCGGCCTTGATTATGTCAGCCGATCGATCATTGCGAAGATGCGGGGGATGTGCGTTTGCATGTGGCAGGCTGCGCCGCTGCGGATCGGATCCTGGACGATGGAGGCAGGGTCCGCGGCAAGATTGAATAATGCAGAACTTGCGCGTGCTACCAGCTGCCAGCCGGACGAAATGGAAGCCAGAAATGTTCGCTTTGCCATACCCAGCTGCTATCGGACACATGACCTCGAAGACCACACTGGAACAAACCCTGCTGATCGTGGTTTGCAAGTCATGAGCGACCAGGAAAAATGGACAGGCGGATGCCTCTGTGGAGGATGCCGGTATGAATTTCACGGCGAACCGCCCCATTCAGGCTATTGCCATTGCAATATGTGCAAACGGGCAACGGGCGGACCGTTCGCGGTTCTAGTCCAGGCAAGGCTTTCTGATTTCGTTTGGACGACGGGAAAGCCGTCCGTCTACCGGTCGTCACCGATTGCAACACGTGGATTCTGCGCCAACTGCGGGACACCGCTCTTTCTGCAGTATGACGGGGACGAATTGATAAGGCTGACCGCCGGGTCTCTCGATCATCCCGAGCGGATTCGACCGGCGGGGCACTACGGCGTCGAAAGCCGCCTGCGATGGGCGGAATGCGGACCCGGTTTGCCAGAAGAACAGACGCAGGAGAGATTCTAGCTTGCGCTGGATTACAACGCGCTGTCGTCATTTCCGGTTTGGCGCATATGCGGGTGCGCCGGCAGTTCTTTTTTCGAAGGCGCACGCGGCCCGAAGATGGAGGGCAAAGCGGTTCACTGTCGGCGGTTGATTGGCCTGGCAACTTGGTGCGCTGCACGCCCCGGCCCTCGCTTGGCAGTTCCCACGCCGACACTCCGGGTTGACACACCTAGCTCAAACTCTAGCTGCAGTGCGGGCGCTTCAACATCGAGCGGATGACAAGTGCTGCAGCTAGATTGTGTAACCTTGCTAAGCGCACGTCGCAAACCGAAGAAGATTTCGTCGATGAAGAACGTCGCTTTCGTGTCGCAATAGCAAACGCCCGTAGGCAGCTCGAACGGCGACACCGAGGAAAAACCAGTATTAACAGGGAGATGAAAATGCCTCAACTCGATAGAATTCCGGCTATTCCGCTCCACGATGAACATGTCGTCACAGCAAGAGAGGCGCTTGAAGGGCTCTATCTGAAACTTCAGCAGGAGGCCGAAGTGCGTCTGGTTGCTGCCGCGATGCGGGCAGGCTGGTCCCCCGAGGAAGCGATAGATGCCATCGACGACCTTCGGAAGGAAGACATGGAGGTCGTGGATTGACACGGCGAGGTTTGCCGCAACGATGCCTGGTGGGCGGCTTGAGAATGATGGCCATCATGATTGGCAATTTTTGCCGCTTTTTGTTGGTGGACCGGCGATCCGCTCGATTGCACATAAAGGTAGAGGAACTTTATCATCGCTCCGGTAATTGAAGCTAACGGCCGCGTGCAATGCTGCAGATTGGAAGGCAACATCCGCCAGCACGTGCGGCCAGGGGCTCGCCTCTTGCTTCTTTGGAGGCGAGTCCATGATGACCAGCCTCCCATAGCCGTCCTTTTGGCTGGATATCATCGGCAGAGGTGTCGTTTCTCATCAAGCCGATCGGCGCCGGCTTTCACCGCTTGCCGGTTAGAGGCCATGATGCCGAAGACTGGGGATATCCGGCTTCGCGATCGGTCGCCGGCGGCCGGCCCCTTGAAGTACCTGCAGATCGATCGTTCCGGACGGCAAGCCGTTATGATCGGGATTTGTAGTCCTTTGCCGCGCGATCTCCCCGCCAATCAAGAGGGCAACGTTGGGAACCTCGAATGTGCTGACTTGTTAGGATGGAACAATAACAACAACAGGAGAAGTGTCATGAAACTCACTTCGTTGACGCTGATTGCCGTCTGCATGGCAGCTTTGACATCCCATCCGAGCTTCGCCGACTGCGTGGACATAACCGGGTCCACAAAGACGGAGGAACGTAGCGGCATCGCCAAAGATGGTGCGCATGCTCCGATGGAAGGCAGTCAAACCACGCAAGCGCAAGCGAACGCGGCTGGCGCCAACGCACCCCAGAAGGAAGGTGGCACAGTGCCGTTGGCCAAAAACCCCAATCTTGCCACGTCTGAACAGGACATGGTGGCACAGCAGCATGGCGAAAAAACCGCTGCAGCAAAGGCCCGGAAAGAAAAATGCGATTAATCACGCGACCACATTGCGGTTGGTGAGTGAGGCACCCCGCAAGCAGAGCTGGCCGCCCAAAGTGTGCGAGAGCGAGGTGCCGTGTTAGACGGCCCTGCTTCTCGGTGTGCAGAAACGAACAAGGAGACTTTTGCGGGGCAGGTACGGGCGGCCCGTTGTCATTGATCTTGCCGTCGCGAGAAATGAAACCCGGCGTTCAGCCGGGTTTGTTTCTTAATGCCACGTCTGGTTTCTTAATGCCACGTCTGGTTTTCATACCAATCATCGACGTCTCGATGGACGCGGTCGCGGGCCAATCCGTAGCGCTCCTGGATCTTTCCCTCCAACTGATCGCGCTTGCCGGCGATCTGATCAAGGTCGTCGTCGGTGAGCTTGCCCCACTGTTCCTTGATCTTGCCTTTCATCTGTTTCCAATTACCTTCGACGCGGTTCCAATCCATAGTGCTTCCTCCTTTTTGTTGTTTGGACAAAACGGTCCGTGGCATGTTTTGTTCCTTGAAGGGCGGCACCTGACGGGGCATACAAGTCGTTCGAGTGGGCCGTCAGCGCCTTTCACGACCCGGCTATGACGGCTGCCGCGGCTTGCCTTGCGTGCGTGCGTGCGCCGTGCTGTGCACCAACAAAAGTCCGCGCATTCGCGAGTATCCGAGCTTTCTTGAGTGATCGACCTTCAGCCTCCTGTGGACACCACGAACCCGTGGAGCCTGGGCCGGGCCGCAGAGGCCCGGGGGGCGGTTTTGGTCAAACGAGCTCGCCCGTCCGCGACTTCTCAGCGCGTGCTTTGGTACTTCCGTTGAGCCCGGGGCTGCTTGAGAGCTTACACGGATGCCAAGCTGCTGCCGAAGCAGCACGTCTGATCACTGTAGTCGTCGTACCAGATTTGCTGAGCGCGTACCGATCAACTCGCGGCTCGTCCGGGTCCGTCGGCATGTTTACTTCTTGCTGTTTCCGGGTGAACACTTGCTGATTGGCCCACTATCCCAGATCGGCAGACTGAAATGGACCGTATCGATGCAATGAAGGTATTCGTCACCGCGATCGACGAAGGCAGCCTGGCAGGGGCCGCCCGGCGGCTGAAACGATCACCGACTGCGGTCAGTCGGGCGCTGAGCTTCCTGGAAGCCCATGTCGGCGTTGAACTGCTGCATCGAACGACCCGCACCCTCAAGCTCAGCGACGCCGGTCAGCGTTACGCCGCAGCCTGCCGGCGGGTGCTCGTCGATCTCGAAGAGGCCGACATGCTCGCCGGCGGTGAGCGTTCCGCCCCTCGTGGGATGCTGACGATTTCGGCGCCGCCGATCGTCGGGGAAGAGGTGGTGCGTCCCATACTGGACGATTTCCTTGACTTGCACCCGCCCGTTTCAATCCGACTTCTCCTGCTGGATCGGTTCGTCAATCTGGTGGACGAAGGCGTCGACATTGCCTTGCGGATCGGCCATCTCGCCGATTCATCACTCATTTCCACCCGGCTCGGTGGCGATGTGCGGCGCGTTGTTGTCGCATCTCCTCGCTATCTTGCCGCTCATCCCCGCGTCGAAGAACCGGCAGATCTCACAAACCACCAAATCGTTGCATTTACGAATTTCGGTCTCGACTCGTGGAACTTCACGCCGGCCCAGGGCTCATCCATTCCCCGGACAGTCCAGTTCACGCCGAGGTGCATCGTCAACAGCGTGCGCGCTGCAGCCGCTTTGGCCGCTGCGGGTCGCGGTTTGACCAGGCTCTATTCGTATCATGTCGCGGAATTTGTGCGGGATGGCCGGCTGAAAATCGTGCTTGCAGATGCCGAGCACGCCCCGTTGCCGGTTCATCTACTCGCGCCACATGGCCGCATGTCCGTACCCAAGGTCCGCGCCTTTGTCGATTTCGCCACGCCGCGTCTGCGCTCGGAATTTGCACGACTGGCAGCGCAGGCAGGCACACTCGGCTGATTATGCCGATTTTCGGAGGAGTGTTACCCAGACAGCGGCAATTCTCCCGACAACCGGATGGATCTAAATCAATTGCACCAACGCCGAGGGCGAAGGGCTGGCGCAAAGCGCCGCTGCATTTGAAAAGGATGTAGGTCCATGAGTACTGAACGAAATGTCGTCATCATCACCGGCGCATCGCAAGGGATTGGCGCTGAATTGGTCCGCGCCTACCGCGAGGAGAACTACCGTGTTATCGCCACATCTCGCTCGATCAAGCCCAGCACGGACCCGGATGTGCACGCCGTGCCCGGCGACATCAGTCACCCGGCGACTGCCGAACGGATCGTGCGCGAAGGGATTGAGCGCTTTGGCCGCATCGATTCGCTGGTAAACAATGCCGGCGTCTTCCTCGCCAAGCCTTTCATCGAGATGACCCAGGAAGACTATGACCACAACCTCGGGGTCAATGTGGCCGGCTTCTTTCACATTACCCAGCGCGCTGCCGCCGAGATGCTGAAGCAGGGTTCTGGCCATATCGTCAGCATCACCACGAGCCTTGCCGATCAGCCAATGGTCGGGATGCCATCGGCGCTCGCCTCCTTGACCAAGGGCGGTCTGAACGCCGTGACCCGGTCACTGGCGATGGAGTTCTCGAAGAGCGGCGTTCGCGTCAACGCGGTGTCTCCAGGCGTGATCAAGACGCCGATGCATCCGGTGGAGACGCATTCGGCTCTCGCCAAATTGCATCCAGTTGGTCGAATGGGCGAAATCCGCGACATCATCGATGCCGTCCTTTATCTCGAAACCGCTCGTTTCGTAACCGGCGAAATCCTCCACGTCGATGGCGGCCAGAACGCCGGTCGCTGGTGAACTTCTCGAAGGGAGACCAAAATGCCTATCGTCACCGTACAGGTTACCCGCGAGGGGACCACTGCTGACCGCAATTCGATCACCGCCGAGGAAAAGGCCGCCATTATCAAGGGCGTCAGCGAGGTGCTGCTCGACGTGCTGAACAAACCCCTTGAGTCCACCTATGTGGTGATCGAGGAGGTCGATCTCGACAATTGGGGCTGGGGCGGGCTTCCGACGGCGCAGTATCGCGCCAGGCGTGCGCCGGCAGCAAAACCTTGAGCCGCCGGCAGGAAGTTCGCACGTGAGGGTTTCGCCCAGAAACTCACGATAGGACTGAGATCGCTGCGTCGATGTGAGATCGTCAAAGGGTTGTACTGGGCGCCGCCCTTTCAAAAAAAGGGAAAAAAGTACCATGGCGCTCGTATCCATAGCGAGTGGCCGCAAAAGGTCGACCCTCGACGTGAGCGATTTTTGTTCCTCTACATGGCGTTACAAAAAGCGCAGCCCGCGGACACATCGACGATACAGGCCCTCGCTCAAATGGCGCTGCTGTCCTCGAAGATGACGGTTTCGGTCCCAATACGAAAGGATGACCATATGACAACGATCAGACTCATTGCAGCTGCCCTGACGATAGCCGCAAGCGCGGTGACGCCGCACATGGCGCAGGCTCAACAATTGACAATTCAGCGCACCGATCTTCTGCGGCACGACCTTGACGTGCCTGGACGCGAACTTGTTCAGGTGCGCGTCGACTTCGAACCTGGCGCAATTGCCGCTAAGCATTCTCATCCCGGCGAAGAGATCGCCTATGTCCTGGAAGGCTCGCTGGAATATCAGCTCGGGGATAGGAGGCCCATCACGCTCAGGGCCGGCGAGACCTTGTTCATTCCCGCAGGAGTGCCCCACGTCGCGAAAAACGTCGGCAGCGGCAAGGCCTCTGAACTCGCCACATACATCGTCAAAAAGGGGATGCCACTCGTCGTACCGGCCAAGTAGATGATGCGCTCAGCGTACTGTCGCAGTCCGCAACGAAGACCCCTTCCTCCGGCAAGCAAAACACAGACACATTGTTTCCCGCCCGGGCTGCAGCATCAATCACATGGCGGGTCGGGCTTCAGGCTGGTTTCTGAAATCAAGGTGTTGGGGCGCAGCAATCGGCCGGATTTTCTGGGCGATTGCTCCAATTGACGGGACGGTCTGCGGCACGGGAACGACGGCTCGTTCTTCGATTGTTTGCCTGGCTGATCGAAGTCGGACCTTCACGAGCCTGGAATTCTTTTCTGAGCGATTGCCTGATCGTTGCGATGAACGTCAGCTGGATCGCTTGCGGCGGTCGATCCGACGTTGACGTCGCCAGGTTAGTGCAAAGGACCGCGGGGTCCCGTAGCCCATGGGCCTTACCGACTGCCTACTTCGAGCTGCAGATCTAGTTCAATGCCAACAAGAACAAGGCCTGCCCGACGCATTGACAGGCAATCCCGGGTTGCTAAATGCTGGCTTTGGTCCTATATAGAAACAGCTGCCGCGTGTACCTTCTCCTCCCGGTGCCGCCAGCTGTTCCCCTCTGGAGGTTCACACCTTCACATCTCATGGGCCGCAATTACCTGCGGCCCATTTTTTCGACAGTCAAGCTCCATGACCGGCAAGCCGTCTATTGTGGAGTGGTTGTTTTTGCCATGCCGGAAACTGCACGAGCGAGGTCGGCAAGGTGACGAACGGTGGTTCGGCAGGTGGGACAGCTCCGTTCAAGTCAGCAGTCGTCCTCTAGCCACTTTGTCGGCGGGCATCCAGTTCATGCGAGGCGAGCCCGTCGCATCTGAGCCGCAAAAGGTCAATCTACGGCACCTAGAAACCTTGAGCGGTGCCGCTGCGCAAGCCGTTGCGCATCCGTGCAAGGCAAAGAGTGCCACAGTCCCCGTTATGACGATGCCGAAAATGAAGTATTCCAGCCACTTGCGGCAAACACCAGAACCACCGTGCAGAAAAAATGCCCCGCAAGCGGCGGGGCACTGAGAAATGCGAAAGCGCCGCAGAGTGGACGACTGAGCCTAGTTTAGCTTGGAGGCGTTTTCCGTCAACTTGGACTAAGGTCCCAAATCACCGAAAGGCGCTCTGGTTGTACTCGGATCATCTGCCGGTGGTCCGGCTGGTGCCTTTTACAACGGGAGCGTAGGCCCACCGGTGCGGGCGGAATGTTCAGCCGAACCGATAGCAGCTCGTGAGAGAGCGGCGAGCAGTCTCTCGGGCTCACAGGGCTTCCAAAGCAGCTGGCCTGCGGAGAAAGCGGGTTCGCTCTCGATCGCCGCATCTGGTTCGCCGGAATAGAGAATGAAGGGGACGCTGCGCTCTGCAAGGGTCTTCACCGCAAACGAGCACATTCCATCGCTGAGACGCGGATCGACGATGGCGATATTCGGGGTGTTGACACCCAGCCATCCGATAGCCTCGGCACAGGTCGACAGGGTAATAACCTTCTCGGCGCCGTTTTCCTGAAGAAGCTTCTCGACATCGAGAGCGATGATCGGCTCGTCCTCAAGGAGCAGAACAGTTCCAATCGTCATCTTGCACCCCCCAGCTGTCGCCATTGCGCGCCATCAAATAGCGTACATTCGATAGGGCTCAAAGTCACTTCACATTGTAAAGCATCGAATGCAGCGCGCAGTTGCAACTTCCGTGTCATGCCATTGGCCCCTCTGTCTACGCAGCGTTGCTTTTGTCCGCCGCTGACCGACAGCAATTCCCGGTCAGCAGGCTGAAGAAACCCCGACGCTGGCGATATTTGACGTGGGTCGTGCAGCAGCAGATTGTTTTTAAATAGCAATCCCCCGGCACTTCATTACTGCGGACTAATGCCATTGGGTGAATTGCAATCGGACGTGATAAATCGCCTCATTGAAAGCGGGGATTTTGGTTTTCCTTTGCCGGTGCTGGTCCCCGCTTGGCCCCTGCGTAGATTTGGGCGGTTCGACCATGCGCCTTATTGTCGTGAACGACGTTTCCGTTGTCCAAGGTGGAGCGACGAAAGTCGCGATCCAGTGTCTGCAGGCCTGTGCGCGGGCCGCCATGGATTGCACTTTCTTCGTTGGCGACGACGGGACCGGCCTTGAAGAATACGGTCTGCGCTTACCGACGATCGCGCTTGGCGAAAGGCCGCTTCGAGATGGGCCTGTCATCGCCAATGTTTTCGACCGTCACTTCAACAAGCGGGCCTACGAGGCGCTGTCGATGCTGTTGGCACGATCCAGCGAAAAGACCGTCGTTCATGTGCACGGTTGGAACCAGATCCTGTCGCCTTCGATCTTTCATGCCCTGGCCGAGAGCCCGGCCCGCGTCATCGTAACGGCCCACGACTTTTTCCTGAACTGCCCGAATGGCGGTCGGCTCAACTACAGGAGCGGCGAAATCTGCCCCGTCAAACCGATGTCGCTCGAGTGCCTGGCAACCAACTGCGACAAGCGCAACTATCTGCACAAGCTTTGGCGCTTCCGGCGCATGCTGGGGCAGATTGGCGTCGGTGACGACTTTTGGCAGCGCATCGAGGTGATCCTCGCTCACGAGAAAATGGAAGCCTACTTGACCCCCGGGCCAATCAGGAATTTCCAGACCTTGCGCACACCCACCGAGCCGCTTACGCGGCGGCCGACGGAACCTTGGCGGCACGAACGCATCATGTTCCTCGGCCGCATGACCTGGGAAAAGGGCGTGCGTACGCTGGGCGAAGCACTGCGCATGACCAATCAGGCAGCAACGCTGATCGGCCGCGGGCCGCTTCTCGAAGAGATGCAGGTGACGCTTCCAAATTGCTGGGTGCCCGGTTGGCTCGACCATGAAACCGTAGCCGAGCTTGCCGACCAGGCGCGGATATTCGTGATGCCGTCTCGGATGCCGGAGCCTTACGGGCTGGTGGCCGCCGAGGCAATCATGAGTGGAATTCCGGTAATCATAAGCAGCAATGCTCTCATTGCTGACGAGATCGAGCAAAACCGCGCGGGGCTGGTGTTCAAGAGCGGCGATGCCGCCTCACTGGCCGAAGCGTTGTTGAAGGTCAAGAGCGACAGCCTTGTGCAAAAGCTCGCAGAAGGCGCCCGCGCCTTCGGCAATAAGATTGCGCCCAGCCGCGTAGAATGGGAACGCCGGATGATCGCGATCTATGCAGGGGAGGCTGCATTTCTCGCTGCTTAGGGGGGATCATGACGCGTGCACTCGTGACTGGCGGATGCGGCTTTGTCGGCCGGCATCTCTGTGACCGGCTCTTGGCCGAGGGCTTCGATGTGGTCTGCGTCGATCCTATGAAACCGGGAACGGGCGCAAGGCCACCTTCTTCAAGCCAGCGTTTGCATCGTCAGTTCACCTTGAATGAGCAGGATTGCCGGGGATTTTTCGAAAGCACCCACGAGCATTTCGACTATGTGTTTCACCTCGCGGCGCTCGTCGGCGGGCGCATGACGCTCGAGAACCAGACGCTGCTCGTTGCCGAAGATCTCGCCGTCGACGCAGCTCTCTGGCGGTGGGCAGGCGAATGCCGCCCCGCAACCATCGTCTATTTTAGCTCCAGTGCGGCGTATCCCGTGGCATTGCAAACTGAGGCGATGCAGACGAGGCTTTCTGAAGACATGATCTCGTTCGAGCGCCCGCTCGGCGTGCCCGACCTCAGCTACGGCTGGACCAAGCTCACCGGCGAGTATCTGATGAAGCTTTATGTCGAGCGCTATGGCGGCCGGGCCGTTGCCTACCGGCCTTTCAGTGGCTATGGCGAGGACCAGGACCTCGCCTATCCCTTCCCGGCCATCTGCAACAGGCTTCTCAAGGAGCGCGGCGCGCCGGAAGTGTTCGTCTGGGGAAGCGGACGCCAATGCCGCGACTTCATCCACATTTCTGATTGCGTCGATTTCATTTGGAAGACGATGGACGCGCTGCCATCAGGCGCAAGCCTTAACCTCTCGACAGGCAAAGCAACCGCTTTCATTGCGCTTGCCGAGCTTATCTGCCGCGAGCTCGGCTGGGAACCGCAGGTGCGTGGAATGGCAAACCGTCCAGAGGGAGTGTTTTTCCGCTGCGGCGACGTTACGCTTCAAAAGGCATTCGGACTCGCGCCGAAGATCGGTATCGAGGAAGGTGTGCGGCGCTGCCTTGGACATCATCACCGCCTCGACGCCGCCTGCGTCTGACCCACGGACCCTATTGCACTCGCCGGCGCGAGCAATCGGCGAGATTTCACTTGCCGGCCCAAGGCTAACATGTTAGTCAATCCATACTGAATAGTCAGTTTGGCGGGATGCAGGTTCTTGGAGCGTTTTGGATTATCGGTGGCCCTGGCGACCCCTTTCGACGGCGACGAACGCGTTGCTGTTTCTGCGATGATCGCACACGCAAAGCGGAGCCTTGCGGCTGGCTGTTCCAGCGTCACGCTGTTTGGGACAACCGGCGAAGGATCGTCGATTGGCAGCACTGAGCGCCAGAGGGTGCTTGCGGCATTCATCGAGGCCGGCATCGAGCCCTGCCAAATTGTCGTGGGCGTCCTGGTCGACGCCGCCGAGGATGCTGCTGCCCAGACGGGCTATGCTCTTTCCATGGGCGTTCGAAACATTCTCCTGGCCCCGCCTTGCTATTTTAAGAATGTCAGCGACGAAGGCATTTTCCGCTGGTTTTGTGCCGTATTCCGCATTCTCGGGGATCAAGCGCGCGACATCATCGTCTATAACATTCCCTCTATCACGATGGTGCCGTTGAGCGTTGCGCTGATCGGCCGCCTGCGGCAGGCCTTTGCGGGAATTGTGACAGGCGTCAAGGATTCCTCCGGCGATTGGGCCTTTACCAAAAAACTGCTCGAGGCCCATCATGATCTCATCATCTTGATCGGCGATGAGCGCCACCTGGCACAAGCAACGCGCCTCGGCGGCCAGGGCGCAATCTCCGGCATGGCGAATTTCATCGCCCCGGAGATCAAGCGCATGGCCGATGAAGGAAGGGATGATCCGCGCGTCGTTGCTTTCGTGGCCGAACTGCTGAAGCACCCCGTGACCCCGGCAGTAAAGGTGATGATCGCGCACCTAAGTGGTGATGACATGTGGCTTGCGGTTCGCCCACCGCTCGTTTCAATATCCGGCGAAGGATGCAACGAGCTTGCCCTCGCCTTTGACGCCCTGTTTCGAAAAAAGGCCGCTTGATCGTCATGTACGAAGGGGGATCCATGAGTGGATTGGACGAACAGCCGACGTTGCGGGAAAGAGCTTATGAGAGCTTTACCCGGCATCTGCTGGCGCGCGATGTCCGTCCCGGTCAGTTCGTCTCCCAACGCCGCCTCGTCGAACTGACCGGACTGACGCTCGGCGCAATCCGTGAACTCATTCCAAGGCTCGAAGCCGAGGGCCTCATCAAGACGGTGCCGCAGCGCGGCCTGCAGATTGCTCATATCGATCTCAACCTGATCCGCGAAGCCTTTCAGCTTCGCGTGTTCCTGGAGAAGGAGGCGGTTGCGCTCTTTACGCGGTCGGCCTCCGACGAAACGATCGCAGGCCTTTTGAAAACGCACCGGGACATCGCCGAGGCCATCGATGGCGGCAACAATTCGCATGAACTTGAGCTTCACGCCCAGGCTGTGGACTGGGGAATGCATGATGCCTTCATCGACGCGCTCGGCAACACCATCATCTCGAATGTCTACCGGGTGAATTCAATCAAGATGCGCCTTATAAGCCAGGAACGCTTTCGTATCGACGGTCGCGTCGGGCCGGTCATGGGAGAACATCTGAAGGTTCTCGAAGCCATAGAGCGACGGTCTGCGGAAGATGCGGTCAGCGCGCTCGTGGCACATATCCATCACGCGAGGGACCGCGCACTCAGATTATAGGAAATGCAAGCCGGTGGTGAGGAGATCTCCGGCAAGAAGAGGAGGAATGGCATGTCATCTTCAATTTGGAATCCAACTCGCCGGAATTTTCTGGCTGGTTCTGCCGCTCTCGGCGCCGCCGGCTTTCTTGGCGTCAGGGCGGCTTCGGCCGCCGTTGACTGGAAACGGTTTGCCGGCACAACGCTCGAAGTCAATCTCGTCAAGAGCCCACGCAGCGAGATCATCCTCAAATATCTCGGCGAGTTCCAGGAGCTGACCGGTATAAAGGTCAATGCCGAGGCGACGCCCGAACAGCAGCAGCGCCAGAAGACGACGATCGAGCTCAGCTCCGGAAAGCCGAGCTTCGACGTCGTCCACATGAGCTATCATGTGCAGAAACGGCAGTTCGAAAAAGGTGGCTGGCTTGCCGACATAAGCGGATTTCTCAAGGATCCGTCGCTTACCGATCCGTCGCTGGTCGAGAGCGATTTCGCCGATGCAGGCCTGCAGTTCGCCAAGGATTCCGACGGCCTCCTGCGCTCCCTGCCCTTCTCCGTCGACTACTGGATCGTCTACTGGAACAAGCAGCTCTTCGAGAAAAAGGGCCTTTCGTACCCTGCAACCTTCGAAGAGATGGCGAACGCCGCAGAGGCCCTGACGGACGCGTCCAGCAACACTTATGGCTTCGTTGCTCGCGGACTGAAAAATGCCAATGTCCCCGTGTGGACGGCCCTCATGCTCGGTTACGGCATGACGCCCCTCGGGCCCGACGGCAAACTGCGCACCACCACCGATGAAGCCGTCCAGGCGGCAACGCTCTATCAGCGCCTGATGACGAAGGCAGCACCTGTCGGCGTCTCCGGATTCAATTGGGCAGAAGCCCAATCGGCATTCCTGCAGGGCAAGGTCGGCATGTGGCTTGATGGCGTCGGCTTTGCCCCGCCAATCGAAAACCCTGAAAAATCCCGGGTCGTCGGCCAGGTGGGTTACGGGATCATGCCGAAGGGCCCGAAAGCGCAGGCAGCCGCGACTTTTGGCGATGGTATCGGGGTAACGGCAGCAAGCAAGAACAAGGAAGCCGCCTACCTCTTCTGCCAATGGGTGGTTTCCCATGACATGGGCGCCCGGCTTCTGCAGGCTGGTGCCGGCGTTCCCTTCCGCCAATCCATCCTTGAAGATCCCAAGGTTCGCGAAGGCGTCACGATGCCGAGCTCATGGGTCGATGCGGTCGTCGGATCCGGCAAGATTTCAAAGCTCGCCCTGCCGGTCATCATCCCCGTCACCGAATTCCGCGACATCTATGGCGTCGGCCTGACGAACATGATCGGCGGCGCAGACCCGGCCGCCGAACTCAAGTCAGCCACGGCCCAGTTCGAGCCGGTCCTGGCCCGAAGCGAGGGATGATGTCTTCGGTGAGCATTGAAGCGGCGAAGGCGACGGCAACCCGTGCGAGGAGCAAGTCCAGTGGACTTGCTCCCAACTACTGGCCCTTCGTCGTCCCAGCCCTGATCGTGATCGCGGCCGTCATCGTTTTTCCATGGGTTTTCACCCTGTGGATGAGCGTGAACAGCTGGACACTCGGGCAGGCACAGGCGTTTTCAGGATGGGACAACTATCTCCGTCTCGCGACCGACACGCGCTTTTGGGATTCTCTTTGGCATACCATCCTTTATACGGCGCTTGCGGTGATCGGACCCCTGTTTCTGGGAACGCTCGCCGCCCTGATCTTTGACGCGCAGTTCCCGCTGCGGGGATTCCTGCGCGGCATCTTCGTCATGCCGATGATGGCGACACCTGTTGCCATCGCGCTCGTCTGGACGATGATGTTTCATCCACAGCTCGGCGTCCTGAATTATATTCTCTCGTTGGTCGGAATTGGACCCCAGGAATGGATCTACAATCAGAAGAGCGTCATTCCCTCGCTGGTTCTGGTTGAAACCTGGCAGTGGACGCCGCTGATCATGCTAATCGTGCTTGGCGGTCTCGCGGCTCTGCCGCGCGAGCCGTATGAAAGCGCCGAAATCGACGGTGCCAATGCCTGGCAGAAGTTCCGTTATCTCACGCTGCCGATGATTGCGCCCTTCCTCATGGTCGGTGTCATCATCCGCAGCATCGATGCCGTAAAGAGCTTCGACATCATCTATGCGATGACGCAAGGCGGACCGGGCACGGCCTCGGAGACGATCAATATCTATCTCTACAATACGGCCTTTGCCTATTACGACATCGGCTACGGATCTGCGATGGCCGTCGTCTTCTTCGTCGTCATCGTTGCGCTTTCCTTCGTTTTAATGATGGTGCGGGCGCGCACGAACTGGTCAGACACGGAGACACGCTGATGAAGCGCAAGACGCTCGATCGCATCGGTCTTTTCTTCGTCGCCACGGTGATGGTCTCGCCGGTCATCCTCTTCTTTCTGTGGATGATCTCGCTGTCCCTGAAGTTCGAAATCGACAATGGAGCCTATCCGCCGATCTTCATCCCGGAGCGATTTGCCTGGTCGAACTACGCCAAAGTATTCGAGGAGAACAATTTCTTCCTGTATTTCTGGAATTCCATTCTTGTCACGGGAGCGGCGACCTTTCTGGCGTTGTTGATTGGCGTGCCGGCAGGCTATGGCATTGCCCGCCTCAAGGCCGAGCGTTCGGCAATGGTCATCATGATCGCGCGAATGACACCTGGGCTTTCCTTTCTGATCCCGCTCTTCCTGCTCTTCCAATGGCTGGATCTCCTCGGCACACTCTGGCCCCAGATCATCATCCATCTGGTGGTGACCGTGCCGATCGTCGTATGGATCATGATCGGCTATTTCGAAACGACGCCGATGGAGCTCGAAGAGGCGGCAAGTATCGACGGGGCAACGCCATGGCAGGTCTTCCGCTTGGTGGCGCTGCCGATCGCCAAGCCCGGCATTGTCGTCGCCTTCATCCTCTCCGTCATCTTCTCGTGGAACAATTTCGTGTTCGGTATCGTGCTCGCGAGCCGCGAAACCCGGACGTTGCCGGTGGCAGTCTACAACATGCTTTCCTTCGAGCAGGTCAGCTGGGGACCGCTTGCGGCCGCAGCTCTGATCGTTACGCTGCCGGTGCTGGTGCTGACAATGTTTGCCCAGAAGCAGATTGTTGCTGGTTTGACGGCGGGCGCCGTCAAAGGCAGCTGACGGCGGGCATGCTGTCTTGACGAGTGAAAGGCTTTTAAAGACAAGGGACCGACAGCCGCACGTCTTGTGCGTCGGTGCAGCTGTGCTGGATACTCTGTTTCGCGTTCGTAAAATGCCGACGGGACAAGGCAAGGTTCTGCCATATGACATGCTGCAGATAGTCGAGGGCATGGCCTCGAGCGCGGCTTACGCTGTTGTCAGGCTTGGGGGCAAGGCAAGCCTGTGGGGTTCTGTTGGGGATGACGAAACTGGCAAACGCATTATCGCGGATCTCTCGGCAGCCGGCATTGACACAAGCGGAATGCAGATCGCGCAAGGCGCGAGATCTGCAGTTTCGACCATCGTGGTTGATGACGGCGGCGAGCGTCTCATCGTCCCCTTTTACGATCCCGAACTGCATCGATCCGTCAAACACGTGTCGACAACCGAGATCGCCGCTTTCGACGCCGTATTAGTTGATGTTCGATGGCCAAAGCTTGCTCTCAAGGTCCTGGAAACGGCACAAAGCCTAGGCAAGCCGGCGATCTTGGATGGCGACGTCGCTACCGATGGGGTCATCGAGCGCCTGGGGCCAGCAGCCAGCCATATCGTCTTTTCGCACCCTGCAGCAGGCAAGCTGGCCGGGACGCAGGATTGTGCTGCAGCGATCGGAGTGCTCAAGCAGCGTTTTCCGCAGGCGTTTATCAGCGTCACGGCAGGTGAAAACGGCGCCTTTTGGTATGACAATGTCAACGATTGCGTGATGCATATGACCGCGCGATGCGTCAAAGCAGTCGACACACTTGCCGCAGGCGACATCTTCCATGGCGCGTTCGCCTTTGCCGTCGCACAGAAATGGCAAATCGAAGATGCCATTCGAATCTCATCGGCGGCGGCAGCACTTAAGTGTCAGGTCTTTGGCGGACGCACGGGTGCACCCGACAGCGATCAACTTGCCGCCTGTCTGGCACAATGGACGCCTCAGGTCTCGCGGGTGTAACTGCGCTTGGAGCGCTCTTCGCGGTCTGCCTGGTTTGGCCGCCCCACGTCTATCCGGGATTACATCTTATACCAGTGTATCATTGTCATGTTTCCCCTATCACGAGTGTCACGAAAAAGTCACGACATCTTTGTGCAAGCCTGTGCTTAGTTCTCTGGGAGGCGCTGTGGAACCGATCCAATGGAAACAGGATCGCCGATGGAGCGCATCATTTCGCGGTCTGGTAGAACATTGCGGAAAACAAGTTTGCAGTGCTCTTCAGGCAGGATTTGGGAGACAAGCAGGTTTTCTTCTCTGCGAGCGTTTCAATAGCAGGTGTGGATGCCCATCGATTTCAGACGAATAACACATGCCGAGGCGGCGCAAGGCGCAGCCATTATGGTTGAGGCTTACGCCGAGCCGCCTTGGAGTGAAGAGTGGTCGATCGAGAATGCAGCTTGGCGTCTGGACGAACTGGCCAAAACACCTGGCTGCATTGGCGTGGCGGCATTCGAGGCGATAGAAGCCATCGGCTTCGCTTTTGCCCTTCCGCATACGTCGGTGATCGGCCGCGGCCTGCACCTTGCTGAAATAGCCGTATTGCCCAAGCATCAACGAAAAGGAGTCGGCTCAGGTCTGCTGAGCCGCCTCCAAATCGAAGCCCGAGCAATGGGTTATCTGCAGATCTGGCTCGTTTCCCAGCAGAGCGGTCGCGTTGCCAACTACTACACGGGCAATGGGTATGAGCCGTCAAACCGGCTTGGCGTTTATTCCAAGCGTCTTGACTAGCCGCGACGATGGTGCGACGAGCCATGGCCGACTTGTCGGCCCGAGTGGACGCATTTAGTGCCTGTGCAGATTGAAGACGTCCACGGACAGCGCCAGGTCGGGCAGGCCCGTTTCGGCGACATCGCCAATCTCGCGCGTAACGGCCTTCAGGGCAAGGTCAAGCCAATGCGTCGCGCTGACAAGCTCTACGTCCTGCGCCGCGTATCTTGCGTAAGTGATCATTCGGGCGAGCGCGATCAGCTCATCCAATTCGTCAATGGATCTTGCATTCTGGCCGGGGCCATCTGGATTGCTTGCGGAAGTGGTGCTCATCTCGATCTCCAATACCTGTGGAGAACATATTGGGGATAACAGCGAAGAGCCCGTGAAAACCGCGTGACACAATCACTAATTGCAAGTGGCATAGGCATATCATTTGGACGAAACATATGTCTCGTTCATACGCCATGAAATCTCTCTGTCGAAGGTGGATCCAGTGATGGCGCGAACAGCTTCCAGGAGCGCAAGAGCATCGGCACGTTTCTGGTCGACGGCGTTTGAGACCAAGAGCGAAAGCAACTTTCGCGGTGGCACTACACTGGCCGTGTCGCAACCGGCGATGATCGATTGCCAGGTCCGCTCCTTGAAGAAGATTTGCGAAGCACTCTCCTCAAGCCTTACCCGCATGGCAGGTGCTAGCTTGTTTTCGCTTTCCAACTTGTCGAGCGTTGCCCTGACGTTAACGAGCGGCACCGTCAGGGACTTATATCCATAATCGATTGGGCCGTGGAGCAATGCCACGTCAGAATCATCCACGGTCACGCCCGTCTGGTATTCATTGAAGATACGGCCGATGCCAATCATGCCAAAGAGCTGGCATTCTGCAGCGCGCAGTGCTCCCATGCTGGCCGCGCCCAAGACAGCCACATTCTGAGATAGCGCATAAAGGATCTCCTTGTGCCAGACCGGCGCCGTATATTCGAACCCGCCGTCGATGAGACCGATGACGCTCGCCCCGCGCCTCACGGCGGCAAGAACATCGCCCTGAACCGCAGGTGGACAGACGAAGACCTCCTCGCCAGCGAAGGATTCCGCATCTGGAAGGCTGGGACCGACGAACACGACCTTCATGACATAATGGCCTTTGAAACCGCGCGATTTCCAAAGCGGCGTGCGCGACCGCCCGGGGGGTTTTCAAGAGCAGGGATAAAGATTTTCGTGACGCTGAAGGGAAGTGCGGGATCGCTCAGGGCCAGGACGATGACCTTGTCTATTTGCTTTTCCCGCAAGGCACCCAGCGTATGGTGGAGATGTTGTGAGAGCGATTGTGGAAAGGCCGGCGCAATCGCTGCCGGCATCGCCGGAACGGCCTGGAAAGCGGTGCGCGTCTGCAGCGGGAGAGGCGCATGATAGGTTTCGGGCAATATGTCATCCCGCGCGCCGCTGATATAGGTCAACCGGGATTGAACTGCTTCGGTTACAGCCCGTATGGCTGCCCGAACGGGCGATGGATGAGCGCCGTTTCCTGCCGTTACTTCGACAAAACGGACATCTGCGGCGCCATGGATTTCCCCTGGTGCTAAAATTGCTGTGAAGCATGGAATGGCGATATCGCTCATCATGTCGAAGAGTCGAAGTACCAGCCCGGCCGTTTCGATTTTTTCGATCAATTGATCCAGCGCCGGGTCCTGGAGGCCGCGTGGATCGATGCAGCGCGAGTACCGGTCTTTGTCATTGCCTATCTGCCAGAGGACATGGGCATCCCGTTCTATGCGCTCGAGAATCCCATGGAGAATTGCTTCTTCGAGCGTGTTTCCGCACGCCAAGCCATCGGAGGACATCCAGAAGCGGCAATCGCGCGTCCGGTCGAGGATCGCGGCCTCGAAAGGGATATAGATCTCGGTCCCCGACAGGAGTTCCCTGCCGAGCGCCCATTCGATCCCTTCGTCATCGCCTATGTCGTTCTTGTGGCGACCGATCAGACAGTTCAGCTTTTCAACCATGTAGCCGGATTCTTGAAGGCGGCGCGCGCTTGTTCGCACAGTATTGACGGAAGGATTGCCGGCAACGGCCCGTTCCAGGGCCTCCATGACGGCCGACACCTTCGCATCGTCGTCGGTCAGGCCCTTGCCTTGAGCGACGACGATCGAGCGGGCATTGGGAGAATAGGCACACCAGACCGGTATCCCGATGCGATCGAGACCGGTGTGACGTGCGACACGGGTAACGCCGAAGTCAAGCAGAAACGGCGAGACGCGCATCAACGTTTCCGACGGCACGACGGCCCGGTCGGAATATGAAAGGACTTGAGCGGCTGTCAGAGTAGGATCTCAACCGTCGACGTGCCCGGAAAACACCGCTTGCGCCGAAGAAACAGCAATAGCGAAATCCACCTTCTTCACAAAGGTGGCTCCTGTCTTGCGGACATCCGAAACAACTCGTGCCAGCTCTCCGACAGGCGATGCAAGCGGCTTCACCGTGCCTGCGTCAAGATCGGCAATCCAGAGATCCGCTTGTCCTGCAACGCCGAATACGACAGCTTTTTCCATAAATTTTCTCCATAAGGGTTGTTTTAAAATCCGGCCTTCAAAAGGCCCTCCCGATAAAGCTCCTTCTGCCATTGTTCCTTGAAAGGAACGACAGAGAGCCATTTCTCGACATCGAAAACAGGATTGAGTGCTTCGGCGCGTTGCCGGTAAAACTGTGCCCGCCTTCGATCGCCAATCATCGCACAGCTTGCCGCCGCGATCCGGTGAGCAGGTGCTTTGTCTTTCATCGCCTCCACGTATTCGATTGACGCTTCATACTGCTCAAGAAAATAACTTGCCCCTGCCGCGCACCAGAGGTAGGCGTCGGGCGATATCGGGTTGAGCGAGATCGCCTTTTTGATCTTCGACAACGCTTCCTCCGGGCGAGAGGCATGTACGAGCGTGTCAGCATGGCTATAAATGACGTCGGCAAAATGCGGACTCAATTCTTCCGCCAGACTGAGAGCGGAAACGCTGTGATCGACGTCGCCGCGATAAAGCTTGGTGACGCCTAATTCTCTGTATCCGCCAACAAATTCCGAATCCCCATCTATGGCCTTAAGGGCGCTCGATTCCGCCAGGCGCAGCAGCTCTTCGTTTCCCTGCGCCGTAACAAGCCATTCACTTGTATAGGTACGGGCAAGACCGGCAAAGGCGGGCGAGAAATTAGGATTGTATCGAAGAGCCTCCTTGAATGCGCTACGTGCCCTGCGGATATGTGGCAGCGTCAGCTTGCCAACCAAACTCGCACCGACGAGATATGAATGGTATGCCTGTGGATTGGCCTCGATGTTCAATCTGGCCTGCTCGTTCCTGGCCAGCTCTTGCACCAGCGAAGAGGTCAGCCTCTGGGCAATGAGCCGCCTTTGTGTCGGCAGTGCGTCCGACGTCATCGTAAAGCGCGTTGCCCAGATGACCTCGTCGGTGGGAAAATAGATAAGCTGGGCATAAAGCCCCTCAGTCGAAAGCCGCGTTTCAAGGAGATAAGAGATCGAGTGCCGCACAACGACCTGGGCTTTGTCGGAGTCGCGACGAATCTGGTCGGCCGTGTGCGGTGCGACAATAGAAATGTTGCGGAGCGCGCAAAGCTCAATGGTGACGTCTTCGATCAGGGCGTTGGCAATAGCGAGCCCGGCAACATGTCCCTGCGGAACCGGCGGAAGCAGCACGACTCGAGGAAGCACTGACGGCGAGGGCCTGACAGGCTCATGGTGCACGAGCCCGTCTGGTCGGGTCAATGGCAGGGCGTCGATTTTCGGCCTGCCTACCTTCTCATGCCTAGCCCCGTCAGCCGGATCGGCTCCAGGTAGCCGGCGAAGCATTTCCCTGATTTCTTCATCGGCCGGATCTTTCTCCAGAAGATACAGGCCGGCGGTGGATATCGCCCGGACCTCATCATTGCCTTTGGCATGTGGCAAGGCGTCAAAAAGCACTTCGCGCAGCTTCAATCGATGATTCCGACGCTCTCCCGTGATCCAGTTGTCGATCGACCTGGTTGAGGGTTTCACGTTTGCCATGAAATCCCGCTGAAGCAGGTCGCTGATCGCTTGCAATCGCGCCAACGGAGGCATTGAGCTATCGAGAGTCTGAAGATCGACGGCAAGAGCCTTCGTGTTAAGCCGGATCGAACTGGACGTGATCTGGAGCAGGGCTGCGTTCGTGTCGTCATCGATCTGTCGAATGCGTGAGATCAACTTGCGCAGGTTAAGCCCCGAAAGCTCGGCCTGCGCGTCGGCCCATAGAAACTCCGAGAGCTCATGACGGCTCAGTTCATGGGTCTTGCGGCTGAAGAGATAGGCGACCATCACCAGGCCCTTGGCCGGATAGCGAATGGCATTGCCATCGGCATCGCTCAGCCGCAGATCGCCGAATGTCTGCAGATACAGCACCAAAGTGTCTATCCTCGCTCGGGTTCTATCTGATCGGAACTGTCGCGGTGGTTCTCGACCGGGTTTGCAGAGCCAAGGCTTCTGGTAAGGGCAAGCAGTTTTTGACGGACGTTGGGATCTTCGATTGCCAGAAATGCCCTGCTGAGTGCCACTCCCTCCTTCGACGTCATAAACAGCGTGACATCATCCGTCTCGCACCGTGCCTCGACATCGGATGACGCGCTCGCACTGTTTTCGAAGAAGAACCCGATGGGAACTTTGAGAATTTCCGCAATTCTCTGGAGCCTGCCAGCGCCTATTCGGTTCATGCCCTTCTCGTATTTTTGCACTTGCTGAAATGTTATACCCAAGGCGTCCGCTAGACTGCCCTGGCTCAAGCCAAGAGCCTTCCGCCTGAGCCGCAGACGACCACCCACATAGATATCAATGGCATTTGGAGATTTCGCCTTCATGGGGCCCCCTCTTGGCTCATGCGACGTGCATCATGATACGTTTCGACGAAAATGCAACTAAAGGTCATCTATTACAAATCTTATTCTTGGTTTCCCGCCAAGGACCCTCTCAATGTTTTTACAACCAAGTCTAATTAATCTCAATTTAAGGTAACTGACCTGGCAATAAACGGGGCAGGAGTCCCCGGGCAGCTTGTTTTAGCATGAAATACTATACTGCTATTTAAAATTGTGTCACGTCGATTTCACGCATCGCTGCGGAATTTTACAGTTATGCTTCCTGCGTCAATATCTGGCGCTTTCGCTGGCCGATGGGGGCAAGCATCCACAGCGTCAGCGCGTTTTGTCGGGTCGATGCATCGTCGGTGATCACCACCGCTCAAGATCGGAGTTGTGAGAGCTATGGAACTACCTTCCATTCAGGTCAATCATGCCGATCGTCTTTTTGCCTGCCGGCAGAAGGTCGAAGGGGCCGTTTACGAGATCATTTTCAGCGAAAGGCTTATGGAGTTTTCGGCAGCAGAAATCGCCATGGCGGTCGCTGATATCGCTGATGATTATATCCTGTCGATTGCCAAGCAGAAATCGGCAACGCACAAGTCGGGCGGCCTTGTCATCGAATTAGGCCTTCGACGGCAGGAAGCGCCATGACAGATGCCCCTTCGTGGGCGGCTACCAACCTCAACGCGTGATCCGGAAGTCCGTTGGCGCCTCATCCAAGGAGGCCTGTTCGCTCACGACCCTGGAAACGGACGCGCCGACGGGTCCGTTCCAAAACTGTTTCAACATTCTCGAAACCGCCGCGTCCTGCCCGGCGATCAATGCGGTCACGGATCCGTCATCTTCGTTACGCACCCAGCCGGTCAAGCCGAGCCGCTGTGCCTGGGTCTTTGTCCATATGCGGAAGCTGACGCCCTGGACCTTTCCCGATATGTGCACGAGCCTCACCTTAGGATCATCCGTCATGACCACCTCCCTCATCAGGAAAATGCAGCACCTTGCGTGAAAGCAGAACGGCGCAATGCAGCTATCAGCCGTAGAGATAATTGGGAAGCCAAAGCGCCATTCCAGGCCAAATATACATGATGATCATGCAAAGGATGACGATCAGCATATAGGGCATCATACCCGCGAAGATCTGGTTGAGCGTGACGTGCGGCGGCGAAACGCCCTTGAGATAATATGCCGACATCGCCACCGGCGGCGACAGGAAGGCTGCCTGCAGATTGACGAAGACGAGGACACCCCAAAGGATGGGGTCGATGTCGAAGTGTCTCAGCATCGGCAGGAAGATCGGCACGAAGATGATGATGATCTCGGTCCATTCAAGCGGCCAACCAAGGATGAAGATGATCGCCTGCGACAGGATCATGAACTGTACAGGTGTCAATTCAAGCGCCAGCACCCATTCTTCGATCAGCGCCTGCCCTCCCAGAATGGCGAACACCGCGGAGAATAGTGCGGATCCGACGAAGAGCCAGCACACCATCGCCGTCGTCTTCGCAGTCAGGAATACGGCTTCCTTCGTGCGTTTCCAGTTGAGCGTTCGAGCCTGAAATGCCAACAGGAAGGCGCCCGCG
The DNA here is from genome assembly GCF_004342325.1 of Rhizobium azibense. Lineage (NCBI taxonomy): Bacteria > Pseudomonadati > Pseudomonadota > Alphaproteobacteria > Hyphomicrobiales > Rhizobiaceae > Rhizobium > Rhizobium azibense. Next base: position 673,784 of record NZ_SMBJ01000001.1, on the reverse strand, counting down.
GCCCCGACTGCGGCAGACTCGGTTGCAGTCGTGATACCGAACAGGATCACGGCGAGCACGACGACAGTGAGGAGCGCGAGCGGCATGACGGAGGAAACCAGAAGCTTTACCACCTGAAGCCGCTCCGCACCCATGTTGTAGTAGTAGCGTGAAAGGGCCAAAGCAGCGATTGCTGCAACGAGTGCGAACGACACGTAGAAGCTCGTCGCCGGGCCGTTGACCACGGCCGCGCCCGCATCCACCGCAGGCGCTCCGAGCTGCTCCAGTCCTTCCGGGACTTCCGTCTCGCCGGAGGCCTGCGGATGGATAACAACATACCACCACACCAGCAGCAGCGTGAATGCTGTCAAGAAAAAGGGCACGAGGCTTGCGCAGAAATTCTTGAAGAGCACCCAGTAGGTGAGCCGTCCCTCAGCCGTTTCGAGTGCCATTGCCTTGGAAGGCGAGGTCAATGCGCGCAAAAGAGCGAGCATCATGTTCTGCGAATAGGCCGCTTGAAGACTGCGCATCCAGCTTGCCACCGGAACCTGCATCTGCTCCTCCGGCAAAGCCGGCGCGACCTTCGGGTTGATCACCGCCCAGCTGAGAATATAGACGAGATAGAGGAACGCGAGGAAGAAACCTGGAAACATCGTCGCAGCGTAGAGCTTGACGACAGACTGCCCAGCAACCGCGGCATAGACAATGATCATCACCGAGGGTGGGATAAGGATGCCCAGCGTACCGCCAGCGGTTATGACGCCGGAGGCAAGCTTCACGTCATAGCCCGCTCGCAACATTGGGCTCATGGCGATCACCCCCATCAGCACGACGACGGCACCGACGAGACCGCTTGCAATTCCCCAGAACGTGCACACGATCAGGCTTGCCACGGCAAGCGACGCAGGAACGCGCCGGAACGACAGCTGGATGCTGTAGAACATCTTGTCGACCAGCGCGCCGCGTTCCATCACGTAGCCCATCAGGACGAAGAGCGGGATGGAGATCAGTACGTCGTTGGTCATTGCCCCGTAGGTGCGCTGAACCATCAGGTCAAAGACCCGATTGTCGATCCAGTGCTCGGCAGGATTGTAGAAGGCGTAGAAGCCGAAAAGCATGCCGAGCCCCATCAGCGTGAAGGCGGTCGGGAACCCCATCATGATCACGACCACGATGAGAAGCAGCATCATCAGCCCGAGGAACGGATCGCTCACGTTTCGATGTCTCCCCCCATTCCGCGCTGCCGCGCTGCCCGGTCTAGGTCGTGGGCGCGCTCGATCGCTGCCTGGCGCGTCTTTGCATCTACGTGCTCGCTTTGCCCAAGCTGCTCGGCAACAACGTCGATCTCCTCCACGTCCTTGAGCCGGGCCGGCCATTCGCCGGTCCTCAGGCAGACGATGCAGCGAAGCATTTCGGCAAGCCCCTGCAGCATGACGAGCGCGCCTGCCACCGGAATGACCGTCTTGAAATAATAGATCGGCGGACCTTCCGCGGTGACCGTCGAATGCTCGCCGATCCGCCAGGACAGCGCTGCATAGTCATAGCCGGCGTAAACAAGGGCGGCGACGCCCGGCAGGAAGAAAAGGACGTAAAGGACGAGATCGAGCCCGGCCTGGATCCTGGGCCTTAGCGAGCTATAAAGAAAATCGCCGCGCACATGCGCATTCTGCGCCAGTGCGTAGGCTCCGGCGAGCATAAAGAGGGTGCCATAGAACATGTTGCTGGCGTCAAAGATCCACGCCGTCGGCATGTTCAGGATGTAGCGCTTGAAAACCTCGACGCAAACGAGCGCCATCAAGGCGATGATGAGCCAAGCCGCAGCTTTTCCGACCCACACGCTGACTGCATCCACCTTGAGCAAAAAATGCTGAATGTTCACACGCGTGCCCCCGGGAAAGAGCATTTCCTCACTGCAAAGCATCACCGGGTCCCCCGCGCGGTGATCCCAATCATACCTTCAGAGTTCTTTTGCCACCCCGTTCGGTCCGAAGTAGTGGTCAAAGGCGAGCCGCCGACCGACGACCGTGTCCTGCTCCCATCGCGTTGCCCGCTCGGCGAAGGCGATCTGCGATTGAAGAATCTCCTTGAACAGCGGGTTTTCGCGGGCCTTCGTCTTCACCACCTCGTCGTAGACCTCCAGTTGCTTTTTGAGGAGCGCCTCCGGAGTCTTGTAGAACTTCACCTTGTCGGTCGTCTGCATCTCGACATAGTCTTTGGAATAGCGGTCGATCGCCTTCCAGGCCATGTCCTGAGACGCCGCCTCGACGGCATTGTTGATGATCGCCTTCATCTGGTCGGGCAGGCCGTCATACTTGGTCTTGTTGAACATGATCTCGAATTGCTCGGCATTTTGGTGATAGCCTTGCAGCATGCAGATCTTCGAGACATCCGGGAAGCCGAGAACCCGGTCGGATGAGGCATTGTTGAATTCGGCCGCATCAAGCAGCCCGCGGTCGAGTGCCGCGACGATCTCTCCGGCGGGCAGCGCATTCACCGCGGCCCCAAGAGCGGTGAAGACGTCAATCGAAATGCCGACTGTGCGGAACTTCAGCCCCCGAATATCCTCGGCCTTGGCGACCGGCTTCTTGAACCAGCCGAGCGGTTGTGTCGGCATCGGCCCATAGGGGAAGGAGACGACGTTCGCGCCGATCGACTCGTAAAGCTTGGCAAGCAGCTCCTTGCCGCCGCCATATTTATGCCAGGCAAGCAGCATGTTGGCATCCATCGCAAAGCCTGGACCCGAGCCCCAGAGCGCCAGCGCGGTCTGTTTGCCGTAGTGGTAGACGAGCACGCCGTGGCCGCCGTCGAGAGTCCCCTGGGAGACTGCGTCGAGCAGGCCGAAGGCCGGCACAACGGCACCCGCCGGCAGCACCTCGATCTTGAGATCGCCGCCGGTCATGTCGTTGACCTTCTTTGCAAAATCGAGTGCGAACTCGTGAAATATATCCTTGGAGGGCCAGGTGCTCTGCCAGCGCATGTTGACCGGCCCCTGCGCCTTGACGACGCTTGGCGCCGCCATCATCGCCGCGCCGGCCATGGCTGCGCCGCTCAGGAATTTGCGACGCGACGTTTTCCCCTCGACCCGACTTCTTGTGCGTTTCATTTTTTCCTCCCGAAGCCATGGGCTTTTCTCGCCTTTTTGATGACCAGGATGAGGAAAGCGCATTCAGTGTCTGCCCGCATCCCGCTCATGATCTAGCTTCTTAACTCCAGATAATACTCCTCAACGAGCCCCAAGCAAAGATTGCAGAAATGGACCGTCGAGATTTTCCTCAAACGCGCGCGGCCAATCGAAGGAAACCAGGCGATCGGGAACGTGATTTTATGAACATCAGCCTGGAACTATAACGGAGATTTCTCAGCCTTTGCGAGCATGCGGCGGCAACGGCGGAAGTCGACAATCGTATGCCAGAGCACAGCGGCCAGGATGATTGCACCGCCCAAGAACGTGGCGGCCGGCGGTTGCTCGCCAAACAACAGCCAGACCCAGAAAGGTGTCAGAACGATTTCCATGGTGCCGACGAGGGCAGCTTCCGCCGGCGGCATACGTCGTGCACCCGCAAGGAACAGAACCAGTGCAATGGAGAAATTCGTAGCCCCGAATGCCGCAAGCACGACCCAGTTGTGAAGATCAAGGGAGCCAACCGAGCCGAAAGGTGCAAAGAGAACAAGGGTGAGGCACGCACTCACGATGGTCGGGGGAAGGCTTGGCACATCCGGGTTGATGCGGGGAATGATGATGACAAGGGCAAATGAGACGGTCATTCCGAGCGCCAGAAGGTCGCCGGTTCCCGTGCCGCCGTCGACGGACGAAGCCACGATGACCGCCACTCCTGAAAAACAGATGCCTCCGGCAACAAGGGTCCGCCTTGCGACTTTCTCCTTCAGGATCAGCCAGCCGAAGAGGGCGGCAATGAAAGGAGCGGTGGCGTAGATCATCGTGACGTTCGCGACACTGGTCATATAGAGTGCGCCGATGAAGCAGGCCTGACTGAAGGTCTGACATCCAATCATCGCAAGACCCGAGGGATGGAGAACCGAGCGCCATTGACGCCTAGAAAGGCCGCCTTCCAGGAAAAAGCTCGGAATCAGGAGAAAAAGCCCGCCGAACAACGATCGCCAGGCGATCGTCGTCCACATATCGACGGTCAAGAGCCGCGAATAGAGGCCGCTGGCGCTCCAGGCAAGAGTAGCGGCGACCACAAGAGCAATGCCTTTTTCGTGCTCGCTGATCGCGAAGGATCGTGCCTGAAGGGGGATGGTCATGCGGGCTGCCCTGGGACAAGACTGAAGCGACACGATCTGTGTGCGCCCCTAATTGACATCAGACAAACGAATAGTAGAGATGTCTGCCATCGGATTTCATTATGGCTGCCCATGCGTGAACCAATTGAAAGCGACCTGCTGCGGACTTTTGTGGTGGTGACCGAAACATCAAACTTTTCGGCCGCTGCCCAGCGCATCGGCCGGACCCAGTCGGCTGTCAGCGCCCAGGTGAAGCGACTGGAGGACACGATCGGCGAAACGCTCTTTGAAAGGGGCGCGCGCGGCGTTGCGCTGACCGGCGCTGGAACGCGCCTCCTTCCCTATGCCCGACGGGTGATCGACCTTCTCAACGAGGCAGCGGCGACGATCCGGACCAAGCCGCTGGATGGGCCTGTCCGCATCGGTATCCCCGAAGAATATAGTCAGACCGTATTGCCGGCCGCACTTGCTGCATTCTCCGTTCGCCACCCGGCCGTCGAGGTGACAATCTCTTGTGATTACACATCCCATAATCTCGCAGCACTCGATCGCGACGAACTCGACCTCGCCGTCGTCTTCGACTGGAGCAATCAGATCAACGGCGAAGTCCTTTGCATCGACCCTACGGTCTGGGTGACCTCGATGGTGCATCGAATGCACGACGCCGATCCGCTGCCGATTGCAATCTACCGCAATTCGACCTGGTGCCGCGACTTTGCGCTTCGTTCGCTGGAACAGCATGGCCGCAGATATCGCATTGCCTTCATTGCCGATACAAGTTCCGGGCTGAAAAACGCGGCCGCCGCCGGGCTTGCAGTGACCACGCTCTCCCGTAGCAACATCCCGCCCGGATGCCGGGAATTGACGAGTGCTGACGGTTTTCCGCTGGTCGATTCATCCCGGGTCGTATTGCGCCGCAGCCGGCATCATTCCACCGCGGCGATCCAGGAACTGGCCGAAAGCGTGCGAGAGGCCTTCCAGCCTATGGCCGCTCTTGCGTCACCATGACGCGACGGCGGAGGCGACGCCGGGTTTCGGAGGGGCTTTCGGAGAAGCTTGCCCGGTAGCTCCGGGCAAAGGCGGAAGCCGAATTGAAGCCGGTCGCGGCGGCGATATCGGCAAAAGATGCCTTTGTCTCGATCACCTTGCGACGGGCAGCATTCAACCGCAGTGCCAGATAGTGCACATGTGGCGGCGCGCCAATGCTCTCCTGGAAGAGTCCCTGCAGGTGACGCGCGCTGATGCCGACGCGGCGCGCAAGCCTGGCCAGAACCAAAGGCTGCTCGACGTTGTCTTCCATCAACCGGATCGCGTGAGCGACGCGCGGATCGCGCATCCGCAAACTGACGGTCGATGGGGAAAGCTCGTGCTCGGAATGGAAATTTGCTTGTTCGTAGCTGAAGAGCCGGCTGACTTCCAGCGCCAGCGTATAGCCTTGCCGCTGCCGGATCACCTCGAGCATCAAATCGACGGTCGGCAATGAGCCGGCAGTGGTCAGCCGTTTGCCATCGATGACGAAACGCTCCCTTGAGGCACGGACTTGCGGGTAGGCAAGCGCGAAATCTTCGAAATCTTCCCAGTGGATCGTTGCAGAATAGCCATCAAGAAGGCTTGCTTCGGCAAGCAGCCACGTTCCGGATTCTATGCCGGCGATCATCGTTCGGTGGCGCGCAGCTTGCGAAAGATGCATTTTCACCGCCGCAGTGGCGCTTTGCCTCCAGTTGTAGCTTGCGAGTACGAAGAGTGGCGCCGTATCGGCCGTTGGCTTGAAGGCCGCACAAGCGGGAACCGGGATGTCGCTGGTCGTTGGAGCCGGATTGCCATCCAGGGTCAATAGACGCCAGCGATAGATCTCGCTGCCGCAAATGCGGTTGGCGCCTCGCAACGGCTCGATCACGGAGGCGATCAGGATCAGGTTGGTTTCCGGCAAAATCAGAAGATCGATATCGAGCCGTTCGGTCGATCGGGTCAGCATGAACTCTCCACGATTTCCCATATTGTATCATCTGGTTCCGTTTGTGCAAAGCAATAGCGAGGGCTTTGCCGCGTAATGGCCTCAATGCGAGGGAGAACATGATGCCTCTAGCAATGAACCGCGATGTCTTCGTCACCTGTGCCGTAACCGGCGCCGGCGATACGGTCTCGAAATCCAGCCACGTTCCCGTTACGCCCAAGCAGATCGCCGATTCCGCGATCGACGCCGCCAAGGCTGGGGCGGCGGTCGTTCACTGCCATGTCCGCGATCCGGACACAGGTGCCGCAAGCCGGCGCAACGATCTCTACAAGGAAGTCACCGATCGCATCCGCTCCGCTGAGATCGACGTCGTGCTCAATCTGACGGCCGGCATGGGCGGGGATCTCATTTTCGGCAATGTTGAAACGCCTCTGCCCCTCAACCCGAAAGGGACCGACATGGCAGGCGCCAGCGAGCGTGTCAGCCATGTCGGCGAATGCCTGCCCGAAATCTGCACGCTCGACTGCGGCACCATGAACTTCAGTCTCGGCGACTATGTCATGACCAACACACCAGGCATGCTGCGCGCGATGGCGAAAAAGATGACCGATCTTGGTGTGCGGCCGGAAATCGAGGCGTTTGACACCGGCCATCTCTGGTTTGCCAAGCAGCTTGCCGAAGAAGGCCTGATCGAGGACCCGGTGCTGATCCAGCTCTGCATGGGCATCCCGTGGGGGGCGCCCGACGATCTCAATACCTTCATGGCGATGGTCAACAACGTGCCGCAGAGCTGGACTTTTTCGGCCTTCTCGATTGGCCGCAACGCCATGGCCTATCCGGCAGCGGCTATTCTCGCTGGCGGAAACGTCCGTGTCGGCCTCGAGGACAATCTCTACGCCGGCAAGGGCATGCTTGCCACCAACGCACAGCTTGTCGAAAAGGCCGTCCAGGTGGTCGAAGGCATGGGCGCGCGCATCATCGGACCAGAAGAGGTCCGAAAGAAACTGAAACTGACGAAGCGCTGAGGAGCGGATGATCAAGATCAACAAGGCAGCCTGCATAGGCGGTGGTGTCATCGGCGGCGGATGGATTGCCCGCTTCCTTCTGGCCGGTATCGACGTTGACGTCTTTGATCCGCATCCTGACGCGCGCCGCATCATCGGCGAGGTCCTCGACAATGCCGAACGCGCTTATGCGATGCTGACAGGTGCACCGCTGCCGCGACGCGGCAACCTGACCTTCTGCGGCAGTCTGGAAGAAGCCGTCGTCGATGCCGACTGGATCCAGGAAAGCGTGCCCGAACGGCTCGACTTGAAGCGGAGCGTCCTGGCCCAGATCGACGCGGCAGCGCGACCGGACGCCTTGATTGGTTCCTCGACCTCGGGCCTGCTGCCGACGGATCTTCAGCAGGACATGCAGTATCCGGAACGCCTCTTCGTCGCCCATCCCTATAATCCGGTCTATCTCCTGCCACTGGTCGAGATCGTCGGCGGCGAGAAGACGGCGATGGCGACGATCAAGGCCGCAATGGAAAAATTGCCGCCGATTGGCATGAAGGGCGTTCACATCGCCAAGGAGATCGAGGCTTTCGTCGGCGACCGTCTTCTCGAGGCGCTCTGGCGTGAAGCCCTCTGGTTGATCCATGACGATATCTGCACAGTCGAGACGCTTGACGACGTGATCCGCTATTCCTTCGGCTTGCGCTGGGCACAGATGGGTCTCTTCGAGACCTATCGGATTGCAGGTGGCGAGGCTGGCATGCGCCACTTTCTCCAACAGTTCGGTCCCTGCCTGGCATGGCCTTGGACGAAGCTCACCGAAGTGGTCGATCTCGACGACGCGCTTGTCGAAAAGATCGGCCTGCAGTCCGACGAGCAGGCAGCCGGCCGTTCCATTCGCGAACTCGAACGAATTCGCGACGAGAATCTCGTCGGTATCCTTCAGGCCCTCAAGGGTGGCAATGGCGGCAAGGGCTGGGGTGCTGGAAAGCTGCTGAAGGATTTCGAGCACTCGCTCTGGGCAGCGGGCGGGAAGAAGAAGGCAACATCCGATCTTTCGCAACCCCTGCGGCTGGTCGAAACCAAGGTCAGCCCCGCCTGGGTCGACTATAATAGCCATATGACCGAGCACCGTTACCTGCAGGTTTTCGGCGACACTTCGGATGCCCTCTTGCGCCTCATCGGTGTTGACCTCGCCTATGTCGAGGCGGGGCAAAGCTATTATACGGTGGAGACCCATATCCGCCATCTCAAAGAGGCCAGGCTTGGCCAGGTGATCCATGCAACCTGCCAGGTGCTTGCAGTCGATGAAAAGCGGTTGCAGGTGTTCCACACGATCCATGACACGGAGGCCGGCGACGCGATTGCGACCGCCGAGCACATGTTGCTGCATGTCGACACAAAGGCCGGCAAAGCGATACCCGCCGCAGCTGAGGTGCTTGAGAAGGCCGGGGCCATCGCTGCTGCCCATGCAGCTCTCCCCCGTCCTGAAGGGGTCGGCCGCCATGTCGGCCAGAAACGTTGGGAGTCGTCATGAATTTTGCCCTCAACGAAGAACAGGAGATGATCGTCAAAACGGTCCGCGGCTTCGTCGAGACGGAAATCTATCCGCATGAGAACGCCGTCGAGCGCACCGGCTTCGTCGCGCCTGAACTTGCCCAGGCGATCCGGCGCAAGTCAATCGAACTCGGCTTTTACGCCTGCAATTTCCCGCAAGAGGTTGGCGGCGCCGGGCTCGACCATACCACATTTACTTTAGTGGAGCGGGAGCTTGGCCGCGGCTCGATGGCTCTGACGTTCTTCTTCGGTCGTCCCTCGGGTATTCTCATGGCCTGCGAAGGTGACCAGCGGGACCGGTATCTGCTGCCGGCTGTGCGCGGCGAGCGGATCGACGCGCTTGCAATTACCGAACCGGACGCCGGTTCCGACATGCGCGGCATGAAGTGTGCGGCCCGCCGCCAAGGGAGAGATTTCATCCTCAATGGGACGAAGCATTTCATCTCGCATGCCGACGTCGCCGATTTTGTCATCGTCTTTGCCGCAACCGGCCAGGAGGAGACACAGAAGGGCACGAAGAAGAAGATCACGGCCTTCCTCGTCGACCGCGGCACTCCGGGCTTTGAAATCCTCAAGGGATACGATTCCATATCGCATCGCGGCTACCACAATTGCATCTTGAACTTCACCGATTGCCGGCTTCCCGAAACCCAGGTGCTGGGCGAGGTCCATCGCGGTTTGGATATCGCCAATGAATGGCTCTACGGCACGCGACTGACAGTCGCCGCCACCTGCGTCGGACGGGCTCGACGCGTCTTCGACATGGCCCTTCCCTACGCTGCCGAGCGCCGGCAGTTCGGCAAGCCGATCGGGTCCAATCAGGGTGTTTCTTTCAAGCTCGCGGACATGATCACCGAGATCGATGCGGCCGATTGGCTGACGCTTGCTGCAGCCTGGAGGCTCGATCAAGGTAGTGGCGCCAACCGCGAGATCGCCTCGGCAAAGCTCTACGCTTCCGAAATGCTTGCGCGTGTAACGGACGAAGCAATCCAGATCTTCGGCGGGATGGGGCTGATGGACGATCTGCCGATTGCCCGTTTCTGGCGGGATGCGCGGGTCGAGCGCATCTGGGACGGCACATCCGAGATCCAGCGCCACATCATCAGCCGTGAGCTGCTGCGGCCATTCGGAGCATGAAACGATGACCCAGCGCCCGCTCGACCGCCTGCTCAGACCTCAAACGATCGCTGTCTTCGGCGGTCGCGAGGCCCATCGGGTCATCGAGCAATGCGATCGAATGGGATTTGGTGGAGAGGTCTGGCCCGTCCACCCGAAACTCGAAGAGGTTCATGGACGGCGCTGTTATCGTTCGGCGATGGAGCTGCCCGCCGCGCCAGATGCCGCTTTTGTCGGCGTCAACAGAATGCTGACCCTCGACATTGTCAGAGATCTTGCTGCAAGGGGAGCAGGCGGTGCAGTCTGTTACGCGTCGGGCTTCAGCGAGGCGGTCGGCGAATTGGCCGACGGTGCCGATCTTCAAAGGCGCCTGCTTGCGGCGGCCGGCGACATGCCGATCCTCGGGCCGAACTGCTATGGCCTGATTAACGGTCTCGATGGCGCATTGCTCTGGCCCGACCAGCATGGGATGCAACGCGTCGACCGCGGCGTTGCAATCCTCACTCAATCTTCGAATATCGCGCTCAACCTGACCATGCAGACGCGCGGGCTGCCCATCGCCTATCTGGCCACGGTCGGCAACCAGGCGCAGACCTCCCTTTCAAACCTCGCCTATGCGCTGCTCGAGGACCCTCGCGTCACCGCAGTCGGGCTTCACATAGAGGGTTTCGGAAGCTTGCGGGCGCTCCAGGACCTCGCGCTACGAGCATGCGAACTGAAAAAGCCGGTCGTTGCACTCAAGGTCGGGAAATCCGAACAGGCCAAACGAGCCACGGTTTCTCATACGGCTTCGCTATCTGGCAGCGACGCGGTCGCCGATGCTGTTCTTGGCCGTCTGGGGATCGGCCGTGTCGACTCGCTACCGGAATTGCTGGAAACGCTAAAGCTCCTGCATGTTGCCGGACCGCTTACGGGCAATACGATCTCGTCAATGAGCTGTTCAGGTGGTGAAGCGTCGCTGATGGCAGATGCCGCCGTCGGTCGCGCCCTGGAATTTCGTGCCTTGCGGCCCGGGCAGCTCGAGCCGCTTCGTCTCGCGCTCGGGGAAATGGTCACCCTGTCCAATCCCCTGGACTACCACACTTTTGCCTGGGGCGACCTCGCTCGCCAGACGGACGCTTTTACGGCAATGTTTGAGGGCGGCTATGCGCTCAATCTCGTCGTGCTTGATTTCCCACGGACCGACCGATGCGTTGTCACCGACTGGACGACGACGGTCGATGCGATCGTTGACGCTTCAACCTCCACAGGCACGCTTGCAGGCGTTGTCGCGACACTTCCCGAAAACATGCCTGAAGATCGTGCCGTGAGTCTGATGGCGAGAGGTGTCGTGCCCTTTTGCGGCCTTTGCGAAACGCTTGCAGCGTCCGAAATCGCAAGCCGCATCGCCCGGGAATGGAGTGCTCCACCCGCGCCGCGTCTTCTCGACGTGCCACAAGTCGAAGGCGAGATCGAAACCTTGGATGAAGCCGATGCAAAGGCAGCGCTCTCGGCCTTTGGTGTTGTCGTCCCTGCCGGATTCGTGGCCCATTCTGCGCAAGAGGCAATGAAGCGCTCCGACGAGCTTGGCTATCCCGTCGCGCTCAAGGGGCTCGCCATTGAGCACAAGACTGAGGCGGGTGCGGTGGCGCTCAACTTAAAGGACGCAACGGAGGTATTCGACGCAGCCACATCAATGCGCAGCACCAACGGTTTCCTGGTCGAAAAGATGGTGGAGCACAGCGTCGCCGAGCTGATCATCGGAGCAACACGCGATCCTGTCTTCGGATTAACGCTCACAGTCGGTTCGGGCGGAATTTTGGTGGAACTGCTTGAAGATTACGCCATTTTGCCGCTTCCAACGACAAGAACGGCGATAAGGGAGACGATTTCACGTCTGAAGGTCGGAAAATTGATCCGCGGCTATCGTGGACGTCCAAAAGGCGATCTCGAAGCGGTTGTCTCAGCTGTCTCAGCAGCGGCAGACTATGTCGTAAAGAATGCCGCGCGTCTGGAAGAACTCGACATTAATCCATTATTGGTTCTTCCTGAAGACAAGGGCGTTGTCGCAGTCGACGCCCTAATACGGCGAAGGAGGTAGCAGAAGTTGAGCGGCTCCATTCTCACGAGACGCGACGGCGGCATTTTCGAGGTCATCATAGATCGGCCCAAAGCGAACGCCATCGATCTTGCAACAAGCCGCGAGATGGGCGTTCTTTTCCGCCACTTTCGAGACGATTCAGCCCTGCGCGTTGCCATCATTTCCGGGGCTGGGGAAAAGTTCTTCTCCGCAGGCTGGGATCTCAAGGCGGCGGCGGCGGGCGATGCCGTCGATGGCGACTACGGCATCGGGGGATTCGGCGGGATGCAGGAACTGCGCGATCTGAACAAGCCGATCATCTGTGCAGTCAACGGCATCTGTTGTGGCGGCGGACTGGAGATTGCCCTTTCGGCGGATCTGATCGTCGCGGCTGAACATGCGACCTTTGCGCTGCCGGAAATCCGCTCGGGAACCGTTGCGGATGCAGCATCCGTCAAGCTCCCCAAGCGCATCCCCTACCATATCGCGATGGACATGCTCCTGACGGGACGCTGGCTCGACGTTTACGAGGCCCATCGCTGGGGCTTCGTCAACGAGGTTGTCGCGGCCGACAAATTGATGGACCGTGCATGGGAACTTGGCCGGCTGCTCGAAAGCGGACCGCCGCTTGTCTATGCCGCCATCAAGGAAATCGTGCGCGAAGCAGAGGGAACAACGTTTCAGACTGCCATGAACAAGATCACGAAACGGCAGCTTGCAACAGTCGATGCCCTCTACTCGAGCGAAGACCAATTGGAAGGCGCGCGGGCTTTCGCGGAGAAGCGAACCCCAATGTGGAAAGGAAAGTGACGAGGCGGCGGCAACCGCCATTTTTTCCGCATGATCTTAGGCGGCGGAGGCGGAAGAGGAAACCGCATGCCGCCAATTGCTCGAAAGTTCTGTCAACGCATCAAGAAGAAGGAACAGGGGAATGAACGGCTATACGAAATATCTCACAAGTCGCGTAACCGCCGGTGGACTGAGCCGCCGTGAATTTATCGGACGTGCGATGGCAGCAGGCATTGCCCTGGCTGTTGCCGACAAACTCTTTACCGAAAGCGCACAGGCAGCCGAGCCCAAGCGTGGCGGTCATCTGAAGCTCGGCCTCGAAGGTGGGGCGGCAACCGATTCCAAGGATCCGGCAAAGTTCTTGTCGCAGTTCATGTTCTGCGTCGGCCGCTGCTGGGGCGACATGCTGGTTGAATCCGACCCGCTGACCGGGGCTGCAGTCCCTGCGCTTGCCGAATCCTGGGAGCCGTCGAAGGATGCGGCGATCTGGACCTTCAAGATCCGCAAGGGCGTCAAATTCCACGACGGCAAGGAAATGACAATCGACGACGTCGTCGCGACGCTGAAGCGCCACACGGACGCAAAGTCCGAATCCGGCGCCCTTGGCGTGCTGGGGTCGATCAAGGATATCAAGGCGGATGGCGGCAATCTCGTATTGACGCTGAGCGAAGGCAATGCCGACATGCCGCTGCTGCTCACCGACTATCACCTGGTGATCCAGCCAAATGGCGGCAATGACGATCCGTCCGCCTCGATCGGCACCGGCCCCTACAAGCTGACGAGCTTCGAGCCAGGTGTTCGCGCGACTTTCGAGAAGAACAAGGATGACTGGCGTTCCGACCGCGGTTTTGTCGATTCTATCGAAATCATCGGCATGAATGATGCTACCGCCCGTATCGCAGCGCTGTCGTCGGGCCAGGTGCACTATATCAATCGCGTCGATCCGAAGACAGTCGATCTCTTGAAGCGTGCACCGAACGTGGAGATCCTGTCGACCTCCGGCCGCGGCCATTACGTCTTCATCATGCATTGCGATACCGCGCCGTTCGACAACAATGACCTTCGCCTCGCGCTGAAATACGCCATGGACCGTGAAAGCATGGTCAAGAAGATCCTTGGCGGTTATGGCAAGGTTGGCAACGATTTCCCGATCAACAATACCTATGCGCTGTTTCCCGAGGGCATCGAGCAACGCGCCTATGATCCCGACAAGGCGGCATTCCACTACAAGAAATCCGGACACAGCGGCTCTGTTCTTCTGCGCACCTCCGAGGTGGCCTTTCCCGGTGGAGTCGATGCGGCCGTTCTCTATCAGGAAAGCTGCAAGAAGGCGGGCATCGCCATCGAGGTCAAGCGCGAGCCCGGCGACGGTTATTGGACCAACGTCTGGAACGTCCAGCCCTTCTCGACTTCCTATTGGGGCGGCCGGCCGACGCAGGACCAGATGTACTCCACCGCCTATCTCTCGACAGCCGACTGGAACGATACCCGCTTCAAGCGTCCGGATTTCGACAAGCTGCTGTTACAGGCCCGTGCCGAACTCGATGAGACCAAGCGCAAGGACATGTACCGGACCATGGCGATGATGGTGCGTGACGAAGGCGGACTCATCTTGCCGATGTTCAACGACTTCGTGAATGCTTCCACCAAGCAGGTAAAAGGCTATGTTCACGATATCGGCAACGACATGTCGAACGGTTACGTGGCGACCCGCGTCTGGCTGGACACCTAGCACGTGAAGGGGTTGACGCCCCTCATCTCTAACGCAGCCAGGACCGCGGGCTTGCCCCCTGCGGTCCTCCCGACGTTTCAGCACGAGGCCATTGCCATGTCCAATCCTCCATCAGGTCACATCTTGCCCGGCCTGAGGTTCAAGCAGCGTTTTCCTCTGCTTGCCCTTGTTGTCGAGCGCGTCATGCTCAGCATCGTCCTGCTCATTGCCGTCTCCGTCGTGATCTTCGGTGGATTGGAAGCACTGCCCGGCGATTTCGCGACAACCTATCTCGGCCAGTCCGCAACCCCCCAAGCCGTCGCCAATATTCGTCAGGATCTCGGGTTGAACCGTCCGGTAACGACGCGCTATTTCGAATGGCTCGGCGATGCCCTGCGGGGTGACTTCGGCTCGTCATGGGCCAGTAAGAATTCCGTCAGCGAGCAGATCGGCAAGCGCCTTGGCAATTCACTCTTACTTGCGGGCTTCTCTGCGGTCATCTCGGTACCGCTTGCCGTGGGTCTTGGTATGATCGCCGTCCATTTCCGCAACCGTGTGCCGGACAAGATCATCAACATCATCTCCCTGGCGGCGATTTCGCTACCTGAATTCTTCATTGGCTATCTCCTGATCCTTTTCTTCGCCGTCAAATTCGGCGTCGCGACCTTTCCGGCGACCGTCTATGAAAGCATGGGCCTTGTCGACCGGCTGAAGGCGATCGCGCTGCCCACGGCTACTCTCGTTCTCGTCGTCCTGGCGCATATGATGCGAATGACGCGCGCTGCCATCCTTTCCGTCATGTCTTCAGCCTACATGGAAACCGCCGAGCTCAAGGGCCTCGGTGCCTTCCGGTCAATCGTCAAGCACGCAGCTCCCAACGCGCTGGCGCCGATCATCAATGTCGTGGCGCTCACCCTTGCCTATCTCGTCGTTGGCGTCGTGGTTGTCGAGGTCGTCTTCGTCTATCCTGGCATGGGTCAGTATATGGTCGATGCCGTCACGGTTCGCGACATGCCCGTCGTGCAGGCCTGCGGCCTCATCTTCGCTGCCGTTTATATCCTCCTGAACATGGTGGCCGATATCCTCGCCATCATCGCCAACCCGCGACTGAGGCACCCGCGATGAGATTGCCAAATGTTCCCATCACGGCCTGGATCGGTATATCCGGCATTGCTGCCGCCTTCATCTGCGCGATCTTTGCGCCCTGGATTGCCCCCTATGGCGAAACGGAAGTGGTCGGAAACGTCTGGCAGATTGCCGATGGCCAGTTTTTCTTCGGGCTCGACAATCTCGGCCGTGACATTCTTTCACGTCTGATATTTGGCGCCCGCACGACGCTTTTCGTCGCGCTTGCCGCAACGATCATCTCCTTCTCGCTCGGAATCATCTTGAGCTTCACGGCGGCCGTTTCGCGTGGATGGATCGATACGGTCTTCTCACGGGTCAACGATCTGATGATGTCGATCCCGACGCTGATCTTCGCGCTCGTTGTGCTGGCGGTGTTGCCGCAGAACCTGATCGTGCTGATTCTCGTGATGGCAATTCTCGATTCCACCCGCGTTTTCCGTCTCGGTCGGGCGGTCGCGCTTGATGTCGCCGTCATGGAGTTCGTCGAAGCAGCGAAATTGCGCGGCGAAGGCAAGACCTGGATCATCTTCCGCGAGATCCTGCCAAATACGCTGACACCATTACTTGCCGAATTTGGCTTGCGTTTCGCCTTCTCGATCCTGTTCTTGTCGACGCTTTCCTTCCTCGGTCTCGGCATTCAGCCGCCGGCAGCCGATTGGGGCGGCATGGTCAAGGACAACAAGGACGGCATCATCTTCGGAATATCCGCAGCCCTTGTTCCCGGTTCGGCGATCGCGGGCCTTGCCATCTGCGTCAATCTCGTCGTCGACTGGCTATTGAAACGTACGTCCAGCCTCAAGGGAGGGCGCGGCGATGCCTGAGCTTCTTTGCGTCCGCAATCTTAAGATCGAAGCGACCAGCTATCCGCCGGGCGAGGCGCCGAAGCGCGTGACGATCGTCGATGACGTGTCCTTCGACCTTAAAAGGGGCAAGGTTCTTGGCCTCATCGGCGAATCGGGTGCCGGCAAATCGACGATCGGCCTTTCTGCCCTGGCCTACGGGCGAGGCGGTGCCGAAATCACGGGCGGTGAGGTTCGTCTCGACGGCACCGATATCCTGGCGCTCGACAAAAACGGCATCCGAAAAATCCGCGGTGCGCGCGTCTGCTATGTCGCACAGTCGGCGGCAGCCGCGTTCAATCCCGCACACCGGCTTGGCGATCAGGTGATCGAGGCTTCGGTGAAACATGGGCTCATGACCAAAGCGGAAGCGAAGGAAAGGTCAATCTACCTGTTTCGGGTGCTTGGCCTGCCGCACCCCGAGACCTTCGGAGATCGCTTTCCCCATCAGGTCTCCGGCGGTCAGTTGCAGCGCGCCATGACGGCCATGGCGCTCTGCCCCAATCCCGAACTCATCGTCTTTGACGAGCCGACGACAGCGCTCGACGTCACGACACAGATCGATGTCCTTGCCGCAATCAAGCATGCAATCGAGCAGACACGCACGGCAGCACTCTATATCACCCACGACCTCGCCGTGGTCGCTCAGATTTCCGACGACATCATGGTGTTGCGCTATGGCAGGCAGGTTGAGTATGGCAGCGTACAGCAGATCATCGAGGCTCCGAGGCAAGAATATACGCGCGCTCTCGTCAATGTGCGTCAGGCCGCTCGAGAAGAAGCACCCGACCAGTCCGATGCGCTCTTGAAGGTCGACCATGTCAGCGCTGAATATTCCAACGGCTTCAAGGTACTGCACGATGTCTCGCTGCATGTTCCAAGGGGCCAGACACTTGCCGTCGTCGGCGAATCCGGTTCCGGAAAGTCGACGCTTGCGCGCGTCATCACCGGTCTTCTGCCACCGAGCGACGGCAAGGTGTTCTTCCACGGCAATCCTCTGACGCAGAATGTCAAAAGCCGCTCGCACGACGATCTGAGGCGGATCCAGCTGATCTATCAGATGGCCGACACGGCGATGAACCCGCGCCAGACGGTGCGCGACATCATCGGCCGGCCACTTGCGTTCTACTACGGCCTGCGCGGGGCAGCCAAGACTGCTCGGGTCAAGGAACTGCTTGACCAGATAGAGATGGGCAACGGCTTCATCGATCGCTACCCGGCGGAGCTTTCAGGGGGCCAGAAGCAGCGTGTCGCCATTGCTCGGGCACTTGCCGCCAAACCGGACCTCATCCTCTGCGACGAGCCTACTTCCGCGCTCGATCCGCTGGTTGCAGAAGGCATCTTGAACCTTCTTCTGCGACTGCAGCAAGAATCGCAGCTTTCCTACATCTTCATCACCCACGATATCGCTATTGTGCGGGCGATCGCCGACAGCGTTGCAGTGATGCATCGTGGCAAGCTCGTCCGCTTCGGACCAAAATCGAAGGTGCTCTCCCCGCCATTCGACGCCTATACCGATCTCCTGCTCAAATCCGTACCCGAGATGAAGATCGGCTGGCTTGAGCGGGTGCTCACCACACGCAGGATGGAGAGTGCCGGCAATTGAATTCAGGGGCCGACTGTTCCCAGTTCACATTCCCGTTTGCTGACCAGGACACCATGACCGAACGCGGCTTCACGACCATCGAAAACCATTGGATCGCCCTGAAGGACGGTTCGCAGCTTGCAGCGCGCATCTGGATGCCTGACGACGCAGTGGCTGATCCCGTGCCGGCGGTCTTGGAGTTCTTGCCTTACCGCAAGCGCGACGGCACCAGCCTTCGTGATGAATCGACCTATCCCGTCTTCGCCGCTGCGGGGATTGCGGGGGTGCGCGTCGACATCAGAGGGTCGGGCGAATCCGACGATGTCATTGACGGCGAATATACCGAACTCGAACTCGCCAACGCCTGCGAACTGATCGCCTGGATCGCTGCTCAGCCCTGGTCGAACGGTTCTGTTGGCATGATGGGTATTTCCTGGGGCGGGTTCAACAGTCTCCAGGTCGCAGCCCTTCGCCCGCCGGCCCTCAAAGCGATCATCTCCATCGCTTCGACAGTCGATCGTTTCAACGATGACATCCACTACAAAAATGGATGCCATCTTTCGGCCCAGCTTTCCTGGGCCGCAACCATGCTCGGTTATCAATCACGCCCGCCCGACCCTGCAATCGTCGGCGACCGCTGGAAGGAAATGTGGCTGCAACGCCTTGAGCGCGAACCCTTCTTCATGGAAGAGTGGCTCAAGCATCAGCGCAAGGACGACTTTTGGCGTCATGGCTCGATTTCGGAAGATTTTTCCCGCGTCGACATTCCCGCACTTGTCATCGCCGGTTGGGCCGATGGCTACCGCAATACGCCGCTGATGGCGGTGGAAGGTCTCGGCAGCAAAGCCAAGGCGCTCATCGGGCCATGGGTTCACAAATACCCGCATTTCGCCTGGCCAAAGCCACGCACCGACTTTCACGGAGAGGCAATTGCCTGGTGGGACCGCTGGCTGCGTGGCGACAAAAACGGCGTCGATCGGCTGCCGCAGGTGCGCGCCTATATCCTCGATGCCGTCCGGCCGGCACCGCGCCGGGTTTTCGATCCCGGCTTTTGGATTACCAAGGATGTCTGGGAGCCCCCAAAGATGCAGTGCCTTTATGTCGAGCAGTTCGGCCGGCTGACTGAGGGAATGCCGATCCCCCAGGCGCCGGAGCATCCCGTCTATCTGCGTTCACCACTCGATACCGGCACGGCATCAGGCGAATATTTTACGCTTAAGCCGGATGCGGAGATGGCTCTCGACCAGCGCGGCGATGATGCGGGGTCTCTCGTTTTCGAAACCCTGCCGCTTGCCGAGGACCATGACTATCTTGGCCGGCCGGAACTCACGCTTTCTCTTCGCTCAACGGCGGCGACCGCCAATCTTTGCGTTCGTCTGGTCGATGTTCATCCCGACGGGACAGCCACACGCATCTCGTTCGGCGTGCTCAACCTTGCTCATCGCGACAGCAATGCCGCGCCGGAACCGCTGAAGGCGGGAGAACGGACCACGGTGCGCATCGTCCTTGATGCCTGCGGCTATCGCGTCCGCCGCGGTCACCGCATCCGCCTTTCGCTCTCGACTGCCTATTGGCCGCTGATACTGCCACCGCCGGAGAACACTGGCGTAAGCATCGATGTGGCCTCGATCGGCCTTGCGCTTCCCAAACTGGGCGACCATCAACGGATCGAGATGAAGGCGCCTGACGATCCTGATCCACTGCCGAAATATATCGAGCACGCTCCTGCCGCCACGAAGAGACAGGTCGTCCGTGATCTCTGCACCAATTTGACCCATTATCACATCCATGAGGACACCGGTCTTTTCGAGCATCCCCAGACCGGGCTTTCGACACGGCAGGTGAGGCAGGAAGTCTGGTCGATCGCACCTGACGATCCTCTTTCGATGACCGGCATTTCCACATGGACGTGCGAGATGCAGCGCCCCGCCTGGTCCATACGCACCGTGTCGACGGCCAGGATCTCCTGCACTAAGACGCGTTGGATGATCAGCGCCGTCGTCACGGCCTATGAAGGCGAGAACAAGGTCTTTGAAAAGAAATTCGCAGAAAAGCGGATCGCCCGGGACCTGATGTAATGATCATGCTGCAGCAAAACGGCTGGCCGCCTCGCACACTGCCCGAAAGGCGACGCGGGCTCCATCGCTCATATGACGGGCTCTCAGCCAGGCGTGCACCAATTGCGGCTCTTCGCGGAACCAGACCTCAACACCGGCCCTGGCAAGCTTTGCCGCGTAGCGGCGGCCATCGTCACGCAGCGGATCGAAATGAGCGACGGTGATGAAGGCGGCCGGCAGCTCCGCAAATGAGGCGGCGGCAAGGGGTTCGGCGACAGGATCGCCTGGGGGAGCCTTCACCATCGCACGGTAATAGGCGACGTCCGACGTTCTCAGCCCCGGTGCATTTTGCATTTCCCTGTAGGAACCGGATAGAAGATCTCCGCCAAGTGCCGGATAGATCAGCACCTGGCCGGTAATGCCGCCCAATCGCTGCTGCCGTGCTCTGATCGCCAATCCAGCGGCGAGATTGCCGCCAGCACTGTCGCCGATCAGCACGACCTGCCGGCCCGAGACGAGCAGGTGTTTCAACACCTCGAAACAATCATCCGTTTGCGCCGGCCATCGATTTTCTGGCGCAAGGCGATAATCGACCGAAACGAGTTCGGCACCGGCAAAATCCGCAATCTCGGCGCAGATCGCATGATGGCTTTCAAGCGATCCCACGACAAAGCCGCCACCATGCAGATAAAGCAGGGCAGTCTCTGTCCTGATCGCCTTCGGCCGGTAATGCCGTGTCGCTATCCGGTCGGAAACGAGGGCATCGGCACTCGTCAGTCCCTCAGGCACGTGCTGGTCGAACCGCGCACAAAGCGCATCGTACCATTGCCTTTGCTGGGAAATGGAAGCATCTACCGCATCAGCGGGATAGAAGCTGTCACAGATTTTTAGGAACTGCAAAACCCCTGTCTCTGTCGGCATCGATTGGTGCACAGGCAACCCTCATCTTGGTTCGAAGTTCGTCCGTTCTCTTTCTCCGTAAAATCCGCTCGATCGGCTTTACGCTTGAAATTCCTAAACCTGCTGGATGAGCGTGCGCCCGATGAATTTCGGCGGCTCGCCACGCAAGACGAGAGACGTCGTTACGGCCCCGAACCGCGCAATCGAATCCACCAGCGTCTCGAGGTCTCCCGGTGACGGGACGAGAACCTTCAAGAAAAAGCAGTCCTCTCCCGTCAGCCGCAACACTTCTATGACATGCGGCATCTCGGAAAACTGTTTCAAACATGCGCGGATGTGCTCGTGCGTCGTGCGCAGGCGCACGATCGCCATCATTCCCAACCCGAGCCGGGCGGCATCGATACGTGCACCGTAGCCGGCGATGATGCCACGTTCTTCCAGCCGCTTCACTCTCTCCGACGTCGCCGGTTGAGACAATCCAATCTTGCGCCCAAGTTCAGAAATCGCAATGCGTCCATCCTCCTGCAAGGCTTCAATGATGGCGATATCGGTCGGATCGAGCAGGAAGCGACCGTTCTGGGCAGGTGGCATGCTGTGACCTTTAGTTCATCGGAAATCGGATGTGTTTTCCGATGATTGCCTATTCCAGAGACAGATGGAAGACGCCATCGTCCTGGCATGAAAGGAGAAAAGCATGGCCGACATCATCATACTGCCCGGTATTGGAGGATCAGGGGAAACCCATTGGCAAACGCATTGGGAGCGGGCAAATCCCGAAGCGATCCGTTTTCAACCGAAGAGCTGGGATAAGCCGGATCTTGCCGACTGGGCCGCAGCGCTGGAGCAAACCGTCGCCGCCACGAAAAATGCGCCGCTGCTGGTAGCGCACAGTCTGGCGTGTCTTCTGGTCGTCCATTGGCAGCGCTTTTCTTCTCTTCCCGTAGCAGGCGCCTTCCTTGTGGCGGTGCCCGATCCACAGTCCGAAGCCTTCCCAGCGGAGGCTGGCGCTTTCACCGGCCCGCCAAAAGGCAGGCTCCGTTTTCCCTCTCTCGTCGTTGCAAGTTCCAACGACCCTTATGGCAAGATTGAACATGCCCGCCTACGGGCGGCTGAGTGGGGAAGCCACATTGCCGAGGTCGGAGCACTCGGCCATATCAATGGCGGCAGTGGGCTTGAGGACTGGCCGAGCGGATTTGCCCTGTTCCAGGCCTTTGCCAAGAGCATTTCCAAGTGAGTATGAGCCGGCCGATTGCTGCCGAGCGGCGGCTTGAACGAAGCTTCAGCCGTAGAGGCGCTTTGGATATCGCCGGTGATGGAGCCACATGCCGTGAACTACTTCGTGTAGAGCGCCCGCGAGCGTTCGAGATGCTTCAAAACCGCTGCTTCAGCACCATCGGCGTCGTTTGCGGCAAGCCGCTCGAGTATTTCCTCGTGCTCGACCAGTGTAAGCTTTTCCTTGCCGGTCCAGATGAGCATGTCGGTGTGATATTCCTTCAGCCATGCGAGCATCGCCTCACTTACGGCAACGAATATCGGATTGCCGGAAATTTGAGCGATGCGCGTGTGAAACTTCATATCCGCGGCGATGAATTCTTCTGCGTGTCCCAATGCGCGGCGCTGGCGTTCGATAATGTCGCGAAGCTCGTCGACGTCGCTCTGCTTGGTACGTTGAGCGGCCTCCCGCGCCATGCCCCGTTCGAAGAAAATCCGGGCGCTCTTCAGATGCTCCAGCGAATCGGCCGACTGGGACAGCATGATCTTCGCGGTCAAATCGACCTGGCGGAAGATCGATTGAGCCGTCAGTTGCAGTACCTTGGCTCGTTCACCATGGGAAATGTTCACGAGCCCCTTATTGGCAAGTGACTGCATCGCTTCGCGGATTGCAGGACGACCAACACCAAAGCGCTCCATGAGAACGCGTTCGGACGGCATTTCGTCGCCAGGCTGAAGTTCGCCTGACGTAATCATCCGCTCAAGTCGATCAAACACTTCGTCGGACAGTTTCCGGCGGACGATTTGTTCGATGGGTTGTGTCATAAGATCTCGCTGGCTCAAACGTCTCCTCCTATCATCTTCCATGCCGAGAACAAAGCTCAGCCCCAAGTCGCACTCCAAAAGAATCCGCTTTTCATCAAATGGAATACTCATTATACCAGATGATCAGTTGATGCCATGACAATTTGTCGTGCGAAAGGAGCGACCCGCACGTTATGACGATTACACTGACCTACCGCATCGAGACACCCGGGAGTGTCGACGCCATGGCGGACAAGATCGCAAGCGACCAGTCGACTGGAACCTTCGTGCCCGTTCCGGGTGAAACCGAGGAACTGAAATCGCGTGTCGCCGCCCGAGTACTGGCGATCCGCCGCCTTGGCGATGCAAGCCGTCCGACCTGGCCCGAAGTTGGCCCTGGCACTTTGCTCCACCGCGCAGATGTCGACATCGCCTATCCGCTGGACGCGATCGGCACGGATCTTTCGGCCCTGATGACCATTGCAATCGGGGGCGTCTATTCCATCAAGGGCATGACCGGCATCCGCATCGTCGACATGATACTGCCGGAGGCCTTCAAGAGTGCCCATCCGGGACCACAATTCGGCATTCCTGGAAGTCGTCGCCTGACCGGGGTAGAGGACCGTCCGATCATCGGTACGATCGTCAAGCCGGCTCTTGGCCTGCGGCCACACGAAACGGCACAGCTTGTTGGCGAACTCGTCGAATCCGGCGTCGACTTCATCAAGGATGACGAAAAGCTGATGAGCCCGGCATACTCGCCACTCAAGGAGCGTGTCGCAGCGATCATGCCACGTATTCTGGACCACGAACAGAAGACCGGAAAAAAGGTCATGTATGCGTTCGGCATCTCACATGCCGACCCCGACCAGATGATGCGCAACCACGACATCGTCGCCAAGGCCGGCGGCAACTGCGCCGTCGTCAACATCAATTCGATCGGCTTCGGCGGCATGAGTTTTCTTCGAAAGAGATCCAATCTGGTGCTGCATGCGCATCGCAACGGCTGGGACGTGCTGACGCGCGCGCCTGGCGCCGGCATGGACTTCAAGGTCTACCAGCAATTCTGGCGACTGCTCGGCGTCGATCAGTTCCAGATCAACGGCATTGGCGTCAAATACTGGGAACCGGACGAGAGCTTCGTCGCCTCGTTCAAGGCCGTTACCACGCCGCTCTTCGACGCCTCCGACTGCCCGCTTCCGGTTGCTGGATCCGGTCAGTGGGGAGGACAAGCCCCGGAGACCTACCAACGGACCGGCCGTACCACCGACCTTCTCTACCTTTGCGGCGGCGGCATCGTCAGTCACCCCGGCGGACCGGCCGCCGGCGTTCGGGCCGTACAGCAGGCCTGGCAGGCCGCGGTCGCCGACATACCATTGAAGACCTACGCGAAGGATCATCTTGAGCTTGCGGCCGCCATTGCAAAGTTCAGCGACGGAAAGGGCGCCTGATCGAGATGGACAAGCTCCTCGTCAGCTACTACGGCGATGACTTTACCGGCTCCACCGACGTCATGGAGGCCTTGGCGTCGAACGGCATTGCCACTGTGCTTTTCCTCGACATCCCGACACCTGAAATTCTCTCCCGCTTCAAGGGTTGCCGGGCAATCGGTATTGCAGGAACAAGCCGCAGCGAGACACCCGCATGGATGCAACAGCACCTGACGCCCGCTTTCGAATGGCTGAAGTTGCTGGGTGCCGAAATATGCCACTACAAGGTCTGCTCGACCTTCGATTCCAGTGCTGAGATCGGCAGCATCGGCAAGGCGATCGAAATCGGCCGGACGACGTTTTCCCAGTCTATTGTGCCCGTCATCGTCGGTGCGCCGCAATTGAAGCGCTATACCGCCTTTGGCAACCTCTTCGCCGCCTACCAGGGCCGCATCTATCGCATCGATCGGCACCCGGTGATGCGTTGCCATCCAGTCACTCCGATGGATGAGGCCGACCTTGCCGCCCACCTGGCAAAGCAGACGCGCGTTCCCGTTGCAGTCGCCGACCTTGTTGCACTCACATCAGAAAACGCCGATGCGCGGATCGACGAACTCGCATCGATTTCTGACGGGATTATGCTCATCGATGTCGATTCGGAGGCGACGCAGGCGGCTGCGGGTAAACAGCTACTCCGACTTGCCCGCAAATCCGGGAGTTTCGTTGCCGGCTCGTCAGGTGTCGAATACGCGCTTCTCAGTGCCTGGCGGCGAAACGGGTTTATCGGCGAAAGCCGCATTTCGTTTGCCGATGTCGGACCAGTCGACCGCCTCGCCGTCGTGTCCGGCAGCGTATCTCCGACAACCGAGCGCCAAATCCGAAATGCTGTCCAAGTCGGATTTGAAAGCATTGCGCTCGACCCTCTTGCACTGGTGTCGGAAGATAGCGAACGATTGGTGGACGAAGCGGTACGGGCCGGCACTCGAAAGCTGAAGGAGGGAAGGAGCGTCATTTTCTATACCGCCCTTGGCCCCTCGGCGGACGTTGGCATTCACATCGACATGGTCCCCTTCGCACGTCACAAGCTCGGAAGTGCGCTCGGCTCGGTTTTGCGCCGTTTAATAGAAAGCCAAGGGCTTTCGCGCGCGGTCATTGCCGGCGGCGATACCTCCAGTCATGCACTCAGGCAGTTGAAGATAGACGCCCTGACGACGCTTCTCCCGCTTCCCCACACACCTGGTTCTCCGCTTTGCCTCGCCCATGGCAGCTATGAGCCGACCAATGGCCTACAGATCGCCCTTAAGGGCGGCCAGGTCGGGTCCGACCACTATTTCGCGCAGATCCGCGATGGCAAGAGGAACTAAGATGAGCTTATTGGGCTGCACCAGCTCTACGAACAACCGTCCACGAAGTTCTCCCCGTCGCGCACCGCCTCGCCGCGGCGGACCGTGAACCCGACAATCGCCGCCAGCGGTTCGTCGTCCCCTCCTTCGCCAATGACGTTGAAGAACTGCCAGCTCGATATTGTCGGGTTAGATCGTTTCGACAGCCGCTAGCATTTCGCGGGAGCGTTCACACCATGAATGATCCTTCAGGGCATGCGTCGGTGGGTGGGCCATTGATCGGCTCTGGCAAGAAAATAGCACACCGCTACTCTTATTGATGATATGGTGATTGACTCATCATACCAGCATGTGATCCTATCAGTTGAAGAAGAGATGAGGGAAACATGACTAGAATCGCCCTATTCGGCGCAGGCGGAAAAATGGGATATCGGCTTGCCAAAAACCTCAAGGATTCGCGCTTCGACGTGCGCCATGTTGAGGTCAGCGATGCCGGCAAAGATCGCCTGAAGAATGGCCTCAACCTCGATTGCGTGCCGGTCGATGCTGGTCTGGACGGCGCAGAAGTGGTCATCCTCGCCGTGCCCGATACGGCAATCGGAAAAGTCGCGGCAAGCATCGTCGACAAGCTCAAGCCCGGCGCCATGGTCGTGGCGCTGGACGCTGCGGCTCCCTTTGCCGGTCATCTGCCAAAGCGCGACGACCTCACCTATTTTGTCACCCATCCCTGCCATCCGCCAATCTTCAATGACGAGACGGAGATGCAGGCGAAGAAGGACCATTTCGGCGGCCTGTTCGCCAAGCAACACATTGTTTCCGCGCTGATGCAGGGACCAGAAAGCGCATACGCGCTCGGTGAAGAGATCGCCAAGGTCATCTGGGCGCCCGTCATGCGCTCGCATCGGGTCAGCGTCGACCAACTTGCAATGCTCGAACCTGGCTTGTCGGAAACAGTCTGCGCGTCACTTCTCGTCGTCATGCGGCAGGCCATGGACGAATGCGTCGCGCGCGGCGTGCCTGAGGAAGCTGCCCGAGACTTCCTGCTCGGCCATATGAACGTGCTCGGCGCGGTCATCTTCAAGGAAATTGACGGCGTGTTTTCGGATGCCTGCAACAAGGCGATCGAGTTCGGCATCCCGGCGCTAATGCGCCCAGACTGGAAGAAGGTATTCGAACCACAGGAGATCGCCGAAAGCATCCGGCGTATCACCTGAGCTGGCCCGGGGAGGCAAAGCCTCCCCTCAACCGCCCAAAGGGAGACGGGGCGTCATTCACACTCGGGAGGAGATCATGATACTAGCTCTGAAATTGAAAGTTGCGGCCTTCGCCGGCGCACTGGCGCTTGCAACGGCCATTCCTGCATATTCGGCCGACCTTATCGCCATCATCACGCCGGCCCATGACAATCCCTTCTTCAAGGCCGAAGCTGTCGGTGCCGAGGCCAAGGCGAAGGAACTTGGCTACGAAGCCCTCGTCATGACCCATGACGATGACGCCAACAAGCAGTCCGAAATGATCGACTCTGCAATCGGAAGGGGCGCCAAGGCCATCATCCTCGACAATGCCGGTGCAGACGCCTCTGTCGCGGCCGTCAAGAAGGCCAAAGATGCGGGCATCCCCTCCTTCCTGATCGACCGCGAAATCAATGCGACCGGGGTCGCCGTTGCCCAGATCGTTTCCAACAACTACCAGGGTGCCCAGCTTGGCGCTCAGGAGTTCGTCAAGTTGATGGGTGAAAAGGGCAATTATGTCGAGCTGGTGGGCAAGGAGTCTGACACCAATGCCGGCATCCGCTCCCAGGGATATCATGACGTTATCGACGACTACCCGGACCTGAAAATCGTCGCCAAGCAGTCGGCGAACTGGAGTCAGACGGAAGCCTATTCGAAGATGGAGACGATCCTCCAGGCCAATCCCGACATCAAGGGCGTGATTTCAGGCAACGACACGATGGCCATGGGCGCGATCGCAGCCCTGCAGGCTGCCGGCCGCAAGGACGTGATCGTCGTCGGCTTTGACGGTTCCAACGATGTCCGGGACTCCATCAAATCTGGCGGCATCAAGGCGACGGTCCTGCAGCCGGCCTATGCCCAGGCACAATTGGCCGTCGAACAGGCAGATGCCTACATCAAGAGCAAGACGACGCCCAAGGAAGAAAAGCAGCTCATGGACTGCGTTCTCGTTAACGCCGACAACGCCGACAAGCTCGAGACCTT
Organism: Rhizobium azibense; assembly: GCF_004342325.1. NCBI lineage: Bacteria > Pseudomonadati > Pseudomonadota > Alphaproteobacteria > Hyphomicrobiales > Rhizobiaceae > Rhizobium > Rhizobium azibense. The sequence goes on along the minus strand of NZ_SMBJ01000001.1, from coordinate 645,862 downwards.
CGCGCTCACGAACTAACATCAGCCATGTCCTGCAAAGGGCGCGGCATGCCCCTTGCAGGACAAATAGTATGACGTCGAGGTTCATTGCATGTTGAGAATGAAGGGCGTTCTGCTGGCTGCAGTCGTGGCGGCGGCTTTGCCCAGTTGCAAGATCGTCAAGACGCCGACCGCAGAGGAAAAGGCGACGGCAGAGGCCAAGACCGCCTTCGACCCGAATGCAAGGGTCGAGGCAATCTGGCAGCCCCAGGTCGTACCCTACTTCGAGAAACGTGCAGGCGAACTGAAGGAAGTCTTGCAACTGTCCACCTCCAGCCCAGACCAGGCGGGAGACAAATATGGCAACCCGCGCAAGCAGAGCAGCGCGCCGTGGACCTATGCGGTGAAATTCACCGGCAAGATCATCGCCGCCGACACGACATCGCGTGCAGCAACGCTCGATGTCGACGCCGATGGCGACGGCCTAGCTGACGCAAAGGTCCAGATCGGGCCGGCTGTGCGCGGCACGGCGTTGCGCGACACGCTCGACTTCGTCAATTTCAACGAATTCAAGAATCAGATCGAGTGGGCGCAGTTTGGCAAGGCGTTCAACGAGAAAGCCAATGCGGCCTTCCTGTCCGCCATCCCCCGCGACGGCCTAGCCGGCAAGACAGTGACGGTCATCGGATCTTTTCCCCTGCCAAGCAGAGGACAACTTCCACTTGTCACGCCTTGCCTACTGACGGTGGCATCATGACCGGAAGCGCCACAGCAAAGGACGACATCATCCTGCGCCTCGACGACGTGTCGAAGGTCTATTCCGGCATCATCGCGGTCAAGCGCGCCAATCTCGAGCTGCACCGGGGCGCCGTTAACGTCCTGGTCGGTGAAAACGGTGCAGGCAAATCGACGCTCATGAAGATCATCGCCGGGGTCGAACGGCCGACACTTGGCCGCATCATCCTGGATGGCGAGCCGGTCTCGTTCGCAAGCCCGGCCGATGCGCAAGCCTGTGGAATCGGCATGATCTTTCAAGAACTCAATCTCTTCGCCAACATGTCGGTCGCCGAGAACATTTTCGCAACTCGCGAAATCACCCGTGGCCTGTTCGGCATCGACCACAAGTCACAGGCTGCGAAGGCCAATGAATTTCTGAAGCGTCTGGATGCCGGAATCGAGGCCGATGCCATGGTCGAGGATCTGCCGATTGGCCAGCAGCAGCTCGTCGAAATCGCCAAGGCGATGTCTGTGAATGCGCGCATCCTGATCATGGACGAACCAACCTCCGCCCTTTCGGCCGCCGAAGTCGAGGTGCTCTTTAAGGTGATTGCGGAGTTGAAGGCTCAGGGGGTGGCGATCGTCTACATTTCGCACCGTCTAGAAGAGCTGATGCGCATCGGCGATTACATCACCGTGCTGCGCGACGGCCAGGTTACCGGCCAGGCAATGATTGGCGATATCGATACACGCTGGATCGTACGCTCGATGATCGGCTCTGATGCAAAGGATTTTGCAAAGTCGGCAGATCACGGCGTTGGAGACGAGGTCTTCCGCGCCGAAAACATCAGCCTGCCGCGAACGACGGGCGGACTTGCGGTCGACAACGTCTCGCTTTCCGTCAAAGCGGGTGAAATTCTCGGCATCTATGGTCTCATGGGCGCCGGGCGCAGCGAATTCTTCGAATGCGTGATCGGACGTCACCTGCACTCGACGGGCAAGATCTTCATCGAAGGCAAGGAAATACGCGCCCGCGATACGACCAGGCGCATCCGCCGGGGCATTGCGCTAATTCCCGAAGACCGACAACGGGAGGGACTGGTCCCGGTGCTGTCCATCGCCTCCAACCTGACTTTGGCAAGCCTTGGTCGCTTTACCCGCCTCTTCCATATCGACGGCGGCGCCGAAAAGAAGGCCATTCGTGATGCTATCCGCGAGCTCTCGATCAAGGCGCCCAACCCGGATTTTGAGGTGACCTCGATGTCGGGCGGCAACCAGCAGAAAGTGGTCATCGGCAAGGCGCTCATGACCAATCCGAAAGTGCTTTTGATGGACGAGCCAAGCCGCGGCATCGATGTCGGCGCCAAGGCAGATGTGTTTCGCACCATGCGCCGGCTGGCGGCAAACGGGCTCGCCATTCTGTTTTCGACTTCGGACCTCGAAGAGGTCATGGCACTTTCCGATCGCATCGCGGTCTTGAGCAACGGCCAACTGGTGGCGATCTTCGACCGCAGCGAGGCAAAGGAAGAAGCCATCGTCCAGGCTTCGGCCAAGGGACATGGACATCAAGGGAAACTCGCGTCATGACGGCCGCTACCTCATCCACCTCAACGCCGGCGAGCGCGACCGGCTCTTTCCTTCTGACGCTGATGAAGCTCAGGACCTTCATCGCGCTCTTCGCCGTCATCGTGTTCTTCGCGATCTTCGCACCGAATTTTACCTCGACCGCGAACATGATCCTGATGTCAAAACACGTCGCGCTCAATGCCTTCCTGGCGATGGGCATGACATTCGTCATCATCACCGGCGGCATCGACCTGTCCGTCGGATCGATCGTCGGGCTTTGCGGCATGGTCGCCGGCGGCTTGATCCTTTACGGCATCGAGCTGCCAATCGGCTACACGATCTATTTCAACCTCTTCGAGATCGTGTCGATCACACTCTCGATTGGTCTCATCATCGGCCTGATCAACGGGCTGCTCATTACCAAGCTCAACGTTGCCCCGTTCATTGCGACGCTCGGCACCCTGTATATCGCCCGCGGCCTGGCGCTGCTTTCCTCGGATGGCCAGACCTTTCCGAACCTCGTCGGCCGGCCGGAATATGCCACGACCGGCTTCGACTTCTTTGGCGCAGGTCGGGTGCTCGGATTGCCGGTATCGATCTGGATCCTCATCGCGCTCTCACTGCTTGCAGCCTATGTCGCGCGCTCGACGCCGATCGGCCGTCATATCTTCGCCGTCGGCGGCAACGAGCGCGCGGCGCGCATGTCGGGGATCCGCGTCGATCTCGTGAAGGTCTTCGTTTATATGTTCTCCGGCCTTTGCGCGGCCATCGTCGGCATCATCATCTCATCCGAACTTATGGCTTCGCACCCGGCGACTGGTGAGAGCTTCGAACTCAACGCGATCGCTGCGGCGGTTCTTGGAGGAACATCGATGTCCGGCGGCCGCGGGACGATCGGCGGAACGATTATTGGCGCCTTCGTCATCGGTATTCTGTCGGACGGGCTGGTGATGATGGGCGTCTCGTCCTTCTGGCAGATGGTCATCAAGGGTCTGGTGATCATCATTGCCGTGGTCGTCGATCAGGCCCAGCGTCGACTGCAGCAACGCGTTAGTCTCATGCAGATGGCAAAGGCGGGTTGAAATGAGCGAATTGAAAGGGGCATTGATCGGCTGCGGCTTTTTCGCGATCAACCAGATGCACGCATGGAACGATGTCGATGGCGCCAGGATCGTCGCGATCTGTGACCGCGATCCGGCAAGGCTGAAGGTCGTCGGAGAGCAGTTCGGCATCGATCGTCGCTATGGCGACGGCGAAGCACTGTTTGCAGACGGCGGTTTCGATTTCGTCGACATTGCCACGACGGTAGAGAGCCACCGCGCCCTTGTGGAAATGGCGGCCCGGCACAAGGTGCCGGCCATCTGCCAGAAGCCGTTTGCAAAGACGCTGTCGGACGCAAGGATCATGGTCGAGACGTGCCGCAAAGCCGGCGTGGCGCTGATGGTACACGAGAATTTCCGCTGGCAGACGCCAATCCAGGCGGTTCGAAAGGCGCTGGAGGTCGGCGCAATCGGCACACCATTTTGGGGGCGCATCTCCTTCCGCTCCGGCTATGACGTCTTCTCGGGGCAGCCGTACCTGGCAGAAGGTGAGCGGTTCATCATAGAGGATCTCGGCATCCATGCACTCGACATTGCGCGTTACATCCTCGGCGACGTCTCGGCCGTTACGGCTCGCACCAAGCGGGTCAACCAGAAGATCAAGGGCGAGGACGTCGCAACGATCCTGCTTGACCACAAAAACGGCGCCACATCGGTCGTCGACGTCAGCTATGCCACGAAACTGTCGACGGAACCGTTCCCCGAGACGCTGGTCGAGATTGATGGATCCGAGGGCACGATCCGGCTCACCCAAGGTTACGGCCTCAAAGTGACCAATGCGCAGGGCACCACGACCACGAACGTGTCGCCGAAGCTGCTGCCATGGGCGTCACGGCCGTGGCATAACATTCAGGAAAGCGTCTATGCAATCCAGCAGCACTGGGTCGATCAGTTGAAGCGTGGCATGGAACACTCGACGTCCGGCGCCGACAATCTGAGGACATTCGCACTCGTCGAGGGAGCCTATGAAAGCGCAGCCACAGGTCAGACGATCGATGTCGGAGCGATGCTTCAATGACAGACGATCCATTTCTGCTCTACGGCACCCGTTTCGTTGAAGCAAAGCCGGTCCGACTGCGTTGCGGAAAACTGGAGGCCGATCTTGCCAATGGCGGCCTCCGCACCATTCGCTATGACGGAACCGAAGTGCTCAGAGCAATCTCCTACCTTGTGCGTGACCGGGACTGGGGCACCTACATCCCGGAGATTTCCGACCTCAAGATCGACCAGAATGACGACCGTTTCGAGGTCTGCTACCGGGCTCGGTGCGACGGACCGCAGGCGACGACGCTTGTCATCGAAGTTCGCATCGCTGGAAGCACCGACCGGCTCGAATTCATGGCCGAAGCTGTCTCGCAAACAGGCTTCGAGACCAACCGCTGCGGCTTCTGTATCCTGCATCCGATCGTTGGAATAGCCGGAACGCGGGCTGCCGTCGAGCACGTCGACGGCAGGATCGTGGCAACGACGTTTCCTGATTTGATCGAACCGTGGCAACCGTTCAAGGACATGCGTGCCATCAGCCATGACGTCATGCCTGGCGTCAAGGCGGAATGCAGGATGGAGGGCGACACCTTTGAAATGGAAGACCAGAGAAACTGGTCGGATGCGTCATTCAAGACCTACGTCAGACCACTCGCCCTTCCGTGGCCCTATCAGATCCCGCTCAACCAGCCCGTCCGGCAGAAAGTATCGCTCATCATCAGGGACGGCCGCCGCGCCGAACGCCCCTCGGCTGCGCCTTTCTGCAAAACTATAAAACTCGAGCTCGGGCCGCGGACCGGCACCATGCCGGCAATCGGCCTAGTCATTGCGCCCGAGGAAGCTGATGCCACGCTGTCGGCAAAGACGATACTATCGGAAATCGCTCCCCAGGAACTTCTCTTCCATTTCGATCCTGATTGTGGGCATGGCGTCGAAGCGCTTGACCGGTTCGCCGCAATCGCCGCCATTCACCGCGGACGCTCGACGCTTGAGGTCGCACTTGCCTGCAAGCAATCACCGGCACTCGAGGCGGCCACGATTGTCCGACAGATGCAGTCGGCAAAATTCAAACCGGATGCGATTATGATCTCGCCCTCGGTCGACCGCCAATCAACCCCGCCCGGCAGCAAATGGCCGGACTGCCCACCTCTTGAAGAGGTCTACGCAGGAGCCCGCTCGATCTTTTCGGGCATTCGTATCGGCGGCGGGATGCTGAGCTATTTTACTGAACTTAACCGCAAACGCGTGCCCGACGGACCCCTCGATTTCATCAGCCACTGCACCAACCCCATCGTGCATGCGGCCGACGATCTCAGCGTCATGCAGACACTGGAGGCCTTGCCTTTCATCACCCGCTCCGTGCGTGCCATCTACGGCCGGAAACCCTACCGGATCGGCCCATCGACCATTGCGATGCGACAGAACCCCTATGGCAGCCGCACGATGGATAATCCGTCGGGTGCACGCATCCCCATGGCCAACCGCGACCCGCGCCATAACGGACGTTTCGCGCAGGCCTTTGCACTTGGTTACGCCATTCAAGTGTTGGATGCCGATCTCGAATGCCTGACACTTTCGGCATTGACCGGTTCGTTCGGTTTGATCGCAGGTCCGGGTGAACCGATCGAGGAAGGCGCCCGACGCCCGCTGTTCAATACCGTGCGGACGCTGTCTGCATTGGCTGGTTCATCCTGGCAGGAGTGCTTGTCCTCCTCCCCCTCCGAGGCCCTGGCATTTGTCGTTAACGGCCCGACAGGGGCAAGGCTCCACATCGTCAACCTGACGAGCCGCGAACAGAGCATCGATTGTGGCACATGCATAAAAGGGTCGGGAGATGCGAGCGCAATCCGCCAGCTCGGCCCGCTCGCGACGGCAGTCTTGCCGCTTGCGGATTGACCTTCAGCGTCAGCAACTGCATCTATGACATCGTGCTTCGATCAGGGAGGATCGGTGTGAAGACCAAGAAGCTTATCAATTCCGGTGCAAACGTCGTCGATGAGATGCTCCAAGGTGTCCTGGTGGCTCATCCTCACCATCTTTATGCGGCCGAGGACATGCCACGGGCGATCATTGCCAAGAACGGGCCACGCAAGGGCAAGGTCGGGCTGGTCATCGGCGGCGGATCCGGGCACGAACCGACATTCCTCGGTTTTGTCGGCAAGGGGCTCGCAGACGCTGCAGCGATAGGCAATGTATTCGCATCGCCACCGCCCGATCCGATTATCGCCTGTGCCAAAGCCGTCGACGGCGGCGCCGGTGTTCTTTTCATGTATGGCAATTATGCCGGCGACGTCATGAACTTCGATATGGCCGCCGAAATGCTTGCCCTGGACGACATAGAAGTGCGGACCGTACTGACGACGGACGACGTTGCCTCGGCCCCTTCGGATCAAATGCACAAGCGACGCGGCGTAGCGGGCAACGTTTTCATATTCAAGGCCGCTGGTGCGGCATGCGATCTCCTGTATTCCCTCGACGACGTCGAGCGCGCCGCCCGACGCGCGAATTCGCGCACCTACACGATGGGCGTCGCGCTTTCGCCGTGCTCGCTGCCGCAGACGCTCAGACCGAACTTCATGATCGGCGAAGACGAGATGGAGATCGGGATGGGAATTCACGGAGAGCCCGGCGTGGCTCGCGGGCCGTTGAAAACTGCCGACGAGGTCACCGACGAACTCATGGACAGCATTCTTGGGGAGATGAATGCCAGTCCCGGCGATCGTGTCGCAGTCATGGTCAACTCTTTGGGTTCGACGCCGATGATGGAACTCTACATCATGATGCGTCGCGTGAAGTCCCGGCTTGATGATGCCGGACTTGTCATCCACACGTCACTCGTCGGAAATTACTGTACGTCGCTTGAGATGGCTGGCGCGTCGATCACCGTCATGCACCTCGACGGGGAGCTTCAGCGCTTGATCGACCACCCCTGCGATTGCGCCATGTTTACGAGGTAACCGATGGCCATTACAACCAGGGATCTGCAGCATCTGCTTGCGCTCATCGCCGAGGAAATGGAAAAGAACCGCGATCGCCTTTGCGAGTTGGACGGTGTCATCGGCGATGGGGACCATGGTCTGGCGATGGACGCTGGTTGCCAGGCGATCACGAAGGCCGTTGGCGAACTCGATGCCGCCCAGACTGCGCCGACGCTTCTGTTCAATATCGCCGCAAAGGCATTTCTGAACGCCGTCGGCGCTTCGTCGGGGCCCTTGTATGCCACGGCATTCATGCGCGCCGGAGCTGCGGCGAAGGACAAGCAGGCATTGAGCGATGACGACTTGCTGTCTGTCGTCGCGGCGATGGCTCAAGGCATCCATGAGCGCGGCAAGGCAGAGATCGGCGAGAAAACGATGATGGACGCCTGGGGGCCGGCGGCCAACGCTGCGCTCGAGGCCCGGCGTCAGGGAGCTTCCCTTTCCCAATGCTTGGCGGCGGCCGTTCAAGCGGCGCGCAAGGGCTGTGAGGCGACGAGCGGCATGGTCGCGACCAAGGGTCGCGCGGCCCGGCTGGGTGATCGGGCGGTGGGACACGTCGATCCTGGCGCGGCGTCGGCCGTCATCATGATTGAATCGATGGCGCGGTTTGCGTCTGCGCGTGAGGGGTAGCTATCACAACTGGGTGTGCGGACTGCCTCGACTTGCGCGAGACTTAAAGGGACCTGGACCTGCGCAGACGGCCGAAGCGGAAACCGTCGGCTACGGCCGCACGAACCATCATCATTTCTCCGATCGTTTCGTGCGTCAGAAGACCGATGAGATGATCAGCACCGTCCACGACCGCGATCGCCGGCACATTTCCGTGCTGCATCAAACGCAGGCTATCTTCCAGACTTTTGCGATGATGGATTTGCGGAATGTCAGTACGCATCGCGCTTGCAACCGGCGTGTCTGGACCTTTGTCCTTTAAGGCGCGTATCATGTCATCACGTGTTAGCAGCCCTTCAAAGCGGCCGGCGGAATCGGTAACGGGAAATTCGCGCTGGGTTGTCGCAAGCAGCATCTCAATCGCCTCGTCGATAGTCGCCGAGCGTTTGAGTTCCACGAATTTGGTGACCATCACGTCGCTAATGAGCACTCTGCTGGAGAGCTCGCGGATCTGCGCATGCTGCGCTTCTGCGGTTGCAGCGAGGTAAACGAAGATGCCGATGAAAATCAGCAGCGGGTTGTAAAGAAGGCCGACGAAGCCAAAAACAAAGGCAAGGCCTTGGCCGATCGTAGCAGCAATCTGCGTCGCCCGTGACCAAGTAAAGCGCGATGCGAGGGCGGCCCGCAGCACCCGGCCTCCGTCCATCGGAAAGGCTGGGATCATATTGAAAAGAACGAGGAAGATATTGACCCCGGCAAGCCTAGCCAGGAAACCGCCGCCAGGATCCTCGACATCGGCCATCTGCTCGATGCCCGCTGAGGCGCCGATGGCAAGAATGATCAGCGCTGCGATCGCGACGTTGACGAGCGGGCCGGCGATGGCAATCAGCAGTTCCTGGTGAGGCACGTCGGGCATGCGTTCAAGACGGGCGACGCCGCCGATCGGCAACAATGTGATGTCAGGCGTTTTGATCCCGAAGTAGCGAGCAACGGCAACATGACCGAACTCGTGCAGTACGACGCAGACGAAGACGGCGATGATGAAAGCCGTGCCATCCCAGGCTGCCTGTGTACCGCCGATCCGGTAATGTGTCAGCCAGATCCAGACGAGCAGCAGCGCAAAAGTAATGTGAACGCGTACGGCCGTGCCGGCGATCGTGCCCATCTTGAAGGACCAACCCATCGATCATCCCCTTGAGCTTTGCGAAGATTGGGCCGAAATTAACGGCATCAAATTTCCGAGCTCCATCGGAAAAGGAAATATGATTGTCGAGGTCTTCTCGCCAGCGATCACGTTCAGCGTGCTCAGATAGCGAAGCTGCATGGCCTCCGGCTGCCTGGCGAGGATTTCGGCGGCTTCAAGCAGCTTTGCTGCAGCCTGCTGCTCACCTTCGGCATTGATGACCTTGGCGCGCCGTTCGCGTTCGGCCTCCGCCTGTCGGGCGATTGCGCGAACCATGGATTCATTGATGTCCACATGCTTGATCTCGACATTGGCGACCTTGATGCCCCATGCATCGGTCTGGGCATCCAGGATCTCCTGAATGTCGCTGTTGAGCTTGTCACGTTCGGCCAGCATCTCGTCAAGATCGTGCTTGCCGAGGACCGAACGCAGCGTCGTTTGAGCAAGCTGGCTTGTCGCCGTCATGAAGTCCTCGACCTGGATCGTCGATCTTTCGGGATCGATAACCCTGAAATAGATGACAGCGCTGACGCGGACAGAGACATTGTCGTGCGAGATAACATCCTGACCGGGCACATCGAGCACCCGCGTGCGCAGGTCCACGCGTATCATTTGCTGGACATACGGGACCAACAGGATCAAGCCGGGACCCTTGACGCCAGTGAAGCGGCCGAGCGTGAAGACGACCCCCCTCTCATATTCGCGCAGGATTTTGATCGCCGATGCGATCACGAGCAGCAAAACGAGAATGACCACAAGGTAAGATGCGAGTTCTGCAAAGATGCCCATGACGCTTCCTCCTGCTTTTTAAAAGCCGCTAAGTCTCCTGCGCACGGCGCACGACGTCTAAGGTCAGCCCGTTTCGACCGGTCACACTGACACTATCACCGGCGACGAGCGGTTCGCTGGAGGTCGCCGCCCAGCGTTCCCCATGCGCGATGACGTATCCCGAAGTGCCTGTCCAACTGTCGACTTTGCCCGAAATACCGATCATCTGCTCGGTGCCGGTGCCGACTTTGCGCCGATGCGAAACGATTGCGAGCCAGGCAATGATGAGACTGAAAGCGAGACAGGCAATGGCGATGCCGGCCAGTACGGACGAGGAGACTTCGAGTTCCGGCAGATCGGTGTCGAACAGAAGAGCCGCGCCGAGCACGAGTGCTATTCCGCCGCTGATGCCGAGGGCGCCAAACGAGGGCGCGTGCGCCTCGGCCACTGTCAAGCCGGCACCTAGGATGATCAGGCCTACGCCGGCGTAGCTGACCGGCAGCAATGCCAGGGCATAAAGTCCAAGTAGCAGGCAGATACCGCCGATTGTACCGGGCATCAGCGTTCCCGGGGCGACAAATTCGAAGATCAGCCCGTATATGCCAACCACCATGAGGATAAGGGCAATGTTCGGATCGGTAATCACGGAAAGCAATCGCGTGCGCCAATCCGGTTCGAGTTCGTGAACAGCAAGCCCGGCGGTTTCGAGCGGGATATCCCTTTGGCCGACCCGTACGATGCGCCCTTGAGCCTGCCTCAGGAGATCCTCGATGGTGGTTGCCGTAAAATCGATGACATGTTCTCGTGCGGCGGCGGGTGATGAAAGGCTTGCAGCTTCGCGCACGGCACGCTCTGCCCAGTCGGCATTGCGATTGCGCAGTTCGGCAAGTCCGCGAATATAGGCGACCGCATCATTGACGGCTTTCGCTTCACTGGCATTACGTGGTGACTGCGGCTGCCTGCCAGGCTCGTTCGGTTCATCCTTGCCCGGTTCGGGGTCGCCATCGAACGGACTTCCGCCAAGCGAAATCGGTGTCGCTGCGCCCAGATTAGTGCCCGGCGCCATGGCTGCAATGTGACTGGCGTAGAGAATATAAGTACCGGCGCTGGCAGCACGTGCGCCACTCGGTGCCACAAAACCGGCCACAGGCACTGGCGAGGCGATGATCGCGCGGATAATGTCCCGCATCGAAGTGTCGAGGCCGCCTGGCGTATCCATCTGCAGGACGACCAGGCTCGCACTGGTTCCATCGGCATGTTGGAGGCCGCGTTTCACATAGTCAGCCGTCGCTGGTCCGACAGCACCGTTCAACTTCAGCACGACGGCAACGCGCTCTGCTGCAGACACGGAAGCTGTGGAAGCGACGGGCGAAATCAAGATCAGCGGCAAGGCGAGTATTGGCAACATTCGCCGCCAAATCCCTAAGCGCCACGGTCTCTTCCATCGGATACTCATATTTGGGAATATATGGCGGGGCCGCCAAATGGTAAGGCAAACCGCCTGTGGATGTATCCACGCCGGTGCCAAGGTCTCAGGCGTTCGCCTGGCTCTGGTCCGCTTGCGACAGAAAGAGGGGCTGCGCGCGGTGCAGGATACAGCTTTAAGGGCTAGCGCGCGTTGAAGCCATACGCTTCACGCACATTAGGGTCCCACATTTGGACGTTCATGCAGCTTTTCTAAAGCATTATGTATGCGCCTCAAATGACGCCCACCAGCAGAGGAGCGCGAATAATTGAGCCAGTTCGAGTGTACGCGTGGCAACAGTGCGTTGCGAAAGTTATCAAACAAAATCTATTACCTAATCATTGCTGCCGTTTTGCTGGCCTTGTGGGGAGGTACGGCTGAAAAGCACAACGCCCATCAGGCAGCGGTTGCTGACATGGACGGTCAACGGAACTGGTGAGCGGAAGGATCCGTGGCCCAGTCGAGAACTTTGAAAGGCAAAACTACCTTCGTCGACTTCCGATCGGAAGACCAGCAAAGAAGGCGCAGATGGTTTGCGCCCAAGCCCGATCAAGTCGAGTTATCTGCGCAGCGCTTCTCGGTAACCTGCTGATCACGATCACAAAGTTCACCGCGGCTTTGTGACAGCAGATCCATGCGCTGAGTGAAGGCACGGACTGGGATTTTGCCATTCTTTGCCATCGCATTTCCATTGCCTGTCTTTCCAGAACGCCAAGTGGCGGCCGGATGCGAGACTGCCGGCTACTCCCGTCGACGCAGCTATGGCGTGCGCTCGCCCAGCCATGAACCCCAGCTGCCGAGGTCCGGCCGCGTGATCATCAACCAGAAGATGGCAAGCACGGCAGCGAACGCCGGAAACCCGAAGGCGAACCAGCGCCAGAACAGATCGTGATACCGGGTAGGCAGAGCGGAATCGGTTTCGACCGCCGCCTCGGACAGTCGACGCATTTCCATCTGCATCCAAACGACGGGCAGCCAGAACATGCCAGTGACGATGTAAAGGATGATCGATACCACGATCCAGCCTTCGGTTAGGGAATAGCCGACATTCCAGGCAAGTGCGACACCGGTAATGGGTTGGAGGACAACGGCCGTCGCCGTGAAGACGAAATCGGCGATGACGACAATGCGCGCTACGCCAGCGATGATCGTCGGCCGGCCGGTGAGATGGGCAAGCAACATGAAGAACGCGATGCCGGCGCCGGTGCCCAGGAGCACCGAGGCGCCGATGACATGAAGGTATTTGAGCACGAAATAAGTGATCATCGGTCTTCCAGAATGACGATCGTGATCAGGTGAAGGACGAGGATCGGCCAGATCTTCAGCAGCGGCCCGAGCGGTTCCCTCCAAAGCTCCGGCAGCAGCAGCGTGCCTGCCGCGACATAAAAAAGCGAGATGGCGACCCCTAGCAACAAGCCGGCGTGGGATGTACGGCGGAACGCGATGAGCGCACCAACCACGAGGTCGGCGAATGCCCCCGCAACGACGCTTATCTCGGCGAGCGCCGGCAAGGCTGTGCGGCGCATCAAGTCGACACCGAGTCCCCATCCGACGGTCAACGATATGATGCCGGTCGCGATCCAGAATGCCGCGAGCACCAGCAGCGCGATCGGCTTAAGGAAGTAGAGTCCCGAAAACCACCGTTCCTGCACGCTGATCGGATAAGCGGCGAGCGCGTCGCTCAACGATGTCGGCGTAATGCCCGTGACTTTGATCCACCGCGTCGGATCGCCTGTCGCCCCACGGACGATTTCGCGCGCGGCGGTGGTCCGCAGCGGCGGACGCCAGCCTAGCCATCCTGCCAGGTCGCCAAGACCATAGAGTATTTTCGAGACTGGTCTCGGAAGCGGGAGCTCGTGTGCAGGCTTGCGTCCCATCCAGCTGCGATAGGCAGCGACGACCTCGCCGAACTCGAGCGGCTCCGGCCCGGCCAGATCGAGTGTGACGCGGGCTGGCGCGCTGTCAGGCAGGAGCCTGACCACGGTTTCGACCACGTCGTCGAGCTCAACGACCTGAAGCTTGCCGGTGTCCGGCATCAGAGGCAAGATTGGCAGCGCTGCAAGCCCGCGGAACATAGCGCTTGCTCCATAGGCTGCGCGTCCGAGTACGACGGACGGACGCAGAATGACCCAGTCGAGCGCCGAAGCCTTGAGCGCCTCTTCCGCTCGATACTTGGTATTGGAGAAATCGGACGGTTGAGCACGGTCCACGCCGATCGCAGAGAGGTGGATAAGGCGCTTCACGCCGGCCCGTTCGCAGGCTTTGAAGAGTGCTGACGGACCATCAAAATGAACGGCCTTTACGTCGTCACCCGGTCCGTCCTGCAGCGCGCCTGCGCAATTGACGGCAACCTCCACGCCAGAAAGCACATGTAGCCAATCCTCGGGTTTGGTGGCGAGCGCGACGTCGAAGCGCATGTTCTGGATCGCACCCGACCGTCGCCAGGTTCGTGCGAGACCCGTGACTGAATGCCCTTCCCGTCTCAACCTTACCGCAATCGCAGAGCCGATCAGCCCCGTAGCGCCGATCACCAGTATGGTTCGCCGGCTGTCGGCGGGATCGGTCAATTCCATTTTTGCAGTTCCTGAGCCCGCATCTATCTCGTGAACTGATCATTCTAACGGATGCAGCGCCCGTCGGTTCCGCATGCCTGGCTCGCCTTTGCCGGTACCAGATGATGGAGCACCCTTGGAAGCGTATCGGCGGCAAAGCGCTGGAGCTGCGCAGCGACCCGAAATTGATCCCCGTCCCATAAAACCGCAGCGTCTTCTGTAATCGACGATATCTCGCAGGTCCTGTGTGCTTGCGGCTGTCATTGACTTTCGCAATGCCCGCGACGACCGCCTCGACCGAACGCTTCGCCAGTGCATCATCGCAACGGAATGGCTTACTGATCATCTTGCTGATTTCGGCGCAGACCGTATCCTTGGAGGAAAGTCATCCGGTGCCCATCTTGGATGTGAAGCGCTCCTTCATCTGCGGTCGGTGGGCAAGATCAGCCGCGTTGCCCGGTTCTATTCCATGTGCGGCGTTTTCGACCTCGACGCTTCGCGGAGCCTGCGCAAAGTTTCTCGCTGCAGCCTCCTCATCGACGGCCCTGCGGCGATTAAAAACCTTCACCGTTTGACCCTTCCCTTCCCAGCAACTTGAGACGTGGACCGCTCCATCGTGACCTCGCCGGTCTCCCGCCGTCGCTCATGATCGCTGGAGCACTTGATCCCATCGTCGACGACAGCACCGGAATGAGCGAAAGATGGGCTAATCAGAATGGGAACTCGCGGTGCATTGTCGTTCCCGAGGCACCACACGGATTCAACCGCCTTCCACATCACTTGCCGTGAAAACGAATGAGTACGCTTGCGGTTGGATCCGCGATACGCTCGCATCACACGAGCCAGAAGCGGCAGTGAGCTCGCTCACCGACCGATAGCGGTTGTTGCCTCGTCCGTTAAACCATTATTGAAGCGTCTGGAAAGCAGGAGCTGAGAATGTGATGGCATGGCAGGATTTGATGTAGGACAATGCCGTCGCAGATGTCACACGCCGAGGCCGAAGACAATGCCAGCCGTCCACGCGAAGCCTTGGCTGACCTTTGAACCGACCACCGTCATGCAGCGAGCAGGATAGCAGCCATCGCGACTGCGCAGACGAAGCCGACAAGGTTTAGGCCCAACGAGACGAGCTCGCTTACTCGCTGTTTATCGTGCCGGCCAAGTTCATCTCCTGTACCCAAGACGGCCACTGCGCCGGCAACGATCCAACATGTCAACGTCAGTGAACCGAGAAGGAGCGCCAGATTCGTCGCGACATTCATTCGAACTTCCTCCATGGTGCTTACCCAACCGCAGCAGCATCAAATTGTTCCGGCCCTCCAAGGGATCTGTCACCGGCGGAACTGGCATTTGCCTTGAATGCCACAATATTTTTTTGGTGCACGGTCGCTGGCACCACCCCATCGGCCTCGGGCGCGGATTGGTCTGGCGTGTCTTGCGCGTTTTCCTTCAAGGCATGCGGGTTCATGGCATACATGGGCGGTGCTTCGAGGCTGCGGACGCAGCCTTGTATCGGTCCTTCCTCGTCTTCTTTCGTGAAGACAGCCGCCTGCCGCCGAGCGGCCGTGCCGGTGCTCTGCCAGGGTCAGGATCGGTGCACCACGCCGATGCGAAGAACATCTTGAAAGGCATGATTAAAGAGCGAAGGCCGAACGCACTCTTGGGGTTTACCGCCAAAATCTGTCGAGTGTGTCTGCACGCACTGCACCGACTACCCGGACGCTGCTATCCACGGCCCTTGTCCAAGGCCGTGGATGACAGACTTCGGCAGCAATAAGCGTGCAAGCTATTTGGCAGCGATTGCCTGGTTGGTCTTGTCGACATCGGCGCTCATCGCCGCATAGGTTTCGTCGAGCGAGAGCTCGCCAACGATCAACTGGCTCATTCGCTGGACGATCAACTGGTAGATCGCTGAAGATCCCTTCATGCGCTCCATGTCGCGCGCTGCCTGCGGTACATTCTTGCGGCTCGCCAAGAAGACGGCCATCGCATCCTTGGCATTGTTGCTCGCGAGCTTGTACTGCGGGTCCTTGACGTCGGCGCCTGTCAGAATGACGTAATTCTCGGCGATCTCACGCTGGATTTTCTCAGAACCCAGAAACTCGATGAATGAAGCGACGGCCTGAGGATACTTGGTGCGCTTGAAGCCGACAATCGCGGTGCCGCCCGGCATGGCGTAGCAACCGGCATCACCGCAGGGCGCGCTGATCGCTGTCCAGTCGAAAGCATCGCCAATCTTCTGCTGAAACGGGTTCACCATCCAGTTGCCGGCAAGATAGGTCACGACGTTTCCGTTGACGAATTCGTCGCCCATGTTCTTGTACTGGGATCCGCCGGCCGCTCCCCACATTTC
The DNA here is from genome assembly GCF_004342325.1 of Rhizobium azibense. Classification (NCBI taxonomy): domain Bacteria; kingdom Pseudomonadati; phylum Pseudomonadota; class Alphaproteobacteria; order Hyphomicrobiales; family Rhizobiaceae; genus Rhizobium; species Rhizobium azibense. The sequence goes on along the minus strand of NZ_SMBJ01000001.1, from coordinate 629,611 downwards.
CTTCGGGAAGGATCCGTCCTGTGTCCAGCTGTAAAGATCGGCAATGTAACGCTTGGCGGCATCGTCGGGAAAGGAGAACTTGCCGTCCTTGACGTAGGTCGCGCCATACGAGAATGCAGCGCCGGAAAAGCGATGGCCCGATCGATCCATCGTGAAGGGAATCTGGGCACCTGTGGCCTTGGCAACACGCGCGGACGCTTCCACGATCTCCTTCAATGTGGCGCCGGGCTTGGGAAGCGGTTCGCCAGCCTGTTCGAAAAGGGTTTTGTTTACAAACGGCAGGTTGAATGTCTGCGATGCGACATAGCCATTGATCGACTGCGGGTCGTTGACGCCCGGGAAGCGAAGAATGTTGAGGCTGTCGCCATGCAGCTTGGCGAAGCCTTCGGGGTCTTTCATGTAAGGTCGCATGTCGAGGTAATATGGCGCAAGCTGCCAGTCGGAAATCTTGGCGACATCCGGGCCTTCGCCGACGGCTAGCTGCACAGGCAGTTGCTTGGAAACGGCGTCATAGCCGGACGACACAAAGTTGACCTTGACATCGGGATTTGCGGCTTCGAATTCTTTGCTGAGTGCTTCCATCCGCTCGACGTAGGCCTGGTCGTCGTCGGTGAACAGGAAAGTAATCGTTTTTGTTTCCGCCATGGCCATGCCGGACCACGCGAAGGAACCGGCCGTCAGAGCGAGCGCGAAGGCTGCCGAAAGAGAGTGCTTCATTTTCATCCTCCCATGAAAACATTTTCATCAATCGCGATCAAGATCGTCGATGAGCGAATTTCATATACTTGACATTCCTCCCGTCAAGCTATTTTCTGCGGCTGTTACGCGGTTTTCGAGCCAAACTGGAAAAGGAAATCGCAAAATAGTGAGAATGAAAAACTTTTCATTCGATTGCGGAGGAGGCGATCTGTGAACGAAGGGCCGGGACCCGAGGCGCCCGCATATTATGTCGGTCAAGGTCAAACAGTGACAGCTTGGGCGGTTTCTGATCTGATCGCCAGCTATTTTCCCGGCATCGCTGCGCCGGCGGAAGATCGCGTCGATTATCGTTTTATCAATGGTTTCGTCGACGTCGGGGATCTGCCCTGCCGGAAGGCTTTCTTGTCGACGATGGTCGGGCGCGAACTTCCTGCCGATACGTCGTGGCCGGTAGCGAGCCTCTACCTACCGGGGTCAAACCGCCGCGTCGAGTTCACCGGTTTCTGGCACGTGCCGACCCATCTGCGTCGATGGCTGAGGGGCGTCTTCAGGACCGCCTCGCACCGTCTCTTGCATCTCAGGCTCAAGACCTGCGGCGGGGTTCGCGTATGGGTCAATGGAAAGGAAGCGGTGCGTTTCGAACCGTTCAGGCGCAATCTGGAAAGTTCAACGGACGTTGCACTGTCGCTGGAAGCAGGCGACAACCAGATTCTCGTTCACTGCGAGGATCTTGCCGAACGCGACACGACCTGGTTCTTCGAACTGGAAGTGCTGGACAAGGAGCCGCTGTGCGTGCTGTTGCCTGTGGCGCTGGATCACGAGGAAGTCCGCGAACTGGAAAACCTCGCCCGCGGCGTGCGCCCTATGCGCGACGTCTTCGTCAACGAGCCATTGGAACTGATATTCGATACGGCGCCACAGCGCGACGTGCCGGTGGAGGTCAGCGTTATCGGTCACGGCCATGAGCGGCCTGTCTTCGCACACTCTGTCTTGAGCCTGCGTGCCCATCAAAGCCGTCTGACGGCCGAAAATGTGTGTCGCATTGCAGATGGCTATCACGGCGTGCATCTGACGATCGGCAGCGGGCCGGGATCGGTCACGCGTGTCATCGATGCCGGCTTTCTAGCAAACGTTTCTCCATCGTCACCCAAGGCGACATTGAAGGACCGCAAACGCCAAGCGCTCGAATACAGCGCCCGCTTCGGTGCCGAGCGCGTGGCGCGCATCATTGCCATGATGGAAACCGGCTATCAAGACCAGGACGCCTTTGACCGCATCCTGGATAAAACGCTCACCTCTATCGATGCCCGTGAAGACTGCTCGGACTTCATCATGGTGCCGCTGCTTTGGCTGCTTGGAGCCCATGGCGCTCAGATGCCGGCCGGCACCGTCGAACGTATAAAGCACTCCGTCCTGTGTTACCGCTACTGGGTCGACGAGCCTGGCAATGATGCAATGTGGTTCTGGAGCGAAAACCATGTGCTGTGCTTTCACACAAGCCAGCTGCTGGCAGGGCTTCTCTTGCCGGAGGAGACCTTTTCAGCTTCGGGCAGGACGGGAAGACAGCAGGCAGATCTCGCTGCCACGCGCCTCCGACACTGGTTCGACAGCGTCGAGGCACACGGCCTTGCGGAATGGAATTCGGCGGCATATTACCCGGTCGACTTCATCGGACTGCTGGCGCTGGAGCGCTGGGCAGAAGCGTCCATTGCCGAACGCGCGCGCGCGCAGCTCGATCTCATTTTCCGGATGATCGCGCTGCACACGCTTTCAGGTGTTCCGGCCGGATCGCAGGGCCGCGCCTATGACAAGGAGCTGCGCGCCGGCCCCCTGACAGAGCTCGCGCCCTTCGCACAAGTCGCTTTCGGAACCGGTTGGCTCAACGGTGGGGTTGCGTCGTTGCCGTTGTTTTGCGCGGGCAGCTACGAACCGCCTGCCGATCTCGCCGATCTTGCGAACTTGGCCCCGGGCAGAAGCGTGGAGGCGCGCTACAGTCAGGGCCTGGAGAGCGCAAAGCTCGTCCTCTTCAAGAACGAAGCGGCGCAGCTTTCGACCGTCGTCGATCACAAGACCGGGCAGAAGGGACATCAGCAGCATGTGATCGATGTGCGCCTGGCTGGCCATCCCATGGCAAGGCTCTGGATCAACCATCCTGGCGAGGATGACCCATGGGGCAATCAAAGGCCGTCCTATTGGGCCGGCAATGGCATTCTACCACGCGTCGCCCAGCATCGTGACGTCGCCCTTCTGATTGAGGATACCCGCGACGCACGGCATGCATGGACGCACGCCTATATCGGCCGCGACGGTCTGGACGCTCTCATCATCGACGCCAATTGGCTGATGGCGCGCTCCGGCAACGGTTTTTCTGCCATTTACGCGTCAAACGGTCTGGAACTGATCGCGGATGGACCAACGGCTGGCCGCGAAGTGCGCTCCTATGGATCGCTTTGCGGCTGGGCAGCAATTGTCGGATGCGGCGACGGCGACGCCTTCACCACCTTCGTCCAGCGCATCCGCCAGACGACGGTCTCCTTCGACCGCGAAGGTCGACGTCTTGTGCTGACGCCAGAGGGCGGCCCGGCCATCAGTTTGACTTATGCCAATGGGCTCTCGCTGGGTGGGAAGGCCCGCCCCTTCACCTACGATCAACCGCACCCGATCCTTACCTACGACAGTGCCGCATCCGACGCTGGCACTGAAAGACCATTCTACTCCTGAACATAGGTGCCAGCATGAATCCAACATCTGTCGACAATGCCGCCCTTCTTTCGACCATCGATCGAGTCGCGATGGCTTTCAGCCGTCTCAAGGGCATCAGGGAAGGACTGGTGAGCGCCGAGACCAACTCGGGTATCCAGTTCGACGAATGGGATTGGGAAGTCGGCGTTGGGCTTTACGGCTTCCTAAGACGCGCGATATCAACCAATGATCAAGAAGCACTTCAGGACCTTGTGGCCTGGTACAGCAGCCAGATCAGACGTGGCCTACCGCCACGCCAGATCAACAGCACGGCTCCGATGCTGCCGCTTGCCATCCTTGTCGAGCATGTCGATCGTCCCGAGTTTCGCGCCCTTGTCGAAGACTGGGCCGAATGGCTGGTAAAGGAACTGCCCAAAACGGAGGACGGTGGTTTTCAACACGTTGTCAAAGAACGTCTCAACGAGGGCGAACTTTGGGACGACACGCTGTTCATGGCCTGCCTCTTTCTCGCGCGCGCAGGCGTGCTTTTCAAGCGCAGCGAATGGATCGACGAAGCTGTCTACCAGTTCGTGATCCACACGCGCTACCTGTCGGATCCCGTGAGCGGACTGTGGTATCATGGCTGGACCTTCAATGGGCGGCACAATTTTGCCAATGCCTTTTGGGCTCGCGGCAATGCCTGGATCACGGTGGCCATCCCGGAACTCTTCGAGCTTGTGCCGATGTTGGGCGAGAAGGACCGGCGTTATCTTTCCAATGTCCTTGCGAGCCAGGTACGATCGCTCAAGGCACGCCAGAGGCCGGACGGCATGTTCACCACTTTGTTGGACGACCCCGCGTCCCCAGTGGAGACGTCAGCCACCGCCGGAATTGCCTACGGCATCCTGCGTGGCGTAGATGCCGGCATTCTGGACAGCAGCGACCGGATCTACGCCGAGCGGGCGCTTTCGGCCGTGCTGGCGCGCATCGACGAGGAAGGCGTCGTCCATGGAGTTTCGGACGGAACGCCGATGGGTCACGACCTCGATTTTTATAGAAGCATACCCAACGTGCCGACGCCTTACGGCCAGGCGCTCACCATGCTGCTCCTGACGGAAGTCGTTCTGGAGCGCGGTCACCAGCAATGAGCGCGACGTCTCTTATCTCCATCGATGCCGCCGGCATCGACGACACCGCTCGATTGCAAGCTGCCATCGACGAAGCGTCGGCTTCAGGCGGCGGGCGTGTGGTGCTCGAGGCCGGCATCCATGTTTGCCGCGGGATTCAGCTCAAATCCGGTGTCGACCTTCACCTGGCCGCCGGCGCGATCTTGCGTCCGGTCCCCGATTATGACGCCTATGCGCATACGACCGTTTCGGTCATTGCCGAGAAATCAAACCGCGGCATGATCGTCGCCAAAAATGCGCGGCGGATAAGCCTGACGGGCTGCGGCCGCCTCGAAGCCGGTTGCGACAGCTTCATCGTCGGCGACGACAAGACGGTAGGGACATTCATCCCGGCCGATCTTCGACCGCGCGTTGTCGTCCTGGAGGCGTGTGATGGGGTTGAGATCAGCTCCATCCATATATCCCGCTCGCCGATGTGGACGCTGCATCTTATCGGCTGTACGGATGTTGCAGTCAGGGGTGTGAGGATCGAGAACGACCATCGTCTTCCCAATACCGACGGTATCGTTCTCGATGCATGCCGCAGCGCCATCATCGAAGATTGCCTGATAGCGACCGCCGACGACGGCATTTGCTTGAAGACGAGCATCGGTCCGGCTGGCGCTGCCATAGGGCAATGCGAAAACATTCTCGTCCGCCGATGCTCGATCCAAAGCTTGAGTTGCGCCCTTAAGATCGGAACGGAAACACATGGCAATATCACGAATGCCGTATTCGAGGACTGCAATGTCTCGGCCTCCAACCGCGCGCTCGGAGTTTTCTCGCGCGACGGCGGTCGAATATCGAACGTCAGATTTTCGAGAATTGGAGTGGACTGCCACGAAACGCTCGACGGCTTCTGGGGTTCGGGAGAAGCGTTGACGATCAATGTCGTCGACCGCGTCTCCGCGCAGACCGCCGGGGCGATCGAGAACCTCATCGTCGAAGACATAAGCGGTCGAATGGAAGGAGCGATCACTTTGATTTCGACGTCTTCCGCCGGCATTCGAAATGTCCGCATGGCGCGCATAAGCCTGGTCCAGCAGCCCGGGCAACTGGGTACGGGGCAATTCTACGACCTGCGCCCGACGCATGCGGATTTGGCGCCGCGCGGCGATGGAGGCGGCCGCGCCAATGCCTGGACCCGCGGTTCGGACGGACGGGTGATCGGTCTCGAGCGCTATCCGGGAGGAATGCCAGCCGCCTACGTGGCCGGGGTCACGGGGATCATTCTGGAAGACGTTCTGATCAAAAGGCCGGTACCCTTGCCGCAGGGATGGAACAAGATAGACGTCGCCTTCGAAACGGCGACACCTGATGGGAGCAGGGCATGGCAGAACTGAAGCTTTCCACCGTCAACAAGTCATATGGCGCCATCAAGGTCCTGCATGATGTCGACCTTGATATCAAGGACGGCGAGTTCGTCGTTTTCGTTGGTCCCTCCGGATGCGGCAAATCGACCTTGCTGCGCATCATCGCGGGTCTCGAAGACATTACTTCCGGCGCAATCGCCATCGGAGGGCGGGATGTAGGCCAGCTTTCGCCCGCCGAGCGCAAGATCGCGATGGTCTTCCAGTCCTACGCGCTTTATCCGCATATGAGCGTTCGCAAGAACCTCGCTTTCGGCTTGGAGAATCTCAAGTTCAAACGCGCCGAAATCGAGACGCGGATCGCCGAAGCGGCCAGGATGCTGGCCATCGAGCCCTATCTGGACCGGCGTCCGAAACAACTTTCAGGCGGGCAGCGCCAGCGTGTGGCGATTGGCCGGGCAATCGTACGCGAACCGGATATCTTTCTCTTCGACGAGCCGCTTTCGAACCTCGACGCCGCACTGCGCGTCCAGACGCGAGCCGAAATCACAAAACTCCATCGTGAGATCAAAACCACGATGATCTACGTCACCCATGACCAGGTCGAGGCGATGACGATGGCCGACAAGATCGTCGTGCTGCGCAGCGGGCAGGTCGAGCAGGTGGGCGCTCCGCTGGAACTGTTTGAGAATCCGCGAAATCTCTTTGTGGCAGGCTTTCTCGGTTCTCCACGCATGAACATCATAAAGGGCAAGGTCGCCGGTATCGGTGAAAGCGGCGTTATCATCGATGTCGGCACCGGCGGCAAGCTGATCAGTGACGTGGATCCTGCCGGGGTACACGTTGGGCAGGCAGTGCTTGCCGGCGTCAGACCCGCGCATTTTGCACGCTCCGGTCAAGATGGGTTGCCGTTCGTCGTCCAGTACCATGAGGGGCTTGGAACTGAAACCTATGTCTACGGCAACCTTGAGGGGCTGGACGAGCAGATCATCATTCACGAGGCGGGTCATTTCGCGCCGTCACCAGGTGATCGCATCCTGATCAGCTGCCTGCCTGTGCGCGTTCATCTCTTCGATCCCGAAAGCGGCCTGGCGTTCAGCCGGCGGCAAGGCCAAGGGAGGCTCTGATATGACGACGCTCAAGCGAGGTGCGGCCCTTTATCAGGCGGGCGAGACGATCATGAGAGCGGTCGAGGCCCCAGTGAACGGGATGGAGCGCGTCCTCGGCCGAAAACGCATGCCATGGCTGTTTCTGGCGCCGAACTTGGTTCTGTTCGGCATATTCACGTTCCTGCCAATCGCCATCGCCGTGGGTTACGCCTTTACGGGCGGTACGAACCTTTTCGTGTCGGACCGGCCGTTTGTCGGCTTCGAGAATTTCGGCACCCTGCTTGCTTGTGATGATTACCTGAGGCCCGGAACTTGCCGGGAATCGCTTTTCTGGACGGCTGTGTGGAACACGCTTTGGTTCGTGGCATTCAACGTCGTCGCCACATTGCTCGTAGCCCTGATTACCGCGCTGATACTCAATCGAGCAATTGTCGCGCGAGGCTTCTTCAGGGCAATCTTCTTCTATCCTGTATTGCTGTCTCCCGTCGTCATCGGTCTTATCTGGAAATGGTTCCTTGATCGAAATGGGCTGCTTAACGCCTTCCTGCAGATGCTCGGCGTACCCCCGGAAATCTTCCTTCTCGATGTCGGTTGGTCACGATTCTTCGTCGTGGTCGTCTCCGTCTGGTTTCACATGGGTTTTTATACGCTCATCCTCCTGGCCGGTCTCCAGGCCATCCCGAAGGAGCTTTACGAAGCCGCGGCAATCGATGCAGCCTCGCCTCGCCGCACGCTTTTGAGGATCACACTGCCCCTGCTGGGGCCAAACCTGCTGGTCGTTCTCATTCTTCTGATGATCAGGTCGGTCCAGATCTTCGACGAGGCCTGGGTTCTTACCAACGGCGGCGGCCCGGGCACAGCCAACAGCTTTATCGTGCAATACATCTACCAGATGGCTTTCAGCAGCGATCTCCGCCTTTTCGGCCTTGCATCCGCGGCATCGGTTCTGATGGGATTTGTGCTCCTGGTACTGACGCTGATCCAGCTGCGCCTTGGCCGGAGAATGGAGTCATAAAATGAATAACATTATGAATCCCATCAGATTTCTAACGCGCAGGCGCCGTGCCGAACGCATCGATATAACCGACATATTGTCATGGATCTGGCTATTTGCCGGAACCCTTGCCGTCCTTGTTCCTGTAGTCTGGGCAGGTCTTTCCTCGTTGAAACCGGCAGCTGAGATCACCCGGTTTCCGCCGACTCTGCTTCCCCGCGCCGCCGTCGAGCAGACTGTGAGCGGATTCGACAAGCCGCTTAGCCTATGGCAGGTCACCATTGACGGTGAAACGCGGGAAATGGCGATGGTCCGTCGCATCGGCCTCAAAGCTCAAATGGTCGACCCTGTCAGCCCGCAAAAGCCCATCAGCGTCGATGTGAAGAGTATCACGCCCGTGCAGCGGCTGACCGTGGCTACGCAAAACTACGCCGATCCATTGACGCGTTTCAACTTCCTGACCTTCCTCAAGAACTCGGTGTTCGTCACGTTCGTCGCAACAGTCTTGACACTCCTGGTCAATGCCATGGCAGCTTTCGCATTGTCGAAATACCGGTTTCGCGGCGACAAGACGGTTTTCGTGATCATCATTTCGACCTTGATGATCCCGCTCGCCGTCGTCATGGTTCCTGCGTATCTGGTGGTCGTTGGCGTTGGTCTTGCCGATAACCTGTGGGGCGTCATCCTTCCGACGATCGCCTCTCCAACAGCCGTGTTCTTGCTGCGACAATATATGCTGACGATACCGGATGAACTGATCGAGGCTGCACGCGTTGATGCGGCCAGTGAATTCTGTATCTTCTGGCGTATCATTCTGCCGCTGACAGCACCTGCCTTGGCGGTGCTGGCGATCTTCTCCGTCCTTTGGCGCTGGAATGATTTCCTCTGGCCACTTATTGTCCTCAACAGCCGCGAGAATTTTACGCTGCAGGTGGGCCTCAATGCGTTTCAGGGAGAATTCTCGGTGCAGTGGCACTACATCCTTGCGATGACATTTCTCAGCCTGCTCCCTGTGACGATCGTGTTCGTGTTTCTGCAGAAATACATCACCACTGGGATCGCCGGAACGGGGATGAAATGATCCCGGTCAGCGTGGCGGCGCAATGCTGCCACGCAACACGAGATGGCATCCCAGTTCCAGGCGGTGGGCCGGCCGGTGCGGGTCATTGGCGATCAGCCGCTGTTCGATCAGGGCCAAGGCAGCAGCGCCGAGCCTGTCGGCCGGAACACTGATTGTCGACAATGGCGGACGGCTGAACTCACCTCGCACGATATCATCAAATCCCAGCACGGAAATCGCCTCCGGCACTCGAATGTCGCGATCAGCCAGTGCCTTTAGGCATCCAAGCGCCAGGTTGTCGGCGGCGCAGAAGATGGCGGTGGCTCCTCGCATGTCAGGATCATGATCAAGCAGTGCATTGATGGCGGCCTCGCCATGTCTGGGTTCATATCCTTCAGCCTCGAGGATCATGTCCTCCAGGACAGGAAGCTGCGCGGCAAGAAACGCGTCGGAAAAGCCGTCATATCTGCGCTGGATCGTCGTTCGGCCCTTCCAGGTCAGGTGCAGAATGCGACGATGTCCGAGCGCGAGCAGATGCTCGATACCGAGGCGTGCTCCGAAGCGGTTTTCCGGCGTCACCGTATCGACCAGCATGGCTGGATCTTCGCCGTTTATGATGACGACGGGCATTCCGGCAGAAGCAAGGCTTCGGATGAGTTCGGGCTGATCGTCGTTCAAGATGACGATACCGTCAGCTCGCTCCGAAAGCGCAATCTGCCTTACCTGACTACCATCGATTCTCCGGCCGGTGCTGACAAAGGGTATGGTTCTGATCCCGCGCCGCTCACATTCCTTCCGAAGGCCGTTGAGGATCGTCCAGCTCACCAAGTTGAGGTCACTTTGCGGAGCGGCATCGTCGGGAATTGCAAGAAGCAAAACGCGTAGCGCCGCAATCGTCGCCCTCTTCCTTCGGCGCTCGAGATAACCCAGACGTTTTGCTGAATTCAAAACCCTCTCACGCACTTCGACCGTAAGTGGGGCGGTTCCGTTCAGGGCGTGCGAAGCTGTGCTGAGGGACACATCCGCATCGCGCGCGACATCTTTGAGATTGACTTTGCGTTCCACTTTTCCGTCACGAACTCTAATCGCGCCTTCAAAGGCATGTGAGCTAACACGATGTTTTTACATAAAAACTTTCAAAGCGCCATGCGTTTTATGCCAATAATTTTCCGATCGTCGCCGAAGACGGGCCGCAAAGCTGCTGCAAGGCTTCTTTGGTCTCGGCAACCTTTGCGAAAAGTTGTCCTTCCATCGACAAGACTGCCTTTTGCCCCCTTGTGCACGGCCATGCCTGATTGAGCCCTGAGCAGAGCGCGGACGGCCTTGCAAGGGCCACAAGTGGGTTGGCTTTTGGGAGCGTGCCCGCATCAGGGCTTCCTGTCCTGCCAGTTGGTCAAACAATTTTTCCACGCGCGACGACGGGCCAGATTTCCGGTCCGGTCCGCTCGGCACTCGTGACCATGACGGCCTCAACCATATTGGTGACGACGCAGGCATGGTTTGGCACGATCCGTACCTTGTCCCCGACCGCAAGGCCGATCGCGCCGGTGCTGACCAGCCTTCCATGTTCTTCCGAAAGCTGGTCGATCGCAACGTCGTCACGTCCGAGCACATGGCCGTAACCTTCAAGACCGAGCAAGTCTGAGGTCAGCGTCTTGGAGCCGGCGTCGATCACCGCTCGGTCCGGTGCGGGAACGGAGACGACGGTGGCGAGCACGCTCAGTGCACAATCCTCCCAGCTGCAGACACCACGCGCCACGAGAGATCTGTCATTGTAGACATAGGTTCCGGGGCGATACTCCGTGGTCGTCGGAGAGCCGGCGGCATGCATCATGGATGGTGTACCACCGGATGAAACAACCGGTACCGTCAGTCCCCGCGCATTGATGCGGGTGGTGGCCTGCCTCATGAAACTTTCGACCCCCGCCTCGCCACCTGCCGGCGGGTACGTCATCAACCCGCCGAAAACGAGGCCGGGTGCTGCCTGGATTGCGACGGCCAGGTCCTCGGCCTCCTCCACTGTCGCGACGCCGCAGCGGTTGGCGCCTGTGTTACATTCCACAAGCACCGCCAGCGGCGCAGACGCGGCATGGAAGGCCGCCGAGAGCCCGTCGACGACCTCGCGGCTATCGGCGACGACCGACAGTTTTACTTTTCCCGCTAGCGCCTTCAGGCGTTCCAGCTTGGCAGCACCTATAATATTGTAGGTGATCAGTACGTCGCGTATGGCTTTGCTGCCGCAAACCATCGCCTCGGCTTCCGAAACCTTCTGGCAGGTAATGCCGATTGCGCCCGCCGCAAGCTGCATCTCTGCGACGGCTGGCAGCTTGTGTGTCTTGATATGCGGGCGCACACGGATGCCGTGCCTGTCTGCATAAGCCTGGAAGCGATGGATGTTCCGCTTCGCGATGTCGAGATCGATAAGCACGGCGGGGGTGTCGATCATTGTCAAATCTTTAGGTGAAAAGGGCATGGGAGCCTCGCAGAACGGTATGAGGAATGCTGGACCGCCAAAAACCCGTCGTCAATGACGATACATCTTTCGGCAATGCCTATTGACAAGTCATTCCTCATACCCCTTGATAAGTCAATCCGATAACACAGACACATGTCCGCTATATTGGATTGTCAGAAAAACGGTCAATCAAGGGGAACACGATGACCTATTCCTTCCTCGCCGGCACGATGTCGCTGGCCGTCGCCACTGCTTTTTATTCTGCGCCAGCCCTCGCCGAGGGCAGCAAGCTCGATGAAGTGCTTACCCGGGGCCACCTTGTCCTTGGCACCGGCAGCACCAATGCGCCCTGGCATTTCAAGAGCGCCGACGACAAGCTTCAGGGCTTCGACGTCGACATGGGCCATATCATTGCCAAGGCACTCTTTGGCGATCCCGAAAAAATCGAGTATGTGAACCAGTCTTCCGACGCCCGCATCCCCAACATAACCACCGGAAAGGTGGACATCACCTGCCAATTTATGACCGTTACTGGCGAGCGGGCTCAACAGGTTGCCTTCACCATTCCCTACTATCGCGAAGGCGTGGGCCTGATGCTCAAAGCAGATGGGAAATATGGCGATTATGCCGCACTGAAGGCGGCTGGCTCGTCCGTCACGGTTTCGGTCCTGCAGAATGTCTATGCGGAGGCCATGGTGCATGCCGCTCTGCCGGAGGCGAAGGTGGATCAATATGAATCCGTCGACCTGATTTATCAGGCGCTGGAATCTGGACGCGCTGATACAGTGGCGACAGACCAGTCGTCGCTCGCCTGGTACATGACCCAGAATCCGGGCCGCTACAAGGATGCCGGCTACGGCTGGAACCCGCAAACCTATGCCTGCGGCGTCAAGCGCGGCGATCAGGATTGGCTGAACTTCGTCAACACCGCTCTGCACGAAGCCATGACCGGCGTCGAATTCGACACCTACGCCAAATCTTTCAAGACCTGGTTCGGCAAAGACCTGACCCCGCCTCAGATCGGCTTCCCGGTCGAATTCAAATAACAGCCGTGTGGAGCGGGGCCGGTCTCCCGCTCCCTCAGCCTCAGGGGAAGGCATCGCCATGGGTTACACTTTGAATTTCGCGGCCGTTTGGCGTAATTTCGATTTCCTGTTGAGCGGGCTCGCGCTTAGCCTTGGCCTTGCGGTGGTCTCGATCTTGATTGGAGCGGTGATCGGTCTTTTCGCGGCCTTCGCGCTGACGTCGAAGAACCGCTACGCGATCGCATCAGCGCAGCTCTATGTCACGGTGATCCGCAACCTGCCGATCCTCGTTCTGGTGCTATTTGCCTATTTCGCGATGCCGCAGATGGGCGTCCGTCTCGACAAAATGGAAAGCTTCGTGCTGGTTCTATCCCTTTATTCGGGTGCCTATCTCGCTGAAGTGTTTCGGGCCGGTTTACTGTCAATTCCCAAAGGTCTGACGGAAGCCGGCCTCGCCATCGGTCTGACGGGGATGCAGATCCGCAGCTCCATCATCGCTCCACTGATGCTGCGCAATGTGCTGCCGTCGCTGTCTTCAACGACCATTTCGCTTTTCAAGGATACATCGCTTGCCGCCGCCATCGCCGTGCCTGAGCTGACATTTGCGGCCCGCAAGATCAACGTCGAGAGCTTCCGAGTCGTGGAAACCTGGATGGTCACCTCCGGCCTCTACGTCGCGACTTGTTTTCTCATCGCCGCCTCGATGCGTTTCGTCGAGGGCCGCCTGGCCCTGCCGAGGTAAGCCCGGATGTCTTACACCTTTCTCGAACAATTCTGGATCGCCCGATACGTTATCATGAACGGGCTCGGCATGACCGTATCGATCTCTCTGCTGGCCATCCTTGCCGGTTCCATACTCGGAGTTTTCGTAGGATTGGCGCTCGTCTACGGCGGTGCTGTTTTGCGCTTAACGGTGCGCGCCTATACCGACGTTATTCGTGGCACGCCGGTGCTCGTGCTCGTGCTGGCGAGCTATTACGTCTCCTCCGCCGCCGGAGTTGATCTCGGGCCGTTTTCGGCAGGTGTCCTCGCACTTGCGATCTTCTGCTCCTCGCATGTCGGCGAAATCGTGCGCGGAGCGCTTCAGGCCATTCCCAAGGGACAGACCGAAGCGGCCAAGGCGATCGGCCTGACCTTCACCCAGACCTTCACCTCCGTGCTATGGCCGCAGGCCATGCGCCAGTGCTTGCCGTCCTGGGTGAACACGGCAGCCGAGATGGTAAAGGCCTCGACCCTGCTTTCTGTCATCGGTGTGGCGGAGCTTCTCCTGCGCACGCAGGAGATCATTTCCCGCAATTTCATGAGCCTGCAGTTCTATTTCCTGGCTGGCGCTCTTTATTTCATTGTCAACTACGGCATCGAGCACTTCGGCAAATATGTCGAGCGCAAGACCGCCTTGCCATCCTGAAAAGGCTCCCCCGATGGCCAAGACCATTCTCGAAATCAAGGGTCTGCGCAAGACCTACGGCATCCAAGAAGTCCTCAAGGGCGTCGATTGTAGCGTCCAGGAAGGCGAAGTCATTTCCATCATCGGCTCGTCCGGCTCTGGCAAGACGACTTTGCTGCGTTGCATCAACATGCTCGAAGAATTCCAAAGCGGTACGATTAGCCTGGACGGCGAGGAAATCGGCTATCGCGTCGAAGGCGTGACCCGGCGCCGCAAAAGCGAGAAAGAAATTGCACGCCAGCGTGCTCTGACCGGCATGGCGTTTCAGCAGTTCAATCTCTTTCCCCATATGAGTGCTGCTGAAAACATTATGCTTGGCCTCGTCAAGGTGAAGAAAATGACGAAGGCGCAAGCCCGAACCATTGCCGAAAAATGGCTCGACCGAGTTGGCCTCGCCGCGCGCATGAACCATTATCCCGGTCAGCTTTCCGGCGGTCAGCAGCAGCGCGTCGCGATCGCCCGTGCCATCGCCATGTCGCCGCGGCTGATGCTGTTTGACGAGGTGACTTCTGCGCTGGACCCCGAACTGGTCGGTGAAGTGCTTCAGGTCATCAAGGGGCTTGCCGCCGACGGCATGACCATGCTGCTCGTCACCCACGAGATGCGCTTCGCCTACGAAGTTTCGTCGCGCGTCATCTTCATGAACCAAGGCGTCATCTGCGAGGAAGGCGACCCCAAGAAAATGTTCGTCAGTCCGAAGACGGAGCGGCTCGCCGAGTTCCTCAAAACCTCAAGTTTCAACTAGAAGAAAGAGATCCCATGACAATCAAGCGTTACGGGGCCGGCGAAACCGGAGCCGGCGGACAGCCGCTGCCCTTTGCCCGGGCGACGGAAGCAGCAGGCTGGCTCTATGTCTCGGGCCAGGTCCCTATGGAAAACGGCGAAATCGTGCAAGGCGGTATTGTTGCACAGAGTCGCAAGGCAATCGAGAACATGATCCGTATTCTCGACGAGGCTGGCTACGGTCTGGAGGATGTCGTGCGCGTTGGGGTCTGGCTCGATGATCCTCGCGATTTCTGGAGCTTCAATGGCGTCTATGCTGAATTTTTTGGCGGAAATGCACCGGCACGCGCTTGTGTTCAGTCGCGGATGATGGTCGATTGCAAGGTGGAAGTCGATTGCGTGGCCTATCGCGCCGATCGCGGCTGACAGCAACTCCGGAGAAGAATATGACCGAAGACTCCGGCGAAACGGCATCACGACGGACGCGAGGACTCGATCGCGCCTTCGAGATTCTCGAGTTCCTGCGTGTGAAGCGTCGGCCGATGCGCCCGAATGAGATCGCCGCGGAAATCGGCGCGCCGCGCTCCTCCATCTACGAGCTCGTCAACCTGCTGCTCAATCACGGCATGCTGGATTATCAAGGCGGCGAGGGCCGGATCTTTCTCGGCCGCCGCCTCTATTTCCTCGGCACCGCATATGCCGAGCAGTTCGACCTTATGCGCGAGTGCGACCGTATGCTGGTCCATCTCGCCGAGGAAACGCGTGAGACGGCGCAGATGTGTCTGCTCGAGGGCAACAAATATACGGTTGCCATGATGCGCGAGGGCATCCGACCGTTCCGAATTTCCTCGAATGTCGGCGAACTTGTTTCCATTCCCTGGACCGCGTCAGGCCGCCTCCTCGTGTCAAACCTTTCGGATCAGGAAATCCTTGACCTTATCCCTCCGGAGGATTTCGTCCTGCCGAACGGCCGGCGGCTGGATCCGGCGGATTTCATCGCCCAGGTGAGGCAGGCAGCACGCGATGGATATTTCACCTTCAATAGTGAAGTGGAGAATTTCACCCATTGTCTGGCTGTCCCGATTTATCAGGCTGATGGTACCTGCATCGCCACCCTGTGCCTAGTTGCCCCACGTGAGGATGGGCTGCGCAATCGCGCTGCCTATCTCGATAGCCTGCTGAACGCCGCGCAAGAGATTTCCGAAAAGCTTGGATTCAATTCTCTTTCAAGACGTGTTTCTACATCGCGCGTGTGAATAGTCAGAACCTGGGGCGAGGAAGGCCTCGCTGACATGTGGAATTGTTGCAGATCGAAAAGCTGTTTTACCGAGCTCGAGTGGCCTTGCGGCGCACCAAGGCCATCTTGGGGCGGAACGGCGTGGCGTGGCCCATGATGGTGGAAGTATCGCATCACATCGATGCATCCGAGCCTGACGCTGATGGGTTTTACGATTACCATTACGAATACGACCTATTTGAATTCACAGATGGATTTGTGACCTTTCTGGCGCGTGCATACAGCGACGAGCCTGATGGGGCAGCAATGATGACGCGCATCGAAGGAAATGACCATCATCTTCTGACAAAGCGGGATCTGCGTCATCCACTGTTTCTCAGGGCCGCAGACTATCTGCGCGCGGCCGGCAAGACCAACCTCGATTGGCTGGACAGAAGCAGCAGCGCCTATGTCCCATTGACGCCGAAGAGATCGGGTGCCTCAACGCAATAGTCGGATTGGCTTGCAGCACCGCAAAAGAATGCCAAACAGCTGTATTTCGGCGCGGGCGCGGTCCTCAGTCACGACCAGCCGCTTGGCTTTCACGCCGGGTTCAGGCTTGGCGACCTGGATCACGACCGCCCTGCCATAGGCATCGATGTTGCGCTCCATCCTCGCGCGCCGGTGCGCATGATGCGCATCCATTCAACATAATGGTTTCAAACCGATGACCTGGCAGTTCCTCGTAGCACTTGGCCAACGGGGGGAAGTGAACTGTCGGCCAATCGCAGATCGCTTAGCCATTCGCCCGGTCTAATGCACCGGCTGGACCGTCTCAGGGATGGGGCATACATAAGGCTGACCATCCATCTTTTCCGACCATTCGACCTTTGCTTGGGCAAGAAGTTCGGCTGATGTGAAGAGGTCGAGGCCTGTTGCCGCCAATACCTTGGCGGCATGGACCATGGCTTTGTGCGCTCCGGGGCTTCGTCCTTGAGCGACGACTTGCCATGTGTGTGGACTGGTACCGATTGCCCAGGCTGGCGCCCAGCATTGTGCCGTTGGCGTCACCCGGCTGACATCCCCGACATCCGTCGAGCCGGCGCGAAAATGCGACTGGCCCTCGAAGGCACGAAGGCCGAGATGAAGCGGCGTCGAACCGTCGATCTTCCCATCTAAGAAAACATCCTCCTTGATCTGGTAAAGACGGATGCTGCTTTTGATCGCCTCCTCGCTGAAGGTCTCCTGGATCTGCCGGGCAAAATACAGATCTTTTTCATCGAAGGGCACAGGCCCGAGCGCCACCAGATTGCCGTGAATGGCGGTTTCGAGCGTTAGATTGGGCAACAGGCTCGTGGAGGCGGCATCGAACACAGCCTCCACCTCCGTCTCCGTCATCATCGCCGCGCCTTTGGCGACCATCTCTACACGCTGGGCAAGCCTCAGCGCCTGTGCCATTTCCGGCGCGCGTATCAAGTAGAGTACCTCTGCCTTGGCCTGCACGACATTGGCGGCCCTCCCGCCCGCATCGGTGATGGCGTAGTGCACTCGGCAATCCTGCGGCATGTGTTCGCGCAGGAAGTTGACGCCGACATTCATCAGTTCGACGGCATCCAGCGCCGAGCGGCCGAGATGGGCGCTGTTGGCCGCATGAGCCGCAACACCCCTGAAGCGGTAGAATGTCTCGACCACAGCCAGATTGTTGGTCGAGCGCACGCCGTTGAAGGGCGCCGGATGCCAAGTGAGTGCCGCCTCGACATCGGCAAAGGCGCCGGCGCGCACCATGAAGGTCTTTCCGGAGCCACCCTCCTCGCCTGGACAACCATAATAGCGCACAGTCCCGGGAAGCTTATGGGTTGCAAGATGCCTGGCAAGCGAAACGGCGGCAAGCAGTGAGCCGCATCCCAGAAGATTGTGCCCGCAGCCGTGTCCGGTCCCGCCGGACTTGATAGCCTGAGGAGAGTCCACGCCGGCGACCTGGCTGAGGCCGGCCAGAGCATCGTACTCTCCGAGAAAGGCGATAACGGGCTTGCCGCTGCCGAACTCACCGATGAAGGCCGTCTTCATGCCAGCGATACCCTGCTTCACCAAAAAACCATGCTGCCGCAGGGTCTGGATCAGCAGGTCGGACGACTGATGCTCGTCGAATTTCAGCTCAGCGAAATCCCAGATCCGGTCGCTGAGAGCGGTGAACTCAGGAGCCATCGCTTCGATGGCGGCGCTGAGCGAAAGCAGGGAAGCGATGTCGGGCATGTGTTCTCCCGCAAAAGCGTGAAATGCAGGTGGAAAAACTCCGCTCCGGCGGATGTCACGTCCGCCGGATGATATGTTCGGATGCTTGACGAATGGCGCCGGAAAGGCTGCACGCTAATTGTCGAGAGAAACTTCCCACAGGCGGGCGTTGGACTGCCAGACGGGCTGGCCTTTCAGCGTTTTGGTGGCGCCCCAGACATCGATCATGTCGTAGAGAAAGATGCCGGGCATATCCTGCAGCATCAGTTCATGGAATTGATCGAAGATGGCTTGGCGATTCTTCGGATCGATTTCCGCATAGACGACTTTCATCAGTTCGATTGCCTTGGGATTGTCCCACATCAGCGACGCGTTCTGATCCTTGTCGCCGACGTAGAAACTGTACATCAGCGCCGGGTCGAGGCGGGGCGCCACGGATTGCGAAATGATCTGGTATTTGCCTGAACGGCGGCGATCGACCTGGGTGGCGTAATCAAGCACTTCGATCTGGATGTTCATGCCGATCTGCTGCAGCATGGCCTGTGCCATGACGGCGGCCGGAAAGCTCGGCACGTTTCCGCGTTTGTTGGCGATGATACTGATTGGTTCGCCTTTGTAACCTGCCGCATCGAGCTCCTTCTTGGCGGCTTCCAGATCAAAGGCAAGACGCTTCTTCTGCGTTTGGCTGAAGTAAACGGAATCGGATGACACCATCGATCCGTTCGCCTCGCCCGTACCGTTCGACGCGGCCTCGACAAGCTGGTCGAGATCGAGCGCCTGCGCCATGGCGCGACGGATGGCCGGCTTGCTGAGAATCGGATCGCGGGTTTGGATGTAGAACAGGTTCTTGCCGTTGTTGCGCGAAACGATAACCTGCGTGGTCTTGCTCTCCTTCAATTCGGGAATGAGATCGGGAGAAATCTCGGCAGTGTCGAGCACGCCCGATTGCAAGCCCGCCTTGACGGTGGAGGCGTCGGGAATGACCATGAATTTGATACCGTCGACCAAAGGCCGCTTGGAGCCGACCATGCCGTCCGGCTTGCCGTCATTGGCGGGCGAAACATAATCATCGAACTTGGTCAGGTGAATATATTCGCCCTTCTTCCACTCGTCCCACTTGAATGGGCCTGTTCCGATCGGCTTGTCGAACATGCCATCGCCAGCAACGGAGTCGGGGGAGATGATGCCTGTATAGCCGCATTCAGGGCGTGACATCAGACCAAGGAAAACGGCCGATGGCTCCTCCAGCGTCATCGTCACAGTTGCGGCGTCGATTGCCTTGATGCCGGTAACGTGGACCGCACCGCTGCCGTCGAAATCCTTGACGCATGTCCATTTCGTCTTCGGATCCATGTAGCGGTTCCAGTTCCACACAACATCTTCGGCCGTCAGCGGCTTGCCGTTGTGGAATTTTACACCCTCGCGCAGCTTGAACGTATAGCTGAGCCCGTCCGCCGCCATGTCGATGCTGGCGGAAAGGAGCGGCTTGACCTCGCCATTGTTGGCATAGCCGACGAGGCCCTCGACGATGTGGAGAATAACGCCGTCGGTATTGCCGTCGCGGTTGACTCCGGGATTATTGCTGCGCAGGTCGGAACTCTGCGCCACGACGATATCGCGCCCGGCCGCGCTTGCGGCGAGCGAGATCAGGATGGTGCCTGCAAGCAGGATGGTCTTCATGGTTCTACCCTCTTGGTTGTTTTTGTTTGATTGCTTCACGCTTGGAATTCATCCCAGCAGGCGCGCGAGAGCCTGCCGATGGTCTCGAGCGATACCGTATATCCCGGCGTTCCGTTCGGCATCGCTTGCGGCACCTGATCGGTATAGGCGGCGATGATGTAGAAGGGCGCGCCGCCGCGATAGACGATGCCCGCATCCATGCGTCCGCGCTTGCCACGTCCGCCCTTGCTGGCGACCTTCGTTTCGAACGGCAGGCGGGAGTGGATGCCGTAGCGCAACACCTGGTTCTTCAAGGTCTGCAGCGCAAACTGGCAAAGAGCAGGCGGGCAGCCGAGTTTTGCAGCGGCGGCTTTCGACGTCTGTGCATCGAGGATCGTCTGCAAAAGCATGAGCTGATCGGCGGCCGTTGTGGTCGTGACCGCGCCGAGCGCATGATCCGGCGAGAGCGCCAGCGGCGGGATGAGGAAGCGGTGATGCGTCCTGATCATGCCGATCGACTTGCAGTAACGATCGACTTCTTCGAGCGTCAGCCGCTCGAACACCATCTTGGTGCAGACATTGTCGCTCAGCACCATCATGCCGGTGATCGCGTCCCGCAGGGGTATGACAATGCCTGGCGTCAGGTATCGAAACAGGCCACTGGCCACCTCTTCGGCGAAACGCGGCTCATAGACGATCGGCTCATTCAGGTCGAGGCGACCATCACCGACGGCCTTCAATGCCGCCATCATGATCGAGGTCTTGCGCGTGCTGGCCGAGGGTGTCTCCTCCTGCGCCCCTCGGTCGAACGTTTCGCCGGTCAGCAGATTGCGGATGCAATAGCGGGTCACGAAGGGTTGGGCATCGCAGATCGCGTTCAGCCGTTCGGCCGTCTTGTTCGAAGTCGTGGTCCTGTTCACATTAGGCCTCCAGTCGCCATTTCAGCTTGACCCCGCCGGTCTCGTTGAGATCGAGTGCGGGAATGGCCGAAAGCAGACGTCGCGTATATGTCGCCTGCGGCCTGTCGAAGATCGTATTGCGGTCGCCCTGTTCGATGATGCGGCCGTCCTGCATGACGACGACGCGGTCCGCCACCTGCTCGACCACGCCCAGATCGTGGCTGATGAACAGGCAGGAAAAGCCGTAGCGCCGCTGCAGATCCGAAAAGAGCGTGAGAACCTGGGCGCGCACCGTAACGTCGAGCGCCGAGACCGGCTCGTCGGCAATCAGGAACTTCGGTCGCCGGGCGATTGCGCGGGCAATCGCAACGCGCTGGCGCTGGCCGCCGGAAAGTTCATGCGGATAGCGCCGGGCGTGGTCGGTTCCCAGTCCGACCTCCTCGAGCGTTTCATAGGCTCGTTTCCTCTTGGCGGACCGGTCGATATCGGGCACAAGCCGAAGGGCTTCCTCGACCAGCGCCAGGATTGTCATGCGCGGATCGAGCGACGAGAAGGGATCCTGAAAGACCATCTGGCAGTTCAGCCGATAGTCACGCCAGTCTGCCTCACGCTCACGTCCCTGAAAGAGCACTTCTCCTTCACTCTGGCGGACCAGTCCGGCGATGGTACGCCCGAGTGTCGTCTTTCCTGACCCAGAGCCGCCAACCAGAGCCACCACTTCGCCGGCATGGATATCGACGCTGACACCATGAAGCGCCCGCTTGGCGGTTCTTTTCCTGAGAAGCGATTTGCGGCCGGCATAATCCACCACGATATTGCGCGCCGACACCATCGGCACAGAGGCCGTGTCGATCGTGCGGATCTTGCCACGGACGGGAAGCGACGAGAGAAGCTTGCGCGTATAGGGATGTTGCGGCGTTTCGAGAATCCGCTCCGTGGTTCCCTGTTCGACCACGACGCCTTTTTCCATGACGACGATGCGGCTGGTATAGCGCGCCACCATCGGCAGATCATGGCTGATCAGCAGCACGGCTGTGCCTTCGGCCTTGGTGAGCTCGACCATCAGCTCCATGACGTCACGCTGGATGACTGCATCGAGCGCCGTCGTCGGCTCGTCGGCAATCAAAAGCGCCGGCTTCAGGAGCATGACGGAGGCAAGCATGATGCGCTGGCGCATGCCGCCGGAAAATTCGTGCGGATAGGCGCAAAGTGCCGCCTGCGGGTCGCCGATGCCAACACGCTCGAGCATGGCGACGATGCGGTCGCGCCGTTCAGACGCGATGACATTCGTGTGAAGCGTGAGCCCTTCTTCCAACTGCCGGCCGATGGTCATCGACGGATTGAGCGAGGTCATCGGCTCCTGGAAGACGAGCCCGATCTCGGCGCCGCGCATTCGGCGCAAATCAGCCTCGCTCATCAACATCACGTCGCGACCCTTGTAGGTCACCTGACCACCCGTCACCTTGATGGGAGGCGGAAGCAGCGAGATGAGCGCGCGCGTCGCCAGCGACTTGCCGGAACCGCTCTCCCCAACGATGCCGAAGATCTCGCCGGGCTCGATATCAAAACTGACATCCTTGACCACCTCGACACCGCTGCGGGCAACCTCGAGCGAGAGGTTGCGGACGCTCAGAAGTTTCTGTTGGGTCATTTCAAGCCTCTCATGCGTGGATCGAGCTTGTCGCGCAGCGCATCGCCCAGAAGATTGATGCCGAGAAGCGTGAGCGCGATGCTGAGGCCGGGGAAAAGGCCAAGCCAGACGGCCTGCTCGACGAATGGACGGCCGGCGGCCAGCATGTTGCCCCAGGTGGGAGCCGGCGGCGGAACGCCGAGCCCGAGAAAGCTGAGCGCGCTTTCTGACAGGATCGCCCAGCCAAACATCGAGGTGGACAAAACCGTGATCGGCGCCAGGCAATTGGGCAGGATGTGACGCAGCATCGCATAGATCTCGCCATTGCCCATGATCTTGGACGCTTCGATGAACTCGCGTTCGCGCAGCGACAGCACGGCACCGCGAACCACGCGCGCCATGGATGGCGTATAGGCGATCCCGAGTGCGAAGATGATTCCGTACTGGTTGGCGCCGAACACCGCGAGCAGGCCGAGAGCCAGTAGAATGCCGGGGAAGGCAAGCAGGGCATTGTTGATCGCCATGATGACTGCGTCGACCCAGCCACGCGCATAGCCGCTGACGAGGCCGACCAGGGTTCCGGCCACTACGGCAAACGAGACCGTCAAAGCACCGATCCAGACACTTGCGCGATCGCCGATCATGATCCTGCTCAGCACGTCGCGGCCGAATTCATCCGTTCCAAGCCAATGCTGGGCGCTGGGGGCTGCCAGGCGCGCAGTGAAGCTGAGCTTCATCGGATCGTACGGTGTCCAAAGAAGTCCAAGGGCTGCGACGACGAGCAAAAGAGCGACCAGCGTCCCGCCGATCAGACTGTTGAATGTGAACTTGGTCATTCGGCCACCACGCGCGGATCGAAGAGAGGATAAAGCAGATCAACGATCAGGTTGACGACCACGTAGGAGAATGCGACGAGCAGGAGGCAGCCCTGTATGACCGGATAGTCACGCTGGAAGATGCTGTCGACCATCAGCCGGCCGAGGCCGGGAATGGTGAAGACCGTCTCGATGACGGCAATACCGCCGAGCAGGTTGCCGAGGATAAGGCCGATCATCGTCCAGGTCGGGCCGAAAGCGTTTTTGAAAGCATGCTTCCAGAGGACAGCGCTTTCCGACAGGCCTTTTGCCCGGGCATGGGTGATGTAATCCAGCCGGAGAACTTCGAGCGTGGAGGCTCTCGCCATGCGGATCAGCACGCCCATTTCATGAATGACCAATGTCATGATCGGCAGGACGAGATAAAGCAGCCCGGCAGTGATCTGGTCCCCGATCGAGACATAGCCCAGGACAGGGAGCCAGCCGAGCTCGAGGCCAAAAAGCAAAAGCAAAAGCAGGCCGAGCCAGAATGTCGGAACCGACAGAAGGACCGTGGCCGTGCCGATAAGGGCCAGATCCGTGAGGCTATTCTGCCGCCAGGCGGCGATGACGCCGGCCGGAACAGCGATCAGGCTAGCCAACAGCACAGCCGTCACCACGATCTCCGCGCTGACGACAAATCGTGAGGCGACAAGCTCCAGAACGGGCTCATTGTTGACGATCGAGCGACCGAAATCCCCGGTGAGGACATTGCCTCCCCAGATCAGGAACTGTTCCGGCATGGATTTGTCCAGCCCGAGTTCGGCGCGCATTTGCGCAATCTGGTCTGGCTGCGCCATGTCGCCAAGCAGCAGCGCTGCCGGATCACCCGGAATAAACCGAATGAGTGCGAACACGGTGATCGCCACGATCAGCACGGTTGGCAACGCCATAAGGAGGCGGTTCAAGATAAATCTGAGCATCGGTTCCCCTGAACACGATTGTTAATCGGCCGTTGATCGGCTTGTTTGTCGGCAAACTATGAGCGATGATAAAAATTAGTGCAATATTATGCATTTTTGTCATAGCTCTATGCGAATATCGCGTACGGCGGGAGACCATGTTGGCCCCTGGTCAGGGCCATTAAACCCTTGTGCCAGCTACGGATTCTGCGAAAGAGCGATCTGACGCTTCAGAGCGTCCATCAAGGCTCGCGCGGCACGCGACAGAGGCATGCCCGCCGGTTTGGCCAACCCGAACTCCTGCTTCGAAACAGGCGTGAAAGGACGCTGAACCACCGGCAAGTGCCGATAGAGATTGGCGTAGAAACTGCTGAGAATGGCAATACCCAGGCCGTGGGCGACATAGGCGCAAGCCGAACTGTTGGTGTGTGTCTCGATCTTTACGCTCTGCTTCACGCCGGCTCGTTTGAACGTCTGATCAAGAAGCATGCGGGTTGGCATTTGCCGTCCAATGAGAATCAGGGGAATATTGCGCAGATCCTTCGGCGCGATCTCGGCGAGCGCTGCCAACGGATGGCTCTCGGGAATGACGCAGACGCTGACCCCGCTTGCCACCGGCTCCATGTCAATGCCGGGACCGATCTGTTCCTCATAGCGCAGAAAGCCGAAATCGATCACTCGTTGTTCGACCAGACGCGTGATCGCTGTCGTGGTCTCGAAAAAGGTTTCGATGCGAACCGTCGGATATTTTTTGGAATAGTCCACCAACATGGCCGGTGCGAATTCTTCCCACATGCTGCTTGGCAACCCAATGCGCACGACCTCGGGTCCTGTAGCCCCGCTTCGCAAATCCTCTGCCAGACCGGAAAACCGGTTGAGTCCGAGCAGGATATTGTCCGCGTCTCGGGCGAGGATGCTGGCCTCTGGCGTTGGAATGAGCCGCCCCTTGTCACGGGCAAACAGCGTCAGCGACAGATCGGACTCGAGTTGTTGCAACAGACGGCTGACACCTGACTGACTGAGACCCATACTCTTCGCCGTCGCGATCGTCGATCCGGTTGCCAGCAACGTCTTCAGCACCTCCAATTGCCGAAAATTGATCATTTCAAAAGCTCCCTCAAGGTATAAGCGCAATTGATCCTCTGGCTAAGCAGCCCGCAATGGATTGGAAGTAAAATCGGCTGTTATGCCCACTCCTGCAGATATCGCAAAAATGGAGCCGCCGCCTTCGGCAGGGGCACCCGATCAGAGCCGACGACGGCATAGGTCACCGGCAAGGCTGGCTCCAGCGGCACGAAGGCCAGCGGTATTGAGCGGTACTCGTTCGCCAGCAATTCGCTGACGATGGCGATCCCCAGGCCTTCAGCGGCAAGACCGCAGGCGCACCCCACCGAATGCGCCTCGATCGCTGGGCGCTGGCGCAGTCCCTGTTTGTAAAAGAACGCCTCTAGCTCATGACGCACCGGACGCTCACGATTGAGCAAGATCAGGTCGCGTGACCTGAGATCGGCGACTGTCAGCATGTCGCGGCCGGCCAGCGGATGGTCCCGGTGCAGCACGCAGATATTGCGCGATGGCAGCTCGTGTTCGAGCCGCAGCCCCGGAGTTGGCGAGGGAAGGCGCGTAAAACCGATATCCGCCTCCCCGTCCGCCACCATGCGCTCGATCGCCAGATAGCTGCCGGATGCAACCTCGATCCGGACCGGGCCATTCTCGGCAAGGAAGCGTTTCACAAGGCGCGGAACAAGCGTGACGGACAGGCTCGCCGGAAACGCCAGCCGCAAAGGAATTTCTTGAGAACGGCCGTTCTCCAGTTCCAGTGCCAGCACTTTCAGCGCAGTCAGACGGTCGGAGATTGCCCGGATCTCCGGTCCCAGCTGCAATCCCTCGCGCGTCGGCGCCAATCGGTTCTTGTCCCGCTCGAACAATCGCACACCAAGATAAAGTTCGAGCTGATGCAGAAGCCGGCTGGCATTTGATTGCGAGATGCCAAGTTCACCAGCCGCCGCGATCGTCGATCCCGTCGCCGCGATCGCGTCATAGGTCTGGATGTGCTTGACGCTGATCGTGACATCGCTGCCCTTCGTCATTCCTGCTCCCGAAATTGAATAGATCGACCCGCAAACCGCATAAGATTGCACCGCCTTGCGAAGTCCAACATCCTTGCGCCCATCAACGAAGACTTTGTGGAGGCATTCGTCAATGGCGACGGTTCTGGAAAAAATCGCCGATCATATCGTTTCGAGAACAAGCTTTTCTCCCCTCGCCATGGCGCGCGCGCAGGAGGCGGTTATCGACACGATCGGCTGCATGCTGGCGGGTGCTGCCGATCAGGCACCGCAAGCCGTGGCAAGGGCATTCTCCGGACAGATCGGTGCGAACGGCCCCCCGGCGATCCTGCGAGGCGGGCGGGCATCACCGTCGGTCGCGGCGCTGATCAACGGGACGGCCGCTCATTGTCTGGATTTCGACGACAACTTCCATCCCGCCCGGGCCCATGCCTCCGCAGTGTTGGTTCCGGCCTTGCTGTCGATTGCAACCGCCGATGCGGCAATCTCGGGACGACAGTTCCTGCACGCCTATCTCGCGGGCCTTGAGGCACAGGCTGCCGTCGGTTTCGGGGTCAATCCTTCGCACTACAATAGGGGATGGCATGGCACGTCGACCGTCGGCTGTATCGGAACGGCCGCCGGCGTAGCGATCCTTCTGGGCCTGAATGCAACAGAGATCGCCCAGGCGATGAGCATCGCCACAAGCTCTGCCGCTGGTCCGAAAGGCCAGTTCGGAACCCCCACCAAGCCTCTTCATGCCGGCATGGCCGCGCGCAACGCGGTCGAGGCGGCTCTCCTGGCGCAAGCCGGCATGAGCGGACGGCTGGACATTCTTGAGCGTCCACAAGGCTTTCTCGATCTTTTTGGCGGTGAGGCCTGCGCCGGGTGGCAGGCGCTTTCGATGGGCGATAGTCACATTATCGAAACGCATGGCCTGGTGACAAAGCTCCATCCCTGCTGCGCCTCCACGCACCGCGCCATCGATGCGGCGCGCGACCTGCAGATGGAATATGACTTTTGCCTGGACGACGTGCTTTCCATCGAAACAAACTTGGGACGATCCGCGGTTGACAATCTGGCCTATCCAGACCCTGTGGATGAGATGCAGGCACGCTTTTCGATGCAATATTGTCTCGCCACTGCGCTTTACCAAGGCAACCTTTCGCTGTCCGATTTCACTTGCGCTGCAATTTTTCGTCCCGAAATTCGCCTCCATATGCCGAAGATATCAATGAGCGCCTACCATGCAGCGCAAGAGCACGGGATCGAGCGCCTTCCCCATCACGTCACCATCGATCTTAGAGATGGACGTAGACTGAAGACTGAGCGGCTCTATGCAACCGGCTCGGTCGCCGTGCCTCTTACAGCCGCCGAGCGAGGCTCCAAATTCGCTGATTGCCTGCGTTGGGCAGGACTGCGAGCCGAAAAGACGCATGAGGCGTTCTTGAATTTTGAAGACGCCGCATCCCTAAAGGAGATGTTGAACAGCTTTGAAAGGTCCACCGCTCCTTGACGCGCCGGCGCTTGTCCTTGGGGATGAACATGTTGGCCGTTGCAAGGTCTTCCAGCACGACCGTTCCGCCATTTCAATCTCAGGATCGGCGCACGCGTCGCGGATATCATGCTGCCATGGCAGGTCAGAGGTCTCACGATGTTTTCTCCTCAACGATCGATGGCGCACCAAACTCGGCTGTTGCGAAATGTTCCGCCGGTCGGGGCTTTCCAATATCAGCGGCAATCGTTTTCGGCGGAACAGAGGATCTCGGCACGAGTTCTTCCCGAGGGCGCCCAGAACAAGATCGAATCCGTCCGTGGCGCCTGGCTTGAACAGCAAGCCTTTTCCACCAAGAAGGAGGAAATGATGACCTCGTCCAAGCATGCAAAGACCACCAAACCACGCGACATCGACCTGTCTGACGATCCAGGCATCGGCCGTTCCCGCGGTATCGTTTCTCCGCCGGATGACGAAGCACTCCAGGCCGACAATACCGTCGAAGGCGATACCGCCAACGACACGACGCCTCAGGGCGGCATCGATCCGCGTCATCGAGGCCGGACTAATAAATAGCAGTGAGGACTGGTCACAGCTCGAGCAACGCGTAGGGCTTTCCAGTCGGCTTTTCGACATGGGATGCGACATTGTAGACCGGGGCGCCGCCCGGGGTGCGGCCCTCATAGGATCCGCGATGGGCATGGCCATGGACGACCGCATTCACCCGAAACCGGTCGATCGTTTCCGCAAGCCGTGAAGAACCGAGGAACGGATAGATTTCCAACGGCTCGCCCGCCACGGTTTCGGCGATCGGTGCGTAGTGCAGCACAACGAGTGAACGATCCGAACGCACCTGTCGCATCGCGTTTTCCAAAAGCATCGATTCCTCGACACTTTCGGCGACCATCGCCTTGATGGCGGTTTCGCCGAATGAGCCAAGCATATGGCGCCCGAAGCCGCCGACAAATCCCTTGACGCCGACGAAACCGACGCCGGCGATCTCCGCGGCCTGGCCGTTCAGCAATTTCACGCCGACGTCGGTCAGAATTTTGCAAACATCGTCGACCTGGCCGCTTTCGTGATCGTGATTGCCGAGGACGGCAACGGTCGGCACGGTGCAATGGCGCAGATCGCTCGCAAGCAGTTCGGCTTCCTTGGGCCGGCCGAGGTCGGTCAGATCGCCTGCAATCACCAGAACGTCGGCAACCGAGGAAATTTCGGCAAACAGATCCTTGTAGGATTTTGCGCCGTCTTCCGTGACGTGGAGATCGGCCACCGCCGCAATCGTCACGTTCTTTCGCTGATCATCCATCACGTTTCTCCTAATCTCCTCGCAGTTCGCCTTCGCCGCCGACATCGGCAAAGCCCCATTCCTTGACGTCGATCTCGAAATCGACACGGGAATACATCCGGCCGCGGCATATCTTCATTTGCGGGAGCGGCAATTCCTGCTGCGCCTTGAGCCGGTTTAGAAGCTCCTCCAGCAACCACTGCGGAATCTTGTCGCGCTCGGTCGGGTAGATCCACCTGAAATTGAGAAGATGGATGAGTAGGACTTCCCAATGGACTTCGAGATAACCGAGCAGCTTGCGCCAATCGATGGAATCATGCGCCTTCAAAATGACGTGCGCGACATCGGCGCCATCATAGCGGTGCCGCAACTGGACAAAGCATTTGGACCAGACGAGTTCGGTCGGACTGACGATCCTGACAGTGTGACCGCACATCTCGACTTTGCGCGCGTCCTCGAACCAGTCGTCGCCAACAGGCATGGTGCCGTTGGACGAAGCAAATATGACATCGAAGAAGTGATTGCCCTTCAGGACCTTTCCAAGCCAGCGCTCATCTTCGACTTCTACAGCGTAACCTTTGGATTTGAAGTGCCCCAGGATACGGGCATAGTCGCCGGCTTTGCAGAATATGTCGAAATCCTTCGTCTGGCGCGAAATACCGGTGTAGGCGCACACGGCGTAGGTGCCGGCGACTAGAAACGGGATACGGGACTTCACGAGTTCCTGAACGGCTTCGGTGACGAACGGCTCGGCATCCGGATCGATGAGCTGCGGAACCGCCTTTGCTTTCATGAGCACGTCATTGTTTCTGTCCTGTCCGGCTGTTCGCGCGGTCATCGTCGATCCCTGCGTTGATACGCAAAGCAACACCTGGAGTGGCTCGATGTTCCCAGGCCTTTCGTTTCAGGCGATGGCCTTCGATGGGCAGCGGGCAGGAAAACCTCCCGGATCGGGCCGGAACTTCGCAATCTCCGCGTCGTTTGGACCATGACAAGCGCGTCCGCGCCCAAAAAAATGCTTTGCGATAGCTGAATTTGGAGGATGCCATGGACAGACGAGCAAAACTATCGACCGGCACAAGCGACAGACCAAGCAAGGAAACCATTGCCGGAAGCGGGCCCGGCATTTCCGACGACAGCGGCCGGAAGGTCGAGCCGACGGATGAGGAAGCCAAACGCAAGAAAACTTCGCTGTTGAACGATCGGCGCGACGATCTCAAGGACAAGCTTGATGAGCAGATCGATCTTCCCCAAAGGGGTTCGCCATGAGCGAGATGAGAAAAGACAGGTCTTCCACCTCGGTTGCGCCGGATACGAAAGCCGGCGACGGGAAAGGCGCGAGGAGCGAGAGCTCGGATAAGGATCCTGTCCAGCGACCATCGTCATCGTCTGCCGGAAAACGCACCAGGCTCAATGCCGGCAGAATTGCGGTGGCTCTGATCGGCACGATTGGTGTGGTGGCATTCATCCTCTATGTGACGATCGTCCTATACGGCCTGGTCAAAGGTTCCTGATCGCGCCCGCCGGTGCGATAGATGCGGTCGATCGCCTCCGCGACCGTGACGCTGGCGCTGGCGTTCCATGCAAAGTTTGAGTTGACCGTTTTCGATGGCGAGGCGAAACTTGCAACCGGCAGCAGGGCAGGAGGAAAAGGATGGAGGAGCCAGACAGCTGGCGCCACATGGCAAGCGCCCCCAAAGACGGCAGTCGGATCATTGTCACGATCCGCCCGTCCGAACAGGGGCCGGCAGAGGTTGACCTCGCCTATTGGTCAAATGGCGATCAGTTCGGCGCAGAAGGCTGGCGCGCCTCTGATTCTTCGCCCGGCCGCATCATCGAATATGCCGAGCCGGAATTGAAGTGCTGGATGCCGATGCCCTCGGCCAACCTCAACCGCGGCTCGATGCCCTCGCCTTGGGAAGGCGACGACGCCCAGCAGGTCGACGGCTCAGGAATCTAGACCCGCACCGCATGAACCAAGAAAGTCTGCCGGATGGCGATGGCGCATTTTCCGTAACCTTTCATTGTCGAGCGCGCCGCCGAAGACCGCGAACTTTCTTGAAGCTGCCGGGGACTTGCCAATCTCGACAAGTACCCCTTCACGGCTTTCGTCGTGGGTCCTCGTAACCTGTCGCGGTCGGGGATCCGCTCCTCGTTCACCGGCAGCGTAAAGTTGTCAGGCGTGGGCCTATTGCGGTGTCGCCTGGGACCGCTTCGTCCTTACAGTGACGACAAAGGCGGCCGTAAACAGGATGGAGAGCATCAACACAATGGTCGGCGCCGGTGCGCTATCAATGTAAAAAGAGAGATAGATTCCAGCACCTGAAGCGATTAAGGCGATGGCCACCGACAGGATCAGCATCCTGCTGAAGCTCCGCGTCAGCAGGAAGGCAATAGCGCCCGGTGCAATGAGCATCGCGATGGCGAGAATAATTCCGACTGCCTTCAGCGCTCCGACAACGGTCAGCGAGATCAGGCAAAGCAAGCCGTAGTGCAACAGGTTGACCCGAAGGCCGACGGCCCTCGCCTGGGTCGGATCGAAGGCGTGCAGCAGGAAATCCTTCCACTTGATGCCGATGATGCCCGCGGTCAATGCCGCAATGACGGCTGCCTCGGCAATGTCGCGCCAAGCAACGCCCAGCATGTCGCCGAACAATATGTGGTCGAGATGCACCTCGGACTGAATCTTGACGTAGAGCACCAGGCCGAAGCCGAACATGCCGGAAAACACGATGCCCATCACCGTATCCTGCTTGATGCGGCTGTTGTCTTTCAAAAAGCCTGTCGCAACCGCGCAAAACATGCCGGTGACGAAGGCGCCGACTGCAAAAGGGATGCCGATGATATAAGCAATGACCACGCCGGGAAAAACCGCATGGGAAATGGCGTCGCCCAGCAATGACCAGCCCTTGACCACGAGAAAGCAGGAAAGCAACGCCGTCGGCACGGCCACAAGCATCGAGATGACCAGCGCATTGACCATAAAGCTGAACTGGAAAGGCAAAAGCAGCGTCTCGAGGATATTCATTGACGGGCCTCGTTAACTTCGGCCGCCCTGCGGCGCGCAGCCAGCATCCCGTGTTTGGGAGCAAGGAAGAAGGCGGCAAGGAAGAGGAGGGTCTGCAGCACGACGATGATGCCGCCAGTTGCTCCGTCCAGGAAATAACTCGCATAGGCGCCGACGAAACTGGTCGCCGCACCAATGACGACGGCGATCGCGAGAAGCCGTGGAAAGCGGTCCGTCAGCAGATAGGCAGTGGCGCCCGGGGTCACCACCATGCAGATCACGAGGAAGGCACCTACCGTCTGGAGGGCGGCGACCGTCGAGGCCGAAAGCAGCGTGAAGAACATGATCTTGAGTGCAGCTGGATTGAGGCCGATCGACCGTGCATGGGTCTCGTCGAAGAAGGTGACCATGAGGTCCTTCCACTTGACGATCAGGATGGCGAGCGAAACAAAGCCGATGATGGCGAGCTGGAGAGTGTCCTCCGGCGTGATGGCGAGAATGTTGCCGAGCACGATGGTCTGGACGTTCACCGAAGTCGGCGACAGGGACACCATGAAGAGGCCGAGCCCGAAGAAGGAGGAGAAGATCAGACCGATAATGGCGTCCTCCTTCAGCCTTGTACGCTGGTTGAGAAAGAGCATCGCGGCCGCCGCAAGGCCGCCGGAGAAGAAGGCGCCGGCCGAAAAGGGAAGTCCCAGCATATAAGCGCCGGCCACCCCTGGGACGATCGAATGGGAAAGTGCATCGCCGATCAGTGACCAGCCCTTGAGCATCAGATAACAGGATAGGAACGCGCAGACACCACCGACCAGAGCCGACACCCACATGGCATTGAGCATGTATTCGTAGGTGAAGGGCTCAACGAGAAAGGCCATCAGCGCGGACCTCCATCGCCCCGTGGCTCGTTCGCCACGAGCCGGCCATCTTGCAGCACGAGCGGGCGTTCGTCATCGGTCATCACATCGATCGGATGTGACTGGCCATCCTTGGCCTCGGCCAGCATGAAGTGGCGCAGCACGCCACCAAAGGCTTTTTCAAGATTAACCTGCGTGAAAGTCTCGGCAGTCGTGCCATGGGCGAGCACAGTGCCTTTGATGAGCACGGTACGGTCGCAGAATTCGGGCACCGAGCCGAGATTGTGCGTGGAAACCAGCATGACTCGGCCCTCGTCGCGCAGTTCGCGAAGCAATGCGATAATCTGGTCCTCGGTCTTGACGTCGACACCGGTGAAGGGCTCATCGAGCAGGATGACGCGTCCGTCCTGGGCGAGCGCACGGGCCAGGAAAACGCGCTTCTTCTGCCCGCCCGACAGCTCGCCGATCTGGCGCGTTCGGAAGTCGGCCATGTTGACGCGTGCGAGTGCCGATGAGACCGCAGCGTGATCGGCCGCCTTCGGAATGCGCATCATGCCCATGTGGCCGTAGCGGCCCATCATGACGACGTCTTCGACAAGGACTGGGAAATCCCAATCGACCTCCTCGCTTTGCGGCACGTAGGCGACGAGGTTCTTGCGCAGCGCCTCACCGACTGACATCCCGAGCACTCTTATTTCTCCCTTGGCGAGACGCACGAATCCCATGATCGACTTGAACAACGTCGACTTGCCTGAGCCGTTGACCCCGACCAGCGCGGTGATCGTGCCCATCGGGATCTGGAAACTCGCATCCCAAAGTCCGGTATGGCCATTGCGGTAGGTGACGGTGGCGCTTTTCACCGCGATGCCCGATCCCGCATCGAAAGACGCGGGGCGGGCAAGATTGCTGAGGGTTTCATTCATTGCGACAGGCCCTCGACAAGGCCCTTTTCGACAGTATCGGAGGTGACACGGAGCAGATCGATATAGGTCGGCACGGGTCCGTCCTCTTCGCTGAGGGAATCGACATAGAGCACGCCACCGTAGTGTACGCCGGTTTCGCGCGCCACCTGCCTGGCCGGCTTGTCGGACACCGTGCTCTCGCTGAAAACGGCAGCGATCTTGTTGGCCTCGACGGCATCGATCACTTTGCGGACCTGTTGTGGCGTTCCCTGTTGATCGGCATTGATCGGCCAAAGATAGAGTTCCTTCAGGCCAAAGTCACGAGCGAGGTAGGAAAAGGCGCCCTCGCTTGAGACCAACCAGCGCTTGTCCTCGGGAATCTGTGCAAGCTTTTCTCGGATCGGCGTAATGGTCGCCTCGATTTTCTCTTTATAGGCGGCAGCGTTGGCCTCGTAGGCCGCGGCGTTCTTTGGATCGTATTTGACGAAGGCATCGCGGATGTTGTCGACATAGATCAGGCCATTCTTCGGCGACATCCAGGCATGCGGATTGGGCTTGCCGGCATATGGTCCTTCGGCGATGCCCATCGGTTGAACGCCTTGCGAGACGACGACACCGGGAACGTCACGGAGATTGACGAAGAACTTTTCGAACCAGCGCTCGAGATTGAGGCCGTTCCAGAGGACAAGTTGAGCGCCCTGCGCCCTTTGTATGTCACCAGGTGTCGGCGAATAATTGTGGATCTCCGCACCCGGTTTGGTGATGGATTCGACGATGGCGGCATCGCCCGCCACGTTCTTGGCCATGTCGGCGATGACCGTAAACGTCGTCACCGCCTTGAACTTCTCCTGGGCTGCTGCCGGCATCGCTGTGACCGCCACGAGTGCTGCCGCGATCAGTCCGGCCAACAAGCGCCCTACCCGTTTCAACATGCCGATGCTCCTTGCTGCGAATGATTTGCATATGCAGTCTTATGGAAAGGTCCACATCTTTGCAAGTGCGACTTATTCGCAATTATGAGTAACTCATGAATTCGATCTTGCCTTAAAGGGGGCAGCGACCACCACGGCGCTGCCGCCCGATTGTGCGGAAAAATATACACCCCGACCTGTCGGATTTCGCAAGGGGCCTTCGTCTTATGATCGGCACTTGCGAAAACACCAGACAGCGAGGAAAGACGAATGTTCCGCACAGCCCTGATCGCAGCAGCTCTCATTGTCAGCAGCTTTCTCGTTGCCGAGGCACAACCGGCGGCCAACCGCGTCAAGGTCAATGGCATGCAGATCTATTACGAAGTCTCCGGCGATGGCGACCCGCTGGTCGTGCTGCACGGCGCCTATATGAACATCCCCTCCATGGGATCAATTATCCCGAAGCTCGCCAAAACCCATAAAGTCTACGCGCTCGAACTTCAGGGCCACGGCCGCACCACCGATATCGACCGGCCGATCACCTATCCCAGCCTGGCCGACGACGTGGCAGCCTTTATGGACGCGGTCGGTCTCAAGAAGGCCGATATATTCGGTTACTCCATGGGTGCGGCCGTCGGGCTGCAGGTTGCCATCCGCCATCCCGAAAAGGTGAACAAGCTGATCGCAGCCTCCGTCGCCTATGATGCTGAGGGCTGGCAGCCGCAGTTCAGGGCCTTCATTCCGCAAATGACGGTGGAAATGTTTGTCGGCATGCCTTTCGCCGAGGACTACCGCAAGCTTGCCGCCAATCCCGATGGTTTTCCTGCCCTGGTCAAGAAGCTGATCGCGCTCGAACACCAGCCGATGGCATGGGAAGCGGACGTCAAGGCGCTGAAGACACCGGTGCTGATCATCACTGGTGACGCCGACGTTGCGACACTCGAACATTCCGTGGCCATGTTCCGGCTGCTCGGCGGCGGTACGATGGGCGACATGGGCAAGCCGCTGCCGGCATCGCGCCTGGCCGTCATGCCGGCGACGTCGCACACGGCTGTCATCAACCAACCCGAGCTACTGCATGCCTTCATCGAGCCGTTCCTGAAAGGCGAAACGCCGAAGGGCATGTTCGACTAGTGTCGGCATCGCTGCCAGTCGCAATTTCCCGTCGACGATCAAGCCAATTGTGACGCGCGGCACCCAGAACAAAGGCCAGATGGTGAGCCTTCGCATCCAGCCCGGGCAGCGGACAGATTTTTTCGCCATTAACGAAACAAGGCGCCAAACCGATGAAAATCACGAAAGCCTGAGTTTCATCGCGAACGGCCTGCCGCTTTCTGCTGCTCACCATCGATATCGGCTGCCCTCGCGCGATCTCATCGCCTTCAAACAGGTGCCGGCGATCTGAAATACTGGCATGAGGGGCCTTTGAGACCACGCTTCAGGTACGGGTTCTTCTGCCACCCGAAATGGAAATAGACTCCATCTCCGTAAGCAAAGGCAACTTAGAGATCCTCAAGGCCGGGACCTCAGATCACGAGGCTTTGGCGCTGTAGGCCAGCTCATCATCGGGGGCGGCCGCCTCCAAATGTCGGCGCGCAAATTCGGTGGCTGGCACGGGCCGCCCCACGTGGAATCCCTGAACATCGTCAATTCGAAACTCCCGCATCAGCTCGAGCTGTTTCTCCGTTTCGACACCTTCTACAAGAATGCGATGCCCACGATTGCGGATGAGCCGAATTATATCGCGCAGCATGGATCTTCCACGCGCCGTATCGCTGTCGTGAAGGAAGGATCGATCAATCTTGACGGTGTCGAAGTCGATCAGTCGAAGCCAGGAGAGGCCCGCGAAACCGGTCCCAAAGTCATCCAGCCAAATCTTGATGCCAAGAGCTTTGAGGTCGCTGATGCAACGGATAACATCCGAATGCATCTCCAGTTCAAGCCCCTCGGTAATTTCGAACGCGATCCTTGCGCCCATCACGCCAGTCTCGGAAAGGACGGCGGCGACGGAAGAGGCAAAACCAGGTGCTCTCAACTGGATCGGCGAAACATTGACGCTCACGAGTTGGACATGATTTTCCGCCAGCAGTTCCCTGCAAACCGTGCGCAGCGCCCAATAGCCAAGTTCCATGATGGCACCGGTTCGCTCGGCCACCGGAATGAAGAGGCCTGGCGGCGCTTCGTTGCCGTCAGGCATGTTCAGTCGCATGAGAGCTTCAACCGCATGCACGTTGCCACTTTCGACGTCTTGAATCGGCTGATAGACAAGAGAGACGAGGTTCTGAGGCACGGCAATCTTCAAAATCGCGGCTATGTGCGCCGTTTCGTCACCGCTTTGGGGATCGTTCGGATCGAAAAGTTCTGCGCAATTGCGGCCGTTTGCTTTTGCCGAGTAAAGCGCGCGATCCGCTTCGTTGATGATCTTTTCAAGTTTCGAACCGGATTCTGGTCTAGTGACTGCCGCGCCAACGCTGACCGTTACCACCGGCACCCCGTCAAGACGCTGCCCGTGCGCAATTTTAAGGTCTTCGACGGTTCGGCGGAGTTTTTCCGCTAGATCCGCAGCCTCCACATCGTTGCGCAGGGCCGCGATAACGATGAATTCCTCGCCGCCATAGCGCCCAATCGTCGCCCCTATGGGCGCCACGGCGTCGTCAAGAGCCGTCGCCACAGCGATCAGGCATTTGTCCCCCTCCTGATGACCATAGAAGTCGTTATATTTTTTGAAGAAATCGACATCGATCAGAAACGTGGCAAATTCGATCCCCTGCGTTTGCCATTTCTCCCAAAAGTCACGCAACTGCTGGTCGACGGCCCTTCGATTTTCAAGTCCGGTCAATGGGTCGGTATTCGACAGTCTCAGAAGTGCCTTTCCACGCTCCGAGGCTTCCTGGTGCTGGAGGTCTGCCTCGTGGGCGTTGAGGAAGACGTTGAAGCGTTCCTTGTTAAGCTTCCAATTCACATAGGAAGTGAATGTGAAACACGACAAGTAGAACGTCACGAAAGCGAGATCGTAGGAAGGACCGGGACTGAAGACTGTAAGCGATGCAAGGAAGATCGCCAGCACCAGGCTCGATGCGATAACCGATAATGAAAAGCGAAAACTGAAGAAGAGATTCGCGCCCATCATGAAGATCGCGCCGAACACCATATAGTAGGACAGACTTTCAACGCTTGTCGTCAACAGCGTCGGAATGACCCATCCCGCATAGCCCAGCACCAAGGCGGCCGCGCATGTCAGATCGAGGTAATTGGTACGGACGCCGTGTCGGAGTTGAACTTCGAGTACGAGCAGGGCTCCGAGCCCGACGATCACCCGCGCGATTATGGTGAAGATCGCCACATCCGGAACAAGCAGCAGGTCGGTCACGAAGAACATCAGATAGACGGGGACGGCCAACCAAAGGCCAGCGCGGGTCGATGCTCTGCGTCGCTGATCGCCCTGTTCAAGATAGAGAGCGCGCAGCTCGCAGGACTGATAAGCCTTTTGCTGCGCAAAGAGCGTTGTCTCGACTTCTGCCAGCGTGTGCCTCATGCACGGTTCACCCGAACTCATCGATATTGAAGGGTTCCGCCCGCTCCCGCGACGTCGAAACAATTTGCTGTCATTGCAGATCGCACAGCCAAGGTTATCGCGACGATAGTTATTGCCGATGAAGTTTTGGTTAAGCCCCCATCCCGGCACAAGGTTACCGGGCGACAATGGGTTACTGATTTTCCGATATGGCGCCATTTATAAAACTCTGGCGCGAGGCAATTTCTTTTTCTATAATTAGCTTAGTATTAACGGAAAGAACAAAGTGAACCGATTTCAGACAGTTCTCGACGGAGTTAGTCTCGTCACCCCTGATCTCATCGCAGGAAGTTCAAAAATATCAGACAGCGGGTATCTGCAAGAACGCTTCATTGAAGGGCGTGCAGAACTGGCAGTTTTGCTCGCCTTAAGCGAGCAGCAATTCCAGAACCGCTTGCCGGCAGCAGAAATCGTCCGCGATCTGACGACGCGGCTGAGCGACCTCAGGCAAAAGCTGCCTTCCTCCGTCTGGCAGCGCCTCACGCCCATTGCTCGCGAACATCCCGTCTCTGCCTATCTGCTTGAAGATCCCCTGACGCGCTGGTCCTTCGAAAAACCTCGCGGCTACTCGGGCGACGCTCAACTTCTCGACTTCATTTATGAGCATCCGAGCATGAGCCCGGCGATCGAGCAGGCTTCCGCCCTGGGACGGGATCTTTATGCCTACACAAAGCAAGCTTCGTCATCTGTCGCTGTGCGCGAAAGGCGTAGCATTCTGACCGCAAAGGTGGACGCCATCGCATCTGATCGGCCGGGCGACACCGAGATCCTGACGATCGCTGCTGGACATCTGCGGGAAGCGGACCAGTCGCAAGCGTTGAAGGAAGGCGCAATCAGTCGCTGGGTGGCGCTCGACCAAGACCCGCTCAGTGTCGGATCAGTATCGCGCGACTTTGCCGGAAGTCGGGTCGAGGCCATCAATGGCTCCGTACGCACGCTCTTGTCACGTTCCCAGCAACTGGGGCGTTTTGACTTCATCTACGCTGCCGGCCTCTATGACTACCTTGCGCACAACGTGGCAGTGAAGCTTACCGAACGTTGTCTGCAGATGCTCAAGCCCGGCGGCCAGTTTCTATTTGCCAACTTCGCGCGCGACATACGCGTCGAGGGATATATGGAAACCTTCATGAACTGGGCTCTTCTGTGGCGGTCTGAATCGGAGATGTGGTCGATTATCGGCGGCCTGCCAAATCAGGATCGTTTTGAAGCAAAGGTGCAGTTCGGCGAAAACAGGAACGTCCTCTACGCGATCCTGCAGACCTGACGTTCGATGCCAATGCCAGCGGCCCGAGACATAGACGGCCCTCCTGCCCCACGGCTTAAGTGAACAAGCCAGCAAGAGCGCCGCGCCTGAGCGCGGCGCTGTTGTCATCTCTGCAGGTTTAGACTGCTAGGACCGCGGCGCAATCGCCGGGCTTTATCAGTCCCGGAAAATGCCGCGCAGCGAGGATTCCCGTCATTTTCGAGCGGAGCTCGACCGGAAGACCACCGGTCCTTCCGACCTGATGGATGCGAGCCACGACCTCACCCTTTCGCACGGCCTCGCCGAGGTCGAGCGCAAATTCGACGAGCCCCGCCTCCTCTGCAAAGAGGAAGCAGTCTTTATCCGGCATGTCGAGCCATTGGCTTGGCTGCGGATCGACAACGCCCTCAACGATGCCGGCATGCTTCAGAACGTTCATCACCCCGCGTTTGGCAATAGCTGCGCTTTTCGCCGTCGCCGTCCCGCCGCCGCCGAGCTCGGTGGTGATGAAGATTTTGCCCATCTCCTCGGCGGCCGTGTCGTACATGCCGACGGCGTCGATCTCCAGCATTTTCATTGAGTAGGGCGCTCCGAATGCCTGAACGAACTCGAAACCCTTTGCCTCCTGTTTCTTGTCTGGAAGAACGTGGGCGGCGCAGAAGGGCAGAAAATCGAGTGTCCTGCCGCCTGAATGGAAGTCGAGCACGATATCGGCAAGCGGCAGAAGGACCCGCTGGAAATAATCGGCAATCTTCTGTGTGACCGTGCCGTCCGGTCTGCCCGGAAAGCTGCGGTTCATGTTGCCCTTGTCGATCGGCGAGGTTCTGGTCTGTGACAGGAACGCCGGGTAGTTCATGGCGGGGACGATGATGACGCGGCCTTTGACCTCTTCTGCCCGAAGCCTGCGGGCAAGATCGAAAAGTGCGATTGGCCCTTCATATTCATCGCCATGGTTGCCGCCTGTCAAAAGAGCAGTCCGGCCTCGGCCATTTCGTATGACGGTGATCGGGATCATGACCGATCCCCATGCCGAATCATCGCGGCTGTAGGGCAGCCGCAAGAAACCATGCTGAACGCCGTCCACCTCGAAATCGACCGTCGCACTGATCGGCGATGGGCGCATTGTTGTATCGCTCATCATCCCATCAGTCCTTGACCATCAACTTTCGCGGCACATTGGCGAGGCACTCGACGCCAGTCTTCGTGATCAGAATGCTTTCGGTCGTCTCAAAGCCCATGTCTTCGAGCCAGAGACCTGTCATGAAATGGAAGGTCATGCCTGGTTTCAATTCCGTCTTGTCGCCGGGACGCAGGCTCATGGTCCGCTCGCCCCAATCCGGGGGATAGGAAAGCCCAATCGGATAACCAGTACGATTGTCCTTCACGATCCCGTATTTCTTCAGCACCGCAAAGAAGGCATTGGCGATGTCTTCGCAGGTGTTGCCGGGTTTTGCGACGGCAAGGCCAGCCTCCATGCCTTCGAGGGTTGCTTTTTCCGCATCGACAAAAGCCTGCGTCGGCTTGCCGAGGAAAACGGTGCGCGAAAGCGGCAGATGATAGCGATTATAGCAGCCGGCGATCTCGAAGAAGGTTCCCTCGCCGTCTTTCAAAGGCCGGTCATCCCAGGTGAGATGCGGGGCAGAGGCCTCCACGCCCGACGGCAGCAAAGGCACGATGGCCGGGTAATCCCCACCGATCCCGTCGACGCCTCTTGTGCCTGCATCATAGATCTCCGCGACGAGATCGCATTTGCGCATACCGACTTCGATCTTGTCGAAGATGCGCTGATGCATTGCTTCGACAATGCGTGCGGCATTGCGCATATATTTGACTTCCGTCTCGCTCTTGACGGCGCGCTGCCAGTTAACGAGCGCCGTGGCGTCGACAAAACGGGCATTCGGCAGATGCTTCTGCAGCGAAGCGAAGGCAGCAGCCGAAAACCAGTAATTGTCCATCTCGACCCCGATCGAAACCTTGCCGAGGCCGCGGTCCGTCAGGATGCCGGAGAGGTAGTCCATGGGATGGCGCTCGGTCGACTGCACGTAGTGATCGGGATAGCCGATGATGTTTTCATGCTTCAGGTAGGCGGTGAGCTTCGCGCCATTGGCGTCCTGCCCGCGACCGAACCAGATCGGTTCGCCAGAAGGCGGCACGATCACGGCCTGATGCACATAAAAGGACCAGCCGTCGTAGCCGGTCAGCCAGGCCATGTTCGATGGATCGCTGACGATCAGCACTTCGACGCCCCTGGCTTCCATCGCCTTTCGGGTCTTGTCGAGGCGGGCGCCGTATTCCTCGAGCGAAAATTTGAGTCTAGGCTCACTCATGGTTTTTCTCCTTGTCCGGTGCCGCACCGGATCAGCTTTCGAATTTCGTTCCGGCGTTGGCGGCGCTGGCTCGCGCAAAGGCAAGCGTGGCGATGGCGGTGTCCTGTATGCCGGTGCCGGTCAGGTCTGCGATCGTGATTTGCATTGCGTCCGAACGGCTCTGACGTTGACCGGCTACGATCTGTCCAAGCTCCGGAAATGCCGCGTCGGCGGCAACCGCGCCTGTTGCGATCGCGTGGTGGAGTTCGCCCAGCCGACGCGTCTGCTTCAGGCTGTCGGCGACATAGAGCCCCGCCTTGGCAAACGCGACGGGATCAATCTCGTTCTTGTGTTCCGCATCAGAACCCATGGCTGTCACATGCTGGCCGGCCTCCAGCCATTCGGCCTTCAGGATCGGTGTTTGCGAAGGCGTGGTCGTGACGATGACGTCGGCCCCGGCGACCGCATCCTTCGGGTCCGCCACGGCGGTGACTGCCAGCCCAAGCGCGTTTGCGAGCTGTGCGGCAACACCTTGCGCCTTGGCAAAATCGCGCGCCCAGATCCGCGCCTGGCAGATCGGCCGTACCAGCATCAGCGCCTCAAGCTGCAGTTTCGCCTGCACACCGGCCCCGAAGATTGCCGCGACCTTCGAGTTCTCGCGGGACAGATGCTTTGCTGCGACGGCTCCCGCAGCCGCCGTTCTGACATCGGTCAGGTAGCCGTTGTCGAGGAGCAATGCTTGAACAAGGCCGGTTCTGCTGGAAAGCAGCACCATCATTCCGTTCGTGCTTGCAATCCCGATTTTGGGATTGTCGAAGAAGCCGGGACTGATCTTGATGGCAAAACTCTCGATGCCCGGGACGTAGGCCGTCTTCACATCGACTTCGCCACGATGTTCGAAAACGTCGAGTCTCAGGATCGGGGGCATGGAGACAGCTTTCGTCGCCAGCGCTGCGAAGGCGTCCTCGACGCAGCTGACCGTATCAAGATCGAGGGCGATGACCTTCCGGAGATCTGCTTCGGTCAGAATGACCATGGAACTCATGCCGCATCCTTTCTGCCAGGCGCGGTCGCGCCGTTGATCACACGTCGATGCTGCTCCATGTCGACATTGCGGCCTGACAGGATCGCAACCACCGGCCCGCTGATCTCGATCTTGCCGGAAAGCAGCGCTGCAACCCCGACAGCACCGGCTCCCTCGATCACCTCGCGTTCCACCCGATAGGCATGACGAATGCCCGCAGCGATCTCCGGTTCGCTCAGAAGAACGACGTCGTCAAGCAGGTCGCGGCACATCGACAAAGTGAGCTGGTTATTGAGGCCGATGCCGCCACCCAAGGAATCGGCAAAGCTCTCCTCTTCCTGGACCTCCACCGGGCGCCCTGCCTCAAGGCTTGCTTTCATGGCAGCACCCCGCTCCATGGTCAGGCCGATGATGCGCACCTGTCGATTGATCGCTTTCAGCGCGGCTGCGACACCACAGGCCAGCCCGCCGCCCGACAGCGGCACGAGGACCGTTGCGGCATCGGGGCAATCCTTGAAGACTTCCAGCCCGAGCGAGCCCTGCCCCGCAATCACCCTGGCGTCATCAAAGGGTGGGACCGCGACCAGCCCGCCCTTTTGTACAAGTCGGTCAACCTCCCGCTGGGCGTCGTCCTGCGAGCGTCCGATGATTCGAACATTTGCGCCGAGCCGGCGGATCTCGGACACTTTGTTTTCGGGAACCAGCCGGGACATGCAGATGGTCGCCGTAGAACCCTCGGCCCTGGCGGCAAAGGCAAGCGCGCGCCCGTGATTGCCGGTTGAGGCG
The DNA here is from genome assembly GCF_004342325.1 of Rhizobium azibense. NCBI lineage: Bacteria > Pseudomonadati > Pseudomonadota > Alphaproteobacteria > Hyphomicrobiales > Rhizobiaceae > Rhizobium > Rhizobium azibense. Next base: position 586,108 of record NZ_SMBJ01000001.1, on the reverse strand, counting down.
GCGACGACGCCGCGCGCCTTCTCCTCTGCCGAAAGCGAGAGCACGGCATTGGTGGCGCCGCGCAACTTGAAACTGCCGGTGATCTGCTGGTGCTCGAGCTTCAGGTAAACGGCTGTGCCTACGCGTTCGCTGAGTACGTCCGACCTTATGATCGGGGTTTTCCGGACCCGGCTGGAGATGCGCTCGGATGCAAGAATGATGTCCCGCAGGCCGACTGGCAAAGAAGTGGTCATGACATCACTCCGGATAAGGCATTGTCATGAGAAGGGCGACCTGCGGCCACGCTTTCTTCTCGCCGCACAGCCTCAGGCAGGCCCAGGCAGTCGCAAGGTTGCTGCTGACCACCGGCTTTCCGATCTTGCGTTCGATCCTGCCTGCGACCTGGGCGGCACGCAGCGCCGTGCAGGAGATGAAGAGGGCATCCGATCCTGGCGCAGTTGCGTCAAGCCCAAGCGCTGCGATGTCGTCCGGCGCAATCCGCGCCATCTCGCGATCGTCGGTGAATCCAAGGCAGGTGAACCGGTCTATTTCGAAACCGAGCTCTGTAAAATAATCCGCCATCGGCCTGCTTGTTGCGGCGGTGTAGGGCGTCAGGACCGATATTCTTTTTGCGCCGAAGGCGCGCAGTCCTTTGACCGCAGCCGCCGTTGGCGTGACAACCGGCACGCCGGGCTTTGCAGCGGCGATTGCCGCCTCGACCTTGGCGTCACCGATGACGACCGATGCGGACGTACATGAATAAAGGATAGCGTCAAGCGGTTCGTCTGGCAGGATAAGCCCTGCTCCTGACGTCAGCGAAGGCTGCATTTTCAGGAGGTTTTCCGGCGTCGTCGGATTGGCGTAATGGATGCGACTCACATAGACGCCGATGCGATTGCTGGCGACCATTCGCTGGAAGTCGACTTCCGTCGTATGGTCGGTTGCAAGGATCACGAGGCCCACGCGCTTTTCCACGGGGCGTTCGTCCAACCGCGGACGGTGACTTGCCGTCAGGATATCGATCGTCGCCGTCATATCAATCTTCCCTCCGCGCATAGCGCTCTTCGAGCCAGCGCAGCCCGATCACCGAGATCAGGCTGATTGCCAGGAAAAAGACGCCGACCAGGGTCATCGGCTCGATATAGCGGTAGTTGCTGTTGGCGATGCTCTTGGCTTGGTTCATCAGCTCGAGCACGGTGATCGCAGAAAGCAGCGGCGTCTCCTTGAACATCGCGATGAAATAATTGGCGAGCGCCGGGATCATCGGAGGGATCGCCTGCGGCAGGATGACATGGATCCATGCCTGGCGCATGGTGAGGTTCGTCGCCTTTGCCGCTTCCCACTGCCCACGCGGCACGTTTTCGATGCCGGCGCGGTAGACTTCCGCGGTATAGGTCGCATAGTGCAGGCCAAGGCCGATGACGCCGGCGACAAGTGGCGCAAGTCTGATGCCGATGTCCGGCAGCACGTAGAAGATGAAGTAGAGTTGTACCAGGAGCGGCGTGCCGCGGATGAACTCGCAGAAGAAGCCGACGCTGCGCGCTAGCACGGTGACAGGCGAACGCCGTACAAGCGCGATCGCAAGGCCAAGGGTCGCCGCAACCACCGCGCCGAGTACCGTGGCAAGAATGGTGATCTTGAAGCCTTCGATGAGCGTCGGCATGATCTGCCAGACGAAGTCCCAGTCCCATTCCATCGGCTAGCCCCTCATCCCGTCGAGACCGCGGCCCATGCGCCGCTCAAGCCAGCGCATCGCTGTCGAAATTGCCCAGGCCATCAGGAAGTAAAGAACGAGAATGGTCGCAAACGGGATCAGCGTGTTGCCTGTCTGTGCCCGCACAACCTGCGCCTGGAAGGTCAGATCGGTCAGCGAGATCAGCGAGACGACGGCCGTACCTTTGAGAAGTTCGATCGCATTGTTGCAGAATGTCGGCAGCATCAAGGGCAGCGCCTGCGGCAGGATGATGTGGCGCATGCGCTGGTAGCGCGACAGGTTGAGCGCGATGCAGGCTTCGGTCTGTTCGCGCCCGATGGCTTTGACGGCACCGCGAACGACTTCTGCTGCATAGGCGCCGACATTAAGTCCGAGAGCAAGGACGCCGGCCTGGAGCGGTGTCAGGGTGAGCCCGGCAAAGGGCAGTACGAAATAGACCCAGAAGAGCTGCACGAAGATCGAGGTGCCGCGAAAGAACTCGATATAGGCTGTTGCAAGCGCCCGCACGGCGAAGAAAGGCGACAGGCGTGCAAGCCCAGCGACGAATGCCATCACAAGCGCCAATGCCGATCCCATCAGCGTGAGCTTGATGGTGACGAGCGCACCTTCCAGGATCAATGTGAGGTAGCCGGACCATACCGACATCTGGACGGGTCCCTTTCAGGAGATTTGAGGAACCGGCTCCGCGCGTGGGCGGAGCCGGACGTCGGCGGGCTATTTTGCTGCGCAGAGCTTTTCGCGGCTGGTCGACATTGCGGCTGCGGCCGAGAAGCCGTAGGGCTCGATAATCTTTGCGAACTCGCCCGATTCCTTCATTTTCTTGAGCTCGACATCATAGGCGTCGCGAAGGGCAGCGTCCTGCTTGCGGAAGGCCGCACCATCGCAATAGACGGGGGCGCCTACGACCGGTGCGACCGTCTCAAGGTTTACATCGTTGGCCTTGGCCATCAAATCGTGGATCGACAAAACCGGCAAGGAGTAGGCGTCGATGCGGCCATCCTGCAGCATCTTGATGCCGCTCTGGCCGTCCGGGACGACGATGACACGATCGCGCGGCACGCCGGCCTCAAGCGCGAGCTTTTCTTCCGTGCCACCGCCCGGTGCGCCGATCTTGGCATTCGGATTGTCGGCGATATCCTTGTAGCTCTTGAGCTTCAGCGGGTTGCCCTTCTTGACGGCAAAGGCTTCCGCGTCGCAGAGCATCGGCTCCGAATAGGCAACAGCAGCACAACGCTCGGGCTTCATGAAGAGGCCGGCGGTGATCGCATCGTGACGGCCGGCCTGCAGGCCCGGGATCATCGCTCCATATTCGGAAATCGAGGCGACAACTTCCTTGACGCCGAGACGTTCAAAGATCACGCGTGCAACGTCGGGGGCAGCGCCCGACACCTTTCCGTCCGCGCCGACCGAGGTGAACGGCGGCTCGTTTGCAATGGCGATGCGGGCAAAGCCCTGCTCTTTGAGCTGCTCGAGATCGACGGCCTGTGCTGGCGCAACCGCTGCCGAAAGAAGTGCGGACAATGCGGCGGCACCTAGAAGAATTGTCTTTTTCATGTTCCCTGCTCCTGGTTTTCCTTGGATTATCGCTTTGGGCTGCATGGCGGTCAGATGCGATGTCCGGCCGCGATGATCTTGCGCAGGAAGATTTGCGTCCGCTCCTGCGTCGGATTGCGGAAAATGTCGTTGGGACTGCCTTCCTCGACGATCTTGCCGCGGTCGAAAAAGAGTACGCGGTCGGCGAAATCATGGGCAAAGCCCATTTCGTGCGTGACGAGAAGCATCGTCATGTCGGTTTCCGACGCGAGGTGCTTCATGACGCTCAACACCTCCTCGACGAGTTCGGGATCGAGCGCCGATGTCACCTCGTCGAAGAGCATGATCTTCGGTGACAGCGCGAGGGCTCTGGCGATTGCGACACGCTGCTTCTGGCCGCCGGACAACTGGGCAGGTACGCTCTTGGCCTTGTCAGCCATGCCGACCATGTCCAGGAGCTCCATCGCACGCTTTTGCGCATCCGCCCGCTTGATGCCTTTCGTCAGCATCGGCGCAAGCGTCACGTTGTCGAGGACACATTTGTGGGGAAACAGATTGAAGTGCTGGAAGACCATGCCGATCTTCTCACGCATGCGATGCAGGTGGCGCTCATCGGCCGGCACAAGCTCGTTGCCGCGCGGCATGTGATAAAGCTGCTCGCCGTCGACCTCGATATGACCGCCGCTGATCGATTCAAGCGTCATCAGGATGCGGAGAATGGTCGTCTTTCCCGATCCCGACGGCCCGATCAGCGCCAGCTTCTCGCCCGGCATGACATTCATCGACAAACCGTCGAGCACGGTCAGTGGACCGTACTTCTTGACGATGTTGTCGATGCGGATGATGGGCGCCGTCATTCATCTCTCCCTGTTGAGACAGGCAATGCACTAACGATGACGGCCGATCGAAATCATGTCAATTCGCAAAATAATATCATGACAATTATTCTGACTCTGCCCATTTCGCGGGCAGCAGCGTCAAATCGCAAGCAGCAGCGCCTCTGGATTTCCTTGCGCCAGAGATGCGACAATGCCCAGGCCGGTTCGCAATTCGTTTTCCGTGGTCGAGCCGAGCGAGATGCGCACGGCGGGGGTCCACCCCTGATCAGCAGTCCTGAAAGAGGTGCCGGGTGCAATTGCAACGCCCCGCAGGCGGGCCTGCGACACGAAGGAATCCTCCTGATGGGCGCCCGAAAGCGGCAGCCACACGTGCAGGCTCTGGGGATGGGCGCGATAGGCCAGGCCCGTCAATGTCTCTGCGGCGATCGCATGCCGGCTCTTCAACGCCTCGCGCTGCCACCTGACAAGTTCCAGAGCCGTACCGTCGCTTACCCAGCGGGTGGCGATTTCGGCAATCGCCGGCGTCGCCATCCAGCTCGAAACGAGATGGCGGTTGGCAACAGCGGCGACGTAGCGGTCGGGTGCTGCGAGATAACCGATGCGCAAGCCCGGTACGGTGATCTTCGTGAAGCTCGTGACATAGAGTGTGCGCTCCGGCGCAAAAGCGGCAATCGGCGGTGCGCGATCTTCCACCAACGGACCCAGGATGTCGTTTTCGATGATTGCGATATCATGGCGTGCGGCGACATCGGCAAGCTGCTGGCGGCGATTTGCACTCATCAGCGCCGCCATCGGGTTGATGACGGACGGCTGCAGAAAGACCGCCCGGATCGGGCCCCTGCGGCAGGCCTCGTCGAGGGCTTCGGGAATCATGCCCTCCTCGTCGATCGCCAAGCCTTCCAGATGAAGGCCGAGATAGGTGGAGAGGGGCACAAGCGTATGGTGGCTGATGGCTTCGGTCGCAACGGTGGCGCCAGGTGGGGCAACGCTCATCAACGCGACGGTCATGCCGGAGGTCGCTCCGTTCGTAAGGCAGATATTCAAAGGAGAGACGTTCAGGCCGCAGCGGGAAAGCCAGTCGGCCGCAATGGCGCGGTGGCGCGGAAAGACCATGTTCGGTCTGAAAGACAGGGCCGAACTTGACGGAAGATTTTCCGAAAGCCAGGCGAAGGCTTGGCGCATTTTTTCAAGATGGACCTGCTCGCAGACCGGCTTGAGGATCGAAAGGTCGATCACCTCGCCGAGCCGCTCCGGCAGGTAGGGCGGTTCGGGCTCGCGCGGCTGCGTCTGCACGAAGCTGCCGCGGCCGATCTCCCCCGATATCAGGCCCCGTCGGATCAACTCGTCATAGGCCCGGCTCACCGTCTGTACGGAAAGCTGCAGGTCGTCGGCCATCTTCCGGTGCGGTGGCAGCCGGTCGCCGTCCGAGAGCTTTCCGTCGGCAATCGCGCGGGCGATCTGCTCGGCGAGCGAAAGATAAGCCGGCCGGCGAAGCTGGGAGTGATCGGGGCGCCAATTTGTCATGATTTAAACACTGATGAAAATCAGTTCAATTGACAATGGCAAAATGGGCTCCCATTGTCTTTTCCTCACCTTTGGAATGATTTGCGCAGCTGGGAATGCCATGAAACTCGACGCCATCGATCTGCGTATCCTCGACGCCATTCAGCGGGATGGACGCATCACCAAGCTGGCGCTTGCCGAAAAGGCCGGCCTTTCGCCAACACCTTGCTGGATGCGGCTTAGAAAGCTGGAAAATGCTGGCATCGTTACCGGCTACCACGCCCGCGTCGCGCTTCGCCGGATCGCTCCGGTTGCGAGCGTCATTGTGGAAGTGACGCTCGCCAATCATCGCCAGAGCGACTTCGAGCGCTTCGAGCGTGTGATTGCCACCATTCCGGAAGTCGTCGGCTGCTGGTCGGTCGGCGGCGGGATCGACTATTTCTTGAAGATCGCAGCGCCCGATATCGACGCCTACCAGCGGCTGATCGATGACCTGCTTGACCGTGAACTCGGCATCGAGCGCTATTTTAGCTATATTGTCACCAAGACGGTCAAGGACGAGACGGTCCTTCCCGTTGGCTCTTTGATTGGCCGTCCGTGAACAATCTTGGACGACGTCAGTATCGGCTGGATGTGAGCGCGCATCGGCAGGGGAACCCGAAGCTAACCAGATCCGCTCGGGTTGGAAGAACTCTCAATCATCTGCGATGAGGTTAAAGCCGACAAGGTGGCCGGCGCCTCATGCTGTTGTCGGTCGACGGCAAGGAGCATTGTCCTTGGACCGCGGGCGAAGGGATCGATCGGATGGAACCGTAAGCCCGTGCAGGTGTTAAGAACGGACAAGCAGGTATTTGCTCAACTCAAACAGGGGATTTCCATGAACAATCTTATTTGGCTTGTCGGTGCCGTCGTCATCATAATCGCGATTTTGAGTTTCTTCGGCCTTCGCTGAGCGTCAGACGCCGGTGATGAGACATGCTGCAGCCTGCCGCGCGCCGCGCAGAGCTGGCTGCCGCTGTTCATCAGAATACGATAATCGGCGAAGGTTTAATCGAAGCTTTGGTCTCTGGCGGCACCGGTGCCGGGACTGGTCCGGCAATCGCTCGCTCGTCCGCCCCAATCCCCCCAAAAAGCAAGGCTGCTGCTGGCAGCCTTGAAATGTCGCCCGGTTGATAGCCGGTCCTTCCTTGATGTTGTCTGCATCAATGTCCTTCAACCCGTCAGCTGATAGGCCGCCCACCCCGCGGAAGGTGATGCGCAAACCGGCCGGTAGAGAGATCAGCCGCTGCACGCCGGGGCCCTAGCCAATCTTTCTCTTCTGGCTGCCGGCAATGGACAATTTCTCGCCTCCGCCTGTGGCAGACTTACCTCGTCGGCAATGAGAAGGCATGAAAGAGACCGCGCCCGCTGAGAGGACGGATCGCTGAGATGCAGGGGGGATCGAGCGACAGTCATACTTCCAGCCTTTCGGCCCAATGGTTCGAGAACCGAAGGACGGAACAACCTGTCCAGCAGAACAATTGGCAAAAGACCGACCAAACCTAACCGAACCCAGGGAAAGCCGGCAAATGGCGGTTCCTTGCCCCTTGCGTTCTTTCATTGGAGATAATCATGACCGCGGTTTTTGCCCGTCCCGATTTTCACAACGCGCTTTCACGCCTCAAGGACAGGCATCTCCTGCGCGATCTCGCCTATATCGGCGGACGCTGGTCGGCGGGCGACGCCGGCAAGCGTTTCGAAGTCACCGACCCTGCGTCCCGAACTACGGTTGCCTGGGTCGCGAGCCTCGGCGCGGACGAGACGGCAATTGCCATCGAAGCGGCGGCGCGGGCAATGCCGGCCTGGCGCGCCATGCTGCCACAACACCGGGCAAGAATCCTGCGCAACTGGTTCGACCTGATCCTTGCATCAAAACAAGATCTCGCCTTGATCATGACCCTCGAGCAGGGCAAGCCGCTTTCGGAATCCTTGGGCGAGATCGATTATGCCGCCTCTTTCGTCGAATGGTACGGTGAGGAAGGCAAGCGGCTGAATGCCGAAAACGTCACGAGCCATCTTTTGGATGCTGAGATGATCGTCCGCCGCGAGGCGCTTGGTGTCGTCGGCATCGTCACGCCGTGGAACTTTCCGTCCGCCATGATCACGCGCAAGGCTGCGGCAGCACTTGCTGCGGGCTGCACCGTCGTTGCCCATCCTTCATCCGAGACCCCGCTTTCGGCACTCGCGCTTTGCGAGCTCGGCGAGCGCGCCGGGATCCCGGCGGGCGTGTTCAATGTTGTCACCGGCGATGCGGAAACGATCGTCGGCCGCATGTGCGAGGACGAGCGCATCAGGGCAATGAGCTTCACGGGCTCGACCGGGATAGGCAAGCGCATTGCCGCTCAATGCGCGTCAAGCTTGAAAAGACTGGTGATGGAGCTTGGCGGACATGCGCCGCTTATTATATTCGACGATGCCGACATCGAGCGTGCGGCCAGAATTGCCATCGACGCCAAATTCGCCACGTCGGGTCAGGATTGCCTGGCTGCCAACCGTATCTTCGTGCACCGCCTCGTTGCTGATCGTTTCGCTGACGCATTTGCGCGCCACATCAGAGCGTTAAAGGTGGCAGACGGCCTTTCGGCGAATGCCGATATCGGCCCGCTGATGCACGAACGTGCCATCGTCAAGGTCGAGGAACAGGTCTCCGATGCGCTGAAACGCGGAGCCAAACTGGTCACCGGCGGTAAACGTCACCCCGCCGGCCAACTTTTCTTCGAGCCGACGCTGCTGACAGACGTTCCTGCCGACGCTCTCATCATGCGCGAGGAAACGTTTGGTCCGGTCGCAGGCATCAGCGTCTTCGACACTGAGGACGAAGTGATCGCAAAAGCAAACGCCACCGAATACGGTCTCGTCGCCTATGTGGTCACGGAAAATGGCGCCCGGCAGATGCGCCTTGGACGTGCGCTCGAATACGGCATGGTGGCGATCAACCGGGTGAAGATCACCGGCGGTCCCATTCCTTTCGGCGGCTGGAAACAATCCGGACTTGGGCGCGAGGGCTCAAGGCACGGCATCGAAGCTTTCACCGAGCTCAAATATCTTTGCATCGACACGGCCGCCTGAGGCCCTTCCCTTTAACATCAAGGACAACGCCATGTTGGAACGAAGCAACGAACTCAACGCCTTTGACCGGGATCATTTCTTCCATCCCTCCACGCATATGGGCATGCACGCACGTGGCGAGACGCCGACGCGGGTGATCGGCAACGGTGAAGGCGTCTACATCACAGATACGAGCGGGCGCTCCAGTCTCGATGCCTTTGCCGGACTTTACTGCGTCAATGTCGGCTACGGTCGGCAGAAAATCGCCGACGCGATCGCCGAACAGGCAAAGAACCTTGCCTACTATCACGCCTATGTCGGCCATGGCACGGAAGCATCAATCAGGCTGTCGAAGATGATCATCGAGCGCGCGCCCGAAGGCATGAGCCGTGTCTACTTCGGCCTTTCCGGGTCCGACGCGAACGAAACGAACATCAAGCTCATATGGTACTACAACAACATTCTCGGCCGTCCGGACAAGAAAAAGATCATCTCGCGCTGGCGCGGTTATCACGGCTCGGGTGTGATGACAGGCTCGCTAACGGGCCTCGAACTCTTCCACAAGGCCTTTGACCTGCCGCGCGCGCCCATTCTCCACACGGAAGCTCCTTATTATTTCCGCCGGCCCGACCGCTCGATGGACGAGGAGCAGTTTTCGCAATTTTGCGCCGATAAGCTCGAGGAGATGATCCTTGCCGAAGGTCCGCAGACAATTGCCGCCTTTATCGGCGAACCAATCCTTGGGACAGGTGGCATCGTCCCGCCGCCCAGCCGATATTGGCAGAAGATTCAGGCCGTGCTGAAAAAGTACGATATCCTGCTGGTTGCAGATGAGGTGGTGACCGGTTTCGGGCGCTTGGGCACGATGTTCGGCTCGGACCATTACGGCATCAAGCCGGACCTGATCACTATCGCCAAGGGCCTCACCTCCGCCTATGCGCCGCTTTCCGGTACGATCGTTTCCGACAAGGTCTGGCAGGTGCTCGTCCAGGGATCCGATCAGATGGGGGCAATTGGCCATGGCTGGACCTACTCCGCTCATCCGATCTGCGCCGCCGCTGGGATTGCCAACCTGGAGCTGATCGATGAGCTTGATCTCGTGAGGAATGCCGGCGAGACCGGCGCCTATTTCCGCTCGGAACTGGCAAAGGCCATCGGCGGTCACAAAAACGTCGGCGAGGTGCGTGGAGACGGGTTGATGGCGGCCGTTGAGTTTGTTGCAGATCGGGACGATCGCAAATTCTTCGATCCCTCGCAAAAGATCGGTCCGCAGGTAGCCGCTGCACTGCTCGAGCGCGGCGTGATCGGCCGCGCCATGCCGCAAGGCGACATCCTCGGTTTTGCGCCGCCCCTTTGCCTCACCCGGGCCGAGGCCGATATTGTGGTCAAGGCTGCGGCCGAAGCCGTCGCCAACGTCTTCAAATTCATCTGAGGGAGTTTGAGATGACCGTTGTTCCGAAGACGATGGCAGCCGTACAGCTCATTGGACATGGCGGGCTGGACAAGCTGATCTATAACAGAGCCACCCCTGTCCCGACGCCGGCAGCCGGCGAAGTGCTCATCAAGGTCGCCGCCTGCGGCATGAACAACACCGACGTCTGGGTCCGCCAGGGCGCCTACGGCACCGAAGACGACCCGTCGGCCGTTTCCACGTGGCGCAGGAAGGGCAATACGCTGACCTTCCCGCGCATCCAGGGGACGGACGCTGTCGGCCACATCGTCGCAGTTGGCGACGGCATCGACGCAGTACGGATCGGCGAGCGTGTAATGGTCGACTTCTCGATCTATAATCGCCAAGACGACAGCCTTGCCGACATCGATTATATGGGCCACGGCCGAGATGGCGGCTATGCGCAATACATGGCGCTGCCTGCGGAAAACGCCCATGTCGTCGATACCGATTTCACCGACATCGAACTTGCGACCTTCTGCTGTGCCTACCTGACCGGAGAGCGCATGCTCGAGCGGGCGCGGCTCTCTGCGGGCGAACGCGTCCTGGTGACTGGGGCATCGGGCGGTGTCGGATCGGCGATAATCCAGCTCGCAAGAGCGCGCGGCGCAATCCCGATTGCGATAGCCGGCCCGGGCAAGGAGCAGGCTGTCCTTGACATCGGCGCAGAAGCAGTCGTTACACGCGGCGGCAATGATCTTGTCGAAGCCGTCGATCGGGCATCAGGCGGTCGGTCGATCGACGTCGTGGCCGATCTCGTCGCCGGATCGATGTTCAACGATCTTTTGAAGATCCTGCGTCCCGAAGGCCGCTATACGACGGCTGGCGCCATCGGCGGGCCGGTGGTTCAGCTCGACTTGCGGACGATATACCTGAAGCAACTGGAATTGCATGGATCGAGCCAAGGTACACGCGCCGACTTCCATCGGCTCGTCCGCTATATCGAGGAAAAGAAAATCCGGCCCCTGGTCGGTGGCGTCTACCGGTTATCAGACTTCCGTCGGGCTCAGACGGACTTCATGGCCAAGAACTTCATCGGAAAGCTCGTCGTCGTCCCGGACTAAACGAAATCGGCAGGTTGGATCCGGCGCCGCAGCTCGATCTTTCGGCGCCGGCCCTTCCGATTATCACCCTGGCGGGGTCAAAGAGCTGGGACGAATTTCCAAAAAACTCCCTCCTGACGATCCCTATAATACTTGAACTCGCACTCAAACTTCCGTCCGTAAGCTTTGGCAGCCTTCAGGCATTGGTCGCTCACCGGGTTCATCCCTGTATCTGGGGCGAACCAGTCCTCAAGCAGATCGTCCGGCACATACGTGCCGACGCGCAGCGGAAGTGTGGCGAGTACAACGTCCATTTCATTCGGCACCATGATAAAAGCCTCCTTTTCGGACTAACCGCGATCGGATGAACCGGTTCCGTGCCGTCTGTAACTACATCCCCCAGACCGCATCATGTCAACGAAACGACTGCCCGGCCGGCTTTGACGGCACCGTTCGATACCCTTTTAGACCGTTGCGGCGACGGCAGGCGACGGCGGGTGCGTCGCCGGTCATCCTTACCAGCCTGAATAACAGCCTGAAGCGCCGACCGAGACGCTTCGAAGCCGAGGACGTGCCGCTTTATGACAGCCCTTGATAATAGAAAACTCCTTCCTCGAACTGCTGGAATTGCCCATAGTGGCCACCGACTTCTCGAAATGACGTCACATTCGCGTTAGCCATAATCACGAAGGAGACCGGTCCAATTGAGACATGAAATCAGGTATCTGCCGCGATGACGTATCTGAAAAAAAATGCGCTGATCGGCGCCTTGATGCTGGTTGCATCGATCGCGCTCCTGCCGCCGGCCTTTGCCCAAGATTGTGAGCAGGAAACCTTCGAGGAGGCGCGATACATCGTTTGCACCCTGGAACCGGGCAAAGCTGACCTGCGACTGTTCTGGAAGGGCGTTGATGGCGAGCCCTACCGTTTTTTCTCGAGCCTCGCCGAAGCTGTGGGGAAAACCGGACGAACGCTGACATTCGCGATGAACGCGGGTATGTACCGCGTCGATTTTTCGCCGATGGGACTTTACGTCGAGGCCGGCCAAGAACTGCGACCCGCCAATACGGCAAAAGGCGAAGGCTCAGCCGATCTGCTGCCCAATTTCTATAAGAAGCCGAACGGCGTCTTCTTCTTCGGCGACACAAGCGCTGGAATACTCCCGACGGATCAATTTTTGAGACGTCGCCCCAAGGTGCGGTTCGCGACCCAGTCCGGGCCCATGCTTGTCATTCAGAACAAGCTTCACCCGGCCTTTTTATTGCGGTCGAAAGATCGAACCCGTCGCAGCGGTGTGGGTGTCTGTAGTGGTGGCAGGGTTCGCCTTGCCGCAAGCGATGACAGTGTGAATTTCCACGAATTTGCGCGCCTGTTCCGCGACCATTTGAAATGCCCCAATGCATTGTTTCTCGACGGTGGACGAGGTGTGGGAATTTACAATCCGGCCATGGGCCGCAATGACAGATCCTGGCATGGCGGGTTCGGACCGATTTTTGGAGTTGTGGAATAACGCCACGAACGGGCAGTGAACGCGGGAAGGCGATCATCGACCCAGGCCGCAGGGCGAAGTCGCGATAGAGCAACTCCTCGCAGTCAGCTCGGATTCCGACGGATGGAGCGACATAAGTCAACGCAGTGCCGCCGATAGCCGGCATCGTGGGCGGCGGCACCTGGCCTTTTGTCCGTTGCTGACTGTCAGCCGGCGGCCCGCATTTCCGCCTGTGGCTGCACATTCTGGTTCATGCGGAACAGATTCTGGGGATCGTAACGCCTCTTGACCTCCGTCAGACGTCTATAGTTGCCGCCATAGGCCGCTTCGACACGATCGCTTTCATCCTCCGGCATGAAGTTGATATAGGCTGTGCCAATGGCGTGCTTCTTGGTTGCCTCGAAAAGCTCGCGTGCCCAGCCGATGCACGTGCTATCCATCGAATGTTCGCGCCAGCGCGCATGGACGTTCATGACGAAATGCGAGTTGCGCTGCGGAAAAGCCGTATCCTCCACTGCAATGCGGCCTGCTGCACCGCCCACATGACCAATGAAGATCTCGCATTCCGGCCCCGGAAGCTTGCGAACGGCATCGAGGAGAACTGCAATCGTCGCATCCGACAGCTCTGCGAAATCCTGGCTCTTCCAATAGTTGCGCGCGCCTGGCGTCAGCAGCGGATCGAATGCCTGTTGCCAGGCGGCAAAAGGCGTTGGACCGACAACATCGGCAATCGGATTGCCGATTTCGCGAAGAGCCGCGGCAGCGACCTTACCCGCCTCTATGTCGCCGCAATGGCATATGGCGAGCGCAAGGATTTCCCTGCCGTGCCAGTCGGCGGGCAGGAACGGCAGCGGCGGTGCCTTGCGCATGACCGCCCAGCAAGTGAGATCGTCCGGCGCCGTTTCGAGCACCTGGCGATATTGCCTGAGCACCATTTCCGCGTCGGCAAAAGGATGGATGACCAGGCCCGCCAAAACTTCGCCGGGCAGGTCGTGGAGCCGGAACTCAAAGGAGGTTACGACGCCGAAATTGCCACCGCCTCCGCGCAGCGCCCAAAATAGATCCGGCTCTTCCTTCTCGCTGACGCGGACCAGCTTGCCTTCAGCGGTTACGACCTCCATCGAAATGATATTGTCTATCGTCAGGCCGAACTTTCGTGTGAGCCAACCGAAACCGCCACCAAGGGTCAGTCCGGCAATGCCGGTCGTGGAATTGATACCCGTCGGCAGAGCCAGCCCGAAAGCCTGTGTCTCGTTATCGACATCAGCAAGCGTTGCGCCCGGCTCGACCCTCAAACGCCGCGTGCCCGGGTCGACCCTTACCGATTTCATCGGCGACAGATCAATGACCAGGCCACCTTCACAGACCGCATTGCCGGCGATGTTGTGGCCGCCGCCGCGGACCGCCAGCAGAAGATTGTTTTCGCGCGCGAACCTCACTGATCTCATAACGTCGGCGGCACCAGCGCAGAGCACGATGAGACCCGGGCGCCGATCAATCATCGCGTTCCATATGGACCGCGCCTCGTCGTAACCGGCATCCGTCCGCCTCAAGAGCCTGCCGCGCAGACCTGCCGCGAAGCGATCGAGCACAACGTCCGTCATGACCGTTTGGCCCTTGTGCAGGGTCGTAAGGTTCAAGTTGTCCATGAGTTCCTCCCCAAGGCGGCAGAGCCCCGTTCCGCCGTGGCAGCATTTTGCGCTTCGTTCCTTAGTTACGCAAGATAATGCTAATAAACATTCCAGCCGGGACCCTTCACAAGCTTGATTTATTGCTTTAGAAGCGCGCCCATAATCCGGTCGCAGCCCACCCGGTCAAAACAAGGGATCCGACATCATGAAAACCATCGTCATCTGCTCCGGCGGGTTGGACTCCGTTTCGCTTGCGCACAAGGTTGCCGCGGAACACCAACTCATCGGCCTCCTCTCCTTCGACTACGGACAGCGGCACCGCAAGGAACTCGATTTCGCAGCGGCATGCGCCAAACGCCTCGGTGTGGTCCATCAGATCATCGACATCAGGAATATCGGCAATCATCTGACGGGATCGGCGCTGACCGACGACATCGATGTTCCGGACGGACATTATGCCGAAGAGACGATGAAGGCGACCGTCGTGCCGAACCGCAACGCCATCATGCTTGCCATCGCCTTCGGCCTTGCGGCGGCACAAAAGGCCGATGCCGTCGCCGTCGCCGTGCATGGTGGCGACCACTTCATCTATCCGGACTGCCGGCCGGGTTTCATCCAGGCCTTCCAGGACATGCAGAACCAGGCGCTCGAAGGCTATGCCAAGGTTTTGCTTTTTGCACCTTACGTCACCGTCTCCAAGGCCGACATCGTAATCGATGGCGCCAGGAACGGCACTCGGTTCGCACAGACCTGGTCGTGCTACAAGGGCGGTGCGCGCCACTGCGGCCGCTGCGGCACCTGCGTGGAACGGCGCGAAGCGTTTCATCTGGCCGGCATAGATGATCCGACAGACTACGAGGACCCGAACTTCTGGGTGGGCGCAACGGCGGGCTTTGCAGCCGAAGAGGTGAAATGATGTTCCGCATCACCAAGGAATTTCATTTCTCCGCATCGCACCGGCTCACAAGCCTGCCCGCCGACCATCAATGCGGTCGCCTTCACGGACACAATTACATCGTGGAGGTGGAACTTTCGGCAGCAACGCTCAACAGCCACGGATTTGTCCGCGACTACCACGAGCTTGCGCCGCTGAAGTCCTATATCGACGAGCACTTCGACCATCGCCACCTGAACGAGGTCCTCGGACATGATCAGGTGACGGCTGAATGTCTGGCGAAGCATTTTTACGATTGGTGCAAGGATCGCCTGCCGGAAACCTCGGCCGTGCGCGTCAGCGAGACGCCGAAGACCTGGGCGGAATACCGGCCATGACCATCGCCCGCACGCCCGAGATCCGCGTCAGCGAAATCTTTGGCCCCACCATCCAGGGGGAAGGCATCTTGATCGGCCTTCCGACCGTCTTCGTCAGGACGGGGGGATGTGATTACCGCTGCTCATGGTGCGATACGCTGCATGCCGTCGACAGTGACTATCGCGATCAATGGCGTCCGATGTCGGTCGACGATATCTGGCAGGAGGTCTTGCGGCTTTCGGGCAACAAACCGCTGACGGTATCGCTATCGGGGGGTAATCCGGCGATCCAACCGCTCGGGCCACTGATAGAACGCGGACACAGCCAGGGTTTCCGTTTCGCGTTAGAGAGCCAGGGCAGCATTGCCAAGGAATGGTTTTCCGCACTCGACGTCCTCGTCCTGAGCCCAAAACCGCCGTCAAGCGGCATGGAGACCGACTGGCATTCGTTCGAGGCCTGCTTGAAAATGGCTGCCGAAAAACCGCAGCTTGCACTGAAGATCGTCGTTTTCGACGATCGCGATTACCTCTTTGCCCGGACCGCGGCGGCACGTTACCCGACGCTTCCGGTTTATCTTCAGCCCGGAAACCATACGCCACCGGCGCCCGGCGACGAAGAGGCACGCGTCGATCTCGACGGCATTATGGACCGGATGCTCTGGCTGGTTGACAAGGTGACGGAAGATCGGTGGTTCGAGGCCCGCGTGCTCCCGCAGCTGCATGTGCTGATGTGGGGCAACAAGCGCGGCGTCTGACGGCGATGGCGACGCAAGGCCGCCATCGCAAACTAAAGAGGGATTGATCAGCGGAACCGCGGCTGTTTCGGCGAGACGTTCGCCCGAATCTCATGAAGGGGGCGTTCTTGCCAAGCAACCGCAAGAGCTTGCGCTCCTCTGCCGGATCAACTCCAAGCTTCTTGCAGTGATCGGCAACGTCGCGATCGTGCGGGCCTGGCACATGAACTTGCCTATTGTTCATATTCTTCATGGTCATTTTCCTCCTTGTGAGGATAACGCCTGAGGATCGCAAATCGTTCATTAGGCACCGCTTAAGTTGCCAGGAACGCCTTTTGAAGGGCGTGAACTCATGCGTTTATACACTTTCGCAAAGGGGGTGTTCGCTCAAGTTGCGGTTCGTCACGCACGCGGAATGCCCGCCGGTCGCAGATGCTTTCTGAGCGCAGCGATGCGGAAAATGGCATTGGCCGCGCCGTATCCCCGATAGCCGCGCCTTTCGACAATCTCGAAGAACAGGCCTTCACCGTAGGTGGGACTGTAGAGCTGGAAATATTCGCCATGCTCATCGCGGTCATAGAGGATATTGTTCGCCTTCAATCGTTCCGCAAACTCCGCGTCCAGACCGAAACGCGATTCAAGGTCGTCATAATAGTTCGGCGAGATCGCAAGAGATATGAAGCCGTTTGCGCAAAGGGCAGCGGCAGTGGAAAAAATATCCTGCGTATTGAAGGCCAGATGCTGAATGCCGGAGCCGAAGGTTTCGGCAATGAAGTGGCCGGCAAGCGTGTTGCGGTTTTCGGCACCGTTCATGGTGATGCGCAGCGACCCGTCGGCATTTTCTATGGCCTGGCTTCTCACGATGCCGGAGGGATCGACGATGTCGACCATCGGCGTCTTGTCAGCATCGAGGATCGATGTGTAGAACAGCAGCCAGGTCAGCAGTTCCTCATATTTCATGGTCTGGGCAATGTGATCGATCGACTGCAGCCCGGCAGGCTGCGGGGCTGCCGTGTCTTCGACCGGATCAAACTCGATTTCCCATATGCGGGCGAGCTCCGTCTTGGCGTCGAGGAAATAGAGGATGCCGCCGCCGACACCGCGTACGGCCGGCATCTCGATCTCGCCAGCATCAAGGGGTTGGCGAAAGCGTTCGGCGCCAAGGGCGACGGCGCGTTCGACTGCCGCCTTGGCATCGTCGACCATCAGGCCGGCAGCATAAGCCGTCGTGCCATGGACGGCATATGACGCCCCGGCAAAGCCCTTCTGCTCGGTATTGACGACGAGATTGATACCGCCTTGGCGAAAGACGGTGACACTCTTGGTCTTGTGTCTCGAAACTTTTCGAAAACCGAGGTTTGCAATCAACCTTTCGAGCTGCGGCGCTTCGTCCTCGTCGATCGTGAACTCGACGAAGGCAACACCTTCGACAGAGGCGCGCGGCGGCATCGCGGGAACGGGCAAGGAGCTTTCCGGCACCTGCCGCTTTACCTGATCACCGAGATAGATCAGAGAGCGCCGGCCATCGACTGCGATTGCCGTGGGCGAGCCACCGCGGAACTGATCATTGAAGATCTCCAGCGACAGATATCCGTCGTATCCGGTTGCCGCCACTGCTTTCATGAAGTCCAGGACCGGCAAGTCGCCTTCGCCGGGCATGTTGCGGAAATGCCTGCTCCAGAAAAGCAGATCCATGTCGATCAAAGGCGCATCGGCAAGCTGGATGATGAAGATCTTTTCTTTCGGGATCGAGCGGATCGAGTTCACATCGATTTTGCGCGACAGTGTATGGAAGCTGTCGAGGATAAGGCCGATATTGGGATGGTCGGCACGGCGCACGATCTCCCAGGCGTCGCGGTGATCGTGAATGTGCCGGCCCCAGGCCAGCGCCTCGTAACCCACCCTCAGACCGCGTTTTGCCGCGCGCTCACCCAGTTCATGGAAGTCGATCGCGGCTCTGTCCAGACCGCCAAGCGATGCTGGCGACACATTGGAACAGACGAGCACGAGATCCGTGCCCATTTCCTGCATGACGTCGAATTTGCGCTCGGCACGATCGAATGTGCGGCTACGAAGCGGCTCGGGCATGCCTTCGAAATCACGGAACGGCTGAAACAGTGTGATCTCCATCCCGAGATCACGCACCATCCTGCCAACCTGACGCGGGCTCTCATCAAAGATGAGGAAATCGTTTTCGAATATCTCGACGCCATCGAAACCGGCCTTGGCGATTGCCTCAAGCTTGTCCCGGAGATCGCCGCTCAACGATACGGTCGCTATAGACGTCTTCATCGGCCTGCTCCCTTTTTTGTCGAATCGAGGATTACTCGGTCATGGCCTTGAAATGCGCGAGCATTCGGGCTGCGTCCGGCGTTCGTCCAGTCAACAGACGAAAGGCGCCAACGGCCTGGAAGACCGCCATGCCTCCGCCGTCGAGCGTCCGGCAGCCGCGACATGCTGCTTGCCTCAGCAGTTCGGTCTCCAAGGGGAAGTAGACGATCTCGGCCACCCAGTGCCGTTCCTCAAGATGTTCCGGCGGCAAGGGGGTGCCTGGATATTTCGTCATTCCGGTTGGCGTTGCGTGTACGAGGCCGGCTGCCTGCCGCATCTCTGACGCCAGATCCCTTCCGGCGACGATGGAAGCCGCGGGAAAGAGCTGTGACATCGTTTCCGTCAAGGCGGCAGCACGTTCCGCTTCGCGATCGAAGACTGCCAGCCTCTGCAAGCCAAGAAAGAGCATTGCATAAGCGGTTGCAACGCCGGCGCCGCCAGCACCGAGCTGGACGGCCGAAGAAAGATCGGCGTCTGGAAGCCCGCGACGGAAGCTTTCGGCAAAGCCCCACCAATCGGTATTGTGTCCATATCGCCGCCCATCTTCGAATACGACGGTATTGACGGCGCCGAGAGCCCGCGCCTCGGGTGACAGGTCGTCCAGACAGGAGATGACGATCTGTTTGCAGGGATGGGTGATGTTGAGGCCTGCAAGGCCTTGAGCTTCGGCCTCGGCCAGAAGTCCCGGCAGGTCGGCTGGCGAGGCGCCGATCCGGTTAAGGTCGATCAGTTCATACTCGTAGTTCAAACCCTGGGCGGCACCCTCCTTCATGTGCATGGCGGGTGTCAGCGACGCCTGGATGCCAGCACCGATCAGGCCGGCCCTTAGCGGTCTTACAATTGTTTCGGCCATCCGTCTTTTCCGTGGTTTTGATGAGAAAGAGACCAGGCCCGCAGCAGCGGGCCCGGTCCTTTGCTTATTTGCCGCGAATGGTGTCGAGTTCCTTCATCAGCTGGTTGACCGTTTCTGCGCCGATCTGGGGGCTGAACTTGTCGATCAACGGCTTGACGGCGTCGCGCAGCTTCTGCGTCTCTTCCGGGCTCAGTTCGCTGACTTCCATGCCGGTCTTTTTGATCTCTTCGATCGCCTTGGCGTCCATCTCGCGCGAAACCTTGCGCTGATAGTCGCGGGCCTCGGTTGCGGCCGATTGGAAGGCGGCTTTTTCTTCATCGTTGAGCCCATCCCAGAACTTCTTGCTGATGAGCACGATCTGCGGATTGTACTGATGGCGTGTCACCGTCATGTACTTCTGCACTTCGAAGAACTTGGCATTGATGATGTTCGCAGCCGGATTTTCCTGGCCGTCGACAGTGCCGGTTTCAAGCGCCGTATAAAGCTCGGTGTATGGAAGCGGAACGGCGTTGGCGCCAAGGCTGTTGAAGAGCTCGATCGGGATCGGCGACTGGATCGTGCGGATCTTAAGGCCCTTGATGTCCTCAAGCTTGGTGACTGGGTGGCGATTGTTCGTCAGGTTGCGGAAACCGAGCTCCCAATAGGCAAGACCAACGAGGCCGGTATCCGGCAGAAGCTTCATGAGGCCGGAGCCGAACGGTCCGTCCATCACCTTGTCGGCTTCCTCGCCGCTATTGAAGAGGAAAGGAAGATCGACCGCGCCGAACGGCTTGACATTGTTTGCAAGGATGCCGGCATTGAGCACCGTCATTTCGATGACGCCGCCCTGTAGCGCCGAGACGGTCTGAACGTCGCCGCCAAGCACGCCGCCGGGATACAATTTGACCTCGATCTTGCCGCCACTCTTCTCCTTCAAGAGCTCGGCGAACTTCTCCATTCCCATGACCTGGGGATGGCCCTTGTTGTTAGCCGAGGCGAATTTCAGCTGGTGCTCGCCGATTTCGGCGATCGCCGGGCCGGTTGAAAGCAGCGCGATCGGCAGCGCCAATCCCAGTGCCAGCTTCGTCAGTTTATTGAGCATGTCTTCCTCCCAGGTTTGTGGCCGGTAACTCCCTGCGGCCGCTTTGAAATTCGTTCGCCGTTGCCGGCCAAACTACGATCAGTGTCCGAACCAGGAGACCGGCACGGTCACCAGTTGCGGAAACAGGATGAGCAGAAACAGAACGATCAATTCGGCGATGAGAAAGGGCATCACGCCCTTCATCAACTCTTCCATCGAGAGCTTTGAGACGCCGCAGATAACATTGAGCACGGTGCCGACCGGCGGCGTGATCAGGCCAATCGCATTGTTGATGATGAAAAGCACGCCGAAATAGACCGGATCAATGCCCGCCTGCTTGATGATCGGCATCAGCACCGGCGTCATGATCAGGATCGTCGGCGTCATATCCATGGCGGTTCCGACGACGACGATCAGCACCATGATGGCGAGCAGCAGAAGGGTCTGGTTGTCCATCAGCGGTTCGACCAGGGCCGCGAGTTCGCCGGGCACGTCGGCAACCGTGATCAGCCAGGCCGAAACCGCCGCACAGGCAACCAGGAACATGACGACAGAGGTGATCTTGGCGGCCGCCACGAAGACGTGAAACAGTCTCGCCGGGGGCAACTCGCGATAGATGACCATCGAGACGAAGAGCGAATAAACAGCGGCAACGACGCCGGCTTCGGTCGGCGTGAAGACGCCGAATTTCAAGCCGACGATGATGATGACCGGCAGCATCAAGGCCCAGATGCTGTCGATGAGCGCTTTGAGGCGCACCGCGCCGCTCTGCTTTGCGGGAAGTGCGAACTGCTCCTTTCGCGCGACGATCAGCCAGGTCACACAGAGGGCGGCGGCGATCATGAGCCCCGGGAAAATCCCCGCCAGAAAAAGCTTGGTAATCGAGACGCCGCCAACCACGCCGAAGAGGATGAAGCCGATAGACGGAGGAATGATCGGCCCGATAATCGAAGCTGAGGCGAGGAGGCCGCCGGTGCGCGCCGGGTCGTGTCCGGACTTCTTCATCATCGGAAAAAGAAGGGCGCCCAAGGCCGCTGCATCGGCAACGGCCGACCCGGAAAGGCTCGAAAGAACACAGGCCGCGAAGATGGCGACAAAACCGAGACCGCCGCGGACGTGGCCCACCATGGCCATGGCAAGGTCGACAATGCGACGAGACAGTCCGCCGGTATTCATGACCTCGCCGGCGAGGAGAAAGAAGGGAACCGCCATCAGCGGAAAGCTGTCGGCGCCGTTCAGCACGTTCTGCGCCACGATCTGCGCATCGAACATGTCAAGATACATCATCAAAGCAACGCCGCTGATGATGAGGGCAAAGGCGATCGGCACGCCAAGCGCCATGGGTCCGAGAAGTGCTCCAAGAAAGATGGATACAGTCATTTCCCGCCCCTCAATGCTTTGTCACGGCCCTGGCAAGTGCCGGATCGGCGTGATCGTCGAGCGCGGCTTGTTCCTCACTGTCACGGACAAGCTCGACCGTCATGACGTCGATGCGCCCCGTGGCGATCGCAAAAGCGTCCCACAGGAGGATGAGAAAAGCCGGAATGCCGAAGGCCAGGCCGGCGCCGTAGAAAAATGCCATCGATATCCCGGTCGCCGGCGCTGCCACATGGAGGTTGATCAGCGTTTGAGTCCAGGCACCGCTGATCATCAGCCAGGTCGCCAGCAGCATCAGTGCATGCCCGACGAGGGCAGCCATTTTAGCAGCCGTGGGTGGCAGGCGCCGCAGCACTGAATCAACTCCGAGATGGCCATGCTCGCGCATTGCGACGACCGCGCCGAGAAATGTCAGCCAGACGAAAAACATCCGAGACAGCTCTTCGGAGGACGTGATGCCTTGATTGAAGGCATAGCGAAGGATGACGTTGCCGAAGACGAGGACGACCATGCCTGCCAGCAAGAGCGCGATCGTCGCCTTCAGCACGAGAAAATAGAAATCTATGATGCGGGTCATTCGCTCCTCCCAAAGCGTGGGCCACAGATCCAGTTATCTTTCCGACGTAAATCAGCCGCGCGCGAACGCACATCTGGGCGGAGACCTCGCGCCCCTCCTCCGGGACATGTTGCCTTGTTTTAAAAATGTACTAACTAGTTCGAATGTCAAGCGGTGATCTATTGAAACGCAGGTGTAAGGTGAATATGACTTTGTCGTCGGGCAGCGCATGAATGGCAGCCTTCACGTTCAGGATCCGGTTTTTGACGATTGGAAACAGCGGTTTAGGTGATAAGGTCGTGAGAGTGATGGCGGATCGGCCTGAAAACGGACGAAAGAACGATCCGCAGCGGACGCAGGCGGATATCCTCGTCGTCGCGACGAAGGAGTTTGCGACCCATGGTCTCGCCGGTGCGCGCGTCGATGCAATCGCGGAAAAGACCCGTACCTCGAAGCGGATGATCTATTACTATTTCGGCAGCAAGGAGGGTCTTTATCTTGCCGTGTTGGAGCAGTCCTACCGCAAGATCCGCTCGTTGGAGGCCGATCTAAAGCTTTCGAACCTGGAGCCAGAAGCAGCGCTACGCACGCTGATCGCAACGACCTTCGATCATGACGAAGCCAACCCGGATTTCGTCCGGCTGGTGAGCATCGAGAACATTCATCACGCCGCGCATATGCTGCGCTCCGACGCCATCCGCGACCTCAACGTCTCGATCATCGAGACGATAGCTGGAATCCTCGAACGTGGTTTCGAACAGGGCGTATTTCATCGCAAGGCCGATCCGATCGATGTCCACATGATGATCAGCGCCTTCTGCTTCTTCCGCGTCTCGAACCGCTACACCTTTGGCACGATTTTCAGGCGGGATCTCTCGGAAAGCGATGCCATCGACCGGCACCGCGGAATGATCGCCGATGCCGTCGTCAGCTATCTCAAGTCCTGCCCCACGCCGGATTGACGGTGGCCAGCTTTGCGGCGGCGATCAACGATGTTGTGTCGGAAGAAGGCGAGGCGGCTGCCGCGAACAGCCGGTTATGCAAATGAGTGGAGCAGATCTCCTACTCGAGATGGCGTTCATCTGCGTGGCGCACCGCTTGCTAAAAAGGGAAAATTTTCTTCGGAGATTCACTTCGGGCCACAATTTGATCGACCACCTTGAAGGTATATGAACCGACGGCACCTCATTTCGTATCACGAACCTCATAGGCCTGGAGCTAGCCAGAGGGCGCTCGACTGGACTTCGCCAAATAGGCGGCGTGCAGCGTCGAACCCGACATCACAGTGATATCTTGAAACATTTTTCAGTGCTGGAAGGATGGGCCGCTGCGGGCGGCACCTCTTTCATGCTTTGGCTCTCCGTCAATGTCGAACGACACATGGAAGCGCGTTGTCTTTTGGCACTTGGAACAGAATCGGCGGCCAATGCTTTAATTGCTGAAACAGACTCAGAGCGACTTTGACGAGAGGGTTTCGCTCATCGTTTCAGCAACAACCCGGCAGCTATGAAAATGCTCATCGCCGCTGCTGCGCCATTTGCGGAATGCAAGCTCCACGCTGTCGCGGCGATAAACTGTGTCGCCTAGAAGGAAGCGATCCGATGCCGAAGAAAGCCGAAGACCGTCCTGCGGTGTTCATCACCGGAAGCTCCGGGTTCCTCGGCCAGGCCATCGCGAAAGGTCTGCGCGAGCGGTATCAGGTCATCGGCCTCGACGTCAGGAAACCAGAGCACCCGATCGACGGAATGGAGACGGTCGAGATCGATCTCACCTCCGACGAAAGCGTCGATGCCGCCGTAAAGGAAGCGGCAAGCAGAGCCGGCGAGCGTATCGCCTCCGTCATCCACCTGGCCGCCTATTACGACACAACCGGCGAGGACAATCCGAAATACGAAGCCGTGACGGTGCAAGGCACACGCCGGCTGCTCAAGGCGCTCAAGGCAGTCGGCGCCGAGCAGTTGGTTTTCTCCAGCACTCTGCTGGTCCATGCGCCGAGCCCCGACAAGGGCGTGCGCATCGACGAGGACTCCCCGCTCGATCCGTCTTGGGCTTATCCGAAGTCGAAGGCCGACACCGAGGAGCTGATATCGAGCGAGCGTGGCGACCTCCGGACCGTGGTCCTGCGGCTCGCCGGCGTCTACGACGAGGACTGCCGAGCCGCGTTCATCGCGCAGCAGATCTCTCGCATCTTCGAGCGGCTGCCGACCGCCTATCTCTTCGCCGGTGATCTGACCTCGGGCCAGCCATACCTTCACAAGGACGACCTGGTCGACGCGATCGTGCGCATTGTGGACCGTCGCGCAGAGCTTCCCGAGGAAACCGTGCTGCTGCTCGGCGAAGAGGAGACGCCGTCCTACGAGGGAATGCAGAAGCGTATCGGGCGGCTGGTCCACGACGAGGAATGGCGCACACTCAGCCTGCCGAAAGGGCTTACGAAGGCTGGCGCCTGGCTGCAGACCGAGGTGCTCGATCAGGAAACGGATATCAAGCCCTGGATGATCGAGAACTCCGACGACCACTACGAGATCGACGTCTCTCGCGCGCGCTCTCTGATCGGGTGGGAGCCGCGGCACAGCCTGACTGGAACGCTGCCGGAGATGATCCGCAGGCTGAAGCTGGATCCGACAGACTGGTACGAGAAGAACAAACTCCATCCGTCGGCGGTCGCAGCCTCGGAGCCGGAACTGGATCAGGCGAGAAAGCGCCTGATCCAGCCGCTCGAGCGCAGCCCGGAGGACGTCGACAAAGCCGTCCGACGGCATCGTTTCTGGACGCTCTGGGCGCCGATGGCGAATGCGGCGCTCGGTCTGTGGCTGGTGACCTCACCGATGACACTGGGCCTGTTCGATCCGGTGTCGGCAACAATGCCGCCAGCTCTTGGACACGAAATCGCTGAACCCCAGGTCAGGAACATACGGCTCGGCATCAGCGAAATTCTGACAGGCCCGCTCATCGCCATCCTGTCGCTGACGGGCATGGCGCGCGGACGCCAATGGGTTCAGTGGATCACGGCTGCGGTCGGTCTGTGGGTGATGTTCGCGCCGCTGGTGTTCTGGACGACGAGCGCGGCGGCCTACGGCATCGACACGCTCGTCGGCATGCTGGTGGTGGCCTTCGCGGTGATGATCCCGCCAACGCCGGGCATAAGTCACCGGGCGTTGGCGGCCGACGACGACCGCCCGCTGGGATGGAGTTATTCGCCGTCTTCTTTCACCCAGCGCATTCCAATCGTTGCCCTGGCTTTCCTCGGGCTTTTCGTGTCGCGCTACCTCGCCGCCTACCAGATGGGTCAAATCGACGGATTGTGGGATCCGTTCTTCGATCCTGGCGAAGCGGCTGTCACCAACGGCACTGAGGCAGTCGTGACGTCATGGGTGTCGAAGGGATTCCCGATCGCCGATGCCGGCCTCGGCGCCTTTGCCTACGGCCTCGACATCCTCGCCGGCACCATCGGCGACCGTCGCCGCTGGCGCACCATGCCATGGATGGTGTTCCTGTTCGGCCTGCTGATCATTCCGCTGGGCGCGGTCAGCGTCTCGTTTATCATCATCCAGCCGCCGCTGATTGGCGCGCTGTGCACGCTCTGCATCATCCAGGCGGCGGTAACGGTGATCCTCATCCCGTATTCCGTCGACGAGGTGCTGGCGACCGTCCAATATCTCTGGCGCGCGAAGCGGGCGGGCGAGCCGTTCTGGCGCACCTTCTGGATGGGTGGCCCGGCGCTTTCGGAGAACCAGACGCCAAAGCCCGATCTCGACCGTTCGCCAGGCGAGTTCTTGAAGGACTTCCTGCTCGGCGGTGTGACCTTCCCGTGGACTCTCGTCGCCAGCACGCTCCTCGGTATCCTGCTGATGGCGACGCCGCTGATCTTCGCAACGCAGCCGCCGCTCTACTTCAGCGACCACATCGTCGGCTGCCTCGTGATCATGGTCGCCGTCACTGCCATGGCCGAGGTCGTGCGACCAGCGCGCTTCCTCAACGTAGCGCTCGGTGCATGGATCGCGGCATCCCCGTTCTTGCTGGACGGCGGTTCAGGCATCGCAGCGGTAGCCGATATCGTGATCGGACTGGCGTTGATCGGTCTCAGCCTGCCGCGTGGCGCGCCTAGCGAGGAACACTACGGTGGTTGGGATCGGGCGATTGTCTGACTTGCTCGACCTCCGCGCCCATTCCGTGAATCAATGTCGCTATGCTTGCTAGTCGGCCGCGGCGGATCGGCTGTTACACCGCCGCGATGCTTCCGGTCTTCATCGGCGGCATCGCAATCATCTACGGGATCGGAGGTGAGGAAATTAGCTCGTCCACCGGCCCGGTGAATACCTTTCCAGCCTTCGGTCGAACGTTTCGCGCTCAAGATCGTTGGAGAGGATGGACGACATACCGAACCCATCATTGACCATTCGGCCAGGGGAGAAGCTCGCCGTCGTGTTCGGCGGCTCTGGCTTTCTCGGCCGAAGGATCGTGAAACGCCTTCTCCACCGCGGCATCGCAGTGCGCGCGGCATCTCGTCATCCGGATCGCGCGAGAGGCGAGCAGGATCACGGCGAATTCTTCACCGCCATCAAAGCCGACATCCTCGACCAAGATCAGGTCGCCGAAGCTGTTTCGGGCGCGAGCGCGATCGTCAACGCTGTTAGCCTCTATTCCGAGCATGGAGATCTGACGTTCGAACGGGTCCACGTTGAGGCCGCGTCCGGATTGGCGACAGCGGCGCGCGACGCTTCCGTAGAGAGCTATATCCAGATTTCCGGGATCGGTTCCGATCCAAGTTCGAGGTCCCGCTACATCAGGGTGCGCGGGGGCGGCGAGGAAGCCGTCACAGCTGCGTTTCCCGACGCGATCATCGTTCGCCCTGCAGTGATGACGGGAACCGACGACGCCTTTCTGACGATGATCGTGAGACTGGTTCGTGTCCTTCCTGTCTATCCGCTGTTCGGCAGCGGTGACACCCGTCTCCAGCCTGCATTCGTGGAGGACGTGGCGGAGGCCGTAGCGCGTCTTGCTTCGGGCACGGCCGAATACCGGGGCCGTATTTTCGAGTTCGGCGGTCCCCGCGTCTACACCTATCGAGATCTGGTTCGCGAAGTGTCCCGACTGCTCGGCATCCACACACGATTGGTGTCTGTCCCATTTCCGGCCTGGCGCGCGCTTGCGACATTCGCTGAGGTTGTCCCCGGCGCGCCGCTGACACGCAACCAGATTGAACTCATGGAGAGAGACAACGTAGCGGACACCGAGCAGCCGGGCTTCCACGAACTGGGGATGGAGCCTCGCGACATCGACGAGGTGGTGCGAGCGATCCGGGAAAAGTCGTGATGAGGAGATATGGCGAGGTGCGACCAGTGTGGCAAACTGCGACAAGTGATTTCAGGCGTATTGGGAGAGGAAACACACGTTAGACAGTTTCGAATGTTCCCGAAGGTCGCTCCGATCTGCCGGCATCGCGAAGTGCATATCATCGGGCACGGCGTCGGCAAATCGGGCTTACAACAACCGCTTGGCTTCACTGCTCCCCTTTCAGGATTTCCACCGCCCGATCCGGGCAAGAACGATAACCGGCAAGACGCCGACAAGAACGATGGCAAGTGCGGCGACCGATGCTTCCTCATAGGTTCCTCGCGCCGCCTCCCCATAGAGATGCGTCGCCAATGTCTCGAAATTGAGCGGCCTCAAGAGGAGTGTGGCCGGCAGTTCCTTCATGCAGTCGACAAACACAAGCAAGCCTGCGGCCACGAGCGTCGGTTTCGAAAGCGGCAGATGAATATGCTGGAATATCCCAGTCACGTTCTGGCCGAGGCTGCGCGCGGCGTGATCGAACGAGCGCGGAATTCGGCTGAAGCCAGCTTCGACCGAACCGACAGCAATTGCCAGGAAGCGCGCGACATAGGCATAGCCGAGCGCGGCCCCGGAGCCGATCAACAGCAGACCGGTTGACGCACCCAGCCATTCGAGCGCAATTCGATCGATCATCCGGTCGAGCGCCGCAACGGGCACCAATATACCGATTGCCAATACCGTCCCGGGCATCGCATAGCCGACCGTGGAAATTCGCTGCAACGCCGCCGTGATGCGACCGGGAAGCGAGCGCGCCGCGTAGGCGATGACCACGCCGAAGAGCAGGATGGCGAGGGTTGCTGTGGCCGACAGGATCACTGTGTTGAGCGTTTCCGAGAACAGCCGGGACGACAGCCCGGCGAAACGGAAGCGTTTCCACGCCTCAACGACAAGATAGCTCGCCGGGGCAACGAACCCGATGAAGACCGGCAGGAGACCGAGCGCAAATGCCGTCAGGCCGGTAGCGGTGCCGAGACGATGCGGCGTGAAGCTCCGCGATCTTTGCGCGCTCGACCAGTAGCGCTGGCGACGGCGTGCCCAACGCTCCATTGTGACGAGCGCGACCACCAATGTCAGCATCGCAAGTGCAATCTGCGCCGCACCCGGCAGGTCTGACCGCGTCACCCAGGTCGTGTAAATCGAAACAGTCAGCGTCTTTACGCCGAGAAATTCAGAGGCTCCGATGTCATTGAGTGCCTCCATCAATGCCAGGCTGACACCGACGGCGATCGCGGGCCGCGCCAACGGCAATGCGACCCGCCAAAAGACACGGCCCTTTCCGCTTCCGAGCGTGCGCGACACTTCGACCAGGTTGGCCGCCTGAGTGAGAAACATAGCCCGTGTCGTAAGGTAGACGTAAGGATAAAGCACGAAGCCCAGCAACACGATGCAGCCGGCCATCGAGCGGATATCGGGCAAACGGAAGTCACGGGGGCTCGCATAGCCAAAGGCCGCTCTGATCGCACCCTGAATCCAACCGATCGGATGGAGAAGATCGAGATAGGCGTAGGCGACAATATAGGTCGGCACCGCCAGCGGGAGAAGCAACGCCCATTCGAGCAGCCTGCGGCCGTGGAAATCATAGGCCGTGACGAGCCAGGCCGTCGAGGTGCCAAGAAGGGTCACCAGGACCCCGACGCCGACCAGCAGCATGCCTGTCTGCATCAATGCTTGCGGCAGGACATAGGCGAGAAGATGCGGCCAGAGCCCGCTCGATCCTTCAAGCGCCTGCCAGACAAGTGCAAGAACTGGAGTGGCGACCAGCGCAGCGATAAAGGCGGATGCAAGCAGCCATGGCCGCCCGGATCTGTACCGGGCAGCCTTCAGCTTGGAGGAAGAACGAAGATCGACGTGCGGCATCGGCAGCCACCGGGCGCGGCGCCGCCGGGCCTGGTCGTCCATCAGTTGTCGAAGCCGACCTTCTCGGCCAGCTCGCTTGCCTGCTTTCGATGCTTGACGATTTCCGTCATCTGCACGGGATCGACCTTGAGTTCACCAAACGAGGCGATGATTGGATCGATTGCTGCGCCGGCCTTGACCGGATACTCGTAGTTCGCCTCCGCATAGAGCTTCTGGGCCCCGTCCGAAACAAGGTATTCCAAGAGCTTCACGGCCTCATCCTTGTTCGGCGCATGCTTTGCGATGGCCGCGCCACTAATGTTGACCTGCGTGCCGCCGTCCTCGAAGGTCGGCAGGATGACTTTGATCGCGTTGCCCCAGGCGACCTGTTCCTCGCCTCCCTTGCCGGAGCGCATCAGGCCGACGTAGTAGGAATTGGCAATGCCAATGTCGCAAATCCCGCCGAGGATGTCCTTTGCCACATCGCGGTCGCCGCCGCCCGCCTTGCGTGCGAGATTGCCTTTGACGGCAGCAAGCCACGCTTCCGTCGCCTCGGCACCATGATGCGCGATGTAATCGGCGAAGAGAGCCGTGTTGTAGGGGTGCTGGCCGGAGCGGATGCAGATCTTGCCCTTCCATTTTGGATCAGCCAAGTTCTCGTAGTTGAAGCTGGCGAGATCGATGCCCTTGGCGGCGTAGAGCACGCGGGCGCGCATCGAGAGAGCAAACCAATTGTCGGCCGGGTCACGCAGGTTTTCCGGCACGGCGGCTTTCAGTGCATCCGACTTGACCGGCTGCGTCAGGCCCTTTTCGGCCAGGTCGGCGAGATTGCCAACATCGACCGTCATGAGGATGTCCGCAACAGAGCTTTCCCCTTCCGAGGCCACGCGCTCGGCAAGACCGTCCTTCAGGAAGACCGTATTGACCTTGACACCGCTCGAGGCGGTGAAGGCGTCAAGCAGTGGTTGGATCAGTCCGGGTTCGCGCGTCGTATAGATGTTCAGTTCGGCCGCCATGGCACCGGCGCCGTTGGCGAGAGCGAACACGCTGCCCAGCAGGGCAAGGCGCAATGCGGAAATGGTTTTCAAGATGCGGTCCTCCATCGAGTTGTTCTGTCTGGCCGGAGATTGGTGACAGCCAGCAAATTGCTCGAACATATATGATGGAGATAATCAAGTTTTTTTGTTGAAGGCAATCCTTTGGGTCACTCCGCGGCAAAGACCAAGACGCCTTTCGGATCGACGCTCAATGATATCCAATCGCCCGGCCGCACATCGACGCGGCCTGTTGTGCGCAAACGCAGGAGGTCAGGAATTCCTTCGACGCGGATCGACAGTTGCTCGATCTCGCCGAGGAAGGAACAACTCGTGACAAGGCCGGCGACTCCTTCGCCTCCTGACGAGACGAAGAGGGCCTGAGGACGAATACAGGCAAATGCCTTAGCGCCCTCCCGCGAATCGAGCCGGGCGGGAAAGGCTCCCAGCGCCGTTTCGATCCGGCCATTGCGGTATGTCCCTGTTATCCTGTTGCAGGGGCAGAGGAATTCGGCGGCGTAGAGCGACGTAGGGTGATCGTAGATATTGTAGCCGGTCCCGATCTGCACGATGCGGCCTTCCTTCATCAACACGACCCGGTCGCCCACCGAAAGCGCCTCCTCGGGGTCGTGCGTGACGAGGATCGCCGCGGTCCCCAGGGCCCTCAAGGTCCCAATGGTCTCCTCGCGCACCCGCTCCCGCAGGCCGCGGTCAAGATTTGAGAAGGGCTCGTCCATAAGGAGGATCACCGGTTTCGGGGCAAGGGCACGCGCAAGGGCCACGCGCTGCTGTTCGCCACCCGACAACGTGTGCGGATGACGGCCGGAAAGTGCCGAGATGCCGATGCGACTTATAACTTCGACTGCCCGGGCACGTGCCTCGTGCCGTGGCAGCTTTTTCAGTCCGAACGTCACATTCTCCTCGACCGTCAAATGCGGAAACAGGGCATAGTCCTGGAACATGAAGCCGATATTGCGGTCCTCGGGCTCGACGAAGCTGTTTGCTCCGGCGATCTCCGCACCGTTGAGCAGAATTTCACCGCTGTCTGCCTTGTCCACCCCGGCGATGATGCGCAGCAGCGAGGACTTGCCGCAACCGGACTGGCCGACGAGGCAGACGATTTCGCCAGGCGCGAGTGAAAACGAAACGTCGTCAAGCGCCTGCGTTTCGCCATATCGTCGGCTGACATGCGCAAGCACAAGCGTTCCACTGATCTCCTCGAGCGATCCATGCATTTGCGATCCTTCAGTCAGGGTGAGCATCAAGTCAATAACGTTCTGGTTCCATTCTGACAACAGCGACAGTTCCGGTCTCACTGCACCTCGGCATGCTCGACGAGGTGCTCGCATTTCGCCAGGCATGCTTGCGACATCCCTCGGCGCTCCTGAGACTCTCCGTTTCCCAGAAGACGCTCATCAGTCCATCGAGTTGAGGGCCACTTGATCGGCGCAACGACCTTGATGCCTTCGCAGTTGCGCTCGTCGAGCGGTTCAACGCCAGGACAATTGGTCTTTTCGGCAACCGCCCGCTCGGATCGAATACAGCTACCCTATGCGGCAAATTCTGGCCCCATTTCCAGAGGACAAGGTTCTGGTCTGAGCAATCCGCACCGGGCGCAAAACTGGGCACGAGAACACCGGCGACACCGTTTGCCTCGAGCCGATGTAAATTGAACAGGATTCCGGCCGACTACCGTTCGCAAGCGCGCTCGCCCAAGCGCAAGCCATCTCCTCAAACGTGACCGAAAACTCTTCCCTCCCCTGGTCCGTTGTCAGGTCCGCTATATCCTCGCAATCGACCTTATAGGAGCACAAGACAAACGGGTCGATACGGCGAGCGAAGCCCGCGCATCGTCGATATTGTTTCCCGGATGGAAAGACCATGTAAGAACGAGAGACAAGACAAGGAAAAGCAGGAATTTACAGGCTATCGCAGGTTATCGGGAAATCTTCACCCGCTACGTCTTCGTCCTCGGTGAATCTGCCAGACCGAGAAAGACAAGAACCGCCTGATTGAGCCGCACGATATCCTCGTCGTCCAGCCGACCGACCCTTGTTCCCACCTTGGATTGTTGAACAGTCGTGATCTTGTCCACCATCAACCGGCACGGCGAATGCAAACCATTGCGCTCGTTCGGCTTCACAGGCAGGCGGAACAGGGGCGCGTCGGTCTCATCCGTGGTGAAGGCGCAGATGATGATGGAATCCGTGGCGTCAAATGCCTCGTCGTGCACGACGACGACAGGGCGAGGCTTGCCCGCATAGCCCTTACCGCCAGAGACGCTCCAGATGTCGCCACGCCTCATGCGCCGTCGCCATCTTCGAAAGCGATGTCGGACACCGCGTCGATGAACGCCTGATCGCTCAGCGCATGATCACTCGTCGCCGCGGCAAGCGACTGCCGATGCGCTTCCGTTTTGAATGATGGTGCGCGGACATCCGGCACCCAGATCTGGATTGGGCGCAAGCCCTATGCCCGCAGACGCGCACGATGCTCACTTACCTTCACACGGGACGGCTTTGAATTTAAGCCGACGCTGATTGCGAGTCTTTCTATGAGCGGGGTCATCGGGCCGGACGCCGCCTCGCAGAGGGACGCCCCTTCACGTCGATCGACGCGCCCACGGGGCCCCAAGCCGAAGAACGGCGTAGACCACGCTTCACACAAATTCAGAAACCCATGAAGCCTTCGCTGTCGGCCAGTCTTGGAGCCGTCTTCAGCCTCTCCACGTTGACAGTCGGGACCCCAAAAACAGGCTCGCCCGCAAAGATTTCCTCGATCACGGCTGCCACCTGCAGAACGCCGGCGTCATCATGCCGGCGGCCAACGATCTGCAGCCCGAAGGGCATGCCGAGCGTGTCTCGCCCAACGGGGATAGTGACAGATGGATGGCCGGCCAGCGTTGAGGCATAGGCCATGGCCAGCCAGTGATAGTAATTCTTCGTCGGCTGACCGTCGATCTCTGTCGGATAAAGTTCGTGCCAGTCGCGCGGGCTGATGGTCACGGCCGGGCAAAGCACATAGTCATGGTCTTCGAAAAACCGCTGCCAGTCGCGATAGAACCGGCCCTGTTTCGCCAGCGCATCGGCAATATCGAGCGGACCATAGCTTAGCCCCTCCTCGACATTGGCGCGGACATTCGGGCCGATCTTGTCGGGATGGGCCTGCAACAGCGTGTGGTGCACACCGAGAAACATCACGCCGCGAAGGACGGAAAAGATGCGATCGGCATCGGTGCAATCGGGATGGGTCTCCTCGACCCTGCCAAGATGGGCGGACAACTGTGCCACCACCCGGCCAAAAGCGCTGCGGATCACCCTGGAGGTCGGCGCAAAGCCGAAATCTTCGGTGACGGCGATCCGCAGGGCGGCCAGATCCGGACGTCGACCCCGGCCGAAACGATCGAGCCGCCACGGCGTCTGCCCGTCGATTACCACCGTATAGGGGTCCAGCCGATCGGGTCGCGCCATGACCGACAGCATCAGGGCCACATCGGCGACGCTGCGCGCCATCGGTCCGCTGGTCGACAGATGCATCAGGGCCATGGCGCGCGTATCGCCAGGAACGACACCGGGCGATGGTCGGAACCCGACGACACCGCAAAAGGCTGCGGGGTTGCGCAGGCTGCCTCCGGTATCCGAACCCGTTGCCAAAGGTGACATACGGGCCGCCAAAAGGGCTGCCGACCCCCCCGACGAACCGGCCGCACTTTTCGTCGTATCGTGAGGATTGGCCGTGACGCCGTAGACGGCGTTGCGGGTATTGCCGCCGGCGCTCCACTCGGGATTGTTGGTCTTGCCGAGAGGAATGCCGCCGGCCAAGCGCATGGCGGCAACGATGGAATCGTCCTTGACCGCGATATTGTTGCGAAATATTTCCGAGCCGAAGGTGGTCGGCAGGCCTTGGACATCGATCATGTCCTTGACGCCGAAAGGCAGGCCATGCAGCGGACCGAGCGCCTCATGGCGCATCACGCTCTGTTCGGCCTGGCGCGCCTCGGCGAGAACCCGGTCGAAATCCTGCGCCACCAAGGCATTGACTGCGGGATTGATCTGCGTGACGCGCTCGATACAGGCCTCGGCCAATTCGACCGGCGACAGGCGGCGTTGCCCGATCAGCCGGCGGGCGTCCATCGCATCGAGATCGGCGGGATGGGTCTTGCTCATGGTCATTCCTTTTTTACGTCGAAAGCGCGCCGAGGCCCTTGATCAGCATGTTGAGGGCCATCAGTGAGATGAACAACGCGAAAACCGCTGGACGAGTAACGGGCTGGCCAGACTCCTGGACCCGTCGACTGCGCCGCGCCGATGATTCATCAGTTCTGAGCATGCTGAACTGAACATGATGGTGCCGCCGGATGTTGCAACACAGACCTGCATCGGACGGTCGCTCTCATAGCCGAGGAACTCGAAGACGTAATAGAGGGCCGGCGCCAGGACGACACCGCCGCCGATACCGAGCAGGCCGGCGATCAGGCCCCACACGGCGCCCGTCGCCGCCAGAAAGATGAAAAGCAGAACAAAATCCATCGATCAGGCAATTTGTTTGAGGCTTTTAGCATTCTCGGCGATATCGAGGAACAGCGCCGTCATCAGCTGCATGCCTTCGCGGGCAATCGGCGCCAGCGCATGCTCGTTGGGCCCATGCTGGCCGCATTCGGCATGGGAGTGCGGGATCCAGATCGTCGGTAGCCCGAGGATGTCGGTAAAGGCATCGTTGGGAAGAGAGCCGGCCAGATTGGGCAGCACATGCGGCCGTTTTCCCGCCGACCGCGTGAGCGAGTTTTCGACGAAGCGCACCCAGGGATGATCCGGCGAGAAGCGAGTGGCCCGGAAGGCCTCGCCGCGCGCGGGCCGAACCTCGACCATGGAAAAACCATGAGCATCGAGATGGCGTCGCAAGGCGGGGATGATCTCGTCCATGTCGGTGCCGACGACGAAGCGCAACTGGCAGGCGGCCCGCGCCGAACCCGAGATGGCGTTTTGCGGCGCATTGATATTGCCGGATGACATGGCGAGAACGGCAAAGGAGTTCCAGCCGAAGACCCGCTCGCTTGGCGTCAGATCGCTCTCGCCCCATTCGGCATCGTGACGGCGCGGCGGCAGATCACGCAGCGTGGCGCGGATATCCGGCGTCAGGCTGGTCGGCCGCCATTCAGGAACGAGGATCTGGCCACGGGCGTCGGTAATCGTCGCGATCGCCTGGGCCAGGATGATGGCGGGATCGGCCAGCAATCCGCCGAAATTGCCGGAATGGTGATCGCCGTCACGCAGATTGACCATGAGATTGATGGACAAGCCGCCCCGCGACCCCATGAACATGGTCGGCGTGTCGACCGCCAGACGCGGGCCGTCTGACGCGATCAGCACATCGGCCGCCAGCCGCTCCCGGTTGGCCGTGAAGAATTCGCGCAGCCCGAAGGAGCCCGTTTCCTCTGCCATTTCGAGAATGATCCTGGCATTGAAACCGAGCCGGCCAGTTTCACGGATCAGCAATTCCAGCGCCTTGATGTTGATCAGATGCTGGATCTTGTTGTCGGCCGTGCCCCGGCCATAGAGCTTGTCGCCTTCTCTGGTCAAGGTGAAGGGCTCAAGGCCCTCCCGCCAACGATGGGCCTCCCCGTTGCAGACATCGCCATGGCCATAGATTAGGACGGTCGGCAGGCTTTCGTCCTCGATGCGGCTGGCGATCAGCAGGGGAGCGCCGCCCTCGCGAGGATTCTCGAAAATCTCGACGGCAAATCCCATGGCAAACAGCAGTGGCTGCATATCCTCCTGCAGATAGGCATAGAGATCCTCCAGCCGCCCTTCCGACTGGCTGACAGAGCGGCGCGCCACAAGCGAGGCAAGATCCGCGATCAGCCCTCCACCGTCGACATAGTGGGCGGCGGCTTCGATCAGGTGTGTTCTGTCCATGGAATGCATTTACCTCGCTGCGTCGGCAGGGCCAAGCGCTGCCATATCTGGCGCTTCCCAGCCGCGGCCGGGCACGGCGGCGAGCAGTTGGCGCGTATAGGAATGTTGCGGATTGCCGAACACGTCGTCGACCGTGCCATATTCCACTACCTCGCCTTTTGACATGACGAGGATATGGTCGGAGATTTCGGCCGCTACCCGCAGATCGTGCGTGATGAAGATCACGGTCAGACCGACGGCCTTACGGATGTCATCGAGCAGTTTCAGCACGTCCTTCTGCACCGAAACGTCGAGCGCCGATACCGCTTCATCTGCGATCAGGATTTTCGGCTCGACCATCAGGGCGCGGGCAATGGAGATGCGCTGACGCTGGCCGCCTGAAAACTGCGCCGGATAGCGATCGAGTGCATCCTCCTCCAGCCGGACGATCTTCAGAAGCGCGCGCGCCTTTTCCATGGCCTGTTTGCGCGGCACGCCGAAGTTGACCGGCCCCTCGACCAGCAGGTCGCCAATCTTGCGGCGCGGGTTGAGGGATCCGTACGGATCCTGAAAGACGATCTGAATATGTTTTCTGAAATCACGCCGGCCGGCAGCCGTGGTCGTTTCCAACCTGGCATTGCCGATCCAGACCGAACCCTCGTCCGGCTCCACAAGCCCCATCAGGCAACGCACCAGCGTCGTTTTGCCGGAACCGGATTCCCCGACGATACCAAGCGTCTGGCCTTCCAGAACGGTAAAGTCCGTTGGCTTGACGGCATGCACCTTGCGGGCCGGCTTGAACATCGTCCGTGCGGTCGAATAGGTTTTTTCAATGCCGGCGACCCTGAGCGCGATCGGCGCAGACGTAGCAGGTTTGCCCTTGAGTCCCTGGCGTTTCGGCACGGCATCGATCAGCATGCGTGTATAGGGATGGCTCGGGCTGTTCAGCACCTGTCCGGCGGTGCCCTGTTCGACGACCACGCCTTTCTGCATCACCAATACACGATCGGCCAGTTCGGCCACCACGTCGAAATCATGGGTGACGAACAGGATGCCGGCCTTGCGGCTTTCCTTCAACGCCTTGAACATGTCGAGGATCTGCGCCTGCGTCGTCACATCGAGCGCTGTGGTCGGCTCGTCGGCAATCAACAGGCGCGGTTCCATGGCGAGCGCAATGGCGATGACGATGCGTTGGCGTTGGCCGCCCGACAGTTGATGCGGATAGGCATGATAGAGGCGTTCGGGGTCGGGAAGACGCACTTCCCTGAGAAGAGCCAAAGTGCGGGCCTGACGTTCGGCCCTGGATATCTGCATATGTGTCTCGAAGACCTCCTCGATCTGATTGCCGACCGTGTAGCACGGGTTCAGCGCGCTCATCGGCTCCTGAAAGATCATGCCCATGCGGCTGCCGCGCAGTTCGGCATGCTCGGCCTCGGAAAGCTTCAGCATGTCGCGGCCTTCAAAGAGGATTTCGCCTGCGGACGGCTTCAGGATTTTCGGCAAAAGCCCCATGGCGGCGAAGGACGTTATCGATTTTCCGGAGCCGGATTCCCCCACAATGCATAGGATTTCCTTCTCGTGGATGTCGAGCGACAGGTTGCTTACGGCATGCGTCCGATCGCCGCCCTTCGGCAGATCGATGGTCAGGTTGCGGATCGACAGGACGGGGGTGGCAGTGTGGGTCATCAGTTTCTGCCCTCCGGCGCGGTCACGTCGCGAATGCCGTCGCCCAGCATGTTGATGGAAAGGACCAGGATGAACAAAGCGATTCCGGGAATGGTGATCAGCCAGCTCTCGAACAGCAGCATTTCCTTGCCTTCGGAAATCATCAATCCCCAGGATGGGGTTGGCGGCTGAACGCCGAGCCCGAGGAAGGACAACGCCGCTTCCAGGATGATGGCGTGGGCCATTTCGAGCGTTACGATGACGATCAGTTGATTCATGACATTCGGCAGAACGTCCTTGAATAGGATGCGCGGCAGGCTGGCGCCCAGCACTTCGGCTGCTGCGATATAGTCCATCTGCCGTACC
This sequence comes from Rhizobium azibense, assembly GCF_004342325.1. Lineage (NCBI taxonomy): Bacteria > Pseudomonadati > Pseudomonadota > Alphaproteobacteria > Hyphomicrobiales > Rhizobiaceae > Rhizobium > Rhizobium azibense. The sequence goes on along the minus strand of NZ_SMBJ01000001.1, from coordinate 547,546 downwards.
TGCATTGTGGCGCTGCGCAGCACCACCGCAAAACGGTCCCAGAGCAACAAGCCGAGCACCGAAACGACGACGGTCAACGATCCGCCGAACAGCGCCACCACCGCCAGCGCCACCAACGTTGCCGGCAAAGCCAGCCGTACCGAGACGATGAACATCACAACCGCATCGACCTTGCCGCCGAAATAGCCGCCAAGAACACCGAGCGTCGTGCCGATCACGGCGGAGATCAGAGCCGCTGTAAAGCCGATCAGCAGGGAGACACGAGCGCCGTAGATCAGCCGTGACAGGTAGTCCCGACCCAGCGCATCGGTGCCCAACAGGTGTTTCCAGTCTCCGCCCAGAAAGACCGGTGGAGCGAGCCTCGCCAAAAGATCCTGCCTGTAGGGATCGTAGGGAGCAATCAGCGGCGCGAAAAGCGCTGTAAGGCCAACAAACAGCAGGATCAGGAAGCCGATCATGAAACCGCGATGTTTCATGGTCTTGCGGGCCAACTGACGGGAGGGGGCCGGCGATGCCGCTGGAAGATCGAAGCTGACGGTTTGGGATGTGTTGCTCATATCAGGCAGTCCTCAGACGGGGATCGAGCCATGCGTTCAAGACATCGGCCAGGAAAGTGAAGGCGATGTAGAACATCGCGAAGATCAGGATGAGCGCCTGCATGGTAGGCAGATCATTGCGGGAGATCGATTCCCAGGCGAGGTAGCCGGCTCCATGCAGCGCGAAGATGGTTTCCACCACGACCGATCCGCCGAACATGAAGCCGAGCTGCACGGCCGCCAGGCTGACGACCGGAATGATGGCATTGCGCAGGGCATGTTTAAACAGAACCCGCCGAGGCTTGATGCCCTTGGCCCTTGCTGTGCGGATGTAGTCGGCCGATAGCACTTCCAGCATGCCGGCGCGTGTGAGCCGCATGATGGCAGGCGTCGCGTAGTAGCCGAGCACGATCATCGGCAGGATGTAGCCGGTCCATTGCCGCGTTCCCGAAGCCGGCACCCAGCCGAGATTGACAGAGAAGACAACGATCAGGACAAGGCCGAACCAGAAGCTTGGAATCGCCTGTCCGACGACGGCAATGCCGAGTGCCAGCCGGTCGACCAGCGTATTGGGAAAGGCTGCCGCGAGAACGCCCATGGGAATGGCCAGTAGCAGGGCGAAGCTCATGCCGAGGAAACCGATGGTCATGGTGACCGGCAGCCGTTCGGCGATCATGCCAGAGACGGGGGTCTTGAAATAAAAGCTCATGCCGAAATCGCCGGAGAGCGCGCGTATCAACCAGTCGAAATATTGAACGAGCAACGGTCGATCGAAACCGTATTGGCTACGAACCGCGGCTATCACCTTTCCGGACGCTCCTTCGCCGGCAATGGCAATCGCCGGATCGCCGGCCATGAACAGAAGTATGAAACTGATGAAGGACACCGTCAGCGCGACCAGCGCCGCCATGCCAATCTTGGTCAGGACAAATTTCAACATCTGATACCCTCAAGCAGGCGGTCTCGCGGCTACGCGATCTCGACATTCCTCTAAACGGGAAGCTCAAATCCGGGCCGGGCCGCCAACGGCGGTCCGTCCTGGCTATGCAGATGTCACTTCCAGCCGATCTCGTAGAAACGGACCAGTTCGTCCGGGGTCGGCGTGAAAGAAATGTCCCCGCTCATGACGTAGTTGGTGGAATAGTTCCACAATGGCACCCAATAGGCCTTGTCGGCGATCACCGAGAGCGCCTGGGCGTAGAGCGTCCTGCGTTCGGCCGAATCGATGGAGGAATCGGCCTTTTCCAGAAGATCGGACAGGCTCTTGTCGCGTGCATCATCTTCGCCGCCCATGGTGAAGAATTCGCTGGTGATGGCCGAGACGTCTGCAATCGAGTTGGAGCCCCAGGTCATAAAGGAGATTGGCGCACCGTCCTTGATGCGCTTTTCGCGTAGTGCTGCATATTGCATGTAGTTAAGGTTGGCCTTGATGCCGATTTCGGCCAACATGCCGATCATCGCTTCGGCCAACGGCCGGTCACGATAGGCATAGAACTCGATCTCGAAACCGTCGGGATATCCGGCTTCCGTCAGCAGCGCCTTGGCCTTTGCGGGATCGTAGGCATAGGTCGTGATGGCAGTATCGCAACCAAACTGGCTGGGCGAGCAGGCGCTGTCGATCACTTCCGTCGTGCCCTTCATCAGCGCCTCGACGATCCCATCGCGGTTGATCGCATGATAGATCGCCTGGCGAACCTTGACATTCGTCATCGGGTTCTTGTCGCCGGAGCGTCCGGCCGCATCGAGCGACAGATAGCCGACGCGCATGGTCGGGGCATTGATCACCTGAAAGCTGTCCCGTCCGGTCATCTTGTCGGCCTGGTCGGACGGAACCTGCCAAACGAGATCGATCGTGCCGTTGAAAAGCTCCGCCATCTGCGTGTTGATGTCCGGGATGGTGCGAATATCAATGGTGCCGACCTTGGCTTTCGGCTTGGCAGCGGCAAAATAATCCTCGTTGCGCTTCAGCACGAAGTGTTTGCCCGGCTCGACGGTCTCGAACTTGTACGGGCCGGTGCCGACCGGCTTGGTGGCGACACCGGCAGGGCCGACGGCCTTGTAATATTCATCGGGATGGATGATGACCGGGCCGGCCAGGTATTCGAGCGCTGCGGGAAATGGCCCGTTGGTGATGATGCGCACCTTGAACTGATCGATCTTTTCGGCCCGCTTGATCCACCCCGTCGCCACCTTGTTCTTTGCGCCGTTTTTCGGATCGACGGTGAAGTTCAGCGTATAAACGACGTCATCGGCATCGAAGGCCTCGCCATTGTGGAACTTGACGCCTTCGCGCAGGGTCAGGTCGAGCGTGGTGGAATCCACCCAGGTCCAACTGGTTGCCAGATTGCCGACATACTCTCCGGTTGCCGGGTCGCGATAGAGAAGGCCGTCCCAGGCAGCATTTCCGAGCAGGATGCCCTCACGCGCGGTGTTGAAATAGGGATCCACATGCTCAAGTTCCTTCGCAAACGCGATGGAGACCGTGTCGTCAGACTTGCCAGCCCAGGCGTTGGTGGCAAACAGGAATGCGGGCAGAAGAGCGGCCGCAGCCGCCGTCTTTGTCAGTTTCATTCTCGTTCCCTTTATTTGTGCCTATTTTATAGGCTTCTGTGGTTGGTGTCTTTATAGTAATCGATTTCTTCTTTTTGTATACAATTTATTTGTATTGCGTACATAATTTGGCGATTGCATACGGCGGCTTGCCAAATCCTGCAGATCGCACCACAATGCGCGTGGAGAACACCGATATGAATTTGCCCGCATCAAGGACGCCAACGGCCGACCTCCTCTACGAGCGTATCGAGACAATGATTGCCGAAGGACAGGTCAAGGATGGCGAGCGCCTCGATGAAATGCGCCTTGCCCGGGATTTCGGCGTTTCGCGCACCCCTTTGCGCGAGGCGTTGCGTCTTCTTTCGGCGACTGGCCTTGTCGAGCTTGTTCCCAATCGTGGTGCTTTCGTGCGCCAGCCCAACTTCACCCGCCTCGTGGAAATGTTTGAAGTGATGGCCGAGGTGGAAGCCTGGTGCGCGCGGCTGGCGGCCAGTCGCATTACCAAGGCACAGCTGCTGCTTCTGCGCCAAGCCGCCTCTGCCTGCGAAGCCGCCCTTCAGGCACAGGATTACAAGCGCTACTATGTCGAAAACGCCGCGTTTCACACGATGATCTACGAGGCGTCCGGCAACGGCTTCCTGGCCGAAGAGGCCGTTAATCTGCACAGACGCCTTAAGCCCTTCCGGCAGGCGCAACTCGCCTTCGGCGACCGCCTGTCGCAGTCGATGAGCGAGCACCGCGAAATCCTGCTGGCGCTCGAAGCGGGCGATGCGCGGCGCGCCGACGCCGTGATGCGCGACCATATACGTGTCCAGGGCAGTATCTACGAAGAATACCGCCAATCCATGAACGGAGCGCGCGACGGCGCCGGACGTCAGGCCTCTTGAGGCCTCAGAGCGAAGTCCGAGATCGGCGGCATCAGACATCATGGAAATAAGAGAAGCTCGGAGACCGCCGCACCTCGCGTCAGGCCAGATATCGTCCTGACGATGCCGGCCTTGTCGATGCCGTAGTGCCGATAAAGATCCTGCACCGTGCCGGTCTGGCCGAAATGCTCGACCCCGAGCGGTATCGTCCGGTGGCCGTGAACGGCACCAAGCCAGGCAAGTCCCGCGGGATGTCCATCGGTGACGGTGACAAGGGTGCAATGGGACGGAAGGCCGGCGAGCAAGGTCTCGACATGACCCAATGCCCGATTGACGCCGCGGCGCCGTGCCCTTTGGGCAGCTGTCCATCCAGCGTTCAGGCGATCGGCGGAAGTCACCGCCAGCACACCGACATCGCGTCGGCTTTCGCCGAGCAGCCCGGCCGCCGCGATCACTTCCGGCGCGACGCAGCCCTGATAGACCAGCACGACATCGGCATTCGGCCCGGGCGGCTTCAGCCAATAGCCACCATCGATGACGTCTTGGCGGAAGCGCTGCTCGTCGCGCGGCGCCGGCTGCTCCAGCGGCCGCGTCGTCAACCGGAGATAGACAGAGCCGCCCGTCTCGTCGCGCAGCCAGGTGCGTTCGTCCGGCTTCCCGTCGCCATCGCGCTGCATATAATCAAAAGACCAGTCCATGATGATTGCCAGCTCATCGAGGAAGGCCGGTTCGAAACTCGCCAGCCCGTCCTGGCTGATACCGATCAGCGGCGTGGCGATCGACTGATGCGCGCCGCCCTCCGGCGCCAAGGTGATGCCTGACGGCGTGCCGACGATCATGAAACGGGCATCCTGGTAGCAGGCGTAGTTCAGAGCATCAAGGCCGCGGGAGATGAAGGGATCGTAGACCGTGCCGATCGGCAGCAGGCGCTCACCGAACAGCGAATGGGAGAGACCGGCAGCGGTCAGCAGCAGAAAAAGATTCATCTCGGCAATGCCGAGTTCGATATGCTGCCCCTGCGGGGAGAAATGCCATTTCTGCGCCGACGGCACCCGCTCGTCGCGAAACGTGTCGGCCTGCGCGTCGCGGGCAAACAGGCCTCGCCGGTTAACCCAGGGACCGAGATTGGTCGAGACCGTGACATCGGGGGCGGTCGTCACGATACGGGCGGCCAGTGCCGTGTCGGTTTGGGCCAGCGCATCAAGGATTTTGCCAAACCCGGCTTGCGTGGACAGAACGCGATCCGCAAGCAGGACCGGCCCTTCTGTCGCAATGCGTTCCGCCTTGAAGCGTCGCGGCCCCGGCTCGAAGAACGGCACGCGGGCGAGGAAAGCGCGTGCTTCACTGCTGTCGGCCATGGTCGAAAACGGATCCCACTCTGCGCCGGGCGCAACCTTCATTGCCGCCTGGAAATCGGCCATCTGGCTGGATGTCATCAGGCCGGCATGATTGTCCTTGTGCCCGGCAAGCGGCGTGCCCCAGCCTTTGATCGTATAGGCCAGGAAGACCGTCGGCCGGTCATGATCGATACTGTCGAACACGTCGGTCAGCGCCTCCAGGCAGTGGCCGCCAAGATTGTTCATGAGTTCCGCCAGTTCGGCATCGGACCGCCGCTCGATCAACGCCGTCACGTCACCCTGATCGCCGACTTCGTCGAGCAGTCGGCGCCGCCAGGCGGCCCCACCCTGGAAGGTCAATGCTGCATAGAGCTGATTGGGGCAGGCGTCGATCCAGTCCTTCAGGCGTGTTCCACCCGGCTCCGTGAACGCGGCCTTCTGCAGCGCACCATATTTGACGATGACGACATCCCAGCCGAAAGCCTTGAAAATGGCCTCGATACGCTGCCAGAGACCTTCGCGCACCACACCATCGAGGCTCTGGCGATTATAGTCGATGATCCACCATGCATTGCGCAGATCGTGCTTCCAGCCTTCCTGCAGGCACTCGTAGACATTGCCTTCATCCAGTTCGGCGTCGCCAACGAGAGCAATCATCCGCCCGAGCGGCCGTTTCTGCGCCCAGGGTTTGGCGGCAATGTAGTCCTGCACTATCGAGACAAAGGCTGTGACGGCCACGCCGAGCCCGACCGAACCGGTGGAGAAATCGACATCGTCAATATCCTTGGTACGGCTTGGATAGGACTGCGCACCGCCGAACCCCCGGAAATTCTCCAGCTTGTCGCGGGTCTGGTTGCCCATCAGATACTGGATGGCGTGAAACACCGGGGAAGCATGCGGCTTGACCGCGACGCGATCTTCCGGGCGCAGCACATGATAATAGAGTGCCGTCAGGATCGAGGCCATCGAGGCCGAGGACGCCTGATGTCCGCCGACTTTAACCTCGCCTTTATCGCGTAGGTGATTGGCATTGTGAATCATCCAGCAGGCAAGCCACAGGACCTGCTTCTCGACGGATTTCAGAATTGCGATATCGGTGCTTGTCACGACCGTCTCCCAGTCACGCGATCACGTTTTATGAGAAGCCGCCGGCTGCCTTTCGCTTTTGCTCTGGCTGGATCTCGTTCCCATATCTGCAACACCCGGCTGGATGATTATCCTGCCGGGTGGCCTCTGCAAGGCGTTAGCCGTTGCGGAACGTATAGGCATAGCCATTGATGGCCGGCGCACCGCCGAGATGGGCGTAAAGCACCTTCGAGCCTTCCGGGAAGTAACCCTTCTTGACCAGGTCGATCATGCCCTGCATCGACTTGCCCTCATAGACGGGATCGGTGATCATGCCTTCGAGACGGGCGCAGAGCCGGATCGCTTCCTTGGTTTCGGCGGACGGTACGCCATAGACCGGATAGGCATAATCCTCAATCAGGACGATGTCGTCCAATGTCAGGTCCCGGCCAAGCTCGACGAGTTCGGCGGTGCGCTGAGCAATCTCCAGCACCTGGGCCTTGGTCTGGGCCGGCGTGAAGGAGGCGTCGATGCCGATCACATTGCGCTCGCGGCCATCCTTGGCAAAGCCGACCGTCATGCCGGCATGGGTGGAACCTGTCACCGTGCAGACGACGATATAGTCAAATTTGAAGCCGAGTTCGGCCTCCTGCGCACGCACTTCCTCGGCAAAGCCGACGTAGCCGAGACCACCATATTTGTGAACGGATGCACCGGCCGGGATGGGATAGGGCTTGCCGCCTTTGGCCTTGACGTCCTCGATGGCATCTTCCCAGCTCTGGCGGATACCGATATCGAAGCCCTCGTCCACCATCTGCACATCCGCACCCATGATCCGGCTCAGCAGAATATTGCCGACGCGGTCATAGACGGCGTCTTCGTGCGGCACCCAGCTTTCCTGGACCAGCCGGCACTTGAAGCCGATCTTGGCGGCAACGGCTGCGATCATCCTCGTGTGGTTGGACTGCACGCCGCCAATCGAGACCAGCGTGTCGGCATTGGAGGCGAGCGCATCGGGAATGATATATTCGAGCTTGCGCAGCTTGTTGCCACCGAAGGCCAGACCCGAATTGCAGTCCTCGCGCTTGGCATAAAGCTCGACCTTGCCGCCGAGATGCTCTGAAAGCCTTTCCAGCTTCTCGATATGGGTTTGTCCAAATGTGAGCGGATAGCGCTCGAATTTTGCCAGCATGGGATCCCCTTCAGCTTGTTATGACACTGGAGAAACGCTAACATCACTTGGATGAAAGGTGCTCTCAAACTTAGCCAATGGATTGTTCAATATTCGGCATGATCCGCAATTTTTGAGTGATGTCTTTCATAATGCTTAAATTTTTCGGAAGATTCTTTCGTGACTTCGGAACTCGACCGCATCGACCTGAAAATGCTGCGCCTGCTGCAAAACAACGGGCGGCTCAGCAATGCCGAACTGGCGCAACTGGTCGATGTCAGCGCCGCAACCTGCCATCGCCGCACGCAGAGGCTTTTCGAGGAAGGCTATATCAAGTCGGTCAGAGCCATGATCGAGCCGCTGAAGGTCGACAGGGGCGCCCTGGTCATGGTCGGCGTCGTGCTGGATCGCTCGACGCCGGAAAGCTTCGGCGCCTTCGAAAAGGCGGTCGCAAAGCTGAGTTTCGTGTTGGACTGCAATCTGGTGGCGGGCGACTTCGATTACTTCCTGAAGATCCGCGTGCGCGACATGGCCGATTTCAACCGTATCCACGGAACACAGCTGATCGCGCTCCCCGGCGTGCGCCAGACCCGGACCTTCTTCGTGATGAAGGAAGTGGTCGACAATGCGCCACTGAACTTCTGAATAATGCATATATGCTTGATTTCTATCAAGCGCGAGGCGCCAACTTGCCGAGCAGCGCCGGCATGGAAAACAGCGGCGTTGCAAGCGCGATGCTAACCGCTGTCGACGCTTTCGGAACTAGCGCAGGACTGGCATGAACTTGGCGACGTGCGCGACCTGCTGGGACGCTGCGATCAATGGACGTCACGCCCACTGCCAAGGTCGGTGGCCGTAGAGTGGATCGCATGGGGGGAGGAGTGGCTTCAGCAGGCTGACCGACGGCTGGCGGCATCGACAGCGTTCGCCGAACGGACCTACAGAGACTGACTGACTGACTGGATGCCCAGCAAGCGTTACGATCCGTATTTGGGCATCGTGGTCTTCGCGGCGGTGCCAGAAGCCTCTCTTCGAGCATCAACCCGTCACGACAAACTCAACTGCGCCCCGATTATGAGGGAGTGTTGTGGGTCTCCCCGCTGCAGGGGGTGCACCGAGACTTCACGGACCATCGTCATGCCGAGTCCATTCCCCAAAGCCCGAGAGGCCCGCCGCACCTCCTCGCGCGGCGAGCTTCCATCTTTCAAATTCTGCCGTGTCGTTACCGTGCTATTTCAGCCGACGCAGCAACTCATGCGCCACGGCGGGTGCGGATGCGGGATTCTGACCGGTGATCAGTTCGCGATCCACAACGACGTGGCCGGCGAAAGGAACCTCGGCCTGGCTGAACTCACCACCTGCTTTCACAAGCGCATCCTGCGGATAGAATTTCATCTCGCCACCGTCCAGCAAACCCTTCGCCATTTCCTCCTCGCGATTACTGAAAACGGTCAGCTTGTAGCCGGCGTAGATCCAGTCGGATTGCGCCTTCGCAGTCTCTTGCGTTTCGGACGTCGCAACGAAACCGGGCGCGTCTGCGAGCGTGGAAAGCAACGCAATAGGTCCATGACAGACCAAGGCTGTCGTCTTGCCCTGTTCATGAAAATGGGTCAGTAGTCTGCCGAGTTCGGAACTCACCAGGAGATCCTGCATAGGGGCATGCCCACCCGGGACATAGACGGCGTCGAAACGTTCGTAGCCGATCTCTTCGACGCGTGCGAGGCTGATGACCGGTGACTTCTCGCGAGACAGGATGCCAAGTTTCGCCAGCCCCGCTTCACTGGCTTTCATCGCCGCCTCGTCACCACCGAAATACAACTTGTCGATGGAGGTCCTGTCGAGCGATGGCGCCGTACCTTTCGGCGTCGCAAACGCGATCTCGTGTCCGGCATCGAGCAGCGCTTGTACCGGCTGCATGAGTTCATTCAGATAAAAGCCGGTCTGGAACATCTTGCCATCCTTCAGGTCGAGACGGTCGGAATCCGACAGGACGATCAGCACGTTTCCGGCGTGAGCGCTGATGGTGCTCGCACCGAGCGCGAGAAAAATGGCGAGACTGCGCAAAAGCTTCATGGGTTACCCCCGAATGTGAGAAAATCCTAATAAGAACGAAAGGCGGGGCGCAACTCACCCAGCGACTTTGGTCAGCCGGTGGAGTGCAAAGTCGGCGAAATAGTCGGCCACGCCACTTGCCTGAAAGCGTTGCATGGCGGCCCCTTGCATATGCGCGCGCCATTGCTCTTCGCTTGCCCAGTCCTCGACGAAGATGCGAACGCCTCCATCATCGAGCGACTGGTGCAGTTCGTAACGAAGGCAGCCGTCCTCAACCAAAGTCTCTGCGACAAGCTCTTCCTGGGCGGCACCAAGGGCCGCCTCCTTGCCGGGCTTTGCCGTGGTGATGGCGATGATGGTCAAAGGTGCATTCGACACGGATAAGACCTTTCTCAAGCGATGGTGTTGACGAGACCGCCCTCGGCACGCAGAGCAGCACCGTTCGTGGCTGATGAACGGGGGCTGGCGAGATAGGCGACGAGATTTGCGACCTCTTGCGCCTCCACCATGCGCTGCAGGATCGAAGCCGAGCGAGCCGTGGCAAAGAATTCGGCCTCGATCTGCTTGATTGGTGCAGATGGATCGCTTGCCTGGCTGCGCAGGAAAGTCTCGATACCTTCCGAGCGCGTCGGTCCCGGGAGTACGGAATTGACCGTGACATTGGTGGCGCGGGTCAGTTGCGCCAGTCCACGGGAAACCGAGAGCTGCGCTGTCTTGGTGGTCGCGTAGTGGATCATGTCCTGGGGAATGGCGAGCCCCGATTCACTCGAGATGAAGATGATGCGGCCCCAATTGCGTTCCAGCATGCCAGGAAGATAGGCCCGTGACAGGCGCACGCCGCTCATGACATTGACTTCGAACAGGTGGCTCCAGTCAGCATCCGTGATGTCGCCGAACGCCTTGCTCTCGTAGATGCCGAGATTATTGACGAGGATATCGACCGAAGGTTCGACCTTGGCGATGATCGCAGCACCCTCGGCGCTGGCGGCGTCTGCAAGAACCCCGATGATCTCCGATCCGCCCGATGCCTTGACGGCCGCGATCGCACTGTCGAGCTTGGCGCGGTTGCGTCCTGTGATGATGACGCGCGCGCCTTCTACGGCAAGCGTTCGCGCGATTTCCAGGCCGATGCCAGCCGAAGCGCCCGTAACGAGGGCTGTTTTTGCGGTGAGTTTCAGATCCATGTCGTTTCTCCAGATTGTTGCTGGAAACAATCTATGATTAAGCAACGCGAGCAACTATTGCCTTAAAAAGACATGCACTTGTGATTGAGGATCATCAATGCCCCGTATTTTGATGGAGCGCTCGGGCGAGATGGAAGTGTTCGCTCGCGTCGTACAAGACGGCGGATTCTCCGCCGCCGCCCGTAACCTCGACATCACCCCATCGGCCGTCAGCAAATTGATCGCACGCCTGGAAGCCAGGCTTGGCACGCGTCTTCTGGTGCGGACAACCCGCGCTCTGACACTAACGGAAGAGGGCGAGGCGTATCACCATGCGGCACTGAGGATTCTCCAGGAGCTGAACGATGCGGATCAGGAGGCGGCCGGAGGAGCGGTTCGCGGTCGGCTGAGAATCAACACGACGATACCCTTCGGAGCAATGTTCGTGGCACCGGCCATGCCGGATTTCATAGCACGCAATCCCGATCTGATCGTTGACCTCAGTTTCACCGACGGCATTGTCGATCTGGTCGCTGAGAAAACCGATGTCGCCATCCGGATGGGAAATCTGCCAGATAGCGGCCTGATCGCACGCAAGCTTGGTCAAAGCCGGCGGGTGGTCTGCGCGTCACCCGAATACTTGGCGCGCCGGGGTTCACCACAAACACCTGCAGATCTCGAACAGCACGACTGCCTGACATTCAATTTTCGGCGCGCAAGGCCGTCCTGGCCGTTTCGTTGCGGCGGCCAGGACATCGCCCAACCAGTCAAGGGCAGCATCGTCGTGAACAACGGTGAGACGATGAAGCAGATGGCCCTGGCCGGCGCCGGCATTGCCCGGGTGGGTCTGTTTCATGTGGCGGAGGAGATTTCGACGGGGCGGCTTGTTCCACTGCTCCAAGAGCATAATCCGGGAGATCTGGAACTGGTTCACGCCGTTTACGTCGGAGGAGGACCCCTGCCCCACCGTGTTCGAGCCTTTATCGAATATATGGTCGTCACCTTGAGTGAATCACCCCTCTTGCAGGGGAATGCCTGACCACAGCGGTGGAGGAAAAAGCGAACTCCAAACGGCTCGCTTTTCCTCTTCGATCAATCACGGTATTGCGGCTCTTGACGGTCGAGAACGCGCCGGATGCTTTCCAGATGCATCCGGGCACTTTCCGGGTCCCCTTCGCGCATCTGCTGTGCCGCCTGGGCGGCGACCTCCGGCGAAACCGGCAGGAGGCGGCGACCAGTGCTCATCGCCTTCAACTGAACCTCGGAGGCACGCTCGAGATAGTAGAGGTCGTCCCAAGCCTCGGCGATGTTCGGCGCACACACCATCACCCCGTGGTTTTTCATGAACAAGATATCCTTGTCTCCAAGGACAGAGGCGATCCTGTCGCCTTCGCTTTCATCCAGAGCCAGGCCGTTGTAGGCTTCGTCGACCGCCACGCGGCCGTAGAATTTGAGCGCCGTCTGGCCCGCCCAGACCAGTGGCTCGCCTTCCACCATGCTGAGCGCGGTCGCATTCGGCATGTGTGTGTGGAAGGCCGCTCCCACCCGTGGCACCATCTTGTGCAGGCGCGCATGGATGAAGAAGGCGGTCGCTTCGGGAACGCCATCGCCGGCAACGACGTTGCCCTCGAAGTCGCAGATCAGCAATGACGAGGCATTCGCCTCCTGAAAGGCCCAGCCTAAGCGATTCACGATGAAAAGGTCCGGATGGCCTGGCACAATGGCGGAAAAATGGTTGCAGATCCCCTCCTCGAGGCCGAGTCGCGCCGCCATCCTCAGGCACGCGGCGAGATCCACCCTTGCCTGCCAGATCTCGTCCGTGTCCAGCGACACATTGCGCCGGAGCGCCGGCTGTCCCTTCGCAATATTCAGTTCGTGAGCCATCTCTGTCTCCCTGGCGATGCGTTACATCCAGCCGGCCGCCGCGAGCACGGCCGGGACCTTGTCGAGCGTCGGGACGATTTCATTCGGTTGATAATCCGCGAGCGGTTTTCGGTCCGTCCCGCGATCGACCCAAACCGTACGAAAGCGCAGTTCGCGCGCCGCGGCAAGGTCGAGATGCGGACTGGCACAGATATGCAACAGATCGTTGATGCCGACGCCGAGACTGTTCCAGGCGTAGTGGAAGATCTTTGCAGTCGGCTTGTAGGCCCTCGCCTCTTCGGCAGTAATGACACGGTCGACGTGCCCCCCAAGCTGGGCGACATTGCCGGCAATGATCGCATCATCCGTATTTGAGATGATCGCCAGGCGAAAATCAGCAGCTTTCAGAGTCTCGAGCGTCGCGACGACTTCCGGAAATGGAGGCATCTTGCCGATCGAGGATGTCAGGAGCTCGGCGTCTTCAGGTTCGAAGCTTAGGCCGAATTCGCCCATCGCCTTTTCCAGCGCCAGAGCGCTCACCTGTTTGAAGGAACGGTGCGGGCGCTCTTCTTCCAGCGCATGCTCGTGGCGGTCGTAGGCGCCGATGAAGGCCCGCTGGTCGATGTCGCCGCCTTTGGAAAACAGGATCCTGTCCATAGCCGCGAGCAACCCCTCGTCCCACTGGATCAGGGTTCCGTAGCAATCGAATGTCAGCCAGGTGGGCCGGGTGCCGGGAAGTGTCATGGCGATCGTCTCCTTCAATGCCGGCAGATTGACAAAGGAAGATGTCATTGAGAAATTAAATGTCTCCATCACCTTCATTGGAAAAGCAAATGAGCTTCGGTTTCGATCTCGATCTTCTCAGAACCTTCGCAGCCGTCGTCGATTCGGGCGGTTTCACCAAGGCCGCCGAGCGCATTCACCTGACACAATCGACCGTCAGCCAGCAGGTGAAGAAGCTCGAGACCAATATCGGGCAGGCGCTTCTGCTGCGCGACAAATCGACGGGCAGCGTGCAGACAACGGAGGCCGGCGAACTGCTTTTAAGCTATGCCCGCAGGCTGCTTGCCACTGCCGAGGAAGCCATGGAGGTGATGCGCAAGCCTGCCGCGCCGAAGACTGTTCGCCTCGGGGTGCCTGAGGATTTCGCCGGCCGGCGGCTGATCGACCTGCTGTGCGGATTTTCGGCCGCCTCGCCGCATATCCGACTCGATACGGTGAGCGGCTGGAGCACGGAGCTTCGCCGTCTGTTAGACGCGGGTGAGATCGATCTTGCGCTGATCAAGCGCGAACCGGGTGATGGGGCGTGCCTGGCGAGCTGGAAAGAAGAGCTGATCTGGGTGGAGAGCGCGGCCCGTGCTGTTGAGATGGATCCAGTGCCACTTGCGGTCTTTCCCGTAGGCTGTATCTACCGGGATCGCGCCATACGGGCGATCGAGCGCAGCGGCCGTCGCTGGAGGATCGCCTATACAAGCCAAGGTCTGATGGGTGTGCAGGCGGCTGTTGCTTCCGGCCTCGGGATCAGTCTCCTGCCTTCCGACGCGGTGCTTGCCGAACATCGGCAACTCGGAGCAGTGGATGGTTTCGAGGACCAGCCCGCATCCGAGATGGCCTTGGTCAAGGGCCGCGCAGGCTTGTCCAACGAAGCCAAATACCTTGGGCGTTTTCTGGCAGATAACCTGGCTTAACGTCCGCAAGATAGTTTGCATGTAGAGGAAGATCTCTTGTCGCGGCAGTAGCATTGTTATGCCGTCCACGTGCCAACGGCTCGTTCAGCCAGGCTGAATGGCTCCGGAGGCGAAAGGATATCCATGGAGGGCACCGGCGGTAGTAGCGGAGGCACGAAGCCCTTACCATTACGAAGAGCTCGTGGCCTCAGGCGACATAGCGTTCGGCCCAAATTCGATCTGCATCGACGATGGGATGCCTACGAACCGATCTTCAAAAAGGGTTTAGCAGCGCAATTTCCCGCTTTCCGCCGGCACGATCCCGATCTCCAGATCTATGGCCGCGTCCCTCAAGGCTGAACGTCCTTGTCCGATCTCGGCACAAGGCTAGCCCTTGTCCCCGGCGCAGCGCTCGTCACTAAGGCACTCAGACCCGCGACATAGAGAAAAACGAATGCCTCGTTGGCGCCAAACGCGACGTTGCGCCAAACCAACGCCTTCGCGCCGTCGAGTTCTACGGCAAGCTTCGTTTTGGTCGCATTGGGGCTTGATCTAGGTTCGCAGCGGCCTTCTTCAGACAGTCGAGATAATGGTCCCGGTTTGCAAGGCCGTCGTCGCGCGGCGTCACGAGGCAGAGGGTTGCGGCTGCATGGCCTTCTTCGCCCCGCACCGGTACGGCAAAACAGTGGGTGAAGCTGTCGACGATGCTGTTGAACGTGAAGAGACCTTCACGCTCGGCCTGGCGCACCTCGGCGATGAAGCTTTGTGGATCGAGCCACTCGCCAGTTGGCAGACGGAAATCCTGCGGCGGAATGAAGTTCAGGATTTCCTGATCCGACAGGTGCGCGACAAGTAGGCGGCCCGACGCCGTCCACGGGATCGGCACCGACTGCCCGACATCCGTCGAAATGCGGAATGGGCGTGCGCCTTCGCGCATGCGAACAACCGTGTATTTGTTTCCATCCAGCATGCAAAACTGCGCTGTTTCCCGCGTCTCGTCGGCAAGCAGTTCCAACGCCGCCTCGCATTCGCGGGTAAAATCAAAATGGTTCTCATAGGCTGCGCCGAGGAAATACAGCTTGCGGCCGAGATAGACACGCCCTTCGCCGCCGGTGAATTCCAGAATGCCATTCTGAAGCAGCAGGTTGACGAGCTCGTAGACCGACGAGCGCGGCGCGCCGATTTGCGCGGCAATTTCGTTCGGCTTCAGGGCCTGCCGTTTCTGGCGCAGGAACTCGAGGATCTCGAAGGCGCGGTCGAGTCCTCGGGCTCGTTTGCCGGCTGCTACGTCCTGAACTGCATCCATTGTTGTCGGTCTCTCTTTTTTCGGCCCGAGCTTTTCAGACCGTCTGTCTCATCTGTCAATCGATCCCGTCATCCATCGCTCATGAAATTTTCCGAGCCCTCTTGCGAGGTAAAAAAATCGGCATAAGATCACCTCGTCCGGTATATAGATCATATGTACGGTATATTGGACAAAGACAATGGGCAAGCCGTGAACGCTGCCGCACAAAAAAGGGGATCGACATGAAGAATCTTGAAAATGGCATTTCCGCTTCGCTATGCCGCCGACTTCTTGCGGGTGCTGCCGCCGCCGCGGCACTCCTCGTCTTTTCAGCCGGCACGGCCTCAGCCGCCAATTGCATCAAGGGCGACAGGAAGGCGCCCTACACGGTCGGCTGGGCGAACATCTACTCGGTACCGACCTGGATGAAGCAGACCGAAGGCACCATCACGGCTGAAGTGGAGGAGCTGAAGAAGGCTGGCCTCGTGAAGGAGCTGATGATTACGGACGCGCAGGGCAACGCCCAGACGCAGATCCAGCATATCCAGTCGATGATCGATGCCAATGTCGACGCCATCGTCGTGATCGCCGGTTCCTCCAACGCGCTCGACCGCGTCATCTCCGATGCCTGCGACAAGGGCATCGCCATCGTGAATTTCGACAGCCTCGTCAACACTGACAAGGTGACTGCGAAAATCAATACCGATTCCAATGAATGGGGCGCGACCGCTGCCAAGTGGATGGTCAGCCAGCTCGGCGGCAAGGGCAAGATCATCATCATGAACGGTCCGGCCGGCATTTCGGTGAGCGACGACCGCCGCAAGGGCGCCCAGCCGATCCTCGATGCCAATCCCGGTCTACAGGTGATCACCGAGACGAACACGGAATATAACGTCGCTCCGGCACAGGAAGCGATGACCAGCCTGCTCTTTGCCAATCCCGAAATCGACGGCGTACTGTCGCTCGGCGGCGCGCTATCGGCCGGCTCCGTCCTCGCCTTCGAGCGCCAGGGCCGCGACCAGGTGCCGACAACAGGCGAAAACGCGCGGCAGTTCCTGGAGCTCTGGAAGGAGAAGGGACTGAAGAGCTGGGCGACCATGCAACCCAACTGGCTCGGCGCGCTTTCCGTTTACACGGCTGTCCAGGCGCTGGAAGGCAAGGACGTTCCGGCCTTCGTCAAGGTGCCGCTGCCTGTCATCGACGAGAGCACGATCGGCAGCTACCTCGCACGGGCCGACAAGTTCCCGGCTGACGGCTATATCTACTCGGACTACGACAAGGTGCTCTTCGACAAGCTTCTTGCCAAGTAATCCGCGCTGAGGGAAGCCGCCATGACGGAAAAAAGGCCCCTGCTGGAAGCCCGGCAGGTGTTCAGGGGATTTTTCGGCAATCCCGTTTTGAAGGGCGTCGACATCGCCCTTCTGCCGGGCAGGGTTCACGCCTTGCTCGGCGAAAACGGCGCCGGAAAGTCCACACTGATCAATCTCCTGTCCGGGGCTCTCCAGCCGGACGGTGGTTCCATCCTCGTCGAGGGCAAGTCCGTCGGGCGCTTCAGCCCGGCGGATGCGCGCGCAGCGGGTATCGCCGTAGTTCAGCAGGAGCTGAGCCTCACGGCCAGTCTCTCGATTGCCGAAAACGTCGGTCTCGGCGCGTTTCCGCGCCGGTTCGGTCTCATCGATTACAGAGCGCTTCATCACGGCGTCCGGGATGTCTGCGACATGGTGGGGCTCACCGAGCCCCTCGACATGCCGGTCGCCGATCTCGCGCTTGGCCGCCGTCAGATGGTGGAAGTCGCCAAGGCGCTGTTCCGAAAGCCGCGCGTGCTGATCCTCGACGAGCCGACTTCATCGCTCTCCGCTCACGAAGCCGGCATCCTTGCCCGTCTGATCGAGACGCTGAGGGACCGCGGCACGGCACTTCTTTATATTTCCCACCGCCTCAATGAGGTGCAGGCGCTCTGCTCGCATGTCACGGTGCTGAAGGACGGCGTGGTCACCGCGGACCAGTCGCTGTCTGGCATCGACGGCGAAGGCCTGGTGCGCCTCATGGTCGGCCGCGAGACCGGCGACCTGTTCCCGCCCCGCCTGGCCGCAGCACCCGGCGCGATGCGCATCCGTGTTGAAGGCTTTTCCGCCGGCGTGGTGCGTGACGTCGGCTTCTGCGCCCGCGCTGGCGAGATCGTCGGCATCGGCGGGCTCGTGGGACAAGGGCAGGAAGACCTGCTGCTCGGCCTCTACGGCGCGATTCCGGCCGCGGCTTCCAGAGCGGAGGTTTCAGGCAATTCCGGCCTGCCCGCCAATGTCGGCGTGGCAAATGCCGCGGGCATCGTCTATGTCCCTGCCGACCGCAAGCACGAGGGGCTGGTGATGCCCCATTCCATCGCATCCAATCTCATCCTTCCCTCGCTTGGACGGCTCGCCGGCAAGGGGCTGCGCGACCGGCAGGCGGAAAACGGCCTCGTCGCCGATCTCGCGCTCCGACTGAAGATCAAGGGCGATACGGACCGCCAGGTGCAGGCGCTTTCCGGCGGCAATCAGCAGAAGGTGGCGCTCGCGAAATGGCTGCCGCTCGATCCCTCCGTACTGCTCCTTAACGATCCGACGCGCGGCGTCGACATCGAGACCAAGCGAGAAATCTATCTCATGCTGCGTGCCTTCGCCGCGGAGGGGCGGCTCGTCATTCTGGCCAGTTCCGATACGCCGGAGCTCGTGCATCTCTGTGATCGTGTCGTGGTTCTGCGCGAGGGGTGTGTCGCGGCGGTACTGTCGAACGATGAAATCACCGAAGGAGCGATCGTCGGCGCGGCCATGGGCATCACCACCACGACGCAGGGAGAGGCTGCCTGATGAGAGCAAGTTCCCCAACGCGGCTCTACGGCTCGATCCAACTCCGCCGCAACCGCGGTCTGGCCGGCCTCTATCTGGTTGTCGCCGCCTTTCTCATCCTCTATGCGATGCTCTTTCCTGGC
This sequence comes from Rhizobium azibense, assembly GCF_004342325.1. Classification (NCBI taxonomy): domain Bacteria; kingdom Pseudomonadati; phylum Pseudomonadota; class Alphaproteobacteria; order Hyphomicrobiales; family Rhizobiaceae; genus Rhizobium; species Rhizobium azibense. The sequence goes on along the minus strand of NZ_SMBJ01000001.1, from coordinate 529,020 downwards.
ATCCTTTCCATTGGCGGCTTCTCCAAGTTCACGCAGAACTGGTTCCCGCTCGCGCTCGTCACCATGGCGCAGGCGCTGCTGATGCTGAACGGCGGCATCACACTGGCGATCGGCCCGCTCGTGAGCCTCGGAGCCGTGATCGCCGCAACGACGATGGAAGGAGCGCTCGGCGTGCCAGGCGGCATTCTTACGGTCGCACTCGCCGGTCTTTCGATCGGCGCCGTCATCGGCGCCATCGTGACGCATTTGAGGTTGCCTGCAATCATCGTCACGCTTGCCGGCTCCTTCATCATCGGCGGGGTCGCGCTCATCCTGCTGCCGAGGCCGGGCGGGTTCATTCCCGATTGGCTGTCCACGACGCTGGCCGGTCACACACCCGTCGCCTTTGTGCTGCTCGTCGTCATCCTGGCGCTCTGGAAGGCCTTTCTCGCAACGCCGCTCGGCCTCGGCATCTACGCGGCCGGCGACAATCCGGTCGGCGCATTCCGCTCCGGCGTCCCGGTCGAGCGTGTGAAGGTCGTCGCCTTCGCGCTGTCCGGTCTTCTCGCGGCACTGACCGGTCTCTTCGTCGCTGCGCAGACCGGCTCGGGCGATCCTGTTATCGGCACGCCCTTCACGCTGAACTCGATCGCCGCCGCCGTGCTCGGCGGAGTGGGTTTTCTTGGCGGCAAGGGCACGATGCGTGGCGCGATCTGTGGCAGCCTGCTGCTCTCGGTCATGATCAACGTCATGTTCTTCCTGGGCTTCCCGCCGGTCGCGCAATATGTCGCGCAGGGTCTGATCATCGTTGGCGCGGTCGCTGTGCCGGAACTTCTCGCTCAATGGAAGGCAAGGCGATGAACACGATCAGGTCCGCGTTCCGCAATCCGCCGTTCCTGACCCTCCTACTGGTCGCACTCGTCTGGATCGTCGCAAGCTTCACGCTGCGTGGTTTCGGCGCCTATGGCCACCTGCGCTACCTGCTCGAACTCGCCGCGGTGATCGGCATCGCGGCTGCCGGGCAGACGCTCGTCATCCTTATGGGCGGCATCGATCTTTCCGTCGGCGCTGTCATCACTGTCACGGCGATCCTGCTGCCGCTTTTTTCGCCGGCCTGGGACCCGACCGGCCTCGTCGGTATCGCGGTGGCCCTAGCCATCGCCACTGGCATAGGCCTCATGAACGGCGCGGGCGCTGCCTATCTTCGCGTGCCGCCGATCATCATGACGCTTGCCATGGCGACCTTCCTGCAGGGCTTGCTCGTCATTGTCGCCGGCGGCAGCGCGGTCACCGTCAGCAATCCGGCGGTCATTCTGCTCGGGCAGGCGCGGCCGCTCGGCATCCCGGCCGGTATCATCCTGTGGCTCGTAGTCTCAATCGCCATTCTCCTGCTCGTCCACCGCATGCCGATCGGCGCGCGTTTCCTGGCACTTGGGGCGAATCCGCTGGCTGCCCGGCTTTCCGGCGTCAGCGTCACCCGCAACACGCTGATGGTCCATACCCTGTCGGGTTTTTTCGCAGGGCTTGCGGGCATTCTCGTGCTGGGCATGAACCGGCAAGGCTATGTCGGTATCGGCGACCCCTATCTGCTGACGTCGATCGCCGCCGTCGTGCTCGGCGGCACCTCCATCCTTGGCGGCCGCGGCACCTATGCCGGGACCATTCCGGGGGCAATCCTGCTCGTCACGACGACGGCGCTGATCACTGTGGTCAACGCCTCCCCCGGCTGGCGGTCGATCATGTTCGGCACGCTGATCCTTGCGCTTCTGCTCGTATCCGGCCGCGAGGCGCGCAGATGACGAGGCGCTATGACGGGCCGGTGATCGATCCGCACCATCATCTCTGGGACCTTGGGCTGCAACGTCATCCCTGGCTACAGAAGGCGCGAGCGTCCGGGGAGGATATGGTCTTCGGCAGCTTCGCGCCGATCTTGCGCGACTACGGCGTCGACGATTATCGCGCCGACGCCGCGCGCCAGAACGTCGTTGCAACGGTGCATGTGGAGGCCGGCTGGTCCGATGCGCACCCTCTGGAAGAAAGCCGCTGGCTGGATGGCCTCGACCGCAGCTCCGGCGTCGCGCATCGCTATATCGCGCGTGTTCCTCTCGACGGGCCGGATGCCATACGCTTGCTCAGGGCCGAAGCGGCAAATCCGAATGTCGTCGGCATCCGTGATATCGTCAGCTGGCATCCGGAAGCGGCGAAGAGCTTCGCCTCGCGCCCGAACCGGATGGGCGATCCCTCCTGGCGGGCGGGGCTTGCCGAAGCCACGCGGCTCGGGCTGGCCTTCGATCTGATGCTTTTTCCCTGGCAGATGAGCGAGGCGCTCGAGCTCGTGCAGGATTTTCCGGAAACGCTTTTCGTGCTCAACCACGGCGGAAGCCCCACTGATCGGAGCGAGGACGGCATGGCGCGCTGGCGCCGCGGCCTGCAGGCGATCGGTAGCGAGCCGAACGTGCGCCTGAAGATTTCCGACCTCGTCGCCTACGACAGCGAATGGACGCTCGAAAGCCTGCGGCCGGTGATCGAGCATTGCCTCGATTGTTTCGGCCCGGCGCGCTCCATGTTCGCGAGCGACTTTCCAGTCGCGGGCCTGCACGCCTCTTTCGACGAGGTCTATCAGGTTTTCCGCACGGTCGTCTCGCAGCTGTCTCTCGAGGAGCAGCGCGACCTGTTCTTTGCCACTGCCAATGACACCTATCGCCTCGGCATCGCCGAACCGGTCGAGATCAGGAGCGGCTACCATGTCTGACCTTCATACCGCGGAAAACGCGTTGATCGACGAGCGGGTGCGCGGTTTTCCGCCAGGCAATCCGCCGCTCCCGATTGCTGCAATCGGCAAGCAGGGATGGAAACCCTATGACGGCAGGATGGCCCTGCCGCTGATCTCGCTCGACCGGCAGGCCTTCTCCTGCAATGTCGATCTGATGATGGCCTACGTAAGGAGCCACGGCGCCGAGATTGCTCCGCACGCCAAGACACCGATGTCGACGGCGCTGGCGCACGCTCTTGTGACCGCAGGCGCCTGGGGTACAACGGTCGCCGACATCCGCCAGGCCGCCGTCCTGCTCAAGGCGGGACAGCGCCGCCTGATCCTCGCCAACGAGATCGGCGGGGCCGCCGCTGCTCGCCGGCTTGCGGCCATGCTCGCCGATTATCCCGATGCGGAACTGCATGTCTTCGTGGATTCGACAACCCTCGTCGATGCACTTCGCTCAGCCTGGCAGCAGCGTGCGGATCTGCCGCCCCTCGGCCTGCTGGTGGAGTTCGGCGCCGGCCGCGCCGGTGCTCGCAACGCCGTCGTCGCCGAGGCAATCCTCTACGCAATACTTGCGGTGGAGACACCGACGTTCGGGCTGACCGGCATCGCCGCCTATGAGGGTGCGGCCGCGACCGCCGATGCAAAAGAGACGATGCTTCGCGTCGACGCGCTGATGGCGATGACAGCGGATTTCCTGCCGAAGTTGCGCGCCCGCATAGGCGACGCGCGGCCGCTCATGGTCACGGCTGGCGGCTCGGTCTATTTCGACGTGGTGGTCGCGCGGCTTGCAACCGCCGTTGCGGCCGATCCCGCCTGCCGGCTCGTTCTGCGTAGCGGCGCGATCTTCTTCCACGATCACGGTATCTACGAGCGTGGCCTTGCCGGCCTCGATGCGCGCGGCGGTTTCCGCATCGGCGACGAGACGTTTTCGGCGGCCGCAGGTTTCCGTCCGGCGCTGCGGGTCTGGGCCGAGGTCTTGTCGCGGCCGGAAGCGCAGCTTGCGATCTGCGGCATGGGCATGCGCGACGTGGCGATGGACCAGGGCCTGCCGCAGCCGTTAGCGCTCTATCGCAATGGCGCCTACCTCGCCGATCTCAGGGGCGCCGAAGTTTTCCGCCTGAACGATCAGCATGCCTTCGTCGCCCTTGCCGACGATAGCGACGTCGCTGTGGGCGACGTCATCGAGTACGGCATCTCGCATCCCTGCACCTGTCTTGACCGGCATGCTATCCTCTACGGCCTCGACCCGGACCATTCGGTGACGGCGGCCTATCTGACCAGCTTCGGCTGACTTCGCCCTCCAAGGGCAAGAAAGGCAAAACCCGCCCATGATGCAGCGTTATCAGATGGTCCGCGTACGAGCCAAACCGTCAGCTAAGTGGGTCTCGTCTATCTTGCCGGCCAGGTCGCAGAAAGTCGAAAGGCGCACATTGAGGTCCAGACCCGCGATGTGCTCTGCAAGATCGACGTCCTGTTGAAGGAAGCCGGTATGGACCGCTCGCGCCTCATAGCCGTCACCGTCTTCCTGCCCGCTCGCGCCTGCGTCGAGGTAGCCTCGCCGATCCCGATGTGCGCATCGAATGACCACGCTCGCCGACCTCTGACGGGATTATAACCGTCCACACTGGAGACATCATGCATAGTGGCCTCGTCAATCCGATCGACTTTTCGCGCGAGGGCCGGCAGGCCGGCCACCTCGCCATTCCCTATTCGATCGACCGCTCGCCCTATTATCAGATCCGCATTCCTGTCCTTCGCCTGAAGAATGGCGCGGGACCGTCTTTGCTGCTGATGGCCGGCAACCACGGCGACGAGTATGAGGGCGAACTCCAACTCGGCCGGTTGATGCGCCTGTTGGAGGTAAAGGGACTTCGTGGCGCCGTCACCGTCCTGCCGATGGCGAACCTGCCGGCGGTGATGGCGGGCAAGCGCTGCTCGCCTTTTGACGGCGGCAACCTCAATCGGGCGTTTCCCGGCGATCCCACCGGGTCACCGACGGCGCGCCTCGCTCATTTCCTCGAACACGAGCTCTTTCCCCGCCATGACGTCGTGCTCGACCTGCATTCGGGCGGCACATCCATGGCGCACCTACCCTGTGCGCTGATCGAGCGGCAGGCGGATGGCGCCCGCTTCGAGCGGTCCGTCTCGCTGCTGCGGGCGATCGGCGCATCGCATGCCTTCATTGCCGACAACGGGCCAACCGCCCCGACATCGATGGGGGCTGCCGGGCGGGCGGGAACCGTCGGTCTTTCCGGCGAGTTCGGCGGCGGCGGAACCGTGACGCCTGAGACAATGGCCTTCACGGCGGCGGCGATCGACCGGCTGCTCGTGACACTCGGCATCATCGAGCGTCCGGTCTTGTCGCGCGTGCCGCTCCCCGAACCGGGATCATTGCAGCTGCTTTCACTGTCCCGGCACAGCCAGGGCATCTATGCGAACCGCAGAGGCTGGTTCGAGCCGGCCGCGGCACTTGGCGCCACCGTTTCCGCCGGCGAACTTGCCGGATGGTATCATGACCTGGAACGCCTGGAGCAGCCGGAGGAAGAGCTGCGCTTCGTCGAAAGCGGCATTGTCATTTCCCACAGGCTGCATTGCGACAGCCAGGCCGGCGACTGCCTGATCCAGGTCGCTGAACCCATCGCATCCTGAGGAGAGCGTCCTGAGCGCTAATCCGCTTAAGTGATGACGTCGACCGCTGCCTTGACCCAGTCGAGACGCTTTGCCGGTATGAGGCCGTAGTTGTAGAAGTTCACGCCGTCAGCGCCGGCATCGACGGAGGCTCTGGCGCGTGCGGCCAGGACCGCAGGCTCTCCGACCTCGGGATAGAAGACGCGCAGGCCCACCCCGAGGAACTTTCCCGGTCCGATTGCCGCCCGTCCGGTCCGAATGACATCGCCGATGACACCCGGAACCATGTCGTAGCAGCAGAGGATGACCCCGTCGCAGAGCTTGCCGATGGCTGCAAGATCGACGCCGCCGAGCCAGCCGTCCTTCAGGTCGATGAGCACGATGCGGGTCGCCGGATCGGCGGCCGCCATGATCTCGCCGATCAGACTGGTTACCGGTTCGCTGCGCCAGGCAAGATAGCCGTGCAGATCCGGATAGTCGCGAAAGGCATCGATGCCGGCTGCCGGGAAGTCAGGGAACTGCCGTTCCGGAACAACCCGTTCGCACAGTTCCGCGATGAAGCGCACGACCGATCTGCGCGCGCCTTCGACCGGCACGCCCGCCTTCGTGGCGCGCGCCGTGCAATGGTCGCAGAAGCAAAGTGACAGTAGGAAATCGTCTTCGGCGTTCAAGCCGACACCATCTTTCTCGTGATGGTATTCATGCGCGAAACCCATGAAGTTCGGACTTTCGAGTTCCACCATATCGGGCTGGTAGTTCGTCGTGATGTCGCGCACGAGGGTGACAACATAGGCGCGCGCCGCCGGGCTGGAGGGGCAAAGGTTGTAATAGTTGGGATTGCCAAAGGCATTCCGCGTCACGTGATCGGGATGCAGCATGCCCAGACGGGTATTGTGGAGGCAGACCGTCCAGCAGGAGACCTTGAGACCCGTCGTGTCGCGTCCCCTGACGAGTGCGTCCAGCATATCACCGCGCTCATCTACATTCCTGGCCATCAGCGGCCGGATCACCTTGCCCTGCCATAGGCTTTCATCAGGCCGGAAGTAGACCGTCCCGTCCTCGGGGAAATAGGCCTTTTGCAGCGGGCTCCGTGGCTGAAGGAACCGGCCAGCATGATAGGAGGTCGCCAGGCTGACCGCTGTGAGGCCCGCACGGTCGCGAAGGTCGGCGACAAGTGCTGCGAGCCCCTGGTCCTGGACATCCCACGGGTAAGCCCACATGGAAAGATGCATGCGTACTCCCTTCAAATCTGTCCGTTTTATAGAACACGTGACCATTATAGTGTCCAGCCTTCATGAACACCGAGAGAAGATTGGGACACACGGAGAAGGACCGCTGGGGCTGAAATTCAGGGACGGTTCTGTATTCGCGGGCTAACCGACCCAACCGATGACGACAAATATCAAATGAGAGAAACAGCTCCCTTGAAGCTGTAGTCGAGTCTCGTGCACGCAAGATCGCGGGACGCGAGCTCCATGAGATCGCGATCCGGTTCCACCATCGCCTGGTCGCGATTCACCCATTTCCGAACGGAAATGGTCGTCATGCGCGCCTGGCGGCTGATGTTCTGATTGAGCGGCTTGGCGGCAAGCCTTTCAGCTGGGGCGGTGGCAGTCTGGCCAACGTCGGCCAACTGCGTGCACGTTATGTCGCAGCACTACGTGCGGCGGACGATCATGACATCGGACCGATGCTGGAAATTCGCACGCAGCCGAGTCGAGAGAGGGGTCACGTTACACAGAATTATTTCCGCTCTGCGGGAGAGTGGCGCCTTGAACGGATATGAACCGGCGACGCCCAAGCAGATCAACTCGGTGTCTGATAGACCGAGCCTGTCGGCATGACGGATATTTTCGTGACTTGCCTGGGGGAGCGCCGAGGTGTCTTTCTCAAGTAATTCGATGCCCTACGCCGATAAACCAGCTATCGACGACGAGGCCCTTGCCCTTCAGCACGGGTTCCAGCTTGCTGACCTCGATGACCGATTTCCCCTCCTTGTAGGCGGCGATATAGCCGGCTTCGGCATCTTCGCGGGCCTGTGAGAGTCTTGCTGCTTCCTGTGCTTCCTGCCTGCGCACGACCACCAGTCCGTCGGCATCGCCGACCATGATGTCGCCGGGATTGATGGTTTCGCCGCCGACGATGATCGGATCGTTCACAGCCGCAATGGTTTCCTTCACCGTTCCCTTGATGCAGACACTGAGCGAGAATACGGGAAAACCGAGCTCCCGCAGCTGCAGCGTGTCGCGCACGCCGGTGTCGGTGACGAGGCCGCCGATACCCTTTGCAAGGCAGGCATTGGCAAGAACATCGCCGAAGGAGCCGGCCTCCTCGTATTCGCCGGCCGATACGACGATAATATCGCCGGGTTTCGCATAGTTGATAGCGAGCTGCAGCATGATGTTATCGCGCGGTGCGCATTTCACCGTAAAGGCCGGACCGCACAGCTTCATGCGGTAGTCCACGGGCTTGAGGCGGGAGGAAAGCGCGCCGCGGCGACCCTGGGCCTCGTGGATCGTCGCCGGCGAAAATCTGGAAATCGCATCGATATCGGCTTTATCAGGCCGTTCAGTGATATCTTTTATATGGATCATGGATGCCTCACATCTTTGATCGACGGCGCACATGCCCCGTCGTCTGATTCTTTGGAAATCGTCGCTGGATGACGTCGAGGCCGATCGGCCTATGGGATCGGGTCGAACTTCAACTCGGAGAGCGGCAGGACCTTATCGGTGCGGGTCATCTTGTATTCGGTGTTCTGGCCGAGCCACTTGTCCCAGATCTTGTTGATCTCGCCTGACCCGTCGAGCTTGTGCAGGATTTCGTTGATCTTGGCCGTGAGCGCCGGCTGATCCTTGGCCATGCCGATGCCGATCGGCTGATACAGCATCGGCTCCTCGATCATCCGCATTTCCTTGCCCCTGCTCTTCGATTCATTGACGAACTTGGTCGTCGTCATCGTGTTGGCCACCATGCCGCGCGCCTTGCCCTGCTGGACCGCGAGATAGGCAGAGGCGGTATCCTGGAATGTCAGCGGATCGGACTTGTTGAGCTTGATGGACATTTCCGAAGTCGAGCCCTTGGTCGAAGCGATGCGCTGGCCTGCGTAATCGGCCTTGTTCTTGCCTACGTCGTCCGCCGGGACGATCAGCATTTCCTTGGCGAGATAGTAGGGATCGCTGAACTGGATCTGCTCGGCGCGGCTCAGCGTATAGGCAAGGTTGGCGACCGTGATGTCGACGCGGCCAAGCTTGACCTCGGGCACGCGCGCCTCCACCGAAACTGGCTTGATTTCAGCTTTGACGCTCATTTCCCTGGCGATGGCACCGCAGAGGTCGACATCGAAACCGGCCATTTCACGAGTCTTCGGATCAGGCGAAGCGAAGGGAGGAACGTCGGCGAAGGTCGCGCAGCGCAGGATCTTCGAAGACATGATGGTGTCGAGCTGATCGGCGTGCGCGGGCACGGCCGCGGCCGCGGCCAAGCCGGAAAATGCGACGGTGAGGCTCAGGCATTTCCAGTTCATTGCTGTTCTCCTTTGTTTTTGGTCGTTGGTAATCAGTGCCTGAGATCAGCGAGGAAACGCTGAGCCCGAGGGTGGCGTGGATTGCTGAAGAAGTCTTCAGGGGTCGCCATTTCGATGATCTGACCGGCGTCGATGAACCAGATCCGATCCGCGACCTCGCGTGCGAAACCCATCTCATGAGTGACGCAGAGCATGGTCATGCCCTCCTTGGCCAGGCTCTTCATGACGGCGAGCACCTCACCAACCATTTCAGGATCGAGCGCGCTCGTCGGCTCGTCGAACAGCATTACCGGCGGTTCCATGGCAAGAGCGCGCGCGATCGCCACCCGCTGCTGCTGGCCGCCCGACAGCTGGCCGGGATAGGCGCTGGCCTTGTCGGCAAGGCCGACCCGGTCGAGGAGCTTGAGGGCCTTTTCGTGGGCGACATCAGGCGTAACGCCCTTCACCCTGATCGGCGACATCGACACGTTCTCAGTGACCGAAAGATGCGGAAAAAGATTGAAGTTCTGAAATACGAAGCCGATCCGGCTGCGCATTACGTTGAGCTCCTTCGTCCGCATTGAGGCGTGAATGTTCTGCCCGTCGAGCGTGATCGATCCGCTGTTGATCTCTTCCAGGCGATTGATCGTGCGGATCAGCGTTGATTTTCCTGAACCTGATGGACCGCAGATGACGACCACCTCGCCGCGTGCGACCTGCGCATCGATGTCCTTCAGGACCGGATAGTCGCCATAGCTCTTGCAGACCTGCAAAAGCCGGATTGTCTGCGATTCCTGTGCTGAAACTGACATGGTCATAGCTGCTCCGATACGATTTTCGATGGCGCGACGAGGGGGGCGGCGGGGACGCTGAGCAGTCCCGCACGTCGCCGCGTAATGCGCCGCTCGAGGCGATTTGCGAAGTAGGTTAGGGTCCAGCAGATGACGAAGTAGACGATCGCCAGGAGGAGGAAGACCTGGAAAGGTTGCGTCAGGAGCTGGTTGTTGACCTGGCTTGCCGCAAAGGTGAGGTCCGGCACGTTGATCACATAGCCGAGTGTGGTGTCCTTGATCGTCGAGACGAAGGTGGAGATGATGCTGGGGATCATGTTGTAGAGTGCTTGCGGCAGGATGATGCAGCGCATCGCGCCGATATAGCTGTGACCAAGCGCACGTGCTGCATCCATCTGGCCTGGTCCCAGCGCGACGATACCGGCCCGGACGACTTCGCTGAGGAATGCGCTTTGATAGACCACCAGCGTCGTCAGCATCGTGACGAAACTCGGCACATCGGCGCCCGTCAGCAGCGGCACCAGGAAATAGCTCCACAGGATGAGCATCAGGAGCGGCACGCCTCGGGTGAAATAAACAAGGGCAGTGGCCGGCCAGCGAAGCAGCGGAGATTTGGAGAGCCGCGCCAGTGCGAACAGGATGCTCGCCGGAAAGGCGAGAGCGATGCTGAGTGCGGAAAGGATCAGCGTGTTGGCGAGCCCGCCTAGCGGCCCGTTCGGATATTGGCCAATCAAAAGCAGCAGCCAGTAGTCGCGGATGATGGCGATCATGTCCTCGATCATGCGCGCGCCCTCCACGCAGGATCCGCGCGCATCGACACATAGGCGCCGATGCTCATGATCACGAGCGAGAAGGACAGGTAGAGAACCGTGCCGATCAAATAGATTTCGAAGGTTCGGAAGCTGAGGTTATCGATTTCCTTGACGGCGTGCGTCAATTCCGACGCGCCGATGACGACGGCGAGGCTGCTGTTCTTGAACAGGGAGACGCTGTGATTGACGAGCGGCGGCAAAGCATTGCGCACCCCCTGCGGTATGATGACGAAACGCATCGCCGAGACGTAGCCATGGCCGAGGGCGCGGGCGGCCTGCATCTGGCCGTCACCGACCGACCGCACGCCCGAACGGAGATCTTCGCTGAAATAGGCCGCCTGGCAGAGCCCGAGCCCGATCACCGCAAAGATCGCCTCTGCATTATGGCCTGCAAGCCATGTCGCCATGCCGCTTGGCATCAGCGTGAAGATGCCGAAATACCAGAGCATGAGCTGCACCAGAGTGGGGACGTTTCGATGATAGGAAACGTAAGCGGCGACCAACGGATCGCCGAAGCGAAAGGGCGACAGGCGCACACCCAGCAGCACAAGTGCGAGCGCCATTGCCAGCGACCACGACCCGGCATAGATGATGAAGGTCATCTCGACGCCATGCAGTAGCATGGCGGCATATTCGGGATGCCCCAGGATTGCCGAAAGGTCGAAGCCGATCACGGGGTCGGCTCCCCGGATTGATTCGACTTCGCCTCGGACTGCGGCTTTGCCGTCTGCAGGCCGCCCATGACCTGCAGCGTCGGCGTGATTTCCATATGTCCGATGTTGACCGCGACTGGAGCTGCGATTGCGAAGGCAATAGCGTCGGCAATATCGGTCGCCTGCGGCAGTTCGAAGCCATCGACGAACCGTTCGCGGACGCTGGGATCGTTGCCATGGACGTGATTGAAGATGTCGGTAGCCACACGGCCGGGGCAGATCTCCGTGACCCGCACACGCTTGCCGAACGCGTCGATGCGCAGCTGGTTAGAGAGCATGCTCACCCCGGCCTTGGTGGCATGATAGGACGAGTTGCCGCCGAAATTATAGGTACCGGCGATCGACGAGATATTGATGACGTGGCCGCGATCCCTCGCCACCATGCCGGGCACGACCAGGCGGCAGAGGTGCAGGACCGCGCGAAGATTGACGTCGATGAGCAGATCGATATCGCTCTCGTCGGCTTCGAGGAATTTCTTCGGTCGGTCGACGCCCGCATTGTTGACGAGAATATCGAATTCTACTCTACCCGCGAGCTCGGCCATCGCGGGACGGTCGGTCACATCGATGACATGAGGGATGCAGCCCGTCCGCGCAGCCAGCATCTGCAGCGCTTGGCCACTGCGGGCAACGGCATGGACCTCGATGTTCTCCTGGCGCAGCCGCTCGACAACGGCTGCACCGATTCCGGACGATGCGCCAGTTACCAGCGCGGTCTTGTAGTCGGAGAATGGCATTGTCGTTCCCCTGTTGTTGATTGAGACAGTAGCGAAGCTTTAACCCCTTGCCTAAGACCGATTATCTCTGGAGCAATAAGCAACGGTTATGGAGCAGCTGCGGCTTGCTGACCAAGAGAAAACAGCGATGCCGGCGTCCCCGCGCGGCCTGGCTTGAGACCTCATCGCGTTGCAAAAGCAATGCGCCTCTGCAAACATGCGGCCCGTGCAGACCAGAATGGTACCCCGATCCTCATGGACATCAGACGCCTCAAATCCTTCATCGTGATCGTCGACAGCGGCAGCATCACGCGAGCGGCGGATCTTTTGCATATCGCCCAGCCGGCTCTCAGCCAGCAGCTTGCGGCGCTGGAGGAGCATTTCGGCCACAAGTTGCTAATCCGCAGCCAGCAAGGTGTGAGTATGACCGATGCGGGGCATGCGGTGTATCGCCACGCCCAGATCATCCTCCGGCAGATGGAGCAGGCGCAGGCCGATGCATCGGCGGCCGGCAATTCGCTTGCGGGGCGCGTCTCCGTCGGTCTCGTGCCCTTCAGCAGTGCTGCGACGCTCTCGGTCGACCTCCTGGCGGAAACCAGAAAACTGCACCCTGGCATCCTGTTGCATCTGACCGAAAGCGTCGGCCAGACGTACAGCCAGATGATCATGAACGGCCGGCTGGAAATGGCGCTGCTCCATGGAACCGGGCCGATCAAGGGCGTGCGGTTTGAACCGATACTCAGTGAAGAGTTCTTTCTGGTCGCCCATCGCGACTTCGCGATCGAGGCGGCTGCGAAACCCGTTCCGGTCAGTGCTCTCGACGGGATGCCGATGCTGTTGCCGCCAGCCTATAATTTCGTCCGCCGCGCGGTCGATACCACCTTCACGCGCACGCGCACCAATCTGAAAGTCGTAGCGGAAGTCGAAATCGTCCGCACCCTGGCCCGCGCTGTCGCGAGCGGTCTCGGCGCGACGATCATGCCGCGGGCCATTGCCGATCGCATCGTCTCGGAATCGAGCGAGCCGCTGATCTGCCGGCTCGTCTCGCCCAGGATAGAGGAAACCCTTTCGCTTTGCGTTTCAGATCAGAATCCTTTGTCGGAGCCTGCCCTTGCCGTTCGCGACATTCTTCTTTGTCTGACGGCGCAACTGAAAACGTAAGACGCATCGCCAATCAGCGCATGTCCCGGCAGAATTGCGCTATGCGCGCGCAGCCTTCGTCGAGTTTTTCCATGCTCGTGGCGTAGGAAATGCGGAAGAAGGGGCTCATTCCGTAAGCGGCGCCTTGCACGGTTGCGACATGATGTTCCTCCACCAGCGCCATTACAAAATCGACATCGGTTTCGATCTTTCGTCCGCCCTTGCTCGTCTTGCCGATCAGCCCCGATATATTGGGATAGATGTAAAAGGCGCCTTCGGGTCTGTGGCAGCGCAGGCCCTCAACCTCGGACAATTTGTCGAGGACGAAGTCCCGTCTCTTCTTGTAGATTGCAGCGCGCTCCTTCAAGAGATCCTGAGGCCCGTCGAGCGCTGCGGTCGCCGCGGCCTGCGTCAGCGTCGCAATGCCGCCGCCATTCTGGCCGTTGACGTTGCTGACGGCCGAGATGAGCTCTTCTGGTCCGGCGCAGAAGCCGAGCCTCCAGCCGGTCATCGCGTAAGCTTTCGAGACGCCGTTCATCGTCAGGACGCGCTCGTAGAGCATCGGCTCGACTTCCGCCATCGTGCAGAACTGGAAGTTGTCATAAACAAGGTGCTCATAGATATCGTCGGTCATGATCCAGACATTGGGATGGCGCAACATGACTTCGGCAATGGCGGCCATCTCCGCCCGGGAGCAGGCAGCACCGGTTGGGTTATTTGGGAAATTCAGGAAGAGCCATTTGGTACGCGGCGTGATCGCCGCTTCCAGCTCCTCCGGACGCAGCTTGAAGCCGGTCTTCTCGTGACAGGGGACGGCGACCGGAACACCGCCGGCGAACCTGACGATGTCGGCATAGCTGACCCAGGAAGGTGTCGGAATGACGACCTCGTCACCGGGATTGCAGGTTGCCAGCATGGCATTGAAGATCACCTGCTTGCCGCCGCCGGAGACGACGATCTGGCTGGCATCGTAGTCGAGATTGTTGTCGCGCTTGAACTTCCTGATGATGGCGGCCTTGAGCGCCGGCGTGCCGTCCATCGGCGGATATTTCGTATCGCCTGCGAGAGCCGCCACATGGGCGGCTTCGATCGCGTGCGCCGGCGTGGGGAAATCCGGTTCGCCGGAGGAGAGGCTGACGACCTTAATCCCTTCAGCGGCCAATTCTCTGGCGCGTTGGGTCATGGCGGCGGATGCGGATATGGAAACCTTCTTCAGGCGATCGGCTTTGACGGACATCGACGTGGTCTTTCGATGAGGGATTGGAGTTACAGACCGCCGGCAGGCGATCGGGGATTGAGTCATTCGGCGAGTTCGGCAGCAGGCGCGAGCGTGGCGCCCGTGGCTTCGATCTCGCCGCGCACGATGCCAGCAAGCTCGAGAGCGCCCGGCGTATCGCTGTGGACCAGGATGGAGCGCGCCGGCATGGCGATGACGGTTCTGTCGATCGTCTGGACGGTTCCGTCGAGCAGGAATTGCCGCACACGCGCGCGCACCGAGGCCTCGTCCTTGATGACTGCGCCTGGGAGCCCGCGCGCGACGAGTTTGCCGTCGGCATCATAGGCCCGGTCCGCTAGGAAAAGCGCCAGCGTCTTCAAGCGCGCGCGCTTGGCGGCCTTTTGGATCTCGCTGCCTGACGTGACGAAGACGACGAGATTGGCGTCGACGGTGGCTATCGCATCCATCATCAGGTCGGCGAGGACAGCGTCGCGGTTGACCATGTTGCCCATGGCGGCATGGAAGCTGATATGTGAGACGGCGACCCGCTCAGCTCTGGCGATCGCTGTCAGGGCGCCGAGCTGGTAGAGCATCTGCTGGCGAAGCTCGTCCGCCGGGAACGGTATTTCGCGCCGGCCGAAGCCCAGCCGGTCGGGCAGGCCAGGGTGGGCTCCGATACCGATGCCGTTCAACCTCGCGAGCCGGACCATGCGCCCCATGGTGTCGGGGTCGCCACCGTGAAAGCCGCAGGCGATATTGGCCGAGGAGACGATTTTCATCATCGCCTCATCGTTGCACAGCCGGTAGGGGCCAAATCCTTCGCCCATGTCGGAATTCAGATCGATTTTCATGCGTTCCTCCAATGAAGAGGCGGCCTCTTTCATGCCACCTCCGTCTGATGGACTTGGGCTCTTTGTTTTCATCCATGCCGTCGTCCCACATCAGGCCATGGCCTTCAGGGCCAGCTTGACCATTCGGGACGTCTGCCTGACATCCTCGACATAGCGGCCAACAGCCTGTTCGACGGCCCGGGCCTCGGCATGCGTCGAGCGGTAGAATTTCAGGCGGGCGCCGATGCGGGCCTGGCCGAGCCGCCAGAGGTCGCATTCGATCACGCCGGCAACCTTCGGATATCCGCCGGCCGTATTCGCATCGCTCATCTGCACGATCGGTTCGCCGCCCGGCGGTACCTGGATCACGCCGGGCACGACGCCATGGGAGCGCATCTCGATCGATGTGGTCGGCGTGATCGGCTCGCCAGACAAGCAGTAGCCGGTCCGGTCGCTTCGAGAGGAAATCCTCCAGGTCTGGCTCCAAAATTCTTCGCCGTCTCGGGCGAAAAGATCATGCTCGCCGGCCGGCAGAGCGCGAATGGGCAGCACGCCGTCAACGGGAGCCGGGAAGACATCGCGCAACGCCGTCGCCGGCTCGATGATGGCAAGGCCTGGGGCCGGCAGCATCGCAATCTCCAAGTCCTCGCCAACCGCGAGCCGGTCGCCCTTCGCCAGTGGCCGACCGGCATTGCCCCCGAAACCGCCGCGAAGCGACGTGCTGCGCGAGCCCATGACGACAGGGATATCCAGCCCGCCTCCGAGCGAGACATAGGAACGAGAAAGCCGCAAGGGCTGCCTCAATTCGAGAACCTGTCCGGCTTCGGCGACATGAGCGCACCAAGAAAGCAGCTCCGATCCATCGAGATGAGGATTGCTGTCGGCGCCGGTCACGGCAAAGGCCATGCGGCGTTCGAAACTAAGGCGGAACGGGAAGGTTTGCACCTCGATCGCTGCCGCATTCTCATCATTGCCGACGAGAATATTGCCGATCCGGGCCGCGAGCGGATCCATCGCGCCGCTGGCCGATACGCCGATATCGCGATAGCCCGGACGACCGAGGTCCTGCACCGTGTTGAAAGGGCCACTTTCCAAGATTTCGATCAAAGCTCGATCCTTGCGGGCAGGAACCGCACCGTATCTCCCGGCGCCATCATGGCGGGGTTCGGCGAGATTGGGTCGAACATCTCCAGTGTCGCAAAGCCGATGGAATTCCAGCCGTTCGGGCCCGTCAGCATGGCGACGCCGGTTTGCATGCCGCCGATGGTAACGCAGCCCTTCGCCATCTTCAGCGAGGGCATGGTCTTTCGCGGCATGTAGATACGGGGATCGAGACCATGCAGATAGCCGAAACCGGGCGCGCTTCCCAAGGCGAAGACACGGTAGGTTGCTTCATGGTGGATGCGCACCACCTCGCGATCGCTGAGGCCCGAGAGATCGCAAAGGGCCGGAAGATCGCTCGCATGTTCGCCGCCGTAATGGACGGGAATTTCGATGCACTTGCCTACGAGATCGATGCTCTGCGCATTCTCCCATGCCTGCAGCAGCCGGACGACCGCCGCATCGGGATCCTGGGGCGTCTCTTTGAAGATCACCAGCAGGTTGGTCATCCCGGGGATATCTTCGGCAAGATCCTCCCAGCCCTTGACGATCCGCGACAGGGCCCAGATTCGTCGCTGCGCGGCAAGTTCGAAGTCGCCTGGCGCTTCAAGCAGGAAGGATCGGGTGCCGATCGCAGAAACCCGCGCCCGGTTTTGGGTCGCCGGAACGATCTCGCGTTGCGCATGTCTATTCGTCGTGGCGATCATGATGGGAGCTCGATTTCGACCAGAGGGTCACCGAATCCGACCAGCGCGCCCGGCTTTGCGAGCAACCTGGTCAAAACACCGGAACGGCCGACGCTGAGGGGAAGCAGCACATGGCCAATCCTGATGAAGCCAAGGATATCGGCGTCGGATACGGAGCGCGGCACAGTTCGGGGCGCGGTAGAGGCGGGATGTTCGGCGCAGAAGTATCCTGCCATCGGCGCCTTCACGACCACCAGCGCGGAGCCCGGAGCGCGCGGCATCGTCTCCGTCGAGCTGATCGAGGCGCCGCCCTCCCCTGAAATGACGATACGAAGCTGCCCGGCCGGCCGGGAGATTTCCAGCCCGTCCACGCCTGCTGCCGTCAGCGCGGCGGTAAGGGATGCGATGGTGGCCGGATCGCTGAAATCGATCGCGCTCATGCCGCCACCCTCCGCAGCTTCAGCCATTGCTCGAGATAATGAATATCCGTCTCGCCGCGCGCGAAAGCGTCGTCCTCGAACAGGGCCCGCAGGAAGGGAAGATTGGTGGCGATACCGTCGATCTCGGTGCCGGCAAGCGCTTCGCACATTCTTGCCATTGCTTTCGCCCGCGTCGGCGCATGCACGATCAGCTTGGCGATCAGCGAGTCGTAATAGGGCGAGACCTTATAGCCGGCATGGATATGCGTATCGACGCGGATACCAGGTCCCTGAGGCAAAGCCAGATGAGTGATGACACCCGCCGACGGCAGGAAGTTTTCGGGGTCTTCGGCATTGATGCGGCATTCGAAAGAATGGCCTTCGCATGTCACATCGCGTTGGGCGAGATGCAGAACTCGACCCTGCGCCGTGTTGATCTGCGCCTGGACGATATCGAGCCCGCTCGTCATCTCGGTGACGGGATGCTCGACCTGAAGTCGCGTGTTCATTTCGATGAAATAGAAAGCGCCGTCCTCATAGAGGAACTCGAAGGTTCCGACGCCCCGGTAGCCAATCTGGCGGCAGGCTTCCACGCAGGCCATGCCGACCGGCTGGATGATATCGGGTGCTATGCCGGGCGCCGGTGCTTCCTCCACCACTTTCTGATGGCGGCGCTGCATGGAGCAGTCCCGGTGCCCCAGCCAAACGGCATTGCCGTGATCGTCGCAAAGAACCTGTATTTCGATGTGGCGCGGATGCTGGAGGAATTTCTCCATGTAGAGCGAGGGCGAGCCGAAGGCTTTGCGCGCCTCTTCTCGCGTCAGCGCGATCGCTTCCTGCAACTGGTCGGCCTCAGGCACCACGCGCATGCCGCGCCCGCCGCCGCCGCCAGACGCTTTGACGATAACGGGGTAACCGATCTCCAGCGCGATGCGCTCGACCGAAGCCGGCTCGTCGGGCAGCGCGGTATCAGGACCGGGAACGCAGGGGACACCGGCCGCCATCATCGCCCGCTTCGCCGCGATCTTGTCGCCCATGGTCGCGATCGAAGAAGCGGCCGGGCCAATGAAGACCAGCCCCGCCCTTTCGACCGCGTCGGCGAATGCGGCGTTCTCCGACAGAAAACCGTAGCCGGGGTGGATGGCGCCCGCGCCGGTCAGGCGGGCCGCGAGAAGGATGGCATCCTGATTGAGATAGCTCTTGCCTGCGCTCGACGGGCCGATGCAGAGAAAAGCGTCTGCCGCTTCGCTGTAAGGCGCTTGCCTGTCCGCCTCGGAACAGATGGCGACCGCCTTGAGGCCGAGGTCGCGACAGGCGCGCATTATCCGGGCGGCGATCTCGCCGCGGTTGGCGATAAGCACAGTATCGAAACGGAGTTCGGCGGCTGCGGTTTGTTCAGGCGTTTCCAGCATCAGGCAATCTCCGCCAGCAGTTCGCCGGTCTCGATCTCGCCACCGTCGATTTCGATCAGGTGCGTGATGCGCCCGGCCCGCGGCGCGGCGATCTTGTTGAAGACCTTCATCGCCTCGATGATGAAGAGCGTCTGCCCCTCCTCCACCTCGTCGCCGATGGCAACGAATGGCGGCTCGCCGGGCGCCGGGGCCCGGTGCAGAACGCCGAAAACGGGCGCTTTTACTGCATGGGTTTTGTCGATGCTCGAAGGCGCATCGGGGACAAGGCTGGCCGGAGATCCTGCTTTTTGCGGGAACTCGCCGGCGGCCCCCTGTCCCGGAGACGCTCGGAAAATCCGAACCGTCACGTCCTTTTCCGTCACGGTCAGCTCGGTAATGTTCGATCGGCCGACAAAGTCGATCAGCGTCTTGATCTTCGAGAGGTCCATGTGCGTGCTCGGGATTTAAAAATTCACCGCGCAGACCTGAGGTTTCAAATCGCCCGGCGTTAGATTTCCCTAGCACGATGCGCCGACTGATGGGGTCAGACGAACTTTTGATGGAGCATGCTTGCTCAACTGTCATGTTTCCGTCGCCCGGGAGTCACGAGGGAGAGTGATGACTGCTCTCAACTGAATGGTTTCGAGGTCAGGAAACCGCGCCCGTCACGGATTAATCAGATTGACCGGTCATAGACGCAGCTCGTACCCACCTCGGGCCGTCAGGACATTGCTAACATCCCAAGGATAATTTCTTTCAATCAAGTCTGGCTGTGGTTGCCGATTAACAGTAACGGGTGTTCCGTCCCCACATTGCCCTCTGCCGCCTGATCTGTGATCGAGGTTTCCATGGATGAAGAACGGGTGTTTCTCCATGGAGACTACATTTGGAGTTTCTCACAACCAGGAAGCCTGAACGTGAGGTCCACCGACATTGGCCTGATGAGGTCAAGGCGAAGATTGTTTCGGAAAGCTTGAGGCCTGGCACGACGGTCAATGAAGTTGCGCAGCGCTATGGATTGCGAGCGAACAGCCTCTCCACCTGGCGGACGATGGCACGGCAGGGCAAGCTGATCCTGCCAGCACCGGAGGATGCGGTAGAGTTCGCGGCGGTGATCGTCGATCCGCCTGTTTCGGAACTGCCGCCTAAGATGCTCAGTCGCCCCGAGATCGTCCTCGGGCCCGTCACCATCCGTCTTGAGGAAGGTGCGTCTGCTGCCCGGATCGCTGCAATCGCTCGCGCCCTGACGGCGGCGACATGATTTTTCCGTCAAACCGCGTTAGAATCATGGTGGCCACCAAACCCGTAGACTTCCGCAAGGGTCATGACGGCTTGGCAGCGCTTGTGAGGCAAGAGCTGCACAAGGACCCGTTTACCGGAACTGTCTTCGTCTTCCGGTCCCGCAAGGCGGATCGGCTGAAGCTGATCTACTGGGATGGCTCCGGCATCGTCATGGCCTACAAGAGGCTGGAAGAGCACACGTTCACCTGGCCGGCCATCAAGGATGGCCTGATGACGCTGACACATGCCCAGTTCGAGGCCCTGTTTGCGGGCCTTGATTGGCGGCGGGTTCATGCCGTCCAGACGAGAACACCGGAGGCCATCGAGTAGCTGCGGCACGATGACTCAGCACGGCAAATTCCACAGGCAAGTCGGCTACGGATTTGATAGTTTTCGCCCATGCTGGATGCCGCCGACCTTCCCGATGATGTTGCCGCCCTGAAGGCGATGCTGATTGCGGCGCGGCTAAGCGAGGCGGCCAAAGACTCCGTGATAGCCAGCAAAGACGAGCACATCGCCCGCAAGGATGAGCGGATCGAGCGGCTTGAGAAGCTGGTAGCCGCCTTCAAACAAGCAGCCTTCGGGCGCAAATCCGAGAGGACCGATCCCGACCAGTTCGATCTGGCACTGGAGGACCTGGAAACGGCCATGGCCGCGATCCATGCCGAGGATGACGCGGACGTTCCTGCTGGAAACGGGATTGCCAAACCACGCGCGATCAATCGCGGTTCGCTTCCAAAGCATCTTCCGCGTGTCGAAGAGGTGATCGAGCCGGAAAGCCTGATCTGCGCCTGCGGCGGTTGCCTGCATTGCATTGGCGAGGATATCTCCGAGCGGCTGGACGTGATCCCGGCACAGTTCCGCGTCATCGTCACCCGTCGCCCCAAATATGCGTGCCGTGCCTGCACTGACGGTGTCGTTCAGGCCCCGGCTCCAGCACGGCTGATCCAGGCAGGACTGCCGACAGAAGCGACCGTCGCCCATGTGCTGGTCTCCAAATATGCCGATCATCTACCGCTTTACCGTCAGGCCCAGATCATGAGCCGCCAGGGCATTGACCTCGACCGATCCACGCTGGCTGACTGGGTCGGTCGGGCAGCGTTCGAATTGCGTCCCGTCTTTGATGCGCTGATCGCCGACCTGAAGCGCTCATCCAAGCTGTTCATGGACGAGACCCGTGCCCCGGTTCTCGATCCCGGCTCGCACAAAACCAAGACCGGATACTTCTGGGCGCTGGCGCGGGATGATCGTCCTTGGAATGGCGGTGCTCCGCCAGGTGTTGCCTTTACCCATGCGCCCGGTCGCGGAGCATTCATGCCGAACGGATATTGCAGGGCTTCTCGGGCATTCTGCAGGTCGATGGATATGCCGGATACAACAGGCTGATCGCACCGGAGCGTGTCGGTCCTGACATCCACCTTGCCTATTGCTGGGCGCATGGCCGGCGCAAGCTGGTGGAGATCACCCGCAACGGCTCAGCACCGATTGCCGAGGACGGCGTCAAGCGCATCGGCGAACTGTACCGCATCGAAGCCGAACTTCGGGGCCTTAATCCGAAGGCTCGCTTGGCTGGGAGACAGGAGCGGTCAGCGCCACTGGTCGCCGACATGCAGGCCTGGCTTGTCCATCACCGTGCCCGTGTCGCGACGAAGTCGCCGCTCGGCGAGGCTTTGGCCTACATCGCCAAATACTGGGACGGCCTGAAGCTCTTCCTGACCGACGGACGCATAGAGATCGACAACAACACCGTCGAGCGGACCATCCGACCGATAGCTCTCAATCGCAAGAACGCGCTCTTTGCAGGCCATGACGCGGGAGCAGAGAATTGGGCGACAATCGCCTCGCTGATCGAAACCTGCAAATTCAATGCCGTCGATCCGCTGACCTATTTGACTGCGACGCTCACCGCCATCGTCAACGGTCACAGGCAGAGTTGCATCGATGAGCTTTTGCCGTGGAATTATTCGGGACGAACAAACGGCTGAAGTCTGCTGTCGGCCCAAAGCGGCCATCTCAAATTGCGCCCACCTTGACCTTCGAACCGTCGAGGAGGCGCGAGAGGCGGAAGGGGGTGGGGTCCACACAGGGGGTATCGTTGGCAACCAGGTCGGCGGCCAGGCGGCCGATGCCGGGCCCAAGCCCGAAGCCGTGACCGGAGCAACCCGCCGCCAGGTATAGGCCATTCACCCCCTCGGCCGGTGAGATGACCGGCACTGCATCAGGCGTAAAATCCACATAGGCTCCCCAACTGTCGGCGATTTCAATCCCCGCCAAGGCAGGAAACAGCTCTTTGACCCGCTTCAAGATAGAAGCCGCCGTCCGACGGTTCGGGGACGGATCGAGAATGCGCGTCTTCTCGAAGGGCGACGTCCCGCGCCCGTTCCAACCTCCGAAGGCTTCCGGCCCCCTGAAGAAGGACTCTCCGATCCCGAACTGCACAGCCTTCAGGCGCTTGACAAACATAGGCATGAACCAACGCGCATAACGAAGACCTTGTGGCGTTATGTCGAGCATCGCTCGGCCGCTGATCGCCAGCGTGTAGCTACCGTCCAGCCTGCGGGTCAACGCAACTTCCGGCGTATAGAGCGCCTCACCGAGATCGGCCGTGGGCTTGGTGCGAAGAGCGGTCTGACGCACGCTTGCTTGTGGAAACAGGATGCCGTGTTGGCGGCAAAACATCGAAGTCCAGGCACCGCCCGCGCAGAGGACGGCTTCTGTTCGGATCAAACCTTTCTCGGTAATCACCCCCGATACAGTCCCGTTTGTCAGATCAAGGCCTCGTGCAGCGCATTCCTGGTGGATTGTCGCGCCCCGTTTCCGAGCACCCTCGGCGATCGCGGGCGCTGCTATGGAAGGCTCACCCTTGCCATCATCGATGGAATGGACCCCGCCGAGCCAGCGGCGGCCGTTTGCCGGGATTGCCGTAGCTGCCTCTTTGGCGCTCAGCATACGGGTACTGACGTTGAAGCGCTGAGCTATCTCACGCCAGCTTTCCCATTCCGCCAGTTGCTTCGGATTGTCCGTCGCGTAGAGCAGACCGCACCGACGAAATCCGACGTCCTCGCCGATCTTCGACTCAAACTCACCCCAAAGCCGCAGGGCGACACCTGACAGAGGCAGTTCCCGCTCATCGCGGTTCTGTTGACGGCACCAACCCCAATTGCGGCTCGACTGCTCGCAGCCGACACGACCCTTTTCCACCAGCGCGACCGACAAGCCGCGCTCCGCGAGAAAGAACGCTGCCGTTGCCCCGATAATGCCGCCGCCGATGACGACAGCGTCCGCCTTCGCGGGGATTCCTTGATCGCTGGGAATTTGCTTGAGGAGTGGAGACATGAAGGCTGACCTGAACTGTTGCCGCACGCCGCGGCATGGCACGCTTCGGGCGGGAATAAACGGTTGGGTAGAGGTTCTCGGCATTGTGCGACCTCACCTGATCGCAAGGCTATCGCAGCCGGGACAGCATAGTGCGTCGACTGGCGAACCGCAGACGGCGGAAAATTCCGTTTCGGGCGAGGCATCAGTCAAAACTGCCGCGCCAGGCCGGATAGGCTGGGGACATCTTTAAAGCGATCTTTCGACCCATTCCGGCGCAAGCATGAGAGGCGTTGGGTGCAGTCAATCCTGCCGGCATGAATTCGAAGTGAAGAGTCGCACAAGCAGAAGCAGAGTCAGAAAGCCATGACGACCGACGTCAACGAGACCCCGAAGCTCGCGATGATCCATACGGTTCCCGGCATCATCCCGTCGTTCAACGAACTCGCGAGCCGCCATTTGCCGGACTGGCGGTCGTTCAATATGGTGGATGAGAGCTTGCTGGCGGATACGATCCGGGATGGCGCGCTGTCACGCCGGACGATGCGGCGGCTTTCGACCCACATCTGGTCGGCGGTGGATGCAGGGGCGTCGGCAGTAATAGTCACCTGTTCGTCGCTCGGCCCTGCCGTCGATGCGGCAATGTCCCTTTGCACGGTGCCGCTTTTCCGCGTGGATGATGGAATGGCAATCGAGGCGCTGCAGCGCGGCAACCGAATTGGTGTTCTGGCGACGCTGGCTACGACGCTGAGCCCCACGACCGGCTTGATTGAGCGCCATGCGGAAAGGATGGGGGTCAATATCTCGGTGACCAGTCGGCTTTGTGAGGGGGCCTTCGATAAATTGCGGAGCGGGGACAGGCCGGCGCATGATGCAATGATACGCGAAGGCTTGGCCTCTCTCGGCGACAGCGTCGATGTGGTTGTTCTTGCTCAGGCCTCGATGGCAAATGCGCTGAACGGGATCGGCGAGGCCGGCGTGCCGATACTGACCAGCCCCGAACTTGGTGTGATGCATATTGCAGCTGCCTTGAACGCCCGCACCCGTACCAGGGAAAACTAAGGGCGGAGGAATGAGTTGAACCTTGGATCGCCTGCACCGCACCTGATCCCATGATCTACGAGCGCTGCGGAGAGGAGTAGGACGTGCTTCTGGGAGTGATCGCCGACGATTTCACCGGCGCGAGCGATATTGCGAACACGATCGCAAGAGGCATCGGCCCCAAAGGCGGTTTGCGTACTGCGCAGTTTCTGGGCGTCCCTGGAACCGCGGCCTCCGGAGATATTGAAGCGGGGGTGGTCGCCTTGAAGAGCCGGACAATTCCGGTTGTCGATGCCATGGCGCAATCGCTCGCCGCCTTGAATTGGCTCTTGGCACAAGGCTGCCGACAGATCGTGTTCAAATACTGTTCGACCTTCGACTCCACGCGTGAGGATCGGACCCGTGGCCGAAGCGCTTGCATCAGCGCTCAATGTAAAGGGCGTCGTCGTATGTCCTGCCTTCCCGGGTGCCGGGCGCACCCTCTATATGGGGCACCTCTTCGTCCATGATCGGCTTCTCAGCGAATCCGGCATGCAGAACCATCCGCTTACACCTATGACCGATCCCGACATCCGCCGATGGCGGGGCTACCAGACCCGATCCTCCGTCGGACATGTCGCGCTGGATACGGTTCGCAAAGGTCCGGACGAAATCACTGCGGCGCTTGCCGAAACAGACCACAGGTTTGTCGTCGTCGATGCAACGTCGGACAAGGACTTGCTTGCAATCGGCGCGGCAATCGCCGACCACAGGCTTGTGACGGGCGGTTCGGGCATAGCGATCGGCCTGCCCGAGAATTTCATTCGACGCGGCTTCGCTTCGGGAAATTCCGGCACACGGATCGGAACGGACGGGCCTGAGGCGATCCTGGCCGGAAGCTGCTCGGGTGCCACCCGCCACCAGATCGAAGTCCACAAGCAAGACCACCCGACGCTTGCTATCGACGTCGACAAGGTGATGAGCGGCGAGACAAGCTGCGACGATGTCGTGGAATTCATGACGAAGAACCGCGAGCAAGCTCCGCTCGCCTATTCCTCCGGCACGCCTGAGGAGGTCCAAAAGATACAGAGGAGATACGGCCGCGAAGAGGTTGCAGCCAAGCTCGACGCCTTCTTTGCCGACACGGCCCGCAAACTGGTTCTTGCGGGCGTGACGCGGTTGGTTGTTGCCGGGGGCGAAACGTCAGGTGCGGTCGCATCGGCGCTCGATCTCGGCGCTGACCATAGGACAGGAAATCGATCCGGGCGTGCCGGTCCTTCTTTCGCAACGGGAAAAGCCGATCGCCCTGGCGTTAAAGTCAGGCAACTTTGGCTCTCATGACTTCGTCGTCAAAGCGCTGGAAAGGTTGAAGGGGATATGAGCTCGAAAGAGAGGGAAGTCCGCGAGGATATCGTGCGCCTATCGCGCTCGCTCTATCAACGCGGCTTTTCGGTCGGATCAGCAGGCAATATCAGCGCGGCCGTTGACGACGGCATCCTCATCACTCCCACGAATTCGTGTCTGGGTTTTCTTGATCCCGAAAGGATCAGCAAGATCAGTCATGATGGACGCCACCAGTCAGGCGACCGAGCGTCGAAGGAAGTGTTTCTGCACAAGGCTTTTTATGAGACCAGGCCCGGCACGGGGGCCGTGGTCCACCTTCATTCAACCTTTGCAACGGCCCTTTCCTGTCTTGTCGACATTGATCCGGATGATTGTGTGCCAGCATTGACGCCGTATGTCGTCATGCGCGTCGGCAAGGTCAAGCTCCTGGATTATGTGCGGCCGGGCGACGAGAAGGCGGGGGACTTGATCCGCGCGCTCGGCGGCAAACATGCCGCCGTGCTGCTTGCAAACCATGGTCCCGTGGTCACCGGAAAAGACATCTCCTCGGCCGTCTATGCCGCTGAGGAACTTGAAGAGACCGCAAAACTCCTCGTTATGCTACGGGGCCTGCCAAGGCGCCTGCTTTCGGACGATAACGTGGCTGAGCTCAGGTCCGTTTTCGGGGAGCGGTAGTTGCGCCAACGTCGTGTTGGGTCGTCAAGGGGCGAGTGATCTGAAAGCCGAAGCTAATCGCCCCAATTTGAAGGCGCATTAGCGCCGGAGCACGACTCCCGATGTCCCCTATTGGCGCATTCTTGCCATCAATGTCGTAGCGGCATTTTTCGGAAAGCCCAATCGAGCTTGGTCAATGTGCGAGGAAAACACCGCCTACGGTTTTGGTCGGGTCGACTGGCGCGCTCACGCGAGGAGGTATCATGCCACGAGGGAAGCAGAAGCCACGCCGCGCATTCGCCCTGCCGGAGATCGAGGTCGGTGACTGGCATGGGGAGTTCGCTGGTCCCCCCTCAGGAACATCGGTCAGCATATACAGCCGGGTCCGCCCATCATGGTCGTAGAGTTTACCTACTTGATCCTCGGAGCGGTGGTCATTTCGCCGATCAGCAAGTTCCAATGGCCAGCAGCGGTCTCCTTCTGGGTCCGAACGCCGTTAACACCCGAAAGAGTCGAAGCGGGCCTTATGTTTAAATCCGATGAAATTCCGTCTGTGCATGTCAGCTTCGAAGTCACGCGGCAGCAGTTCACCGAGACCTGCTGGCTATTCAGAGAGAAATTGCTAAAGGATTTTCATTTCCGAATTGGGCCTGGGACAGATGATCATTGGCCGCTGGAGAGCTGGGGAGCTAGTTTTCTGCTTTGATTGACCGCGATGGCAGATGCCTCGCCAAAGAAGTCGCCGTGAGCCCCATGCCAAACCGACATACTCATGCGTTAGCGTCGTTCCCGTTCCCATTCGCCATGTGAGAGAAAAAACCAATGCGTGAGGACGACCGGATATGGCATGTACGAGATTTGGTGAAGGAGCACGTTTCAAGCCCATCGCTGCGGCACATTCGGGACCCAGCTGCAATACTTTCGACCTCGCGTCGGATTCTGAAGAAAATCGATCGCGTCACCGGAATTTGGCAGACGTTAACCGGCTGAATTTATTTGGTCGGAGCCTCGGTGCTCAACAGCGTACGGACTAGCGCGGCCTGGCTTCGCACGCCGGTCTTGTCGAAGATGCGCTGTAACTGGGTACGCAGCGTGTTGACGCTGACCTGGAGCACATCGGAGGCCGCTGCGAGTTCCAGGCCATCGACGATCAGACGCGCAAGTCGGGTCTGTGCTGGTGAGAGGTTGAAGACCTCCCGCGCACAAGCGATCCGGCGTTCGATCGTCTCAGCGTCGTCGAAGGAGATCAGCACCCTGCCATCCTCGAGCAGGACCCAGCAGTAGAGCGACACTCCCGCAGCATCCTCGCCGAGCTTCACGGCCCAGGCCTGTTTCGGCACGACGTTCAATGGGCGCTGGCTCTGCAACTCGTAGAAAGCCGAGCGCACTGCGTCACGCAACCCAGCGTCGCGTTCACGCCGCCGGGCGCGCAGCCTTCCGGCGGCGGCGGCCAGGCCCGGATGGCCGAGCATGCGCTCCCGCGCAAGCCGGTTCGTCCAAAGAATCTGCACGTCTGCGTCGACTTCTATCAGCGGGCAGCTCGCCTCCTCAACAGTGCACTCCATCACCACTGCACAGCCAATCTTCCAGACGCCGTCAATCCGGTGAAGAATCCGAAGCTGGCGCTTGCGATCCTCGCCAGTGTCGCTGCCGATCTGGTCGAAAGTCACCCAAGCCATGTCCCGGTCGATGACGACGTTGACCTTTTCCCAGCGGACGCGGCCCGCAAAGGTATGTTTCTCCGGAAATCTCTCCACGATTTTCTTGATCCGTGCAGCGATCGCAACCCAGCCTTCGTCCACCCGCACGCCGAGCGAAACCCAAGCTTCCATGCGTCGGGTCTGGGGCGATTGCACCCAATGGTCCGCCCATGCTTCGAAGTCCCGCTGCAACCAGGCATCGGTCTCGGCGCGGATCACTCCCAGGATCGCCGCCGGGTCAGCCTCGCTGTCTTCCATCTCGCGGCCTCCTATGGCAACGGATCGCAATATAGCATGGCTGGCTCACTAGGACATGGTAGCGCCTCTTGTCCGGATAAGCCGACCAGAAGCAGGATCATTCCGGCGGTTACGGCGATCGGCGCGAGCAGCCGGACGCTCGGACGTAACAGGATGGACTTATCGCCGTAGTATTGGTCCTCGGCAGCGGCGCTCATCCGTGGGGGATGGCGACGGCAGCGCATATGCGCGGCGACGAGAATGTGAAAGTCCATTTGCTGCCTCCCGGTTCGGGCTACATCTGGCGCATCCTCGCACGTATTCGGGCCGTGCTCTGTCATGCAAGCGGATGACATCGGGCTCGGCTCCTGGCTAGTAGCTGGCAAAGAGCCGAGGACGGCATGTGGACGATCTGGCGAATAGATCGCCTGGGAAGATTGCTGTGGTGGGATGTTTCGTAAGCATTGAGATCGATGATTCTGGTAGTTGCGTCCACAGATGAACGACCGAACGCTGAATCGCACCAGAGTTGCCGTTAAAGATACTCCCGAAGCGTAGTGGCATTTGCTACCGAATTCCGGAATTATGCGGTGAAGTAGCGCGTGGCCGAAGACGCAGTCGGCATCGTCTTTGACTTCCCATTCCGCGCCGGGCACGGAGCGCTGCTTGTTGGCGTCCGCCGCGATCAAGCTGACATCAACGGCAAATCCTTCCGCGCCCACAAGCCCTTGAGCAAGGCAGCGCTCCACCATTGTCTCGAACATGTGCCGCAGGATGCCGCTTTGCCGGAACCGGCCATGACGGTTCTTCGAGAAGCTGGAATGATCCGGTACCTTTCCGTCCAGGCCAAGGCGGCAAAACCATCGGTATGCGAGATTCAGATGGACCTCCTCGCAAAGTCGCCGTTCCGACGGATACCCATGCTGTAGCCGATGATCAGCATTCGCATCATCAGCTCAGGATCAACTGAGGGCCGACCAGTGTTGCTATAGAAAGGCTTCAACTGTGCTCGAACGCTATCGAGATCGAGGTGACGGTCGATCCCGCGCAGCAGATGGTCTGCAGGGACATGATCATCGAGGCAGAAATCGTAGAAGAGCTGCGCCGGAACCACCTGACATCCCATCATTCGCCTGATTCCCTGCAAATCACTCAGAGGATTGAATCACGCGGCCCAAGCAGAGTTTTTCAACAATATCGGCCCTCTGCGGACATCAGCTTTCGTTATCCCGTTGTCGCTCTGTCTTTGGGAGACCAGCCTTCCCTTGTGGTGACATAGACGAGATTTTTTTGGGCGTTTTCAGATACCCGAGGGATTGCACCGATTCTTTTTGCGACGGCGATGGAGGCATAATTTTCAGGATGAATGATGTGGACTGCTTCCATCCAACCAAGCTCTTCAAACGCCCAAATTAAGCAGCGAGTTGCCGCCTCAGTGGCGTATCCTCTGCCCCAAACGTCGCGACTGAACGCCCAGCCAATCTCAGGGCCTACCCATCCGGGAGGGAACCACGCGCCCGCGCGGCCTATCCAACGACCCGTCGCCTTCTCGATTACCGAGAAATTGCTATACCCCTGAACGCTCCAAGCCCCTGCGAAAAGGCATAGATTGCGCCACGCACCTGTAGCATCTTGCGGGCCGCCGATGAATCTAGTGACCTCAGCCTCGGAGAGAAACACGGTCCAAGCAGGGAGATCAACCGCGCTGGGATGCCGCAACAGAAGACGCTCTGTTTCTATCATTTTGTCGCCTTTGGGAGTTGCCGTGAACGACCGCATACCGCCGCTACAAGACATAACGATGACCGCTCATGGCGTCGCATAGTTGCCGCCTCCATCATACTGCGATCAGTAAAATGTAGCGTATGATTTCGGTCAAGGTGCGAGCGGCACGCCGCTTACGATTAACAACTAACTCCACGCCGTGAACAATAAAACGGGTCCCGCGTTTGAAGGGAAAAGGAGCTCTTGATGTCGTACGGATCGCTGAGTGCTCTTGGTGACACCTGGTGCCGGTACAGCCCGGAAACCGAGACCCCCGAGGCCGCTCATGACCTGGTGGACCAGTACCTCGCCTTCGCCGAGGAAGCGCATGCGAAATGACATTATCGATGAAATCGAGCCGCCCGTCCCGAAGCCTATCTTGCCGATCAGCCTCGGCGCGTTTTATCGCCGCGCCTTTAGGCCATGCATTGATATGAAGTCGGTTCGAATGGCTAACAGAGCTGAGAAGTAGACTGCTTTACTAAAGGGTGGAGGCAATGATGGAGCAAGAGAACAGCGCGGCCGATTTCGCCCAATCCATTGAGAAGTGGACAGACGACGAGATATTTGAACTCCTGGCGAAGCTCGAAATCGACAGCGAGAGCGTTTCGGCAAGTGGAGAGTTGGAGCCCGAAATTCAGGCAAAGATCAATATCGTGGAAACCGAGATCGAAGCGCGCTTTCCGGGCCAACTCCTCGCGCCGTTCAAAAAATGGAAGCAAGATCGGCTCGGAGGCAGCAGCGCGACAGCAGAATGAAATTCTGCAACATTTTCTTCGATCGCGATGCAATACCAGCTTTGTGACCTCCTGAGCGCAAACCGAGGCGCCGCTCCAGTTCCACGTTTCCTGAAAAATCCTCACCTTCATCTGGACCAGCCTTTACCGACTGAACCGCAAGGTTCTGCGCGGGAATTCCCGAGGACGAACTCGATGACGAAGGCGACGGATATTGTGCTGACTCGACGGGTGTGTTGGCTCGACCGGAGCGCGCGGAAATCACGGATCAGCTCAGGATTTGCTCATGGACGAAACCTATTTGGCTTCTATGTCTTTTCGAGATACCAACGCGGAGAAACTCGATGTCAGAACTCGTGGTGCTCGGTTTCGATACCGCCGACAAGGCGGACTCCATTCTCAACCGGCTTGTCCAACTCGAGAAGGAATACCTCGTCGATCTGGAAGACGCCGTCGTCGCAGTCCGCGACAGCTCGGGCAAGGTCCGCCTGAAGCAAAGCCTCAATCTTACAGCGGCCGGCGCGGCAAGCGGCGGCGTTTCTGGTGCCCTGTGGGGATCGCTGGTCGGTCTCCTGTTCCTTAACCCGCTGGCGGGCATGGTCCTCGGTGGCGCCTTCGGCGCCGGATCGGGCGCGCTTGCCGGTTCAATAACCGACTATGGGATCGATGACGACCTCGTCAAGCGGCTGGCCGAAGCGATTCCGGCCGATAGCTCGGCGCTGTTCCTTCTCATCCGGAAGGCGCAACCCGAGAAGGTGCTGGAAGCATTCAAGGGTGAGCAGGCCAAGGTCTTGCGCTCCTCGCTGTCTCCGGAGCAAGAGGAGCGCCTAAGTCGGGCGCTCGCTGCCGAACCGCTCGTCCCACCTGCTCCGCCTTCGTCCAACGTCTGATGGCTGCTGGACCACTGCGAATAGCGTGAGAAATTTGAAAACTTGTCTGTCGATGGTTGCCTTTGGCTACGGGAGAAGCATCGAAGACCTCGTGGTAAGGACGTAGCCGGTGAAGGTGCGATTTGCGAAGTCTTTCTCACGACTATTGAACACTCAAAGGAAACTTCAGAGCCTTTTCGAAAAGGCTTGGAAAAGTTCGCAGACGAAAACGAGATCCACCTCGAGAATCTCGAAAGGCGGCGCAAATCCGGTCCTTAGGGAGGTAGTCGGCTTCGGCAGCAACCCCGGACGCCTTGCAATGAAGCTTTATCTTCCTAAGCGGTTGCCAGCAAAGCCGCCGCTCGTCGTGATCCTTCATGGGTGCCGGCAGACGCCTGAAAGCCTCGACGCTGCAAGCGGATTTTCAAGGCTCGCTGCCCAGCGCGGATTTGTTCTACTTTGTCCGCAACAGAAGAATGCCAACAACGCCTATGGCTGCTTCAACTGGTTTCGGCCAAGCTCAGTGGCGCGCGACCGTGGCGAACTCATGTCTGTCCGGCAGATGATCGAACATGCAATTGACCGCCACCGGATCGATCGGTCCCGGATCTACATTGCGGGGTTATCTGCAGGGGGATCAATGACATCGGCCCTTATCGCAACATATCCCGGCCTGTTTGCCGGTGGCGCCATCGTCGCCGGAATGCCCTTTGGAACCGCAAGGGACGCAGTATCCGCTTTGCGGGCGATGAAATCCGGCACCTCGCCTCCACCTGAAGGATGGGGCAGCCCAGTCAAAGCGGTTTCTCCTGCGCAGAGCGTTTGGCCCCCGGTCTCCATATGGCAAGGAACAGAAGATCGCGTGGTGAAGTCCGTTAACGCAAAGGCATGCGTTGATCAATGGCTCGAGATTAACGGCATTCCGGAAGATACGCGCCGCACGGGCGTCCAGCCATGGGGTACGCTTATCCGGTGGAAACAAGACGGACGTTTTCGGGTGTCGCTCTACATGTTACAGGGGTTTGGCCATGGGCTTCCAGTGCGAGATCTCGGGAAAGGCCGAGGACGAAAGCTCGATCCCTATGTCCTTGACGCGGGTATATCTGCTCCAGTCGAGCTCATGCGTCTCTGGGGTTTGAAACGGTTCGCTCCTTGAACATGCCCAATGCCTTCTTGTTTGTAGGCCAGATGGAGTGGCTGCCGGCCTAACGGGATCTGAATGGCTCTTACAAGCTAAAGGCGGTGCGGAGCGTAACCATGCGCCTTCCTCGCGCCCCATTTCGACTTTCGCTCTTAGTTAATCTCGCACTTCTGGCGATGCGCGTGGGTTTTCTAGATGGACATGTTTCGCCTGGCCATCGCGTCAACCCTCTCAGCCGGCGGACGGTCGCGCGGAGGAACGAATTCATGGATGCGCATCTACAGAGCGACATATCGCTGCGCGATCTTGCGGCTGTCGCCAGTTTGCGCTTGCCACATAAGCCGGCAAAAGTATGCAGCGGCTCTCCGACAACGACATGAATGAAACCGATAGTCTGAAGCTGTCGCTTGAATCGAGTTCAAACCGGTGGCATTTCCCTAGTCTGCGTGAAAAGGTCATAGCAGGAACAAAATGAAATATGTTTCGGTATTCGTTTTAACATTCATGTCGATTTGTTTTGGATGGTTATTTTATGAAAGGTACTGGAAGTTTCGGGGTTGCATATCGCAAGCGTTATCCAGCTGCCTCACTCCCGACGGCGACAATCTAACGCAAGGCGGCTCTCTGTGGGCTGGTGTTGCAGGGTTGTTGTTGTTGCTTGCAATCATCTCAGCCTGGCGCGTTTTCCGGGCCCGGGATCGTGACCAATAGCTGTAGCTGCGTGCATTCGTTCGCAAGCAACCAGGCGGGTGGTTGTAGGCGATGCACGTAAGAACGTCGCGGTTGGCACCTCCGGATCTAGAGCATAGCAAGCTGCTTGCTTTGAAGCGCTGTGACTATGCGCGCCCATGACTGACCCGAAGCAGCGATCAATGATCGAGAGGGTGCATCATTGCGAGCGGGCCCGCCAGTTTGCCTTTCAACATGGTCGGCGACGCCGAACCGCTCCAAGATCCGAAGGGTAGCATCGAGAGGGTGGCTCTCATTTTCACAGAGTACCGGCTAGGTCTCGCGGCCGGTAACTTGCATCCATTCGATCAACCGAGGCCATCGGCGTCACGGGAATCACCGGTTCAGTGGCGCGACGTCAAAGGTGAATATCATGGACAGACTCTTCTTTGTTGGCGTGTCAGCTGCTCTGTTTGCGGCCTTTGCCTTTTCGCTCAACTTCATCGTGCCCTTCATCATAGGCGACTATTCCAACTTTGATTTTGCGCTCATCCGTCATGTCGTCTCAGCGCTCGTCGGTCTTTACATTCTGTTTTCGCAAAATGGCGTCATGCGCCATCTCACGCTTCGCAACTGTTTGCAGGCAATCTGGCTCGCTTTCATCGGATATGTCGGCTACTTTCTTACGGTGACGGGAGCGGCGGTCTTTGCCGGCCCGGTCATCGCTCCGGCCTTTCTCGGCCTGGTGCCGATCGTCTTGATGGTCATAGGAAACCAGCGCCAGGGGTCATTGCCATGGCGGTCGCTCATGATGCCGTTGGCGCTGGTGATGGTCGGCCTTGCTCTGGTCAATGGCGCAGCATTCACCACCGAGGGACTGAACTCGGTTCGATCATTGTGGATCGGCGTGCCGCTGGCGCTCGCGGCGGTGGGACTTTGGTGCTGGTTCGCGCTTGCCAATCAGGCTGCGCTCGCCACCCGACCGGAAATGCCCTCAGGCGTGTGGTCGGCGCTGATACTGGTCGGCGGTGGCGTCTTGGTTCTGGCCTTCTATCCCGTCGGTGCCGCTATGGATCTCTTCCAGCTTCCGACATTGGGATTTTCTTGGAGCTCCGCGGGCAATCTGTATTTTTGGGGCGCATCTTTCGCGCTGCTGGCAACCGTGGGCGGCGTCTGGACCTGGAACATCGCATCACGGAGCCTGCCTGTTGCGTTGGCCGCGCAATTGATCGTTTCGGAAACCGCCTTTGGCGTTATCGGAGGACTTATCGTTCATGCCCGTTGGCCAACCCCGATCGAAGTCGGAGGAGTGGTTGTCCTGATCGCGGGCGTCGTTCTGTCAGTGCGGATTTTCTATGATCGTCAATTCGCATCGGCAAAGGCAGTATTGGCGCATGAGTAATCTGATCCGCCTGCGCCGCATCAATGACGGCAAGGTCTACAATGTCGGAGACACGGTTTGCGAAATCCTGCTGAAAAATGCCAATGACGGGACGAGCGCCTATGAGCTTATGGCCGGGCTTTCCGTGTTCGTTGCCTCAATTCCTTGGTGACACAGACCGGCACCATCGACGCAATCAGAGTTCGCCATTCCGGCGATGTGCAGCACAAGGTCATCGAAGGCACCTATCGTGTTCTCGGCGAGGCCGAACGCACCCTCGCCGCTCCGCAGGATTGGTCGACCTTGCGGCTGAATCATGAGGAAGCCGATATTCTCGCAGACGCCGCCCATGTCCTGCGCTTCGGAGACAACGAAGGCGAGACGACCACGCCGATCAAGGCGCAACAGTTACTTATCCCCCGCCGCCACGACGACCGCGCCAATGATCTCTGGACCATCTGGAACGTGGTACAGGAAAACGCCATCAAAGGCGGGTTGCGTGGCGTAGCACGCGACGATCTCGGCAGGCCGCGCGTGTGACTTCCCGCGCCGTGAACGGCATCGATCAGGATATCAAGCTCAACAAAGCCCTTTGGCTCCTCGGCGAAAGGATGGCGGCGCTGAAGGCGTGAGCGGGCAAGCGCATGCGCCGCCGCAAGAGGCGGCGCGACGCGCCCGCGCTCAGTCCCACTTTGTGTTTGCAAGATCATGAGCCTTGGCCACCCGATGCTTGCCGTTTGCCTGTCCCTCACCGCTATCCAAGCGGCGCGTGCCAGGACGAGGGATGCCCCGAAGCCCCATCCCTCGCACTCCCTTCCCACTCGTGAAATTCAGGATTAAGAGGACAAATCGTCCTGATCACCGGCCTTGTCGAGCTGGTTGCGTATATAAGCTTCGATGTAGTCGAAGACCTCGACCGCGCCGGCATCCGTCTCGATCAGATCGATCGGGCGACGGCCGCCGAGATGCGCGCTCTCTCGGCGCGCCCATTTCAGGACTTCGCCTTCGGTGCGCAGCACCGGGCGGGCCATCTCCAGCATCCTCGCGAGATGATGCGGTTTCGCATACCATGAGTGCGGTTTGACGCTGGCGCGCCGACGCCCGGGGACGACATCCGGCAATTGCGACGTCCGCAGCTCGTCATCGGAGATATGCCGTCTGACCCAATGGGCCAGCTTCGCCAGCGACACGTTCGCCTCGCGTTCGAGATCCCCGCCCGCGCCGACTTTGCGTGTCGGGATCACCAAGTCGCGGACGATATGCGGGCAACGCGCCTGCAACATTTCCAACGCCGGCGTAAGGTCGGTATCGTTGGTGACGAGCACAACCTGGTCGATGTCGCCGCTTAAGGCGTCGTCGTAGAGATGAAGCGCCAGATTCACATCCGATTGCTTCTCCTCGAGCTTCCAGACCTGGATCTTGTCGCAATCACGTGGCCAGCGCTTCGGATCGTCGGCTGGAACGATATGCTGGTTGGCCTTGTAGAGCGAATAATGGCCCATCACGAAGGAGAGCCTGCCACCGCAATGTGTCGTCAGGGCGTTGTGATATTGGGCCTGAGAAGACACCGAGTCTTCGCCCTTGGCCGCGCTTTCGATGATCTTGGCCGTGAAATACTTGATTGCGCAGTCCGGATGCAGGGTCATCGTTGCCGGTTCGGCGTCCGGTCTTGGCCGATAGAGGATCGACGGTAGAATTTGCGTTTCGAACAGGGAGAGAACGTCGAGCCACTTGAAGGCCGTCTTGCGCAGGCAACCATAATAGAGATTGTAGCCGTCGATGTAGACACGTGTTCGTAACCCCGGCACTCCTACCCCCAGACATAAAAAAACCGGCTTGCGCCGGCTTTTTACCCCAACCGCCCGGAGCCCATGTCTCTCAGGATGCTGGGTTAGTTGTTACTCTCAACATAGTGTCGAGTGGTCCTCTAGTCAACCTATATTGACGGCCACCGACGCGCTGAAACAGGTGATTTCGCCGTGATTTCACCTTAAATAGGCATTCCTCGGGGAATCTGCAACGGAATGACACGGCCCGCGGCGGGCATTGAATCAGGAGAAGGGCCACCGCCCGTACGGTCGGCCGCGCTCTATGCCGATGGCACGGAGCCAGCCTTCGGCCGTCTCCGCCGATACCGGTAAAGATCGCTTGTCCAGCGGCTGCTCACGCATCAGGTGTCGAGGCCGGCGGGGCAAAGGGGAAATTTGACGAATACCGCTCGTAGGGTGCGCGGCAGTCATAAGATGGGCGAGATAATGTGCCGGTAAACTAGCCCAAAGGTATTAGTGCGGTTCCTGACAAAAAATCGGCCCTGCCGACGGGGTGTGTTCAGCGCAGGGCCAAGTCGCCGGCTGGATGCGCGTTTGTGGACGGTCGCGCAATCCGTAGATTTCAACGACTTAACTGCCGAGAGGTTCCGCCAGCACAAAAAATCCCCGACGAAATCGGCGCGAGTGCTGACGACGAAGAGGGAACGCCGGAAAGACGTTCGCATGATCGGGGGTTATGGCTTTGTACGCTAGCATACCGATCGATACCCGAAGAATTGAGGAGCACCACATAGCCATGTCCAGGGGCGGTCGGCGAACGTTCTACGTGAGTCGCGAATTGTTTGGCGCAGCTGTCCTGATCGGTATGATGCGGGCCCGCGTGCATCGGTTTAACCCGAGTTCCTTATGCATCGTGCGACAGGTTGAGGGAGCTATCGCTGTTCCTGCCACGCGCCACTAGAATAACAGGCCATCAAAAGTGGGCAAACTAGCACCTTCTTCGGCGGGTGCAGAACCAGAGCCAACCGACCTCGAGATGCTGCCGTGATTGCACAGGTGCTTCTATGCGGACAGCAACGTCCTTTGGAAGACGGGTCAGCCAGCGCTATAGGCACTTGATTGATCCGCCGGTCGATGGGCGTCTTCACCTCTTTCGTCCGTCAAGAAAGCGCTTGCATTATTGACCAGACTGTGTCAATATTGCAACTGGTTGTGCTTTGCAATCAATATGAAAGGACTCGGAGCGATGAAGCTTTACTCGGCGCCCGGTTTCACCAGTTTGGCCGACCATATCGCTATGCTGGAGGCTGGAATTCAGTTCGACTTGGTCAAGGTCGACCTTGAGACGAAACAGATCGAGGGGGGCGGCCGCTACATCGACATCAACCCGACAGGCTATGTGCCCGCCCTCATGTTCGACGATGATGAAGTGCTGACGGAAAATGTCGCGATCCTGGCTTGGATCGCCGATCGCACACCAGCGCTCGCACCGCACGGTCATCTGGGCCGCTACCGCCTGCTTGAGATGTTGAGCTTCATTGCGACTGAGATTCACAAGCGGTTTCCCACCTATCTGTCACTTCCGGAGGAAGTCAGGGAGCCGACGGGCCAGCAACTGCTGCACTGGTTCGGCTTCCTCGCGGATCGATTGGATCGGGGCTACCTTTTCGGAGAGACCTTTACGGTCGCGGATGCCTATCTCTTCCAACTTGCGTGGGGCGCGGCTCAACTCGGATTTCCCCTGCCCGAACCGTTTGACGACTACATTGCCCGGATCGAGCTAAGGCCGGCGGTACGAGCGGCGCTGCTCCGCGAGGGCCTCGCATGAGTGAGCTGATGATCCGCACCGATGGGGTCGAACTCGCAACGCAGAGCTTTGGCGATTCAGCCCATCCGCCGCTAATTCTGATCATGGGCGGAATGGCCTCGATGCTGTGGTGGCCGGAGGAATTCTGCCAGAGGCTCGCCGAACGGGGTCGTTTCATCATCCGCTATGACCAGCGCGACACCGGCCTTTCGACGAAATATCCCCCAGGACAGCCGGGCTATGTCTTCGACGATGCTGTCGATGATGTTTTCCGCGTGCTCGACGGTTACGGAATCTCGACAGCCCATATCGTCGGCTTCTCCCTCGGCGGCATGATCGGCCAAGTGGCCGCATTGAAGAATCCGGAGCGCGTGCTTTCCCTGGCGGCGATCAGCACCTCGCCGGTCGGCGTGGACACGTCCGGCCTTCCGGCGAGCGGCGAAGCCTGGATGGAGCATATGACCATGGAAGCGGACTGGTCGGAACGGGCGGATGCCGTCGCCTACCTCGTCGAAGACGCGCGCCTGACTGCGGGGACGGCGCATCCGTTTGACGAGGCCGGCACTCGAGCTTTCCTTGAGCGGGACTTTGGCCGGTCCGGAGGCTATCTCAGCGCTACCAACCATAGCGTCCTCTTTGAGGTTGGCGAGACATGGCAAGGCCGCCTGAACGAAATGACGGTGCCGCTTCTCGTCGTCCACGGCACGGCCGATCCGGTTTTCGCAGTCGAGCACGGCGAGGCACTCGCGCGCGCTGCAACGGACGCGAAGTTCGTGAAGATCGAAGGCGGCGGCCACGAAATTCATCCTGGAGATTGGGAGCAGATCATTTCTGCTATCGAACAACATGCGGAAGGACGAACATCCGCCAAGTGAACGAGACAATGCCAAGGGAGGGTGGAGACAATTGATCGTGCCGACTTTTATGACGCGGAATTGAAGCCACACAAACAGCATCCGCGCGCTGACGCCGGCGATTGGAATACGAACTCGATCATCGAGATGCGTCCAAATCACGCCTGGCAGGAACAGTAGAGCAAGTTGGATTAGGAACAGACTAGGCGTAGCCGTTTCTCAGGGGCGGGCATCGCGAATCACTGTGGATAGTTCTTGCCCCAGCTTCTTCTCGTCAACGGGTTTGCTCAACAGCGGAGCGATGCTGAGGGCTCCGGTGAGATGATTTCGTGGGTAGGCGCTCATTACAAGGAATGAACGCCCGCTCGCCTGCAAAGCGACGGCGACGGGCTCGGAGGACTCGCCATCTAAGTGCACGTCGAGAATGGCGGAATCCGGGCACTCGTCCGCAATCAACGCCAGCGCCGCAGTGGCGGTGGCAACCGGTCCGACGACGATGCAACCCCACCTTTCTAGGATGTCCTGGATGTCCAATGCGATCAGTCGCTCGTCCTCGACGACCAGGATCCGCCGGCCGCAGAGTTCGTCATGCAGAGAGCCCGTCATCGTCGTACTCGTCCACGGGAAACTCCAGACGGTAGTGAAGGCCGCGCCGCTCGTAGAGCAGTACAGCCTTGCCCTTCAGTTCATGGGCGACGACATCCTCGAGCAGGCGAGTCCCGAAGCCCCTTCGTTTCGGTGGAGTAATCTCTGGCCCGTCCACCTCCTGCCAAGTCATCGAGAGCTGGGGGCGCCCGTTCACCTGCTCCAGATACCAACCGAGGCGCACCGTTCCTTGAGCGACGCCGATCGCCCCATGTTTGGCCGCGTTCGTCGCCAGTTCGTGCAGCGCCAGACCGAACATACGGGCCTGTCTCGGCGACAGCCGGACCGATGCCCCTTCGATAGCGATCTTTTTTGGATCGTCCTGTCGATAGGGCGCGAGAACCTCGTCCGCGAGCGCCAGCGGATCCACCCGCTCGTCGCTGCTTTCGAACACCAGGCTCTCTGCCGCCGAGAGCGCTTGGAGCCGGTCGATGAAGGCGTCGCGGAATTCTTCGGCGGTTCGCCCCTCGGCCGACGTCAGAGAAGCCAGTGCGCGAATGAGGCCGAGTACGTTCTTGACCCGATGTCCGAGTTCTCGCGCGAGGACACCCTGCTCTCGGGCCGATCGTCGGAGTGCATCGTGCGCACGAACCCGCTCGATCGCCGCCGCAAGGAGATTTGCGTAGGTGCGCAGGAAGGCGATATCGTCCTCGCCGAAGTTCCGCGGCTCCTGGGCGTCGACCTCCAGCACCCCGAACGGCGCCTGTTCGCCGGCGATGATCACGTTGACCATGCTCTTGACACCATGCCGCAGCAGCACGTCCGGCATCCTGAACCGATCTTCCACACTGAGATCCGGGGATACAACAGGCTGGTCGGCCCTGAGCGCGTAGCCTCCTGGGGAGTCTTCGTTATCCCCAAACGTTTCGTGACCGACGACGCCAGGCTCCCAGTTGACGCCGCTCCGGATCAGCATCTCGCCGCGGTCGGGGAGATGCTCGAGCACCTTCACCAGCGGCACATCGAGCGCCGCGAAGACTAGCTCGCAGGCACGATGAAGCAAACTATCGATATCGTTGCACTGAAAGGCGAACAGCCCGAAATCGGCTAGAGCAGCGCGTTGCGCTCTCAATCTCTCTTCGACTGTCTGAGTCTGCCCGTCGGTCATCTTCCGCTCCAGTGTCGGCCTAACGGCTGCCACGTCCGAAGGTTCCGGCGGGGCAGTGCGTCAGCACCCGCTCGGAAGCGGTGATTCCCGCGACCAGCTTCACCTCGACCACGATCCGAAGCGAGCCCCCTCCCCTGTGGCGACGATCCGCGGGGCGCGGCGCGAACTGAAGATCGGACATCTTTCAATCCACCCGAGCGGCGGATGCACGCCCTCAGGCATTGGCCGGAGCCGAGCCCCACGCTTGGTGCGGGACCGGCAGCGGCGGTGTCAAGGACAGCCAGGTGCCATTCGGCTGCTGGCTTGGTCGGTATCGTCGGTCATGCTGCACATAGTAGGCGACAAATGCAGCAGTTTGCCATCAAGGTATTTCGTTTTGTGTTGATGTTTTCTACTTCAATGATAATGTTCTCAAGGAGATTTTGCATGCATTTATGAATGCCCTGAATGATCACCGCCGCCCAACTTCGTGCCGCCCGAGCGCTCCTCGATATCGACCAGAAAACCATGGCAGCGATGGCTGGCGTATCGGTGCCGACCATCCAGCGCATGGAGGCAAGCTCCGGCAATGTGCGCGGGGTGATCGATTCCTTGGTCAAGGTTGTCGAGGCGCTCGACCGCGCCGGCATCGAGCTGATTGGCGAGCACGCCGTCAGTGGCGGTGGCGGCCGCGGTGTCCGTCTCAAACACCCTGTAAATACCGGCTAATTCTCAGGAATTTCGCGAACGCGGCGCCGACCGGCCGACGGGCCGACGATCCGCCTCTGTTGTGGAACGTGAAAGGATCGCCATGGTCGCTCGAACTGTTGAGCCCAGCTTTTTTGAGCTGTTCACTCCCAAGCTTGTCACGGTTCTGCGCGAGCACTACGGCCTCGCCGACCTGAAAGCCGATGCCATTGCCGGCCTTACGGTCGCCATCGTGGCGCTGCCGCTGTCGATGGCGATTGCGATCGCTTCCGGAGTCACTCCCGATCGCGGGCTCTACACGTCAATCATCGGCGGCTTCCTTGTTTCGGCATTTGGTGGCAGCCGCTTTCAGATAGCCGGACCGGCCGGCGCGTTCATCGTGCTCGTGTCCGCGACCGTGGCACAGCACGGGCTCGACGGTCTTCTCCTTGCGACGATGATCTCCGGCGCGATCCTGATCGTGGTCGGACTGCTGCAGCTCGGGACCTTCATCAAATACATCCCCTATCCGGTGACGGTCGGCTTCACCTCTGGCATCGCGGTCATCATCTTTGCCAGCCAGCTCAGGGAATTGCTCGGCCTTACCCTCGACAAGGAGCCGGGGCCGCTCTTGCCGAAGCTTTTGGCTATCGGCAGTGCCATGCCGACGACGAACATCTTTGCAATTGCCAGCGCGGCTCTCACGATTGGCGTCATCGTTGGCGTCCGCCGCTACCGGCCGCATTGGCCCGCCTTCATCATTTCGGTGGCAGTTGCTGCCACTGCGGCCGCCATACTCGGCCTGCCAGTCGAAACTGTCGGCACGCGGTTCGGCGGTATTCCGCATTCGCTGCCGATGCCGCAGGTGCCATCGCTCTCATGGGCGAAGGTAGTGGAAGTCTTCCCGTCCGCGCTTTCCTTCGCGCTCCTCGGCTGCATCGAGAGCCTGCTCTCGGCCGTCGTGGCCGACTCCATGAGCGGCCGGCGACACCGGTCCAACTGCGAACTGGTAGCCCAAGGCGTGGCTAATATCGCCGCTCCGCTCTTCGGCGGTTTCTGCGTGACCGGCAACATCGCCCGCACAGCAACCAATGTCCGCTCCGGCGCCCGCGGTCCTTTATCGGGCATGCTGCATTCGGTCTTTCTATTGCTGTTTATGCTGATCGCCGCGCCACTTGCCGCTTATATCCCGCTGGCCGCACTGGCTGGCGTGCTGGCGGTCGTGGCCTGGAATATGGCGGAAAAGCACGAATTCGCGACGCTCGTGCGCGCCTCGCGAGGCGATGCCGTCGTGCT
Source organism: Rhizobium azibense (assembly GCF_004342325.1). Lineage (NCBI taxonomy): Bacteria > Pseudomonadati > Pseudomonadota > Alphaproteobacteria > Hyphomicrobiales > Rhizobiaceae > Rhizobium > Rhizobium azibense. Next base: position 486,075 of record NZ_SMBJ01000001.1, on the reverse strand, counting down.
GCTTGCCACCTTCCTGCTGGTTGTCTTTCGCGACCTGACCGAGGGTATTCTGGTCGGCTTTGCGTTGGGCACGCTGCTTTTCCTGCATCGTATGGCGGAGGCCGTCGAAGTCGAGCACACATGGTCGGTCGCTGAGCAGGACAAGGCCGATACGATGAATGGCAACGGGCGCAAACCTTACGAGGCGGATCTGGCAACCGATCCGGACATCGTCGTCTGCCGGATATCCGGGGCGTTCTTCTTCGGGGCGGCGGCAGGCGTCGGGGCCGCGCTGGATCGTATTGGTGAGCACCCCAAAGCCTATGTCATCGATTTCTCAGCTGTGCAAATTCTCGACTCGACGGGAGCCGCCACCATCGAAGGCTTTGTGCGTAAGGCTCATCATCAAGGCGCCGCCGTTCACATTGGCGGCGCATCATCGTCGGTCCGGCGCGTGCTGCTGATACACGGCATGCGACCGCCGCGGGTGCGCTTCAAGAGAACGCTGGCCGACGCAGTGACGGCCGCGCGTGCGGGAATCCTGCAGGGGTCGCAGACTACAGTGAGCCAGCGAGATGGTTGAAGGTGTTCGATTTTTGCTGGCGAGGTTCTGCGAGAATGAAGAGACCACACGCATGCTGGTGACGACGACGCACGCTTGAAGCGGTACCAATTTATACGAGGTCGGCGATCGGGAGGCCGCGCGCCGATGTGACGGGATTAGACAAGTGTGCGCTTAGCTTTGGGGCCAGCACCGGCATGAGGATGTCCATCCCGAGGGTCGCACTAAAAATGGATAGCGACCCCAAGGATCGGACCCTGCTGCACGCCGTCGAAGAGAACCCGTCGTTTCTGTAGTTGATCCCCGATCGGCGGTACCCCGCGACGGCCGACACCGTCCCGTTGAGTTTGTAGCCGAGGGCCAAGGCGACGTCCCAGTCGATATCCGCGCGCCTGCACCGACCAGTCCCCATCCGGTCATCCAGATCTCCGGCGTAAAGAAGTAATTACCTCAAAAAGCTGCGATGCCATCAACTCAGGTATCACCGTCGTCGCCTTACGGGCCGTCGAAACAGCCCACCGTTGAATCCGATGGTCATGTCGAGCGACCAGACCCTGATGCCCCAGGGGAGTAGCCGACACCGAGCAGGCCGGCGAACATCTTCGAGGTAACGTCGAGACTGTCGGCCAGGTGCCGGCAGGCGTGCCCACATCCGCCCCGAGTCTGGTATAGATGATGTCGGCGATAATGCTGTAGCGGTCGTACCGCACCTCGCCCGCCGCCATGAAGGCGAAGTCGAGGTGTTCAGCAGGTCGCCGAAGTCGGCGTCCATGTACCTCGGGCAATCTCAACTGTGCGATATCTCAGGAATTGCCGATCCGCAATCAGTAAGCGAATGCGAATGCCGCCTGACAATTCCCCACTTGTGTTCCCAGTGACTATCCCGAGGCACAGGCGGCGATAGGTACGACCGCGAGCGATTGCGACGCCGAAAAGGGAAGTGGCGCCCGCGTCGGCGTACTACTGCGGGCTGGCAGCGGAGCGAGAATGGACCTTTCGGTTGGCGCTGCTCACGCCGCCAACCCGGCGATCCGCGAAACCAGCCACAGCATCGCGGCTGTTCCTATCATGTAGGCGCCGAATTGACGCGCAGGTGCGGGCTTTATCGCGCCCAATGCACCTGCCGCCTTCAACACGACCAGCGCCGCGGCGACGAAGATCATCTGGCCCGCCTCGACCCCCAGGTTGAATGTCAGCAGGCTCAGCGGCACGTCGGATTGCGGCAGGCCGATTTCCTTAAGGGCACCGGCAAAACCGAAGCCGTGCAGCAGTCCAAACGCGAAGGCCACGACCCAGGGGTAGCCCTCGGACAGTCGTCTCTCGCCCGGCTTCATTCTGACCAATTCGCTCGCGACGAAGGCAATGCTGAGCGCAATTGTCGCTTCGACGGGCTTCTGCGGCAGACTGAAATACCCGAGCGAGGCTCCAGCCAACGTGATGCTGTGGGCAATCGTAAAAGCCGTGATCGTCTTGACCAGCATCCAGGGCTCTCGAATGAGCAGCATAAGGGCAAGAACGAAAAGCAAATGATCGAGACCCGAGAGTATGTGGTCGACGCCCAGCAGGAAATAGGCCTGAGCGACATCAAGGCCGGTCTGTGCGCCGGCAGTGACGAAAGATGGCGCGTCCGGCATGAGGCGCACGACCTCCGTGTCTCCGCTCTCGTATTCGATGCGAACGAGCGCTTCGGTCATGGTTGACCTGAGGCCGTCGATGGTGATTTCGCCGCCTTTCAATCCGCCTGCGCAGGCGACGGTCCACCGCTCCAGATAGGCACCGCCGTCGATCGACCTCACTGGTTCGGCTTTTTCGACGCACGGTTTCGGCAGACTTGCATAGAGACCGAGACGCATGTCGCGTTGCGCCGGCACCTTCCAGACGACAGCGAACTCGTCGCGCCTCGTTTCGCGCATGTCGAGATAGGCTGGCCTGATCTCATGAGCCATGCCGGATGTGGCCATGAACACTGCGACAAGCGCTGACAGCAAGGCGCCAAGCCGCGTCATTGGCCCGATTCCGCACCGGCCGGGCTTTCGATATTCACCACATAGCGCTTGAGCAGGTTGGCAAATCGCTGATCTTCGAGTTCCTTGCGCTTGGCGTTCGTCCATTCCCTCGCGACGGCATCGCGCACTTCGTCAAGTGCCGGCAATCGGCCGGGCACGCGCTCAGACACCCGGATCAGATGCAACCCGAAACCGCTGGCGACGGGACCCGTCCACTGGCCCAGCGGGGCCTTGTCGAGTTCTTCCACGAATTCGACGCCGAAGGTCTGGCTGATCGGTGTCTTGCCCGAAAGAGGCAGGTTGGGCGGAAGCAGCGTCGGATCGGCAAGAAGGGCGTGATCCGTTGCCGGATCGGTCAGCAGCACTTCGAGGACGGAAGCCGCGTCCTGTGCGATCGTCTCGCCGCGCCGCCGCGGGTTGAGAAACACCTGCTGGAAGGCCAGCATCGGATCGATCTCGAACATGGCTGCATTGGCTTTCAGATAGAAGTCGAGCTCAGCATCGGTCGCTGTCAGAGCTTCGGCGTCGGCGGTGCTCAAAAATTCCATCTTCTGGCGCAAGCGGCGACGAACGACCGTGTCGTCCCTGTCGAGCCCGAGCTCCAGCGCCTGGCGTACCAGAATTTCTTCCTTCACATATTCATCGATCAACCCCTTCAGTTCCTCGGCTGTCGGCGGGCGCTGCCAGGTCTTTGCGAACACGGTCGCCATCTGCTCGATCTTTGGGGCCGTGACGATGATTCTGTCCGGTTTGTCTTTCGCATCGGCGCCCAAGAGCCCGTAACCGGCAAAGATCAGCAGCGCGAGCAGCAGAAAGTGGACCAGCGGCTCCCTCATCACGCGTTTCAAGGAGGTCGCGCTCGCTCGTTCGCGAGCTGCCGGACCCGACGATCCGGCAGTCAGTTCAACCGCCGGAATCTCAGTCACGGCGTGTACCAGATCGGCGAGGTATAGGCGCGTTCGGTGACGGTCATTCGCGTGCCCTCCAGCGGCTTTGTCCCGAACCGTTTGGCGTCATAGGCGGTCCACCGAGGCGTCGGTATCTCGATGACGCGCCCGTAATAGAAGGCCTTCTGTTTCGGGTCGAAGCTGGGGTCCTTCCAGACCGCGATCAGTTCCGGCGCACCGATGGTGTTGGTCCAGGTCGCGTTCTCGATGTCGACGGTGCTGCCGACCGATGGCACCTTGCCGTCGGCGCCCGGCTTGCGGTCTCCACCCCAGGCGACGTCGTACACCTGCTCATGCGTCTCGCCCTTGTCGTCGAGCCAGCCCTTGACGATCTGGTAGCGGTCGAGGTTGGCCCCGATCGAGTCTCGCAGCGCGGCGACGAGGAACGACGGCGCTTTGCCTTCCGGCGCTGCCGTCAGGTCGCCCCCCATGGGAACGCCCTTGCCGTAGCCGATCGCGCCGGGATTGCGGGTCTCGGCATCGGAAGGCTCGAAATCCCAGCCGCCGAAGAAGCGCACGGCCATGCGCGGCCCAGTCGTGGCGTAGGTCTCCTTGCGCTGCATGGCGTCCCAGATCGACTCGCGGGTGTTCTCCGCCGCCCACACGGCGGCGTAGCCAGACGCGCCGACCTCCCAGTCCATCACCGTAATCCCGGTCTTGGCGTCCTTGACGAACGTTGCCGTCAGGCGTTCCGGGCTCGGCTCCTGCGGCGTGGTCTTTCCAAAGAAGTTTTCCTCTTCCATGGCCGCAAGGCCCGTATGCGCGTCGGAGCTGCCGACCAGCCCGAACTTGTAGGGGTTCGTGCCGAGGTCGGCTTCGAGCTTAAGGCCATTCTTCAGCGCGGACCGTGTATATTCGAACTCGAGCATGTCAGGCGTCTTCGGCACGCTGGCATCGAGATTGCCGAAATCCCAGGTCTCGAAATCCGCGAACTCGTCATTGGGCGACAGGACCGGATGCGCCTCGCCGTCGCCCTTCGTCTGGGTTGTCTCGTAGAGGCGTTCCCACCGGGAGCGCTGCTCGACATATTCCTTGTCGACCGGCTTGCCGGTGAAGGATTCGATCATCGGGAACATGCGGCCGTTGGACAGATTGCCGTTGTGCGCAATCGCCAGCACGCTACCGCCGGTCTTGTCCTCATAGGCCTGCATCCACTTCCATAGGTCGCGCGGATTGTCGCTGCCCAAGGGCTTAAGCGTCGTATAGGGCACGACCTGATCGGCCTTGTCGGCATTGTCGCGGAAGACGACATTGCGATGCAGATTGTTGCCTGCCGTGTTCGAGGTCCACTCGTAGCCGATGAAAGCCGTGAACCGCCCCGGATCGTTATATTCCTCGGCGGCCTTTATCGTGTCCTGCCACGCGTTTTTGTAAGGACGTGTCTCCGGCCCGTAGATCATGCTCTTGGGCAGCGTTCCCTTGCCGAAGCTGAAGATGATTTCGAGCGCCGCTGTGGCACCCTGACCCGCCTTGATCATATCGTACCAGGTCTTGGCCTGCGGATCGGTGATGACGTCTGGCTTGCCGGCAAAGAGGTCCGGAAACATGCCCATGTTGTCGGAATGATCGGCTACCACCAGGAAGTCGAGCGGCCGTGACAGCCTGGCAGGCTGGCCGCTTGACGCCGTGATCTCCTCCCCGCGGGCGAAGCGGTAGGCGTCGCGAGGCGTCAGCCGCGCTCCGAAGGCGCCGGCGTCGAACGAGGCTCCGGTATGGAGATGCGTGTCGCCAAACAGCGGCCGGGTCGGAAAATTACGCCCCGCATAGGGCGAGTAGGCGGGTTTGCTGGAAAATGCCTTTCCGGCCTTCGCACTGTCCAAAGTGCCGATATCGGTTGTCTCCTGAGCCGCAGCCGGCAAGGCAGGACCCAGGCTCACGAACACCGCAATAATCAAGTTAGCAGATGTTTTTTTCATCGTTTCCCCCCTTTGCAGCAGTGATGTTTAAACCGTCCGAGCGGGCTTTGTTGATTTGTATTAATGACAGGAGCCCCTGTCTCCGGTCCTTCGTCATTCTTTAGGCGCCCGGTAATCGCTGCGGCACCAATCCTAGCATGCCTGCTGATCTTGTTTAGGCCTCCTTTTTTGCAAGTTGTCAGGAGGCTCGAACGCAGCTAGTGTCAAAATTCCGCAAAGTGCATTCAGCGATCCTTGGTCGAGCAGCTTTGTGCAGACCCAGCTTAGCTGCGCCCTGCTGGATTGCTGCCCGCAACTTCTAGAGAAACTGCGTGATTGCTAAAGGCGCTCTGCCGCGTTTGGACGTGTATTGCGCCACCGCCTGCCCAAAGCTGTCGCGTCAAACCGGCATCGCTCAACCTCGATAATAACCCGCGAATGACGACAGCACCCGTATTGGCCGAATAGGCAAGATCCTCCGAGCGCATCGGCTTGCCGTCGCTGACGGCCAAACCGGTCAGAATGTGGACGGCGACTGCAAATCGGGTACTGGTCGGCATGGCGCTATCCGCTTGTGTGCAATAAGCACAATTACACACTAGCCGGCCTGTCATCATCAACCGTCGAATTTACTTCGGAACAATGCTCGGGCGGCTTTCCCCACTGGATTGTGATCTTTCTTCGCGATACAGCGAGAAGATCTGTTGCCGAGCCCATCCCATTTAGGTGCGATTTTATGACAAGTAAAGTTTATCTGGCCGGTCCGGAGGTCTTCCTTCCCAACGCCCGTGAGATCCTCGATCGCAAGGCAGCACTTGCCCGTGAGGCGGGACTTCTCCCGCTCTCGCCCGGCGATCTGGAAATCCCGCACACGAACTCGAAGCGCGAGCGGGCCGCGGCGATAAACGCGGTGGATGAGAAGATGATGATCGAGGCTGACGCGATCATCGCCAATCTGACGCCCTTTCGTGGCATTGCCGCCGATACGGGGACGGCCTTCGAACTCGGCTTTATGTGCGCAAGCGGTAAGCCTGTATTCGCTTACACGAATGTGGCCCGTGATCACATGGGACGAGTGAGCGATCTTTATGGCGGGGCCGTCGCATATGATGCAGAAGGTCGACTGCGTGACCCGAACGGTATTGCAATTGAGGATTTCGGCCTGGCCGACAATCTCATGCTGCACGCAGGGATTGAGCGGCGAGGTGGCGTCCTCATCATTGGAGACGCCGCGCGGGATGCGCTCTATACGGACCTTGCCGCGTTCAAGACGTGTCTTGCCGTCGCCGTTGAGAAGCTGCGCTAAAGTGCTCAGTCCTGGCACTTGGTGGAACGGCTAAACCGTTTGGTTTCGCCGCATGCGCAGCGCCTCCATCATGGTGATCAGCGGCTTTTCGCCAGTCGCAAGCGCCGAAACCTCCGCAGACATTGACGGACTGTCGGCCCTGACCGCTGCACGCTTTCTCCGTAAATGCGATCGGTTTCATCGTCGGCAGATTGAAACATGAAATCTGAGGGGGGCAAATTGGAGCCGATTATACGCCCAGGGGGTCAGCAGGTTGGAACAGACTTAGCTGAATATAACTTTATTGGGACCATGGATTGATCACTTTCAATCCGGCTGCCTCGAAGGGGCTTGTGTCGCGCGTTGCGACCGCGAGGCCATTCGCCGCTGCTGTGGCTGCAATATATCCATCCGCCTTGCCGACCGCCTTCCCGGACAAGCGAGCGCGCACCATGAGGTCCGAGTAGAATTGGGAGGTGGCTGAATTAAAGGGTAGGACGCGTTCTGCGAAGTGAGGTAGCACTTCGCCCTCCAGGCGATCGCGAAGGACTGTTTGCCGTTTGCCTGAAGGCATGGCGGCAATCCCGAAGCGAAGTTCGGCAATTGTTATCGCGGAAAGGAACAACGTCTCGATGACTTGGGCATCCATCCATGCTACCACTGCCCCGTTGGGAGCCGGTTTCCATGGCTCCGATATCACGTTGGTGTCCAACAAGATCATTCGAACGTCATCGGTTCGGCTGGCGCCTTATCGCGATTTTGCTGCAGGGCTTCAACATCGTCATTGGATAGCTCCGCGTCCCGACCTATGGCCGCGAGTAAAGAGCCAAGTTTCACACGTTCAGATGGACGAACGGCGGCCTCAATAATGTCACGGATTTCGGCCTCCGTACTACGGCCGTGATGAGCCGCTCGCACGCGCAGCGCGCGATGCGTTTCATCAGAAAGATTACGAATGGTGACCGCCGGCATTGATATCATCCTGTCAGATTTGATGACTTTGATATCAAAATATACCCGATGACAGCGTTTTTCAAGAAGGCTCCGTTGGGATTGGAACCAACGACCCTGTTATTCCTCTTTAACAGATTCGTTAAGCGAGCCAAGATTTTGGCTTGGCTGGAATGACTGATTGGGGCCGGGAGCGGATAGTTTGCTGTAGGGCACATTTATGAGATAGCCGCCGCTCGGCGACCGTGGCAGGGCAGTCATTGTCCAGGGATGGACGTCGGCGGCGAACATTGTCACCGTCGAACTTATAGAGGGCTGCGTCAAGCGCTCCTCCGGATGGGTGCTGAATTGTAACCTTTCAGGGTTGACGGCGACCAGATGGCGCGCTCAATCTCAGTCAAAGCCGAGCGCAAACCGAAAATTTCCTTTTTCCCTGCGTCCCCCTGTATGGCGGAGACGAGGAGATGGTCCTATGAGCGAGAAACGCAAGCTAGCCGCCGTCCTGGCCGCGGACGTGGTCGGGTACAGCCGGCTCGCTAACGCGGACGAGGACCGCACTTTGGCCAGGTTGCGGGCATTGCGCAGCGACCTGATTGATCCGACCATCGCCGTGCACAACGGGCGCGTGATCAAGCGCACAGGGGATGGGGCTTTGGTCGAGTTTCGCAGTGTGGTAGACGCTGTGCGCTGCGCCATTGAGGTGCAGAACGGCATGGTCGACCGCAATGCCGGGGTGCCGCAGGACCGCCGCATCGAATTCCGGATCGGTATTCATCTGGGCGACGTAGTCGAGGAGAGTGACGGCGACCTGATGGGAGACGGCGTCAACATCGCCTCGCGCCTGGAGGGCGTCGCTGCCCCCGGCGCCATCTGCCTGTCCGAAGACGCCTATCGCCAAGTCAAGACGAGGCTCGAGCTTTCGGCCACTGATCTCGGCAACACGCAGCTGAAGAACATCGCTGAGCCGATCCGCATCTACTCGCTCCAAGTCGGCACCGCCGCGCAGGCAACTGTGACCCCCGGAATTCCGGCCGCTCCGCTTTCGGCAGCACCGCCGCCGAGGTTATCGATCGCCGTGCTGCCCTTCTCCAATATGAGCGGTGATGCCGAGCAGGAGTATTTCGCCGATGGAATCTCCGAAGACATCATCACGGCTCTCTCAAAGTTGTCACAGCTGTTTGTAATCGCCCGCAATTCGTCCTTTACCTTCAAGGGCAAGAACGTGAACGTTCAAGAAGTGGGCCGGAACCTCGGCGTGCATCATGTGCTGGAGGGCAGCGTCCGCAAATCCGGCACCAGGGTACGGATCAACGCACAGCTTATCGACGCGACCACGGGTGGACATCTGTGGGCCGAACGCTTCGATCGCGACCTGACAGACATCTTTGCCGTGCAGGATGACGTGACGCAGCAAATTGTCGACGCGCTCACGATCAACCTGGCGGAGGGCGACCAGCAGCGGCTCGCGATCGAGCAAACCGGGAACCTAGAAGCGTATGACTGCTTTCTACATGGTCGAGAGCAGCTGTGGCGGTTCACGAGAGCGCAAAACATCCAAGGCCGGGAATTGTTGCAGCGCGCCATCGAACTGGACCCGAGCTACGCTCCCGCCTACGCTTTCCTCGCCTTCGCAAACATCCTGGACTACGCAAACCAGTGGAGCTCGGCGTGGTCGACAGCAATGGAACAAGCGGAAATGTTTGCGACACGGGCAGTGGCGCTCGACGATCGATATCCTTACGCACATTGGGCGCTTGGCATGATCGAATTGTATTCGCGACGCCACGACGTAGCCATTTGCGAAGCTAAACGCTTGATCGCCCTCGCTCCAAATCTTGCCGAGGGATACGAAAATCTCGGTTACGCACTGCATTATTCCGGCAGGTCTGCGGAGGCACTCGCTTGTTTCGACCGGGCAATAGCCTTGAACCCATATTATCCGGACGTATACCTCCACTTCCAGGCACAAGCGATGTTCCAGTTGCACAGGTACAAAGAGGCAATTGACATCCTGAAGCGGCGACTTGTCCGTAACCCCGGCACCGACGTCTCGCGCGTGCTTCTGGCGGCGAGCTACGGCCATCTGGGCCGCTTCGAAGAAGCCCGCCATGAGTGGCAGGAAGTGTTCCGCGTCAACCCTGACTATTCTCTGGAACATCGCCGGAAAGTATTGCCCTACAAGAATCCCGAAGACTTCGAATTAGTCGTGGACGGGCTTCGCAAGGCCGGCTTAGTGTAACTACCTGACCGGGCAAGTGTCCGGTCTTGCACCTCTGGAGCCATTCGCTCAGATGAGGGCAATATACGGTGTCGGCGCGACCAAGTCTTTCAGCATGGTCAACCGCGATGTCTACCTCTTGGTGAGGGCAAAGTTTGGCGCCGACATAGGCGCGCTGCTGAGGCGTTCTTGGGGCGGAAGGCGGCAGCTTATGCAGCCGTGGGCCGGATAGCCTTCGGAGGCTGAGCAAGTGGACGACAGCCTTAATCCTGTTGCAGCCATTCCGCCGTCATCCTGGGTGGTCTCTCAAAAGCGGACGCTGCTAGATCTGGTCACTTCAAGGCGATGAGACCGGCGTCGGTCGGCCTAAATTTGCAAGCGTCGAAATAAAACGTCCGGAGGTGCGGATCGAAATCCACATGGAGCCACTCGCAGTCGGTTTGTTTCACGCGATCAACGGCTTCCACAATCAGGGCCTTTGCTATGCCCTGGCGCCGGAAGGTAGGCGACACCATTGTATCCAGAATGAAAGCGTGAACCCCGCCATCCCACGCGACATTAACGAACCCTACCAGCTTCCCCGAGCGACGGGTACAAACCCAACCGAGGCTAAAGCGGTTTACTTGTGCCCACCAATCGACAGCGGAATCCTGATGCTCAAAACACTCCGCATGGAGAGCGTTGACCTCAGCGTTCCTGAACGCTCCTCGCCATTCGGTCACGTACTCGGGAGGCTCATATTCTTGCGTTGATGTTAGCTCCATGCGCGCTATTTGATCGGAGACATCATTCGGCGTCAACGTCCGCTCTTTAAACTGGCCGCCAGAAGCCGCCCAACTGCTGAGCCAGCAGCAACCGGTATCGCTCCCACGCGATCCGGATGAGTAGCTGAGAACGGGCACGGGCGCCTCGTCGGACTACCTATGTCAGGAGGGCAGTGTGAAATCGCCAACAGTGAGAATCATGGCCGCGGCCGAGGAAGACCTGGCCGTCGAAACGATCATGCTGGCGTTTGCAGCGGATCCTATGGCGCGATGGACCTGGCCGCATGCACACCAGTACCTAGCGGCCATGCCGCGAATGATCCGGGCGTTCGGGAGCAGCGCATTCTCTAACGGCAGCGCCTTTTGCACCGACGGCTACGCCGGGACGGCGCTGTGGCTATCGCCCGGAGTACATTCCGACGAGGAAGGCCTTGGTGCGGTGCTCGAAAGCACGGTTGCGCGCGCTCTTGCCCCCGAAACCACGGCCATATTCGAACAGATGGCCGCCTATCATCCGACCGAGCCACATTGGTACCTGCCCCTGATCGGCGTTGACCCGGCGTATCAAGGCGAAGGTCACGGCGACGCCCTGATGGTGTACGCACTCTCTCGGTGCGATCGCGATCACGCCCCGGCCTATTTGGAATCCTCGAACCCGCGCAACATCCCGTTCTACCGACGTTACGGCTTCGAACCGCTCGGCGCTATCCAGGTCGGTTCGTCGCCGACACTCGTCCCGATGCTGCGGCGGCCGCGTTAACGCTCAGTCCGATCAGATAGCTTGTGGCATACGGGCTCCGGGCGCGAAGGGAGTATGGAATGGACCGGCGAGGATGTTTGCCGGTCGGCGCATAGTCACATATCAGCTGCAACATCAATGATTTCAACAGAGGTGCATCGGCGATCAGCGTCGCCAATAGCTTCCAGGACCTCGACCACGGTCGCTGACGGTTCATCCTTGGATCATGCGGCGTGGAGCGACCATCTCCGGTGATCTGTTGCTTTCCTGGGATCGCACATTGCGCTGCATTTGCACCACACTCTTCTCGCTGTCCAATTGAAACTGATTGACCAGATCCCGCAGGCGGCTTGCCTCGGAGGACAACGAAGCGACGGCGGCCGTTGACTGCTCGACCATCGCCGCATTTTGCTGGGTCGCCTGGTCCATTTGATTAACGGCCGTATTGATTTCAGCAAGACCGGTCGACTGTTCGCGCGCCGAAATTGCAATCGCATCCATAACCCGGTTGATCTGTGCAACGTAATCACCGATCGACGTGAGCGACCTTCCGGTTTCAAGAACGAGTTTTACGCCATTTTCGACTTCCGTTGAGGACGTTTGGATGAGCCCCTTGATTTCCTTGGCCGCTTGGGCTGCACGCTGAGCAAGCTCGCGGACTTCCTGTGCGACCACTGCGAAACCTTTGCCCGCCTCACCAGCACGCGCAGCCTCGACACCTGCATTGAGCGCCAAAAGATTCGTCTGAAAGGCAATTTCATCTATTACGCCAATGATGTTCGAAATCTGCTGGGAGCTGTCCTCGATGCGTCGCATGGCTTGCTCTGCTTCCGATACAACCGTCGCCGATCGCTGGGCGCTGACATTGGCTTCAAGAGCCATGTTGCGTGCCTCGTCCGTGCGTTTCGTCGACATCGCGACATTCGACGTAATCTCGTCCAAGGCGGCGGCCGTCTCCTCGAGAGAGGCTGCCTGTTGCTCCGTGCGCTTGGACAGGTCCTGGGCGCCGGATGCGATTTCGCCGGTGCCACTGTCTATGCTGTGCACCGTCTGGAGCACTGCGCCGATCGTCGCGCCCAATTGTCGGAGCGAAGCATTGAAGTCTTCGCGCAACGCCTCGTACTCCGGCGCAAACTGCTGCGAAAGCTGAAACGATACGTCGCCTGCCGCAAGCCGCCGCAGACCTTCGCCCAACGTCGTGGTCGCGAAACGCAACTGTTCGGCCTCGACTTCGGCGCGCTGTTGGGCGGCAGCGCGCGCCGCCTCGCTCTCGCTGCGGGATGCAGCAGCTTCCGTCTCAAGCCTGACGACATTGAGGGCATTCTGACGAAAGATTTCAACGCCACCGGCCATTTCACCCACTTCGTCGGCACGGTCCGCATAGGGAATATCGCTATCGATGTCCCCATCCGACAACCGCTTCATGGCGGATGCGATGCGTCGGATCGGATTGGCGATGCCCGAGATCGCAAACACAATGCCGGCCACGGCGACGAGCACGGCCAGGGTTGCGATCGCTGCCGTCAGCATGAAAGCGGACTTCGCCGAAGCACTGCTTGCAGCCACAAAACCTTCGGCCTGGCTGAGAATAAAATCAACCAGATCCGCCACTCCGTTGTTTACCAGCTCGGCCTGCGGCTCCATGTTTTCCTTGAAGAAACGAACCGCGTCGGATGTCTTGCCGCTATTTTGCAGTGCGATCATTTGCTCAGCAAACCCGCGGTATTTGCTCAGTTCCGGCTTAATCCGATTGATCAGTTCGCGCCCACGCTCAGTGCGGACGCCGTTTTCATATTGGGAAACGACGTTCTCGACCGCGGCGACAGCAGCGTCGATCTTCTGCTTTCCGGTATCCTGCTCCTGTGCTGTGTCGTCGAGGAGGTAATGGGTATATACAAGTTTCAGATTGAGGAAGTTGCCCTTGATCTCGCGAGCCGTCACCAGCCGTTCCATCCAGAAGGTCCCTATCTGCTCAGTATTGGCACTGAGTGTCGAAATCGTGCTCAGCGACACATAGGACAAGCCAACCATGAATAGACTGATGATCGACAGCTTTAGAATCAGGGCTTGCTTGATGCTCGGACGTTTCATGCGGGTCTCCAGTTGAAGTCACCTACGACGCCGGCTTACCGGTTGACCTAAAAAGTCGCACTAAATTGATAATTTCGTATTAACCAAACAACAGGCGCCTTTCGATCAAGACTTCTCCAAACTCTCGCGTTTACGCGCCATGGCGCCGCCGGCGCCGAAGAGACTCATCATGAAACAAAACAATTTGAAAAATCATTCATCCAAATGGTTGACTAATCATCGCCGATGGTTATATTCAACCATACGGGTGAATAAATGAACGAAGACGCTCTGTCACATATTCTCAAGGCCGCTGGCGACACCACGCGGCGCAAGATTCTCACGCTCCTCGTTCAGGAGGGCGCGTTGAGAGTGACGGCCCTTGCTGCTCATTTTGACATGTCCCTGAACTCCGTTTCCAAGCATATCAAGGTTCTGGAGGAGGCGGGGCTGGTCACCCGCCGGACTTTGGGCCGCGAGCATCTCATTGCCGCGGAACTTGAACCGCTGCGGTTAACGGAGGCCTGGTTCGCCAAACTCAAATCCGTCTGGGAACTGCGCCTGCAGGCGCTCGAAGAGGTGCTCAATGCAAAGGATGAAGGACATGAGTGAGCTTGAATTGACTGTTAACCGCAAGATCGCCGCGCCTCGCGAAAAGGTGTTTGCCGCCTGGCTTTCAGCGGAAATGCTTGCCAAATTCATGCAAACCCCGACGGACAGCAATGGCCCGTCGAGGGTCAGCGTTGACGCGGTCAAGGGCGGCCGGTTTTCGATTGTCATGCTAGCAAACGATCGCGAAATACCGCATACGGGTACCTTTCTGGAAATCGATCCCTACTCGCGCCTGTCCTTTACCTGGGAATCTCCTTATTCCCTTGAGGACAGTATCGTCACGATCGATCTCGCCGCCATCGACGCGAACACGACCGAGATTACCTTGAGGCAGGTCAAGTTCCAAAGCGATGAGGCGCGCCTCGCTCACATCGGCGGATGGAACGCTGTCCTGAACAAACTCGAAGAAGCCATCGCCTGACGTTTCTCTGACCTGCCACGGTCCGCCCGATTGCGCCGGCGGCTCGTGGCGCTGTCGGCTGAGCGATCTCACTATAATTTGGTTTGACCGGTGCGGCGCTGTTTGAACGGCGTGCAACCGGCAGGAGGAGAGTTATGTCTTTAATCAAGGAAGCAAATACACGTAGGACTATCGGCAAGGCAGTTATTGCCCTCGAACAGGCGAGCGACATCTTTAGGCGAGCCACAAAACCACTGCTCGCCTTTGCCATCGCGCTCGGTATCAGCATTGCGCTAACCGGCAGGAGCCAGGCCTACGACACGGCCCTCGACAAAATGGCATCCGACCTCGAAATCCGCTACGCTCTCAGCGCCCTTCCGCCGGCCTTACGAGGCAAGGCTGCAGTCTACATTCTCGATCCCGCCAAGGGCTACGCGCTGGCCAGACAGGGAAGCAACGGATTGGCCTGCCTGGTCGAGAGGACGGCGTGGGAACTCGCCGACTTTCGAAACGATATCTACATTCCGCTCTGCTACGATGCGGCCGGCACAAATGCTCACTTTAAGGTTATCATGGACGTGGCCGCACTCCGTGCTAAGGGGATGTCCCCAATGGTCCTGAAATCCGAAATCGAGAAGCGATATGAGGACAAGACCTACGGCGTTCCCAACAGACCAGGCCTCTCTTACATGGTATCCCCGATCATGCGCACGGTTGGGCCGCCGGACATGGAAGTTCATACCATGACAATGCCGCACTTTATGTTCTATGCCCCCAATGTCACGAATGAAGACATCGGTGCCCTGCCTGCACTTGGAGATCCCGAAAGCCTCTTGAACCCGTTCATCGACAGACAGGGCAATGATCAGCAGAGCTACATCATCCAGCTCGTCGGCGAGGCGGAGAAGGCTAAAATCCTCGCCATCGAAAGGACACTGCTCGATGAGCTGTGCGCGTATCGCGAAATTCTATGCCTTTCGCACGCGAAACACTGAAACCGCTTTGCTGGGTACGGCGGCAGCTGTCGGCAACGATCATCGAAGACTTCGTCGTCCCGTTGTCTCCGTGAAGGCGAGCTGCCTATTGGGTGGGGAACGCTCGCGGATTCTATGCGGCGGATAATTCCAAGCCCGAGATTAGGCAGAGGCAGTCCCAGACGAACAAACAGGAATGCGGTATCCAGCCCGCGTATCAGAAAATGCCGGCCGTCGTCTAGATGCCCAGTCTCCTGCTTTGTGCACGAGCTTCACGCATGGGCTTTTGTCGTCAAAGTCGAAAGGAAAAACGCGGACGATCGTGAACATACGAGAGGATCCAGACCAAGCGACGCCCGGTTTCCGCGGTATTCCGGAGAGATTGTTCAGCGCAGCTATACATCCAGTGCAGCAATGGCAAGTTTAATTAAGCTAACAATCTTCGGTCGAGCGCTAGAGGTCGAAACTGGAGTACACGAATCAAGCTGCGTATCACCCTTCGACGGCGGAGATCTCGAGGGGACGGGAAGGGCTGCATGATCCTGCAGCAGCAGATCGATCCGCTCGAATGTCAATCGGCACGGAACTTTGTCCCCTTATCGGCATCCAATTTTGACCCCTTTGTGTATGAGGTTATCACTTGCCGGCTCGACACCGGTCGGGGTTGCAGAGGGCCGGCAAGAGCGCCGTGATTGGCGAATTCGGCTTTAGCACAGAAAGATGGCATAGAAGGGTCGCGATCACGGTGCAGGTAGGAACTCGATCAATGCTTTCGTAACGGCTGAAGGCTGCTCCTCGGGGATCCAATGGCCAGAACCCTCCACAACCACGCCGCGTACGTTTCTTGCGACGTGACGGATGTGGTTGCCATACTCTGCTCCCATGCCCCCAACTCCACTCATGGCAAGAACCGGCATCTGCAGCTTCTCGATCGAGAATAATCTGTTAGCTTCAACGTCTTTGGGGAAGGCGCGATAGTATTCAAAGCCGGCTCGAAGCGCCCCTGGCTGAGCATATGAGCGTCCGTAAACTTCGTCGGCTTCGTTATCGAAGGCAGCGAGTTAACGCCCTCGGCATTGTGGAACCATTTCAGATATTCGAGTTCGCGGCCTGCGATAAGCATTTCCGGAACGTCACGAACAGAGTGGAAGCGGAAATGCCACGTACGAGGACCTTGGATCAAATCGTCCCAAGGCTCGATGCCGGGGAGAGGAACATCCATGATCGCGAGTGTCTCAACGTCATTGGCATATTTGGCGGCATAGGCATAAACGACCATGCCTCCCATGTCGTGGCCGACAAGGTTTACCAACGGACCAATGCCCAGATTGCTCACCAGCTTGCGAATGTCCTCGGCAATCGAAGCCTTATCATATCCAGCCAGAGGTTTGGCGGTATCGCCCAGACCACGAAGATCCGGCGCGAGAACTGTATATCCTTGGGTCGCCAATTGCGGCATGACATGACGCCACATGTATGACGTTGTACCCCAGCCATGCAGCAACACGACCGTTTTCGGCCCACCCTGCGCCAAAAGGTAATGATAAGCAACCCCGTCAACGTCGGACTTGCCATCGATGATTGAATGGGAAGTATCGATGATCGTGTCGTTTGCTGCCGGCACCGCCGGTATACCCGCGAATGTTCCAAGCATAAGAGCCACTAAAAAGTAAAAGCGCATTGCAAACTCCAGTGTTCAAAATCAGGCCCACAAAGCCCAAAAATCGTCCCCCAAATCTAGAACGAGTGGTTTTTCGAGCACTCCGTCGAGGCGAACCGCGACAGTAGTGGAGCAGCCGGAAATCATTAAATCGTCCGAATGCTCCAGTCTCTCAGGCGTCAACGCTGTGTCAACGGCGGCCAAGCCTCAAGATAAACGGCGTTAGGCCCTGAAAGCGCGAGACGGTCAAATTTCTGTCTTCCTCGTATCGGGTTGCGGGTCTCCACTTTGCAAAACTCAAGGGATCTGGACCACTGTGCGGAGGGCGCGTGTGTTCTATACTTTGATATAGAGATACCTCAGTGTAGGACCTGTGGCGGGTTGTCGGGAACACCATGATCAATGGCTGTCAATCGGCATGGAACTTTGACCCCTTTTCGTCCTCCAATTTGCCCCCTTGTGTACGAGGATCAGCACTTGCCGGCCGACGCGGGTCGGGGGTCGGCAAGAGCGGCGTGATCGGCAACGCGCTCAAGGACTCGCGCTTGCACATTGCTAAATGAACGTTGACGCGCCGCGGTCGTTGCTCATTCTAAGCTGCCACCATTCCCGCTCGTCATCGGAAAGCCGAAGAGAAGAAGCCGATCCCTTCGGGTGCGACACCAGCGCATTCGCTTTTGGATTTCTCGTTCTATCCTGATTCGCGCGGTTCCAGAGCGCTTTCGCATTTGCATATCACGCGATACTGTATTGT
This sequence comes from Rhizobium azibense, assembly GCF_004342325.1. Classification (NCBI taxonomy): domain Bacteria; kingdom Pseudomonadati; phylum Pseudomonadota; class Alphaproteobacteria; order Hyphomicrobiales; family Rhizobiaceae; genus Rhizobium; species Rhizobium azibense. Next base: position 468,259 of record NZ_SMBJ01000001.1, on the reverse strand, counting down.
CTTAGCGGAGGGGCAAGCATGGAACGTCGTCTTACCACAATAATGGCTGCCGATTTGGTTGGCTATTCTCGTCTAATGGCGGCGGACGAGGAAGGCACCATTTCGCGGCTGCGCGATGCGCGAACCTACGTGATTGACCCGGCGATTTTGGAAGGCGGTGGCCGGATCGTCAAAACCATGGGCGACGGGCTCCTAGTCGAATTCCCATCGCCAGTATTGGCGGTAAGAGCGGCCCTTCTAATGCAGCGCAACTTGAGTTCGCGCGAGTCTCCTCAAGGGGAAGACCGACGTCTTCGTTTCCGGATCGGTATTCATCTGGGAGACGTGGTGATCGATGGGGACGACATCCTCGGCGACTGTGTCAACATCACTGCGCGTTTGGAAACCATCGCACCCGCCGGAGGTATATGCGTATCTCGTGCAATCTGCGATCACGTGCAAGGCAAGATAGAGGCTGGGATGACGTGGCTTGGGCCACAGTCCGTAAAGAACATCCCCGAACCAATTGACGTGTGGCAGGTCGAGGTGGACGGCACGCCGGTTAGCGCGGTTCGGCTCCCTGGACAGGAACGTGCTTCGATCGCGGTTCTCCCATTCCAGAATTTCTCTGCCACCCCCGATCAGGACTTCTTTGTCGACGGACTGGTCGAAGACGTCATCACAGAGCTAGGTCGCTTTCGATGGTTGTTCGTGATCGCTCGCAACTCGACTTTCGCCTACAAGGGAACAGCCAAGGACGTACGCAAGATCGCCCGGGAACTTGGTGTGCGTTACGTCGTGGAAGGATCGGTTCGGCGGTCCGGTGATAGGTTGAGGATCACTGTACAGCTAATCGACGCGCGGTCTGGAGCACACATCTGGGCCGAGCGGTGGGATCGTCCGATCGCCGATTTTTTTGATGTACAGGACGAGATAACGCGCCGGATTATCGCGGGCATCGAACCAGAACTGGGAGCGCACGAACGGGGCCTCGCCCTCGCCAAATCGACGGATAATCTTACTGCTTGGGAACTTTGTCACCGCGGCCTTGCTGAATTGCTTTCCTTCGAAGCAGGTTCTCAAGCCACTGCCGAGAAGTTTCTTCTACAAGCGCTCGAACACGATCCAAATTTCGCACTTCCCTACGCCTATTTAGCTCGGCACCGATACGCACTCGTCCTTTGGGGGCGTGCCGCAGACGCGCCTGTCGCTGTCAAGGAGGGACTATCATTCGCCACGAAGGCCTTAGAAATCGACAGGCGAAGCGATATCGCTTACGCGATGATGTCGCTCCTCCTTACGGTGGACGGGCGAGCGGAAGAGGCCATGCCTGTCGCTGAACAGGGCCTAGCATTAAATCCTAACTACGCATTTCTTCACTTCGCCCATGGAATGGCAGCCGTACGGCTCAGGGACGCCGATACGACAGTTAGAGCCGCACAAAATGCCATCGATCTCAGTCCTCACGACCCGTCTATGTTTGCGTTCAAGACACTACTCGGTATTGGCTTGATGCTGAGGGGCAAGCCAGATGACCTCTCAACGGCCCGGATGCATCTACGGGAAGGCGCGTCATTCGAACGCACAACCTATTACCCATTCATTGGGGCAGCGTTGCTCGCCCTCAAGTCGGGCAATACCGATGAAGTGAGGCTCTGGATCTCTGATGCTTTGAAGAAGTTTCCAAACCTGAATGCGGAATACGTCCGAGAGGCGGCCCACCCATTCTATGAAGGCAGTCCTTACTGCGACTACCTCGACAGGTTGATTGAGCAGGGGCTTCCCCCGGGAGAGAAGAAAAAATAATCACGTCTCTAAGAAGCCTCCTCACACCGGGCGCAGTGCCATAGAGGTTCTGCTGCCGCATTGACTACAATACCTTCGCAATATCCTGGTGAACAAGCATCCTCAGGCAGACCGGATTTCACGAGCAGTGCGAGCTATGCCATCGGACACACCGGCTATCGTGCTACAGTATTCCGGTCGCTTCCCACCGCGAGACAAGGCTTGGCTTACGGCCGAGGTTTTGAATCAGATCTGGGAAGCTGCTCGACCGGGGCATCAATCGTTAGGCTTTGACCTTGGGGCAAATGTAAAAAAAACTTCCGGATCTGCACTCGGGGGGTGTTAAGGTCGTGAGTGGAAATCGAGCTCGCGGCCCAGCAATCATTCATCTTGGATCATGGACATCTCGCCCGCGAATATTTTCTGCCACAGCGGGGCGTCCGGATGCTCTATGCGGCAAACGAGGCCCTCGACCAAGGCGCGGCCGACGCTGACCATGTCCACTGAATGCGCCATGAGCGGCGCGGAGAGATATCGTGCGATGCGGGTGTTGTCGCGGGTCGCGATGCTGAAGTCGCGGCCGACGGCGAGCCCGCGTTTGCGCAAGGCGCTAAGCGCCCCCAGCAGCCCCAGTTCGTTGGCGCAGACGAGGCCGGTCGGTGGATCGGCGCTTTCGAGCAGCCGCCCGATCCAGCGTTCGCTGGCCTCGATAGTAAAATCCTCATGCCCGATCAGAACGGGGTCGAAGGTTAGCCCCTGCTCATGAATCGACCTGCGATAGCCCGCCAGCCGCATTGCGCTGTACTGATCTTCCCGGGTCAGCAACTGGAGCGCGATGCGGCGGCAGCCCCGTTCGAACAGAAGCGAGGAAGCTTCATACGCGATGCGTTCATTATCGATATCGACATAGGCATAGTCCCGATCGAGATTGCTGCGCCCGAATGCGATGAACGGAAACCCCTGCTCCAACAAGTGGGGTATTCGAGGATCCTCCGCCAATATGCGCGTAATGAGCACACCATCGGCGGCGCCCGAACGGAGGACCATGTCGAGGTTCTCCTGCGGACTCTCCTCGGGCGTGGTTGAAAAGACCGTCAAGCTGTAGCCGAGCTCCCTTGCCGCCAGGGTCATCCCCTCCATTAGGGGAAGCTTGGCGATATCGGACAGGTAGTCCCTGGTCTCCATCGGCAGGATCGCGGTCAGGTTACGCGTAGAACCGGTGCGTAGTGCCCGACCATGCAGGTTAGGCACATATCCGGCCGCGTCCGCAGCCGCCTTCACGCGCCTGATCGTGTCGGGATGAACTTCCGGCCCGTCCTTGAGTGCCCGCGACACGGTAGTCACGGAGAGCCCGAGCTCATCTGCGAGCCTCCGGAGGTTCGGCCTACCCTTCGCCGTCATGTCGCCTCTGATCGTTGCCGTTTTCTTCCTTGTAGGTCGGCAATTCCATCATGGCAAGGAAAGCGTGGCGTGGCGAACAAAACGCTTGACGACTTGCCGATAAAGCGCAATCGTAACGTTACGATTTCATAAAATGAGGCGATAACGCCCAAAATGACCACCAGAGGCGAACCAAGGAGATGAGCCAATGATGCAGCTTTTCCGCTATTCCGTCGCAGCGATGGCGCTTGCGGCAGTGCCCGCGCTTGCCCAGAACGTGACCATTACCACCGCCGGCGGCGACTATGGCGACGCTGTCAAGAAAGCAATGTGGGAGCCGGCGGCGGCGGAGCTGGGATATACCGTGCGGGAGGAGACCCAGAGCGATGGCTTTGCCGCACTCAAGATGCAGGTCACGTCCGGTGCGGTGACGACCGACGTCATCCATCTCGGCTCCCCAGAGGGTGCACAGGCCGCTGAGCAGGGCATGCTTGAGCCACTCGATTACACGATCATCGACCCCCAATCGCTGCCACCTGGCGCCGAGTCCAAATATTGCTATCCCTTCACCTCCTACGGCACTGTGATGGCTTGGAATACCAAGGCTATTGGTACCAATCCTCCAGCCAACTGGGCGGAATTTTGGAATGTCGAGAAATATACCGGCAAGCGTGCGCTTCGTGCCAATGCGCAAGACCTAATCGAAATCGCCCTTCTTTCTGAAGGCGTGGCGCCGGCTGACATCTACAAGCAGCTCAGCGCCCCTGGTGGCCTCGACCGCGCCATCGCCCGGCTTGAGGCACTTAAGCCGAATATAGCGGTCTGGTGGACATCGGGCGCGCAGTCGGCTCAGATCCTGAAGGACGGGGAAGCCGATTTGGTCGTAACCTGGAACGGTCGTGCGGAAAGCGTCAAAACCGACGGTGGACCGGCGGATTTCAAGTTCCAGGGCTCGGTGATTGGAACGGATTGTCTCGCGGTGCCCAAAGGTGCCGCAAATCGCGAGGCAGCGATGAAGTTGATCGCAGCGATGACAACGCCGGAGCGGGAAGCCAAACTGACCGACTACATCGCCTACGGCCCCGTCAATCCGAAGGCTTACGAACTCAAGCTGATCTCCGCCGAGAAGATGAAGCTGCTCGCCACGGCGCCGGGCAATGTCGACGGTTCCGTGTTCTCCAATGCCGAATGGTGGGTCAAGAATGGCGAAACGGCCCAACGCGCTTTCGACGAGATGATCAGCCGCTAAGCCCGATAGGTGTGACAATGAGGGCAACCTCGCTCCCGATTTCCATCGCAGACCTCCGGAAGACCTACGGGAACTATTTGGCTCTCGACGATGTCACACTGGATATCGCCGCTGGCGAATTCCTTACCTTGCTGGGCCCTTCGGGGTCCGGCAAGACGACGCTGCTGATGGCGCTCGCGGGTTTCGTGCGGCCGGAAACCGGCGCGGTGACGATAGGTGGACAGAACGTAACCCGCCTGCCGCCCAACAAACGGAACATCGGCATCGTCTTCCAGAACTATGCTCTATTTCCACATATGAGCGTCTCGAGGAACGTCGAGTACCCCTTGAGGCTGCGTGGCGTTCCTAAAGCACAGGCCCGGGAGCGAGCGGAGGCGGCGCTTGTCAGGGTGAAGCTCTCCGGATTCGGGGCGCGCGACATCGCCGCGCTCTCCGGCGGCCAGCGCCAACGCGTTGCCCTGGCGCGCGCCCTTGTCTTCGAACCGCGCGTCATGCTGATGGACGAACCCCTATCGGCGCTCGACAAGATCTTGCGCGAGCACATGCAGTTCGAGATCCGCAAATTGCACGACGACCTCGGTGTCACCACAATCTATGTGACACATGACCAGCGCGAAGCGCTGACCATGTCCGACCGTATCGCGGTGATGGACGCCGGACGCATAGAGCAGATCGGGGCGCCACAGGACATTTATCGTCGACCGAGAAACCGCTTCGTGGCGGATTTCATGGGGGAGGCCAACATCGCGCCGACGAACAATCTCCAGGGCGCGGGCGCGGCGCGCATGCCGCGCGAACGCCTCGCAATGATCCGGGCGGAGTATTTCGAACTAGAACCGGCCGGCCTTGAGGAGGATCGGGTCGAAGTGACCGGGTGCCTCACCTCCAAGGCGTTCAGAGGTGAGAACTGGCTGCTGAACCTGGAAACCCCCATGGGAGATCAGTTCATGCTGAGTCTGGCGGCGAACCGGGCCGCCGGCTGCAGCGAGCTCAAGATCGGATCCAAGCTTCGCGCCTATGCGGAATTCGGCCACGTTCATCTTCTCGAAGGGGAGCGCTCCTCATGAGCGATCCCGGTCTCTTGCGTGAACAAAGGCGCGAGCGCCTTTTCTTCGTCGGCCTTGCCTGGCCGGCGATTGTCATCGTCGGCGTCTCGGCCATGGCGCCGATTTTCTGGATCCTCGGACAGTCTTTCCAGACGGTAGCGGGTGAGGCGACGCTCGGCAACTACGATAAAATTCTGTCGAGCGGCCTAACCTGGTCTTCTCTCGGCACCACTCTGGCGTTGTCGCTATCCACCTTGATCATCTGCGTGGTTCTGGGCGTTCCGCTGGCGCTAGCGTTGGCCAGTGCCAATCGACGCGTCGCAAACCGCGTGCTGATACTGATCATGTTGCCGCTGTGGACTTCGATCCTGGTGCGAACCTATGGATGGCTGGTGCTGCTGCGGCGAGATGGGCTGGTCAACTCAACGCTGGCTTGGCTCGGCGTGATCGACCAGCCGCTGCCGCTTGTCTACAATTTCACCGGGGCGTTGATCGGCATGACGCATTACATGTTGCCGCTCTTCGTACTGCCTGTTTATGCCGCCATGCGCGACATTGATGGCAATGTCGTGCGCGCCGCGGCGAGCCTCGGCGCGGGGTTCTGGCGCTGCGTTGCAACGGTCATACTGCCCCTCGCCTCGGGCGGCCTGACGTCTGGCTCGATGATTGTCTTCATCTACACACTCGGCTTCTTCATCACGCCGGCGGTACTTGGCGGCGGCAAGGTCAACCCCATCGCGATCCGCATCGAACGGACCTTATCGACATTCCAGGACTGGGGAGGTGCCAGCGCTCTGGGAATGCTGCTTCTGCTCCTCATTCTTATTGCCGGCTGCATGTTCGCCGCGATCCGCCGGCTGGCCCGTGAAAAGGTCCACTATGCTTGACGCCTATCAAGACAGCCGGCTTGCACGTGCCCTGATCTGGACGGTCGCGAGCCTGGTGCTCCTGTTTCTCATGCTGCCGACACTGATCGTCGTGCCGCTGTCCTTTTCCGCGTCCGATCTGCTCGAGTTTCCACCAAAGGATTGGTCGCTACGCTGGTACGAGACCTTCTTCGGCTCGGCCGTCTGGATGGCGGCCCTGAAGACCAGCCTTATGCTTGGTACGTTGACTGCCGCAATCGCCGTTCCCGTTGCCTTCCTGGCCTCGATCGCCATCAACCGGCTGGGCTCACCGCTCGCAGGAGGCGTCTACGGCTTTCTCCTCACGCCTTCGGTGACACCGGGAATCCTGCTCGCCATCGGTTTGTTCATCGTCTTGGCAAAACTCGGCCTGATCGGATCCTTCGTCGGCGTGCTTGCCGGACATGTGACGCTCGCCATTCCGGTGGCCATCGTGGTTTTGCAGCCGGCAGTGAACCGGTTCGACTGGCAGCAGGCGCAGGCGGCGCGAAGCCTGGGCGCCGGCTGGCCGAGAGCGATCGGCGGAATCATCGCGCCACAACTCGCCCTGAGCCTCGTCGCTGCTGGACTTATGGCCTTCCTCACTTCTCTCGACGAAGCGGTGATCTCCATTTTCGTCGCCAGCGGAGCGAACACGACGCTGCCCAAGTTGATGTTCATCTCGCTGCGGGATCAGATTGATCCCACTATCGCGGCCATTTCGACGTTGTGGACAATCTTCGTCGGGGCCGTCGTCCTGATCCTCAATGTGCGCTCCAACGATGCCTCAAAGTGAATGTGACAATGCCTGACAGACAGACAACCGCACCTATCCCCTCCGTCAGAACCGCTCTGATCACCGGGTCGGCCAATTGGGGCCTCGCCTTTCCGGAGGATGTGGGCATGGCCGGCGTCCGCGTGCTGGCGCGCGACCTCGCCTTCGACACACCTTATGGCCGGACGGAGAACTGGAAACTCCTCGAGTTCGACGCCTCGCTGACGGCGGAAGGGCGCACGAAACACGTTCTGTGCATGTATTCCCATGGCAATCCGCGTGACCACATAGATCATTCTTGCCATCGACGCGCTTTTTCGGTCCTCATGCAGTCGGGCGTGCGTCGCGTCCTCTCCTGCTCGACGATCGGTGCCGTCAACAAGGCCATCCAGCCCGGCGACATGGTGATCAATGCAGATATCGTTGAACTCACTCAGACACCCTACTCCCTGCTTGAGGGTCGACAGCGGTTCGACTGCTCCGGAAAACAACTTGTCTGTCCGCAATGCGCCGCGCTGCTGGCGCAAACTGCGAAACGGCACTGGCCCGCTTCGCGCCGCATCCACGGCGTGGAACTAGGCCTCGTCGCCGCCCACTCATACGGGCCCCGATTGACCAGCCCGGCCGAAGCGATGGCCTTCCGCTCCATGGGCGCCGACGTAATCAACCATTCAATCGCACCTGAAGCCACGCTGTCGCGCGAGATCGGCGCGTGCTTTACGCCCTGCGCCTTCGTCACGGCCGGTTTCAACGACTACATGGACCGAAATCGCGGTCAGCTTCTGCAGGACGACGTGATGCCGAGTCTGTCGGTGATCGCATCACGTGTGGCGCTGGAAACCGTCGCTCGGGTTCCCGATGATGAAAGCTGCATCTGCCATAAGCTGAAGTCACCCCAGCCCGCGGAACGATACGACCGTTTCTGAGCTCGCAACGGTGATGGGGCTGCGCTGCTTGAAGATGACCTGATGGCAATCGCCTTCACACCATCGGCATAGTGCTATCGCGGGAGAAATATCTCGGTGCCAGCACCGCCGGGCAGATTAAGTACCGCTCCTGGGAGCCGCCGTCGCATAATGTCCAACGTCGCCAGAATTCCTTTTCGAGGATCGACACGAAATTTGTTAACGGTGCAAAACGACGTAGTCGGTAAGTCTGCATCTCGGTTGTCCGACACAGACGTGGCAAGGGAGGCCGCTAGCTCAGGCTGGAACTTCATCTTAGACGTATTAATAGTTTCGTCGGAACGCTCAGCGCCCCTGATCCGCTCGGCCGGCGGAACCCGAATCATTCTCAAGAGTTGAATGGTCACCTGCAATACACGTGCTTCTTGGGAGGATATGATGATCCGGAAGAACTCTCTCATTACCGGCCTCACTGTGCTTGCTGTCATCGTTGCGAGCCCCGTTTCGGCCGAGACATTGAAATTCAAGGCTGACTTGAGAGGATCGAGTGAGGTGCCGCCTAATGACAGCGCGGGCAAGGGAACTGGCGACATAACCCTCGATACCGCCACTAAAAAACTGACATGGACTGTGACTTCCAGCGGTCTTTCTGGTGATGCCACTGCAGCGCATTTTCACGGTCCGGCGGCTGCGGGTGAAAATGCTGGACCGGTGGTCGATATCTCAAACGCCCTAGCTTCGGGATCTGCGGAAATCACCGATCAGCACATGACGGACTTGCAAGCCGGAAAATGGTATCTCAACATCCACACGGAGAAATTCCCTGACGGAGAGATCCGCGGGCAGGTGGGAAAAGCGCAATAGACAGCGCCACGTCGCTTCTCAAAATGTCGGGCGCGCCAACAGACATCGCGCGCTGCGGGTGTCCGACTGAACACGAAGCTTGCCTATGACCGTAATGGATCGAAACAGATAGTTCGGCTTCGCTACCTGACATAAAGACAATCCGCGGCTGATTGCGCCTTTGCAGCCACCGTGATGATTGCGCAAAAAGCCTGCCCCGAAGGGCAGGCCAAATCCACGTTAAGGAGTGGAGGGGGAATAACAATCGCGGAGGTTGGGCCGTTCAGTGTACACGTCGGGGCGGGCACCGCCGGCGCCTAGCGACCAGATTGACGGGGAAGGCTACCCACCGTACTTGCTCGACCACTCACTTCCTAACAATCTCATGCCATGAGATTCGTTCGCTTCCCCAACACGTCTCAGGCGGCGCGGGCGCTGAAAATGTCCTTCTTCACCACCGCATGTACCCCCCAGTTTCCATCGACGACCTGGGTAATGCCGAAGTCTACTCCGATCGACATAAGAGAAATTGCTTCGTCCTCCGTGAGTCCCTTGGTTGTCATGAGGAAATGGCGCATCTTCCGGAACGCATCGCGCAGCGCTCTGTCGACGGACGACTTAGAATAGATGTCGCTCTGAGCGCTCGGTCCCAGTTCCTCGAGATAGTTGGCGTAGGAAAACCCGTGCACGAGCCAGTCGGTTTGCGTCTCGAGCATGGGGTAGTTGAGCTCCTGGAGCGGTGTGCCGGCAAGGTCCGCTTTCTTGTGCAAGATGAGCTGGAATGTACCGGTGAGCGAGCACTCGATCGCTGTGCCGCACAATTCGCTGTCGCCTTGGCTGGCATGAGGATCACCGACCGAGAGCAGCGCGCCGTCGACAGAGACCGGGTAGTACATCGTCGCGCCCTTGCCGATGCGCCAGTTATCGATGTTGCCGCCGGTGTAACTCGGCGGGATGGTGTCTACGAAGTCCGCTTCCTTCGGCGCCAGTCCAATCGTACCGAAATGCGGGCGAATAGGCAGTCTCACCCCCTTCAGCACGTCAAAGTTTCGATTGGTCAGGCTGTGGTCGACGGGAACCCCGGGATAATCGATCGTGTCATGTCTGACGCCAAACGGATCGGTCTGCGGCACCCATTGAAAATTGTAGACCGCTTCGGCCCAACTTTTACCGCCGGCGATATCGACTTCGTAGATGGTGACGACCTCGCGCTTGGTTCCGCCAAGGAGGTCATTGTAGTGAAAGCCCCAATTGGCCGCCGCGTTGGAGCCATATGACTTGCCGCTGAACTTGGGATTGCCGGACGGACGCGGCACGCAATCGAGAATCCTCACCTCCAGTATGTCGCCTGGCTCCGCGTTGCGGACATAGACCGGGCCGGTCATGATGTGCACACCCTGCCCCTCACCAGAACCTTTCTTGTACTTTGCCGGGTCAGTAGGGCCGGCACCGCGGCGGTCGACGCCCTTCTTCTCTTTCGTCCAGAGATAAACGCTCTCTGCACCCTCGTCGCCGTCGATCATGCGCTCCAGGTCGTCGCTTGCATGGTGGGTGAGCGCCTCGATCGTGACGATGTCGCCGGAACTGACCTCGATGCGCGGCTTCAGCGATTTGCTGAAGTAGCCCCAATGAACGGTCTCGGCGTTGGCCGGCAAATAGTGATAGGCGCGTTGGGCAGGCAGCTTCGATATCGTGGCCTGCGCCAGTGCGGGTGTGACCAGCGAGATGCCACCGGCGCCCAGCGCGGCCAGTCCGCTGGCCGCGAACAGGCCACTCTTGAGAAAACCGCGGCGCTCGGCATTTAGATCTTGCTTCAACTTCTTATGGTGAAGTTCGAAATGCGGACAACTGGCATCATCGCCTTTGCACATGAAAAAATCCTTGTGTTTTGGTGGAAGGAATGTGCGCGACAGTATGCACCACACGCCCCACCGGCAATCCCACCTAACCGGCCACGAAATTCATCGGGTTACGCTGCCTGTGTAAAACATGTAATTATTTCAATTCGTTAACAGAACGCTCGCAGTTTCGACCAAGCTTGTGCTCCACCTATTGACCGCGTAAAGTCAAGAGATTGTTCGCATGCGCACAAAGACTGTGGTCGGCTTCGGGATATAGTCGAACTGCGGCGGAGGGACGCCCGTTGTCGCGCACGGCGGCAGTTCTAGATTGGCCAACAGGGACGCTCTTCTCTTATGTTTGTGACACCGCGCTCGATCGACCAACTGCCCCTCGCTCACCGTCATAAGGCGTGGCTCGACTGGTTTGAGGAGCTATCCCTTTCCGCGTCGGTCGACGATCAGCCGATTCCGAGAGGCACCATGCGCCTGCGGGCAGCGAGCGCCACCACGCGCCTCGCCGACATCTCCGGCACACCGCAGCGTATCGTGCCTATGCGCCAGAGCCACGGGGTCCTCTTCGCGCTTATCGTTGCCGGGCGCGGGCGCCTTGTCGCCCCGCAACAGGCGGTCGATCTCGCGGACGGCGACATGATGGTGCTGGGTACAGCCGACGACTGGTCGTTGACCTTCCGCAGCGACTTCCGTGCGTTCCTGCTACAGGCGGCCGTCGGTCCGCTGGAGGCTCGGCTTGGCCGCAACGGCATCCGCTTACCGAAAGTGCTAGGTAGCACCGTTGTCGCTGCGGTCGCGAAGTCCGGATTGCGAACGCTGGGCTCAAGTCTCGAGACTTCCGGTGCCGCCGATCTGACCGCCGCCGGCGTGGCCTTGACGGAGCTCGTAGCAAGCGCCCTTCTGGGCGAGATACGTGAGCCCGCTGGCAGCCTGACCGGGGTGCAAGCGGCGCATTTCCGGCGCGTCGCGGCGGCGATCGACGCCCGTCTGTCGGACGCCGATTTAGCCTTGGCTGTCATCGCGAGACTAGAAGGGCTTTCCGTTCGTTACGCACAAAAACTGTTTGAGGCACGTGGGGAAAGCTTCTCCGATTATGTGCGCCAGCAGCGCCTCGAACATTGCCGCATAGACCTGGCAGATCCCAACCATGCACATGAAAGCGTGGCCTCGATCGGACAGCGCTGGGGCTTTCGCGATCAATCACATTTCAGCCGCGCTTTTGGCGCGACGTTTGGAATGAGTCCCAAACAGGTGAGGCACGCTCGGGCGCAGACGGAGGAAACTTATCCGCTGCGCGGCAAACCGGGCGGCCGCAAGGTGGCGCCGGCGCGCAGCGCCCAGATGCTTCTGGCGCCCATGGATCGTCCACCAACCGCAATAGCTCGCGAACGCTCCGACCATTGGCATTTGCCCGCAACTGCGGAAACCGTGCATTGGGGCTTTTTCAGCCGTTCGCTGCCGCCGGTGCTGCGCGTAGATCCGGGCGACACAGTCACCGTCGAGACACTCACCCAGCACGCCGGCGACGACTGGCAGCGGATGGTGGCGGGCGACAGCGGGGCCGAAAGCGTGTTCGAATGGTCACCCGAACGCAAGCTCGTCGACCGTCGCGGTGCAGGTCCGGCCAACGCTTCGATTTTCGGGCGCGGCGCCGGCGAGGGATTCGGCGTTCACATCATGACCGGCCCGATCTATGTGCGCGGCGCCGAGCCGGGCGACGTGCTCGAGATCGAGTTCGTCGATATTCGGCCAAGGCCGAGCGCTACATTCCCCGGCAAGACTTTTGCATCGAACGTATCGGCATGGTGGGGGTTTCAGTATCACGACCTTCTGAACCCGGACGCCAAACGCGAAACGGTGACGATTTTTGAAATCGACACACAGTGCCCGACCGCCGCGCGGCCGCTGTACAGCTACGAATGGCAACCGCAGACCGACCCATTCGGCGTTGTCCACCCGACGATCGACTATCCGGGTGTACCCGTCGACCACAGCAAGGTATCGCACCGCGACTTGAGTGAAAGCACCGTGCGCATACCGGCGCGCATGCATTTCGGGTGTGTCGCCGTGGCTCCGCGCGAGGCCGACCTGGTCGATTCCATCCCACCGGGCTATTTCGGCGGCAATGTCGACAATTGGAGGATCGGAGCCGGTGCGAAGCTTTATTTGCCCGTTGCGGTTCATGGCGCACTACTCTCGCTCGGCGATGGACATTTCGCGCAGGCGGACGGCGAGATCAATGGCACGGGACTTGAGTGTTCGCTGACGGGCGACATCCTTATCAAGCTCCATAAGACAGGTGACGCGTGCCCAGCTTTCCTGCGCGGTCTTAACTCGCCGCTCATAGAAACCGAGCGCAGCTGGGTGATACAGAGCTTCAGCCACCCCAATTATCTCAAGGACCTGGGCAGCAACGCGCAGTCTGACGTATACAAAAAATCCACCATCGATTTGGCGTTGCGCAATGCCTTCCGCCAGACGCGCCGTTTCATCATGCAAACATACGATCTCACGGAAGACGAGGTGCTGAGCATCATGTCTCTGGCCGCCGATTTCGGCATCACGCAAGTCGCCGACGGAAATTTCGGCGTGCATGCGACAATTGACAAAGCTGTGTTTGGGCAGCGGCATCACAGCCGGCGTACCGCTCGCGGCTGACTTTTCGAGCCGCCTGCTGATATTCGGAAGTGAGTTGTAGGACCTTTGCGCCGAACTCCCCCGGGAGGCACCCGACCCGGCCCGAGAGCAAAGGACACTGCTGCCTGCGCCGGTGCTACTGTGGCGCGAGGCCCGACACTCCACTCAAGCCCTTTTCGGCTCGATGAACTGCAAGAGCATCGGACAAGCGTGACGTAATCGTTTTCATCACATCGGGCGAGCTTCTATCGACGTTATAGACGAAGCCAGGAAAATCCAGTGTCTTCTGGAGCGCCCAGATGGCTTCGTGCTGATCCGGCGGCAGAACTTGCACTGGGTTACCGACAGCGACCCATCCGATTGGCACCGTCGAGCCCGGCTCCAGCCGCGTTCGCAGGTGTACGGTTCCGTTGATGCGGACTTCCGACCCGCTTCCGATTTGTGCCCCGTGAAACACGGCTGCCCCAGTGGCGAGGAAAACTTCAACGTCAATCTGGGCGCCAGCCACATGGCTGTTGGGGCCAATTATGCAGTGATCTCCGATGGAACAGTCATGGCGACTGGTGGCTCGGATCACCGCATTCTCGAACACGATGCAATTCCGCCCGATGCGGATGGAGCCGCCGGCTTCTGCCACCAAGCGAGCACCGTGCATGATTCTGCTACCCGCACCGATCGCAACATCGCCACATACGGTCGCGTCCGTCGCAACCCAGGCATCGGCATCGATCGATGGCGACCGTTCGTCGTACGATAAAATCATGGCCTTACTCTCCTGCCTCTATCCTGGCCGCTACGATGATGCCCGCATACTTTCGAGATGCCAGACCTTGGCGACAATCCGCCAGCCTTCAGTGCCTTTCAAGAAGCAAAGATAGTCGATGAAGACGTTCGCGTGGATCCGCAGCCTGACCTTCACGGTGGCCGCAACCGGCGACAGCCAGTCAATCAAAATGATCTCGTCTTCGCGTTCCTGCGAGCGGCTAGCGGGAGTTTGCGCTTCGCAATCACCTGGCGATAATCTGCAATCGGGTCGACTGCGACTGCGCCTTCGTCAGCGTCGAAGAGGCTGCAGGCAGGATGAAAGATCCGGTCAAAGAGTGAAAGATCGCAGGCGTAAAGGGCATCGAAATAGGTTTGTATCGCGTCTAGCAGGTCCGTATCGCGGCTCATCGTGTTCTTCCGTAATTTGTTGGCGAGTACCGTGTCGCATGGCCGGCGCCCGCGTTGCCAGCGGCAGGATTGCCAGATAAGACGGCATTCATGCCAAAAACTGAGAACTTACGCTTTCCTGAAAACAGCCGTGTCGTCAGCCTCGTCTATGACGGCCTCTGTACCTTCGAGTTCGGAATCACTGCCGAAATCTTTGGCCTGGATCGCCCTGAAGCAGGACCGAACTGGTATCAGTTCAAATCGGTCTCGCTGGAGGGTCAGGTTCTTCGTGCCTGCGGTGGCCTGACGGTTGCAGCAACAGGGACCGAAGCCGATCTGTACCGGGCCGGAACGATCATCGTCCCCGGCTGGCGCGGCCCCGATGAGCCTGTACCGGATAAGATCTGTAACGCATTGGCCCGCGCTCATGAGGGCGGCGCCCGCATCGTTTCCATCTGCGGGGGCGCCTATGTGCTCGCAGCCGCCGGCTTGCTAAATGGCCGTAGGGCCACGACGCACTGGCGTTTTGCCGAGGGCATGGCTCAGCGTTTTCCTGCTATCGAGATCGACGCGAATTGCCTCTATGTCGATGAGGGCGACATTCTTACCTCGGCCGGCAGTTCGGCAGGCATCGACCTGTGCCTGCATATTGTCCGCTCGGATTTTGGAGCGGAACTCGCCAATACGGTGGCGCGTCGCCTGGTGATGTACAGCCATCGCCAGGGAGGACAATCCCAGTTCATCGAGCGCCCCGTGCCCCTGAGACGGGAGGCAGATCGATTGTCATCGATCCTGGATCGCATTCAGGCGAATCTTCAACATACACATACGGTCAGTTCCCTGGCCCGCCATGCCGGCATGAGCGAACGAACCTTTCAGCGTCGCTTTCGCTCGTTTACGGGCTTGCCGCCGCTCAAATGGATCTTGAGGGAGCGGCTGGAGCAGGCTCGCATCATGCTCGAGACCAGTTCGTCCGCGCCCGACGACATCGCGCGGGTGACCGGACTTGGAAGCGCTGAAAACCTGAGGCTCCAGTTCGGTCGCCGATATGGTGTTAGCCCATTGGTCTACCGCGATCGGTTTGCCCAACGACCGGGATAGCCAAGTGCTCTGAAGCACACTGGCCCCGATCAGAATCGGAGACACAAAGGAACCAAGCTGCGCAAGCAAATTGTGTTCTCTCACCGGAAGAGGTCACGTACACCGTGGCCCGTCGACGGAACTAGTCCTGATTGGCGACCACCGGCAGGCTGCTTTCGTTCGAAAGACGGGTTTCGGCCTGCCGGGCGGCAGAGACGAGGCGGCGCTTTGCGCGGATCGCGTGCCATTGTTGGTCGATCAGGACGCCGATGAGGATCACGCCACCCATAACAGCGAAATTCAACGACGAGGGGATACCGAGTAAATTCACGAGATTCTGCAACTCCTGGAGCAGCACCGTGCCCAGCACGACGCCGACGATCGATCCCTCGCCGCCGCGGAGCGAAAAGCCGCCGAGTACGGCAGCGGCGATCGCGTAAAGTTCGTAGAACTGACCATGGCTCGCCGGCGAGATCGAGCGCGTGTACATGGCGAAATAAATCGCCGAAAGCGCCGTGAGCAGCCCGCAGATGACATAGGCCGTCATGACCATGCGGCCGGTGCGGATCCCGGAATAGCGGGCCGCCTCCTCGTTCTTGCCGATCGCGTAAAGATAGCGCCCAAAGACGGAGCGATGGAGCACTACCCACATGACCACGGCAATGATGACGAGCGCGATGAAAGTGTTGGGAACGCCGTAAGACCGCCCAGCGGTCAGGAATTCGAGCTCGGGGAAATTTTGGCCAAAAGCAAAACCCGCCGTTCCATCGGCCGTATAGAAGCGCGCCGCCCCACGATAAATCAGGAGGCCGCAGAGGGTGACGACGAAGGGCTGCAGGTTAAGCCGGGTGATCAGCCAGCCGTGGACGGCACCTATGACCGCACCGAGCACGAGAATGAGCGGCAGCGCCAGCATCCATGACATATCCTGGACCGCGACGAAATCGACGAACAGCACGCCGAGAAGCGCGACGAGCGAACCCACGGAAAGCTCGATACCACCTGTTATGATAACAAAGGCTTGGCCAATCGACAGGATGCCGAATAGGCCGATCAGGTTGGCGGTGTTGGCCAGGTTGATCGGCAGCAGGAAGCGCGGGTTGATGATGGCGACGACGATGCCGACGACGACGATCAAAAGCAGCAGTCCGAGATCTTTTTTGATCATTCGAGATCCATCCCCGATACTTATTTGTATTGGCCGCAGCCGCTATTTTACGCGTTTGCCGACAGCAAGCAAAAGGACGCTTTCCTGGCTGATTTCGTCCTCTTCCAATATGCCGGCGATCTGGCCTTCGTGCATGACGGCGATGCGGTCAGAAACGCCTATCACCTCTTCCATGTCGCTGGAGATCATCAGGATCGCCACTCCGGCATCGGCAAGCGCTCGCATCAGGCCGTAGATCTCGTTCTTCGCGCCGATATCAATGCCGCGCGTCGGCTCGTCGAAGATCATCACCTTGGGGCTCATCGATAGCCATTTGGCAAGCACCACCTTCTGCTGATTGCCGCCGGACAGAGTGCCGGTTCGCGTCGAAACGGAGGGCGCCTTGATACCGAGGCGAACGCGCTGCTTTTCGGCCGCCGCCCTCTCCCGCTCAGCGGAGAGCATGAAGCGGCTGGAGAGCTTGGGGAGATCGGCAAGGGTTATGTTCTGGGCGATCGGGAGATCAAGAAGAATGCCGTTACGCTTGCGATCCTCCGGGACGAGGAAAATGCCACGAGTGACAGCGTCCCGGGCAGAGTTGACCGCAATTTGCCGACCGTCCTGCAGAATGGCTCCGCCGTAGCTCCGGTCAATGCCGAAGAGTACCCTTGCAAGCTCGGTGCGGCCCGATCCCACGAGCCCTGCAAGCCCCATGATTTCTCCATACTGAATTTCCAGATCAACGGGACGGCCGGGGTAGGCCTCAGTACGCACGCCGCTTACCTTTAGCGCAACCGAGCCGGGCGAGCGCTGCGGTTTTGCGGTCCGGGCCGCAAGCACCCGGCCGATCATCAGCTTGACCATCTGATCGTGGCCGATGTCCTTCTTGGCGAGCGTGCCCACCAGCGCGCCGTCGCGCAGGACTATGACCCGGTCCGCGACGCGCTCAACCTCGTGAAGGCGATGCGAAATAAAAATTACACTGATGCCATCCGCTTTCAGCAATCTGATAATGCTGAGGAGCCGCTCGGTTTCGGCCAGCGGCAGGCTGGACGTGGGTTCGTCGAAGATGACGAGCCTGGCGTTGATGGACAGCGCTTTGGCGATTTCCACCA
This sequence comes from Rhizobium azibense, assembly GCF_004342325.1. NCBI lineage: Bacteria > Pseudomonadati > Pseudomonadota > Alphaproteobacteria > Hyphomicrobiales > Rhizobiaceae > Rhizobium > Rhizobium azibense. Next base: position 450,429 of record NZ_SMBJ01000001.1, on the reverse strand, counting down.
TCTGCTGCTCGGCAAGGGAAAGCAATGCCACGGGTGTGTCGGCGGAAAAATGAGCCCCTACCCGCTTCAGGAGCGGTTTCACCATTTCTCGCAGCCGATCGCGATCGACGAGCTTGAAAGGTCCAGCCTTCAGCGGTTCGCGGCCCAGGAAGATATTGGCAGCAACGTCGAGATTCTCAAAGAGATTGAGTTCTTGGTGCACGAAGGCGATGCCTGATGAGATGCTCGATTCCACAGTAAGGAAACGAAGCTCTGCGCCGTCGAGCAGGATCGTGCCCCGGTCGGGTGCGATCACGCCGCCAAGAATCTTCATCAGCGTCGATTTTCCAGCCCCGTTCTCGCCGACGAGGCCGATGACCTCTCCCGGCATGATGTCGATCGACAAGCCCTCGAGCGCAACGACGCCTGGATAGGTCTTGCCAATGCCGGAAAGCGAGAGGAACGGCGTAGCAAGCGCGTCCGGTGACGGGATGTCGGAGCTGTGGTTCATCGCCTGTCCATGGCTGCTAATGCTGTCGGCATGAGACGTCCTTCGCGGCGGCGGCAAATGCCCCGCCGCGAAGGAGGGTTATTTTCCAGCGATGGCCTTCAGGTTGGTGGCATATTTGTCGACGTCATCCTTGCCGATGATCACCGTCGGGATGATGATCAAGCCGTTGCTGGGAACGCCGGACTTGTCGCCCTTGAGGTAGGCCGCCATCAGCTTCATGCCCTGATATGCCCATTCGAACGGCTGCTGCACGACGGTCGCTGCGATCGTGCCTTCCTTGACGCCGCCGAGCGTGATCGGATCGTCATCAAAGCCGACGACGGTGATCTGGCCGAGTTTGCCGGCGTCGCGCAGCGCCTCATAGATGCGCGGCGTGTTGTAGGAGTAGAAACCGACCATGCAGGTGACGTCGGGGCTGGCCACCAGCGCGTCCTCGACATTCTTCTTTGCGCGCGTCTGGTCGATATCGTCGCCGCGCACATCGGTCAGCTCAATCTTCGTGCCTTTCAGGCCGTCCTTCATGCCCTGGATGCGTTCCTTGGCGTTGTCGGCGCCGAGCAGGCCAACGAATCCAATGCACTTGCCGCCATCCGGCATCGCCTTCTTGGCGATTTCGGCTGCCTGCAGGCCAGCGTCGATGTTGGATGAACCGATATAGGCGACGCGATTGGTCTGCGGCGCGTCACTGTCGGTGGTGAAGAGAGCAGTCTGCGATCCGATCTTGTTCAGGCCGTCTGTCTGGGTCTTGGGATCGACCGCAGAGACCATGATCCCTTTAACACCGGCGCTGACCAAGTCTTCCATCAGGCGTTGCTGAACGGCGACCGATGCCTGCTCAGGGTACTTCAGCTCCATCTGGTAGTCTGGCATTTCACCCTGCGCCTTCTTCACGCCCGCTTCGGCGGCTTTCCAGAAGTCGGACGCTCCGTTGACGACGAATGCAAGCGTCGGCTTGTCGGCGGCATGGGATACCGCGATCGGCGCCGCGCTCAGCATCAATCCGGCGAAGAACAAGGCTGCATTGCGTTTCAGCTGCTTCATAACATACCTCCCGAGGGCCGCGGTTTCATGGCCCGTTTGCGATTTGCGGCCGGCCGGATGCGCGCCCCCTCCTAGGGCCGTCGCGAAAGCGACGAAGGGCATAGGTTCCGATCGCTCCGGCGACGGTATACAATAATCTTAATTAGTAAATAGTATTATCAAAGCGCATCAAAACAATTGATCACAGCTGACTTATATGCAGTTTTTTTACTGGGAAACTGCTGCAATTTAAAGCGTTGTAATAAATTCATGCGATTGTCAGCACTTTCGATGGACTGCTAATACTTATTAGCCAACATGCCTAAATCCATTCATTCTGATCGGAGACAGTTCCACGAATGCGAAAACCCAGGACCCAAAAGAAGAACAGGCACGCCGTCGATAAGCCCGTCCGCGTCACGATGATGGACATTGCCGCGGCGGCTGGCTGCTCGCAGGCAGCCGTTTCCTTCGTCCTCAACGACACGCCCGGCACCCGTATCTCGCAGCAGACGCGCGACCGGGTTTTGGAGGCGGCGCGTGCGCTCGGCTACGTGGGGCCGACTTATACGACCACGGCCTCTTATTCGGGAACGGACAACGTGATCGGTTTCGCCGTAGATCAGCTTGCCACCAGCCCGGAAGCGATCGTCGCGATCGAAGGCGCGCGGCAAGCCTCCTGGAACGCCGGCAATGTCCTTTTGGTAACCCAGACGCTCAGTGATCCCATCATGGAGCCGAAGGCAATCGAGGCGTTGACGAATGGGGGCATATCGGCACTTATATATATGACGATCTATACCCGCCAGATCGAGCTTGCTTCTTATATTTATAAACTGAACATCCCGACAGTGCTGCTGAACTGCTATACGGCGGACCATGCCTTTCCTGCCGTAGTGCCGAGCGAGATCGCCGGAGGGCAGACCTCGACCCGGCACCTGATCATGCACGGTCATCATCGCATCGCAACGATCACCGGCGAAATCTGGATGCAGGCTGCGCAGGACCGGCTCACGGGATATCGTCGGGCGCTGGCCACCGCCGATATACCCTTCGACCCAGACTTGGTGGTTGAAGGCGACTGGTCGGCGGGAGCCGGCTATGCCGCCACGATGAAACTGCTTGCCCTGACAGAGCCGCCGACCGCGATCTTCTGCCAGAACGACCGCACTGCCATCGGGTGCTACGAAGCGCTGAAAGACGCAGGGCTCCGCATTCCTCAGGACATGTCGGTGGTGGGTTACGATGACGAGGAGATTTCGCGACATCTCGTACCCCCGCTGACGACGTCGGTTCTTCCACATCTCGCCATGGGGCAATGGGCGATCGAACATCTCAACCCGGAAAGTACGCCCGGCAAGCGCTATCCAATTGCGAAGCTCGAATGCTCGCTCGTTAAGCGTCATTCCGTCGCCGTGCCGCCGGCCGAAGCACGGCAGATCCACGATGGAGCACATCCTCAGCCATAGGTCTCGGGTCTGCACCAGCGCAAAATGCCGCCGGCGTTGGCCCGGCAAATTGACCCGCTCTTCCTGGCTTCCAGCGACTACGTTGAGAAAGGCGAAAGGGACAACGGGTGCGGCAGCGACGACAAGTCGACAACGGGCAAAGGTCAACTGCGGTATCGGGGATCGGCATATCGCGTGCCGAGAAAATTCAAACCGGCTGAGGAGACGATTGAAATCCGGGCACAAGGAGCGGTCACGCGTCCGGCCCGTCCGCGAAGGACAGGCCGTTTGCTTGATCCAATACCCACAGGGGCAACGGTTCACTGGAATTTTGCCATGTTCTCAGGCGTCACCAGGGCAGCGCCCGAGTCGATCATAGACTCGACCTTCTCTCCGCGAATCGATTTTACCAGCGCATCCACACCGAGTTCAGCCATCTTGGTGGGGAACTGTGCCACCGACGCATCCTCCACTCCACTCTTCAGCGCCTCCTCTTCACCGCAGCAGAAGTCGAAACCGACCAGTACAATCTTGTCATTGGCAGTGCCGGCGTTCTTGATGGCGCGCGCCGCTCCAGCAGCGGGCGGGCCGCAAGCGGCATAAATGGCCTTGAGGTCCGGGTTCTTCGTTAGCAGATCCTCGGCGACGCTGATCCCGAGTTCCTCGCTGCAGTTTGTTGCGCCTTTCCCGACGATCTTGACGTCTAGACCGTTCAGTCCTTCAAGCATACCCTTCACACGGTCATCCAGCGCTGGCACACCGGGCACGCCCTCAAGTATCCCCATCGTGTCGCCGGCCCTAAGAACAGTTTTGAGGTATTCGCCGGCGATTTTGCCTGCAGCGAAATTATCCGTCGTGGCAAGCGCCGTCCTGCCTTTCCAATCCGGAATATTGTTATCCATCAGCACGACCTTGATACCGGCCGCCACTGCCTTGTCCAGGGCAGTTGACACGGTGGGATCGACGGGCGTGATGGCAATGCCCTGCACCCCTTGTGTCACCATGGACTCGATCTGTGCAATCTGGCCCTCGATGTCGGTTGCGGACGAACCCTGGCCGTAGATGATCTCTACGCCGGGATTTCTCTTGGCATATTCTTTGGCTGCGTTCTCCATTGTTGCGAAGAACGGTACGGGGAATTTGGTTATAAAGCCGAGTTTCACCGGCTCCTGCGCCAAGGACGGCACTACGGCGACGGCCAGGAGCGTAAGAGCTCCCAGCAGGGATTGCGGTTTCATGATACACCTCCCACGTTTTCGACCGCCCTCCTCTAGAGCGATCTCGTTGTCCGCTGCTCCAACGAAGCAGCGATCTCCCTTAAGCCTCGGCGCCGACAATCATCGCGACAACGTCCTGCTTGTTTGCTTCCGTTGGCTTCAATTCGCCCACCTTGCGACCCTGCCGCAGCACAACCGCTCGATCGGCGATTTCGACCACATGCTCCATGTTGTGCGTGATGATGATCACGGCATTGCCGTCGGCTTTGAGCTGATTGATAAGGTCGAGCACCTGACGAGACTCGCGAAGACCGAGGGCGGCCGTTGGTTCGTCAAGGATCACCAGCTTGCGCGCAAAAACTATAGCGCGCGCCACCGCGATTGCCTGTCGTTGTCCGCCAGACATCAGCGCGACCGGCGCATCGAATCTCGGCAGTTTAACCTTCAGGCGATCGATGACACTCGCTGCTTCCCGCCTCATCACGCCCGTGTTGAGGAAGCGGAGCGGACGCGGCAACCAAGAGGGAAAAGCGATTTCCCGTCCGCAATAGAAATTCTGTACGGGGGTTAGGTTGTCGAAAAGCGCCAAATCCTGGTAAACGGTTTCAATACCGGCGCGGCGAGCGGCCGCCGTTGAATGGAGCGATACGGGAGCACCATCCACGAGGATCTCTCCTTCGTCGAGACTATGAAGCCCGCTGATACATTTGACGAGCGTCGACTTGCCGGCGCCGTTGTCACCCAAGAGAGCGGTTACCTCACCCGAATAGGCATCAAAGCTCACATTTTTCAGGGCTTGGATTGCGCCGAAGCGTTTCTGGGCATTTCGAACCGAAAGTGCCGGTGTGGTGGATGTCGGGTTCATTGTCGGCTCGCCGACTGAAGGACGCGTGCGCGCGCTTCGAGATGGTTACGAAGCACGTCAGCCTCTACGGCGATGACGATAACGAGCCCAATCGCGATCATTTGAAAGAACACGTCGACGCCGAGAAGGTTAAGGGCGTTGCGGATGACGCCGATCAGCACGGCGCCGATCAGGGCGTGGCCGAGATGGCCTCGTCCGCCAAGGAAGCTGGCGCCACCGATAATCACCGCAGCAATCGTGTCGAGCTCCAAAAGATTGCCGTAGATTGGCGAGGCGGCAGAAGTCCGGCCCGCGAGCAGCATCGCGCCGACACCTGCACAAAAGCCGGAAATAATATAGGTCGAAAGCAGAACGCCCCTTACCGGTATACCCATGCTTCTGGCAGCATTCGGCGAGCCGCCGACTGCATAGATCCATCGGCCAAAGACCATCGACTTCGTCAGGATGAGAAAAAAAAGCCCGAACATGCCCACGACTAAAAAGGAATTGGGCACACCAAGCGTCGTACCGCCGCCGATCGCAGTCACAGCATCGGGCATTCCGCGCATAGTGGTGTGACCGGGCGCCAATGCAAGTGCCAGGCCGCGGCAGATACTCAAGCTTGCAAGTGTAATGATAAAGGGATGTGGCAGCCGCCCGTAGACAAAAACTACACCGTTGAGCGCACCGACGGCAGCACCGGCAAGTAGCATGGCCATAATGACCACGACCGAGGAATCGACCTGCTGGTAGATGAGTCCGCCGATGACTGTCGCCAGCGCAAGATTCGAGCCGACAGACAGATCAATGCCGCGCGTCAGGATAACGAGCTGCTGCCCCATTGCCACAACGGCAATCACTGCCGTCTGCGCCAAGATGTTCCCCAGGTTAACAGGCTTTAGAAAAGCCGGCGTGATCAAACTGACGACGGCGATGAGCAAAATCAAGATCAACAGCGGGCCAAGGCTCAATAGCTTCAGTCCCAATGTGATGCCAGATTGTCTCGGGTGGAAGGTTGCATCTTGCAAACCACCAGGCCGTGACGAATTCTCAGGCAGAATCCCGGAGTCTTCCAAATTCCCCTAGCCTCCTTTGTTTTTTATACATAAGAAACATATGATACACGTACGTCAACTTGTTTTTTATGGATATGTAACCATACTGAGAGTTGAATCATGAGAACCGATACGACCTTCAAGCGGGCATTTAATGATATGCTCGAGATCATTCAGACGCTCGATCTTGGGGAGGAACTGCCGTCCGAAAATGCACTGCGCGCCCAGCTTGGCGTGAGCAGAACAACGGTGCGCAAGGTACTGGCGGGAATGGCCGCACGTGGGATCATCATATCTGAAGGGCATCGGCGGATCATGCGTAAGCAGCCGCGGCAGAAAGAGCGCTATCCGAAGGAAGAGACCTTAGCAATTTCGGAACAGGTCGAGACGAGCTTCATGGAATGGATGCTGCGCGGTGATGCCTCTCCGGGCACTGAAATCAATGAGACGGAATTAGCTCGGAAATTCGGCGTCGCGACAACGATTGTCCGTGAGTTTCTCAATCGATTTCAAAAATATGGGCTGATTGAGAAGCGTCAGAATGCCGGCTGGGTTTTTAAAGGGTTCACAGCCAGTTTTGCGCTCGAACTGTTCGAGATCAGAGAGATGTTCGAAATGCGCTCCGCACGGCTGTTCGCCGCCCTGCCCGACGGGTCGCCCATCTGGAAACAGATCCAGGTTATGCGGGCGGCACATTTGGAACTGCTCACAGATATAGACGCTCGATATCAGGATTTCTCGGAGCTGGACAGCCGATTTCACCGGCTGATTACGGCAGTCGCGCCAAACCGCTTTATCGAAAGCTTCCAAGACGTGATCGCCATGGTCTTCCACTATCATTACCAGTGGAACAAGCGCGATGAACGCGCGCGGAATGAGGTTGCCATCAAGGAACATCTCGCGTTGATCGAAGCCCTTGAAAGCCGCAACGTCGCTTCGATCGATCGCGCTTGTCGGCTGCATCTGACTTCCGCCCGCGAGACTTTGCTTCGCTCGATCATGCAATAGCCTTGCCTGCACGCGGCACTCATGGTCCAATGCGGAACAGGCACGATCCCCGGCCATACACTCGGCTGTGACATCGCCGGATCCGTCGTCCGCTCAACGTCATCGCGGCGTTGAGGGACGTGTCCTGGGCTGACCCTTCATAGTTGCGCTTGATGTGAGGGTGGTAGTAATGCTTCGACAGACGTACGATCCGAAGGTGACGCAGGAACTCGCGGTGATGAGGATCGTGTTTCCATTGGTCGGATTAGTGATTTGCATATCCGCATTGCTGCTCGCCTCGGGTAATCCATAGTCTAATTTCGGTTCTCCAAGCGGTTTGTTTTGCGCCACTCTTCATACTCTCCGCGGGCATCGTCATGCAGCGGATAGTAGCGCTGCAACGACCCGCCCTCCATAAGCTTCACTCTCGAGAATTCCTCCCAATCGTGATGCTTTTGCGACTCTTCGATTACCTTCGAGGCCATTGCGAGAGGAAGCACCACCACCCCGTCGTCGTCGGCGACGATGATGTCGCCGGGGATTACCGTGACACCGCCGCAAGCAATCGGAACGTTGACGGCATTGGGATAGATGCTGGTCTGCACATGGTAGTTGGGAGTCCAGCCACGCAGCCATAGGGGGAGATCTAGCTTCTCGACGTTGGGCCGATCGCGCATGCACCCGTCGATTACGATGCCAGCGCCGCCTCTGCCTTTGAAATACGTCGACATCATATCGCCAAAGACGCCCGAGCTCATGTCGGCGCGCGCGTCGACCACGACCACATCGCCCTCCTGCGCGTGATAGAGCACGTGCCGGTGCAACTGCGTCTCCGGATCGGCATATTCTCCCTCGGTGAAGAGGTCCGGCCGCTGCGGCAAGAATTGAAGCGTGAGCGCCGGCCCGACGATCGACTTCCCGCGGTTCTGCGACACCGGACCGACCATGTGCGGATTGCGGAAGCCCATGTGGCCAAGTGTGCCGGCAACCGTCGCGGCGCCGATTTCCTTCAGTGCGTCAATCAGGTCTTTGGGCGGTCGCGTAATGTCGGGAGTATGGGTCATTTTAGACTCCGGTGGATGAAACTACCAGTTCGTAACAGAACCGTCGCGGCGCTTCAGGTGAGGCGCTTCCCAGAAACGAAAGCTCTCCGCCTTGATCGCCTCTTCGTTGACATCGACGCCAAGCCCCGGCAGATCGCTGACCGGGTAGTCGGTGCCGTCGAGCCGTGGTTGCACGGGGAAGAAGTCGGAATTATCGAAGCCCAGCTTTGTTTCGGGCACCCTGGTCTCGAGCCAAGCGAAATTCGGCACAGCGGCGGCGAGATGGATGGTCGCGGCCGTGCAGACTGGGCCGAGCGGATTGTGCGGCATCAGGTCCACATAGTGCGCCTCGCTCCAGCCAGCCACCTTCATCGCTTCGGTGAGCCCGCCAACATTGCAAACATCGAGCCGGTTGAACTGATGGATGCCACGCTCGATGTAGGGCAGGAATTGCCATTTGCTGGCAAATTCCTCACCGATGGCGAACGGGATGTCGGTCATCGTGCGTAGGGATTCGTAGGCCTCGGGTGTCTCGTCCCGTATCGGCTCCTCAAGGAAATCAAGCACGCCACGGCCGAGCTTGTTGCAGAAGCTCGCCGCCTCTGCCACCGAGAGCCGATGATGATAGTCGATGCCGAGGACGACGTCGTCGCCCAGCGCCTCGCGCGCCTTATTCAGCATCGTTGCGGTCGCGCCGATCGACTCGCGCGGCTCAAAGATGTCCTTGCTGTTTTGCCCGATGGGGAAGAAGCGGATCGCCTGCCATCCTTGTGCACGTAGTTCGCGGGCGCGTTCGATCGCTACTTCGCCCTCGGCCTCGTCGCCGGTCGAGGCGAAGGTGGGAATGCGGTCGCGCTGCTTGCCGCCCAAGAGTTCGTAGGCCGGCACCCCCAGCGCCTTGCCCTTGATGTCGTGAAGGGCAATGTCGAGGGCAGAAATCGCCGCCTGGAGAACGCGCCCGCCTTCGAAGTATTGGCTGCGATAGATTTCCTGCCAGATCCGACCAATCTGCATCGGGTCGCGGCCGATGAGAAACTCGCGATAGTGCTCGATCGCACCGGCCACGGCCTTCTCGCGACCGCTGAGGCCGCTCTCGCCCCAACCGAAGATGCCATCGTCGGTCTCGACCTTGACGAGCATCTGGTTGCGTGTTCCTACCCATACTGGATAGGGCTTGATAGCGGTGATCTTAAGCTTCGTAGTCATCCACACCCTCGTTCCAGACGCATCGGCTCTGTCTCAGTTGGCCTTGAGGGCCATTTCTGTTTCGCCGTCGAACAGATGCATCCGCTCCTGGTCGAATTCGAGCCAAATCTGTTCGTCGGGCGCGACGGCAATGGTCGGCGGCACGCTGACGTTGACGATGGCGCCAGACAGGAACGCCTGTACGAAGGTGACGTCTCCGGTCGGCTCCACCGTGTAGGCCTTGGCAGGAATGCTTCCTGGCACCGCACTCTTATGCAGCTTGATCGTCGAGTGACGTGCGCCCAGCACGACTTTCTTGGTGGTTGCCCTCGCGATCTTCCGGGCGTTGTGTGGCGAGAGCTCGAGGCTCCAGCCCTCCGCGCTGGTCAACACAGTATTGCCGCCTACCGTTGATGCCTCCAGCGGAACAAGGCTCATCGCCGGGCTGCCGACGAAGCTGGCGACGAACATGTTCACCGGATGGGCGAAGACCTGCGCCGGTGAATCGTATTGCTGCAGGTAGCCGCCGTTCATCACCGCCATCCTGTCGGCCATGGTCACGGCTTCGAGTTGGTCGTGCGTCACATAGATGATCGTTGCCTTGAGGTCCTGGTGGAAACGCTTGATCTCCGACCGCATCTGCACGCGCAGCTTCGCGTCGAGGTTGGACAGTGGTTCATCCATCAGGAATACCGCCGGATCTCGAACAAGGGCGCGGCCCAGGGCCACACGCTGCTGTTGCCCGCCCGAAAGTTCGCGCGGCTTGCGTTCGAGCAGCTGCGTCATGTCGAGCACTCGCGCTGCTTCCTTGACCTTCCTGTCGATCTCGTCCCTTGGCAGTTTGCGCATCTGCAGCGGGAACGCCAGATTCTTATAGACCGATTTTTGCGGATAGAGCGCGTAGTTCTGGAACACCATTGCGATGTCCCGGTCCTTGGGGTCGAGGTCGTTGACCACCCGGTCCCCGATGACGATGTCGCCCGATGTGATGGGGATCAGCCCCGCTACGAGATTGAGCGTGGTTGTTTTGCCGCAGCCTGAAGGGCCAACGAGCGCTACGAATTCGCCGTCATTGACCGTCAGCGAAACATCGTTGACAGCTTTGAAGCTGCCATAGGTCTTGACAAGATCTTTGAGGACCACGTGGGCCACCGGCAACTCCCTAGTGCTTAACTGCGCCTTCTGTAAGGGCGCGTACGAAGTATCGTTGCAGGACGAGGAACAGGACCACGACGGGCACGCTCATCATGAAGCTGGCCGCCATCAGGCCCGGAAAGTCTGTCGTATTTTCAGAGAAGAAGCGCTGTATGCCGACCGGCAGCGTCAACTGCTCGTTCTTGGAGAGGAAGGTGTAGGCATAAATGTACTCGTTCCACGCACCGATAAAGGAATAGATCGCCGTGGCGATGATTCCTGGCGCCGAGAGCGGCATTACGATCAGGACAAAGGCCTGGAATCGCGTCGCTCCGTCGATGCGCGCCGCCTGCTCGAGCTGCACCGGGATGTTGTCGTAGAAGCCCTTGAGGAGCCAGATTGCCAGCGGCAGGCCGAATGTCAGGTAGGTGAGAATGAGCGATCCATGCGTGTTCACCAGCCCGATCGCGCGCATCAGGATGAAGAGCGGCACGAGAAAGATCACCGCCGGGAACATGTTGCGAAGCAAGACGGCGAAGAACAGAAAGTTCCGGCCCAGGAAGGTGAAGCGCGAAAACGCGTAGGCCGCAGGAACCGCCACGATCACCGAAAGGATGGTCGTGGCCATGGAGACGAAAAGGCTGTTCCAGAAGAAGCGCAGGAAGTCCTGGCCGACGCTGTTTTGTGGATCGAGCAGCTTCTGGTAGCTTGCGAGCGTGGGCTGGTCCGGCCACCATTGCGGGGGGAACTGCATCGCAGCGAAGCCTGACTTGATCGATGTGATCAGCATCCAGATCATCGGCAATGCGGTGTAAAGCAGCATGAAGAGCAGGAAGATGCGTCCGCCCCACCGCCATCCGTCGATGCGCACACGGCGACGCGCCTGACCTTTATGAGCAGTCTCTGCAATCGTGCTCATTCGCTTGCGTCCTTCCGCTCGTTACCGCTCAGCGCCCGGACGTAGAAGTAGCCAAACGACATCAGGATCAGGAACAGCAGCACCGAGTAGGCCGATGCCACTCCCCAGCGTTGGCGGCCAAAGGCGAGTTCATAAATGTGGGTGATCCAGATATGGGAAGCGTTCGACGGCCCGCCGCCGGTCATGATCCAGGGGATGATGAACGAATTGAAGTTGGCAACTGCCAGCAAAAGGATCGTCACCGTCGAGACATTCCTGACATGTGGAAAGGTGACGTGCCAGAACCGCTGCCACGCATTCGCTCCGTCGACCTTTGCGGCGCGCAGCAACTGGTCGGGGACCGTCTGCAACCCCGCCATCATCATGATCATGGCAAACGGGAATTCTCGCCAGATATTGACGACGATCAGCGAGGGAAGCACCGTACTCACGCTGTCGATGAAGTTTGGCGGGCGGTCGGCCAATCCCAGGCCGACTAGGACCGCGCCGATGATCCCGAAGTCCGAATGGTAGATCCATTTCCAGATATAGGATGCGGCAACCGCGCTGATGACCCATGGAATGATCAGGATCGCGCGCAGGATGGCGCGGCCGGCAAAGTCACGATGGAGCGCCAGCGCGCAGGCGAATCCGAGGACAAACGAGACGAGCGTCGATCCAATCGTCCAGATAAGAGTGTTCGAGGTAACGGTCCAGAACACCGGACTTTTGAGGATGGCCGTGTAGTTGTTGATCCCGACGAAAGTCTTGTCCCGAAGCTGCAGGCCAGGCGGCGTATTAAAGAACGACAGCTCGATCGTGTAGTAGATAGGGTAGGCTATGACGATCAGCATCACGGCGATCGCAGGAAGCACATACGCATAGTCGGCGCGATGCTCCCAGGTCTTTCGCAGCACACCCGACCTGACACGCGGTCTTCGGGGAGCCTCGGCCTTTCCAGTCAAGATCGTCACTGTGCTGAGCCCTCATCCATGGGAACGAAACCGGCTGCAACCGATGCGCAGCCGGTCAGATCGTCGGACTTGAACTAGAGCCCGCCGTCCATGAGCTCTTTGACCTTCTTGGCAGCGTCGTCGGCTGCCTGGTCGACGGTCATGGCCCCAGTCAGGGCGTTCTGCAGCATGTCCGGGATTATGATGTTCATGATCTCGGGCGACTGTGGCAATGCCGGGAACGGGATGCCGTATGGCAGCATCGATGTCGTGACATCAAGGAACTTGATGCTTTCGAGGCGTTCCTTCATCCATTTGGTCTTGAAGCCGTTGAGGTTTCCAGGGTTCGAGCCTGCATAGGCCATCTTCAACGACCATTCCGGGCTCGTCCACATGCAGACCATGGCCTTCGCAGCCGGCTCGTCTACCTTGCCGCCCTCCACATATTCCGGCTTCAGGATATGTATGTTCGAGCCACCAAACACCACGGCGCGCTTGCCGTCGGGGCCAGTCGGAATCAGGCCGTAGCGCATATTGTCGATGACCGTCTGCGCCTTCTGCTTGTCGGTGTCGGTTGCCTTCTTCTGCAGGTCAAGCATGACGTCGTAATCCGAAGGATGGGAGATCATCATGCCGAGCTGGCCAGCCAGGAAGAGGGGCTGGTTGTCGGCCTGCTGGTTGGTGAGCGCCGAAACCGGAACCGACTTGTCGCGTACATACATGTCGTAGGAGACCTGCAATGCCGCCTTGCTTTGCGGGCTATCGAGCGCGACCGTCTTATAGGTCGGCTCGGCGGTAGCCTCGTCGAAGACACCGCCGCCATAGGCCCAAAGCTGCGGCATGAAGCGGTAGGGCGTGTTGCCTGCATTCTTGCGAGCCACGAGGCCATAACCGGCAATGCCGAGCTTGTCGTGGATCTGCTTGGAATACTTGACGACATCATCCCAGGTCGCCGGGGCCTTGTCGGGATCAAGGCCGGCACGCTTGAAGATATCGGCGTTCCAGATGAACGCCATCGTCTCGTTGTTGGTTGGAATGCCGTAGGTCACACCGTCCCAGGTGACGGCTTTCATCGCGCCTGGCCAGAAGTCCTCGCTCGAATACCCCACATCCTCCGGCTTCAGAGGCTGCAGGTAGCCCTTTGACGCAAACTCGGTGCCACCCAGGATTTGCAGGCGGACCGCCATCGGCGCGGCATTGCCAAGGAGCGCGGTCCGGAACTTGTCCAAGAGGTCGTTATAGGTGAGGGCTTGTTCCTCGAGCTGGATGTTTGGATAGGTCTTGCGGAACGCTGCGAAGAAATCCTTGTAATACTGGCGCAGCAGATCGGGGTCGCCCTCGAACACGCCCTGATACCAGAAAGTTAGCCGGCCTTTGTAGTCAAGCGGGGTGACCTTGCCGCAATCAGCCGCGGTGTCAAACTCCTGCGTACCGGCAATGGAGCGGACATATTGCGGCGACCACTGGCTCAGGTCGACCGGCGCGGCGAGCGCAGACGCAGACATCAATGATACCGTCAAAGCAGTGGAGACAGTGCCGCGCAGGACGGCACCTCCGAGTGAAATCCTCGTCATAGGTATCCTCCAGGTTTCTCTCCCATGCCGCTCTGCATCAAGGCGACCGGCCGTTGCTCGATGGCTCAGGACCTCCCAGTCAATGTATTCCTTCGAGCAGATCATACGTTTTCAGATCGTCGAACATCTGTCAATGACAGAAATCGTACATTGTTTGCGCAAGGTTTGCGTGATATGCGAGGAACATGTGTATTATTGGAGATAATTTTGACCGATCCGAGCGACTTCAGGGCGAAGCCACCCGAGGGCATCGACGCTGACGGGGCATCCAGCCAGGGAGCCTCGCTCTACCAACTGATCCGGGAAGACATCATCGAGGGGCGGCTCGCTGCCAACGAACGGCTGGTGGTCACCGATCTCGCCCGGCGTCACGGCACCTCGACCAACCCAGTGCGTGAGGCTCTGCAGCTGTTGCGCGGGGAGGGCTTCGTCACCTTTCTTCCAAACCGTGGAGCGCGCGTCCGGCCGATAGATCAGGATTTTGTTCGCGATATCTACGAGATCGGAGTCTTGGTCGAGCCGGCACTGACAAGGTGGTTCGTAAGCATGGCCACCGTCGAGGACATAGCTGAACTCGAGCGCATTCAAGGCCTGATCGAAGAGAACAACTTCGCGGATACCTTCAGGCACAGCGAGCTCGACACTGCCTTTCACACTGTGATGTACCAGAAGCACTACAACCGCCACGCAGCCGAGCTTTGGTGGAAGCATCGCGAAGTGCTGCGCGCCGTGAGCCGACGTTTTGACTTCACGCTTGCCCGCCGTGCCGCAATCCTGAGCGAACATCGCGAGCTCATCGCGCATGTGAAAGCGGGAAATGCGAACGAGGCGGCCGAACTCATCGCTCGCCATGTCGAGGGCTCCGGCCGCCACATCCTCGAACATATGCGTGCGCGCAACGCCGCGCGCGCAGGATAAGACCCGCCTGAAACCTTGTTATCCCGAACACTTCAGAAAAGGCAGTTGAGATGAAAATCACCAGCGTTCGCCCCTGGCTCATCAGGTCTGATGCTTCTTACTGGGGCGAATATCTCTTTGTCGAAGTGACGACCGACGAGGGGGTGAGCGGATGGGGAGAGATCACCACGACGACAAGGCTCGCCAATCGCGCCCTCTGCACGATCCTGCGGCAGATTGGTGCCGCTCTGGAAGGCGAGGACCCGGCGCGTATCGAATATCTCTGGCACAAGATATTCCGCAGCTTCACCTACATGGGCAGCCGCGGCGCTGCAGTCGAATGCGTCAGTGCTATCGACATAGCCCTTTGGGATATCCGAGGCAAAGTCCTGGGCAAGCCAATATACGAGCTGTTGGGCGCAGCGGTGCGGGACGAAATCGCGCTCTACACCCACCCCAATCAGGCCAAGTTTACCAGCAAGGAGGCTGTGGTCAGGGAAATCCGAGACATCGTCGAGTCCGGCCACACTGCGCTCAAGTTCGATCCTTTCCCCCTCCAGGGCCGCACCGCCGATGGACAGCCTCGCGAACAGCGGGACGGCTATCTCGATGGCAGCATGACCCGCAAGGATGAGCGCGAAGCCGCCGAACTTACGGAGCTGATCCGAGAGACGGCGGGCCCTGATGTCGACATCCTCATCGATGCGCATGGCCGGTTCGACGTTCCCACCGCCATTCGCCTTTGCCGAAGCCTCGAGGAAGCGGGTCAGATCGACTGGTTCGAGGAGCCCTGTCCACCGGAGAGCCTCAATGCTCTGAGGCAGGTCCGCGAGAAGGTCAGTGCCGCGATCTCGTGGGGCGAGCGCGGCCATACGAAATGGGATTTCGTCGCGGTGCTCGAAAACAGGCTAGCCGATTACATCATGCCAGATGTCACCTGGACCGGCGGCATCACCGAACTCAAGAAGATCTCTGCCCTGTGCGAGGCTTACTACATCCCTGTCTCCCCGCATGATGCCGCAGGGCCGATCAACGTGGTTGCGGGAGCGCAGGTGATGATGACCGTTCCCAACTTTTACAAGCTTGAAACGTCGGAATGGAACTTGGACAAATACGACGCGCTCATCGATAGACCCCTAGACGTCTCGAACGGCAGCCTCAAGCTTGCGTCAAAGCCTGGCCTCGGCATCGAAATGAACCGCGACTACCTTCAAAACCACGAGATAGAACTGGACTAGACAACACTCTACGCCGCGCCTGCACGTGGCGAGGAGTCCCGTTTCTCAGAACGAGGATCAAATGATGCTAAAGGCAGATGCAGCCGACGAGGCGCTCAATCGGATAAACACGCGTTCCAGGCCGTCTGACCTTCGTATCACCGACATGCGGGTCGCCGAAATCGACGGCGCGCCGTTCACCTCGGCGCTACTCAAGATCTACACCAATCAGGGCATCGTTGGGCTTGGTGAGGTGCGCGACGGTGCGAGCGCCACCTATGCGCTGATGCTGAAGAGCCGGTTGCTTGGCGAGAACCCATGCGACATCGATCGGCTGTTTCGTCGGATCAAACAGTTCGGCGGACACGGCCGCCAAGGCGGCGGCGTCTCCGCGGTTGAAATCGCGTTGTGGGATCTTGCCGGCAAGGCCCATGGCGTCCCCATCTACCAGATGCTCGGTGGTCGCTTCCGCGAGAAAGTGCGCGTCTACTGCGATACGGACGCCACCGTGCCGAGCGGCTTCGAGACCGGCAGGCGCCTCAAGCAGCGCATGGAGCTCGGTTTCACCTTCCTGAAGATGGATCTCGGGCTGATGCAGATCGCGGACGTCCCCGGCGCGGTCGTGTTTCCTGCCGGTTCACTCGAAGGATACCACAACCATCCCTATCGCGGACCGCTGAAGACGATTGAAGAGCGGCGTGCCCGCAATGCTGCGTATGATCTGCATAACGTCCAGCACCCGTTTACCGGCCTTCACTTCACCGACAAGGGCCTCGACCTGCTTGAGCAGTACATCGCCGAGGTTCGTGAAGTCATCGGCATGGATGTGCCCCTGGCGATCGACCATATCGGCCATATCTCTATGCAGAACGGCATTCGCCTGGCGAGGCGAATTGAAAAATACGTGCCTGCCTGGCTCGAGGATGTGATCCCATGGCAGTATACGCAGCAGTACCGGCAACTGCAGGACGCGACCACTGTGCCTATCTGCACTGGCGAGGACATCTACCTCAAGGAGGGCTTCGAGCCCCTGCTTGACAGCGGCGGCGTCTCCGTCATCCATCCGGACCTGCTCACCAGCGGCGGCATCCTCGAGACCAAGAAGATCGGCGACATGGCGCAAGACCGCGGTGTCGCGATGGCGATCCATATGGCGGAAAGTCCGATCGCCGCAATGGCGGCGGCGCATGTTGCGACGGCGACCGAGAATTTCATGGCGCTTGAATACCATTCGGCCGATGTCGACTGGTGGGACGATATCGTCACGGGCCTTCCCAAGCCGCTCGTAAAGGACGGCTTCATCACTGTTTCGGACAAGCCGGGCCTTGGGATCGACGATGTCGTCGACGAGGTGATCTCGATGCATCTACAGCCGGGCGTGGCTGGCATCTGGCAGCCCACGGATCGCTGGGACGATGAGTATTCGTGGGACCGCACCTGGAGCTGAGGCAAGAAGGAACGAAGATGAAGATCACCGATCTCCGCTGTGCCGTTATCGGCAGGCACCCGATTGTCCGCATCGTCACGGACGAGGGCCTCTATGGCCTGGGCGAAGTCGAATTCACCAAGTCCTACCTCAAGCCCTGGGTACTTCATTTCCGCGAGGCGCTGATCGGCGAAGATCCGACCGATGTCGAAAGAGTGATGCTGAAGATCCGCCAGCGCGGCTCTTTCAAGCCATACGGTGCCGCAGTGAGCGCTATTGAGCATGCGTTGTGGGATATTGCCGGCAAGGCCGCGGGCGTGCCCGCCTACAAACTGCTCGGTGGCAAGGTACGGGACAAGGTGCGCGTCTATAACGGCTCGGTCCGCCAGAAACGCGCAGGTGACCGGCCGGAGGATTACGCCGCCGACGTCAAATGGATGATGGAGCAGCCGCAGAACTTCTTCATGATCAAGCAGGGGATCTCCTTTCACTCCAACATGAAGGATACCGTCGAGGGCTTCCACTACGGCGTGACGCAGAAGAAGGCCGGCTATCACGGCGCCATGGATCAGGGCGTGATCAGCGAGCGCGGTTTCAATCACATGCTCGACTGCGTGATCGCGATGAAGGAAGTGCTGGGCGACAAAGTCAGCCTGGCGCTTGACTGCGGTCCGGGCTGGATGCTGCCCGATGCGATCAAGTTCGCTCGCGCGGTAGAGAAGTACAATTTGATGTGGCTCGAGGACATGCTGACTGGCGACTACGTGCCGTGGGTCAATCCGCAGGCCTATCGGGAACTGACCATCTCCACCTCGACGCCAATCCACACTGGCGAGCAGATCTACCTGCGGCACAATTTCAAGGAACTGATCGAGACGCAGGCGGTGCGCGTCATCGGCCCCGATCCAGCTGATGTTGGCGGTATCGCCGAACTCAAATGGGTCGCCGAGCACGCCTACTTGCACTCGATCCTAATGGCACCGCACGGGACCGCCAACGGCCTGCTAGGCCTCGGCGCGTTGATCAATGTCTGCGCCACCTTGCCTGCAAATTACATCGCGTTCGAATATCCGAGCGCCACCGACCCCTGGTGGGAGGATCTGGTAGTCGGCTTGCCACCGCAGATCGTGAAGGACAGTATGGTGGACATACTGGAAGCGCCGGGGCTCGGCCTCGATATCGACGCCGAAGCGGCCAGGAGATATCTCAGGGAAGAGGATGCGGGCTTCTTCGACTGAACCCATTGAGACGTTCAGAGCTTCGGCACTCGGACCAATCTAGCCGATCCCGCAGCACGCCGTGGATTTCCCGCATCACCTCGTGACGGCAGCGCGCCCAGCTGAAGTGCGCCGAGATTGTTCCGGACCTGCGCCTCGCTCTTGAAGCCCGCAGAGCGTCCCTCACTCGCGGTATTCGTTGCCGTCCAGCGAGATGGGCCGCTGTTCCGCGTCTCGCCTGACGATCCGCGCGATTCCGCGATGCGCGAGTCCTTCGCGCTGGGCGCCGAGCCTATGTCAATGCGTGTGCTTTTCCCGCCAAATAGCGCGTCGGTTCGTGCCTATTCCAGTGCGGGGTGGCGTCGGTGCCAGTCCGTCGCTGTCTGGAACGCGTGGCCGGCACGCAAACGGCCTCTCCCAATTTCGGTGCGACAATCTGCATGCTGAGTGGCATCCCGGAATCGGGCCCATAGTCGCTCGCCCGTGCCGGATAGGTCGCCTCATGGGCAGGGCGGTCTCGATGGAGCACATCATTATCCAGGAGGCCGCCAGTTCTTCATATTCCGGGAAATCGATCTCGAGGGAAGCAAAGATCTCGATCGCCTCGCTCAACGCGTAAGCGACCTCGCCGTGGATCCCCGAGAGCGCGTAGCGCCGATCGATGCCGATACCCAGATCGCGGATACTCTTGCCGATCTCGGCCATATAGTCTGGAACGGGCGCGCGTCGATGCTTGTTGGGTCGCTGGCATCCCAGCCTGCCACGGCTTGCAATATTGCCGCGCAGTCTTCCGCAAAGCGCGTCATTGGACCGACGTGATCAAGCGAATCTGCGAGCGCAAACACGGGCCGGCTTACCCTGCCCCAGGTCGGCTTAAGTCCGGTCAGGCCACAGGTAGCCGACGGAAAGCGTATGGCCAATGGCCCCCTGTGTCGCTGCCAAGCGACCCGT
Source organism: Rhizobium azibense (assembly GCF_004342325.1). Classification (NCBI taxonomy): domain Bacteria; kingdom Pseudomonadati; phylum Pseudomonadota; class Alphaproteobacteria; order Hyphomicrobiales; family Rhizobiaceae; genus Rhizobium; species Rhizobium azibense. The sequence goes on along the minus strand of NZ_SMBJ01000001.1, from coordinate 430,873 downwards.
AGCAAAGCCCCGCGGCTGTTGCGACACCCGAACCGGTCGAGGACGATCCAACCCAATGGTCCCCGCTCCAGGGGTTCGCGGATGCCGGAATGTCTGGACGGTGGCTGGTATATGCCCCCTCAGTCATCGTTAATTTGCCCAGGATTACCGCACCGGCAGTTTCGAGCCTATCGACGACCGTCGCGTTATGGCGGCAGGAACCCGGCATGAACCTTCGTTCCAGCGGCCGTTGGAGCATAGGTCCTATAGCAAAGGTCTTTGACCGCAACGGGAACACCGTGAAGGGGCCCCTTCCAGATGCCTCTCGAAATCTCCTCGTCCGCGACCGCTGCGCGCTCCAGAGCGCGTTCGCGGCAGACCTCTACGTAACTGCGAAGTGCCGGGTCTATTCGGTCGATCCTCTCGAGCGTCGCTTGCGTCGCAGCAAGGGATGTGACCGCGCCCGTTCGAATGAGGTTGGAAATCTGGACAAGGGTCATGAAATGCAGTTCAGGAGCGGGCATTGATCCTATCCTTTGTTTTCCACAAAGAAGCTCTCCCGGTGCTTAAACGGGATCGCACGACGAATGCGCAATCGTAAGGAATATGACGCAGGCGCGCTTGCGCGATGCGGACACAATGTTGCATCTGTTGGCCATGATGGGCCGGCGAAGGCAACCTTTCCCGTTTTGCGCTGCGCGAGCATGCCACCGACGCGGCCGGCGCAGACGCGGCGGATTGGCTTCATGGGACGATGCCAAGCTATCCCGGCTTGCGGTCGCCTGACATCATGATCGATCGGAGCATTCCGGGCTGATGCTTGTTCACCCCATTGGTCGCTGCAAATGCCATGTGGTGCTGCGTTGGAATGCAGCCGCAGCCGTAAAAAGCTCAGGTTCGCCAAGGTGGCTCCCGTAAAGCTGCATGGCGATCGGCAACCCCTTTGTGTCCATGCCTGCAGGCAGCGTGATCGTTGCGCTTGCTCTCGCCGTTCAAGCGTTCGATAGGTTTGTGCTATGGAGCCGGTACAGTACTGCCTGTGAAAGGTCATGTAACCCTGCACGTGCTGTTCGGCGCTGTCCATCAGGGGGCGAGTTTCGGCACTTTCGGACCGGTCTCGTCGGCGACACTTCCCAGAATGCCGCGCTAGAAGCTAGCGGCCTCACAGATCTACGTGGGAATGACGCGGCCGGCATTCGAGTGTCGTGGTTTCAACCAAATATACGCCCTAAATCTTGACAATTTTTATCATGTTATTTAGCGATTTTGTGCTGATGGTCACGGCTCACGGGATCAGGCGTCGATTGATTAGGGGATTTTTACATGAAGTTTATGTTGGGCTGCACAGTCGTTATGAGCGCTGTGGCAAACGGTGCCGCATACGGACAGAGTGCCACGCAATTGGCACCAATAGTGATTACCGCGACGAAAGACGCCACGTCCACGATCGGAACCCTGCCGGAAGAATATGCAGGCGGCCAGGTCGCGAAGGGTGCCCGATTGGGCCTCCTGGGAAACCGGGATTTCATGGAGACCCCCTTTAATGTGACGGGGTATACGTCCCAGGCGATCGAAGACCAGGGTGCCCAGACCGTGGGCGAGGTGATGGACAACGATCCGTCTGTGAGAAACACCCACTCCGCCGGCGGGTTGCTGGACTCCTTCTACATCCGCGGCTTTCCGGTCGGCGAAGGCAACGCCGGCGAAATCGCATTTGATGGCGTATACGGCATCGCCCCCACCTACCGGGTCTTCACCGACTATGCGGAGCGGGTGGAGGTGCTAAAGGGTCCGACCGCCTTCCTTTACGGTATCTCTCCCAACAGCGCCGTCGGCGGCACCATCAATATCGTTCCGAAGCGAGCGCTCGATGAGGATTTGACGCGGCTGACGACAGATTACGCTTCCGACTTTCAGGGCGGTGTGCATGTCGACATGTCGCGGCGGTTCGGCGACGAGCGGCAATTCGGCATTCGATTGAACGGCAGCGTCCACGGTGGGGACGCGCCGATTGATGATCAGACAAGGGACTTTTACGTTGGGGCCCTGGCTCTTGATTATCAAGGGGACAATCTTCGAGCCACGCTCGACATAATCGGACAGCGCGAAACTTTTGACGCCCCACAGCGTCCCTTCTTTCAAACCACCGGTTTGATCGTGCCGAGCGCACCCGACGGATCGCTCAATGTTCAGGAGCCGTGGGAATGGTCGAAAAGCGCGGACCGCTCGGTCTTGGGCAGGGTCGAATATGATCTGACCGACGATATGACCTGGTTTGGCGCCGTGGGTGGCGGCAATTCTCACGTGCATCGCCTTTTTGGCCTGCCCACGATCCTGAACTCGGCGGGCGACGTCAGCATCACGCCACAGAATGCCGTGTTCGACGTCGACAGACTTACAGCAGAAACGGGTATCCGCACCAAGTTCGACACCGGGCCGATCTCCCACACGATGACGCTGCAGGCGAGCTATCTCCACCAGAGCCTCGATCGTGCGATCGTTTCAGGCACTGCCCAGCTCAGCAATATCTACGACCCTGTCCGTCGTATCGAACAGTTCGTCGCCGATCCGAGTTCAGTGCCGAAGGTCTCGGAGGCCAGGCTTTCCGGCGTCGGCCTGTCGGACACTTTGTCGATGCTCGACGAGCGCGTGCAGCTCATTCTTGGTGGCCGCTTCCAGCAAATCGACTCGAAGAACTTCAATACAGCAACGGGTGCGGTTTCGTCGTCTTCGGATGAGGACGCCCTTACGCCGCTTGTTGGCCTCGTCGTCCGCCCCTGGGAGGAGGTTTCCTTCTATGCCAATTACGCGCAGGGCCTGAGCATCGGCGATACTGCTCCCACGACAGCCATCAATGCGGGCGAAACGCTCGCTCCATACAAGACGACACAATACGAGATCGGTACCAAAATCGACCTCGGACAGATTGCCATGACCGTCAGCGCATTCCAGATCGAGAAGCCCTTCGGCCAGTTGGAGCCAAGCGGCAGCGGCCAGCTCTTTACCGCTGGCGGGGAACAGCGCAACCGCGGCATTGAGTTCAACCTGTTTGGCGAGGTCACGGACGATCTGCGCCTGCTTGGCGGCTTGGTGCTGATGGATGGCGAACTGACGAATACGTCGAGCGCTGCGATCCACGGCAAACGCCCGATCGGCGTACCAAAAATCCAGGCGAACATCGGGGCGGAATGGGACGCCTCTTTCCTCGAAGGCCTGACGCTGACGGCCAAAGTCATTCATACCGGCGAGCAATACATCAATACGACGAACACGTTGAAGATCCCTTTCTGGACGCGGTTTGACCTCGGCGCGCGCTACAAGACGGAGATCGAAACTAGGCCCGTCACCTTCCGGGCCTCCGTCGAAAACGTCTTCGATAAGGATTACTGGTCTGGGGTCGCGAGCTTCAGCACCATCGCCCAGGGTGCGCCGCGGACCTTCAAAGTATCGATGACCACAGACTTCTGAAGTTGTTGACACCGTTAGTTAAGGCAGGCTTCAAACGGCATCATCGACGATCAGGTGAAGCTTGCCTTGAGAACATGTCTCGAGACGGCTTTTCACACGAAAAGCCGTCTCGAGGTTTTCTGGCGTCAGCACTTCGGTGACCGGGCCGAAAGCGTGCAGCGTTCCATTCGCAAGAATAGCGATCTTGTCGGCAAACTTCATCGCAAGGTTCAGGTCATGCACCGCGATGACGACGAGCAGTCCCCTTTCCTTTGCCAGCGACCTGACATGCCTCATCACGTCGAACTGACGATGGAGATCAAGGGCACTCGTCGGCTCGTCGAGAAGCAGCACTGGCGGAGTGCGGACAACGCATTGCGCAAGCGCGACGAGCTGGCGCTGACCGCCACTCAACTCCGAAACATATCGGAGGCAAGATTTGCGATTTGCAAGGCCGCCAATGCTCGCTCGACCTCATGGAGATCTGCATCAGCCAGCTTCCAGCCACTGGTCTGCTTGCGCGCCAAAAGCACGGCTTCGAAGACGGTCAAAGCAGCTGCGGTCACCTGATCCTGCGGCATGTAGGCGATCGCCGTTTCGCAATCGTCAACGCCCGCCAGCCGACATTCTCCCGCACCGCGAAGGATGCCGGCTATGCGACGCAGAAGCGTTGACTTGCCGGCCGCGTTGGCTCCGATAAGCGCGATGATTTTTCCTCCGTGGCATGGAGGCAATGATACCTCGCTGAGGACAGATCGCGCGCCGTAAACCGCCCCTAGCGAATTTGTGCTGAGTACTACCATGTTTCCCGCCCTCCCTTCAGGATAAGATAAAAGAAGACCGGCAGGCCCGTGACGGCGGTGATGACGCCGATCGGTAAAACCGCGCCTGGCACGAGAACTTTCGCCACCGTGGAACTGGATGACATGATCAGAGCTCCGATCATGGCACTGGCAGGAAGCAAGCGCCGGTGATCCTCACCCACAAGCATCCTTGCGATGTGTGGCGCCACAAGTCCGACAAAGCCGATCGTTCCGACGAATGCGGCCGGAATGGACGACAGGAGCGATATGAGCACGAGCGTTTCCAGGCGAAGGCGACGAACACCGGCAACCGGAATGAAGGACAGGCCGAACGCGAGAGCCAAAGCCGCGCCGAAGCTTGCTGCCGACGAAATCCCAAGAGTAAAAGGGCTCGCGAGCGGATTGTTGAGCACCGTCTGCATCTGAACGCCGGCGGTCGCCAATGCCATTTCGACGACAACAGCCATAAGGGCTGACGGCATACGGATGGACCAGATCACGACGCGCATCTGGGCTTGCGCATCCGCAGGCATCAACACGGTCTTCAACACATCGTCCAGCCCGTACCAGGCTGGACCGGTGGCAATATCGGCGAGAAACACAAGGACTGCCGCTGCAAGCAGCAGGCAAAGCACAAGATGTTTTCGGAGATTTGCCAGTCGCTAGCGGTCGACCGCATTAGCGTGGCCCATGGCTGACTGGGTCTCGGTCATTGTTCTTGGGCATCCAAGCTGACGGCGTAGCCGGGCTGATAGGCGATCGGCAGAAAGCGCTTGTGATATTCAGCAAACGTCTTGTCCGGGTCGAGATTGGTGAAGAGATCGGGATGGAGCCACTTTGCGATCCATTGGACTGCGATAAATTCATAGGGGCTGTTGTAAAACTGGTGCCAGATGGCGTGGAAATTGCGCTTCGTCTGCGCCGTTGTTCCGGCATAGGCATCCCGCATCGTATACCACTCGAGCTTCTTCCGCGAAGCATCCAGGTTTGCATTCGGGCCGACCGGAATCCAGCGGCCGCCAGGCACATAGGCCTGCCAATCGGCGCTGGTGACAATGACATGATCGGGATTGGAGACGACCACCTGTTCGGGACTCAGCTGTCCGAATGTCGAAGGCAGAAAATCACTGCCAATATTGTGTCCGCCGGCCAGATCGACATACTTGCCGAAATTCTCAGCGCCGAATGAAAGGCAGCAGTCCTCCGTGTATCCGCCGATGCGCTCTATGAAAACCTTCGGGCGGTCCGGCTTTGTCTTTGCAACCACGTCCTCGACCCGAGCGATCGCCTGTTTGCGGAATGCGATGACGTCTTCGGCTCGCTGCTCGCGCCCCATGATCTTGCCGAGCAGGCGGATGGTGGGGTCCGTGTTCTGAAGCGGATAGTGCCTGAAATCGATATAGAGGACTGGTATGTCAAGGGATGCGAGTTTCTCGATATACTGGGCGTCTTCATTGGCCTGTTTGGCTTCGAGGTTGAGGAGAACTACGTCGGGTTTCTTTACGATCGCGGATTCGATATCGATCAGACTTCCTTCATTTCCCCTGAAGGTCGGCAATTTCGCAAGCGCGGGGAATTTGTCGAGATATTGCTTGTAGGTCGCGGGATCGGCTTCGATCAGATCGTTGCGCCATGCGACGACGCGTTGCAGCGGATCTTCTCTGTCGAGCGACGCGACCAGATAGAGTTGCCTGCCTTCTCCGAGCAGCATCCGGGAGACGGGCACCTTAACTTGCACATCCCGCCCGGCAATATCCTTGACGGTAACAGTCGTTTGCGCAATCGCATCATTTTCGGCGCGAGCAGAAAGAGCAGCAAATGGCGTCAACAACAGGATTATCGCAAACGCGTAGAGACGAAGGCATGTCACAAGGAATCTCCAATAGGTAGGCGCGAGCGTGCAAGGAACCACAGGCCGACGGCAGTAAAGAGGGATGCCGCATAAAGCAGCGACGCGAGAGGGAAAACGCTTGTAAGTCCAAATATCTGGGTAGTGCCCGCTCCGGTGGCTATCCCTGCCACAGATGCAATCTGCTGCCAGGACTGGGCAGTGCCGAGCACCGAACCCTGACGACCATCAGCCGTGGCCGCGGACATGAGGGCCACGAGGATGGGTGTCGTACCGCCCAATAGACCGCCCCAGAACAGATAAATCAGAGAGAAATATTCGACGGAACGGGTCAGGCCGGCAAGAATGGTAAGCAAGGCGCATCCACCGGCAATTAGGATCATCCAACCAAGGATGTAACTTGCCGAACGGTCGTTGAAAAATTGCGCCCAGAGCGGAGCCGCCACGACAAAGCCGAGCGCCAGAAGGCCATAGCTGAAGCCAGTGACCCAATGAGGAGCTCGAAAGACCTCTGCCATGTACAGCGCGAATGGCACCTGCAAGACCATTCGGCTGGCAAGCATCATTCCCGTCAGTGCCAATAGGCCCCAGACAGGTGCGGTAGCTTGCCCCTTGAATGCTTGATTTTGGCGAACCTGGCCTCCACCGTCTCCGCTCGTTTCTGCCGCAGGCCGAGGCAAGATCGCCCAGGCAGCGACGGCGCACACAGCACAGATGAAACCGGCCGTCAGGTTGATCGTCGCAAAGGACGAGGCGTCCAAGATGAGTCCGCCGAGAAATGCTCCACCAAGCGAACCGACATTGGTCGCCACCTGAAGCCAGGTCAGAAGCACCCCTCGGTTACGGCCGCCTGTAATCTGGATGCCATAGGCCTGGGCCGGGGCGATATAGCCAGCGCAACATCCCTGCAGAAACCGCAGGAGCAGGATCATCCAGACATCCTGAGCGAAGGAAACGAGGATCTGGGTGAGCGCAAGGCCGGCAAGCGCTCTGACCATCATCAGGCGGTTGCCGTAGCGGTCACCCATCCGTCCCCACAGCGCGCTTGTAAGAGACACCCCAACCATCGGGCACACATAGACCCCGATTCCGGCCAACGCGAATATGCCGCCAGAGGACGACAATTCCTCGATGCGCAATGGCCAGAATGGGCCGCTCATCTCCATGGCCCCCATGGAGATGAACTGCAGGCCAAAGAGAATAGCGAAGACCGGCCCGAAGCCTCGGACAACCGCAATAGTCCCCGTCATGGCGTCTCAGTCAGCGGGTTTGGCAGTTCATGCTCCAGACGATAATTGCGATATCGCTCAAGATGCATACGCAAGACAGAACGGGTCGGCCAGGGGCGATCGAGAAACGCCTTTCGCTCTTCCAGCCAAAGTTCGTCGGACAGAACGCGGGGTCGTACCCGATCAAACGCTTCTTCAGTCTTCTGCCTCAGGATCGACCATGCCTCGCTGAGGCCGAAGTGTTCGTTCAGGCAAAGCGCCACTTCGTGAAGGTGGCAAACGAAGCACGCATCGATAACGAACGACCGAACAAGAGCGATGTCGTCATTGAAGGTGGTCGGCAAGATCCCCGCGCGGCTGAATGGCTTTAGCGAATATCCTCGCGCCTCGAACAGCGGGGCGAAGCTCCGGCCATCACCGAAGTCGCGAATGAGCAACCGCTGCGGGCGTCCTGACGGATCCAAGAGTACGGTACTGTTCTGCTGGTGAGCTTCGAAGGCGATGCCATATAAAAGATACATGGCGATCGTTGGCCTAAGAACGACCTCGACATAATTGCGAAAAAACTCTGCGGCCGCTGGCCGATCATCGCCCAAGCGTGCGACCAGTTCGCAGATCAGCGGTCGGCCGTCGACGGGACTTGCGGCCAACAAGGCGGCCACCGTGACGGGCATCAACCCATCTTTGCGCGAGATGGCGTCCACTTCGCGATAGACGACCGAGAGGAAACGGCCGGGATGTTCATCGCCTGTGTCGGGATGATGGAGGATCGCACCCAACTCTTCGCGGAAGAACTCCAGTTCGCTGCCAAGGACTTGATCTGCAGCGAGAATATCGGAGATCAGGGTGCTGAGCCTCGGCCCCATGTGAATGGACTTCGCCTGCAAGGTCCGCATTTCGCTCGTCATCCAGATGGCGACCGGCAATTTGATAAACGGCCTTGCTTCTTCGAGGTCCGGCAGCATCGTGCGAAAGGACATGGAGGGGATTGTGGCAATCTCCGGTCCATCGACCAGAAGCACGCCGGAAGCGATCTCGTCGGCAAATTCCCGGTGGACAAAGTGATCCAGATGCCAGGAATGAATCGGCAAGGGCAGCCAGTCGGCAGGTGTTTGCCCCCTTTCCGTCAAAGCCTTGACCCAGGCGTCCCAGAGCTCGGGGTAATTGTCGTGGAACCAGCCGTTGTAGCTGTCCACATGGGGCATCGCCTCCACATAGGCCCAATCCTGCCGCAGAGCAGCTATGCGTAGATTGACGCGCGCGCCGAATTCCGGCGACAAGGCCTCGACCTCCTGCGCCGTGAGGCCTGGCTTCGACTTCCAGGTCGGGTAAAAAGGATGTCCTTCCAAGGCCCCCCACTGGTCCAGCATCATGGCTGCCTGGTGTACAGGGCGGGTATGCCGAAGATGGGCAATGAGGCCCGTGTTGCCGCCAGCCGCTAATTCCCGGTTCAGCGACGCAGTCCATTCCCGGCGGTGACGACGGATCAGCGCGTCGTTCTGCATGCTGTTTTCGATATCGGCGAGCAGACGCGAAATCCCATCCGAGGCGGGTTCGACCGACCAGTCCGATGAACTCTCGGCGACCAGATCGGCTGGCGCTTCCAGCCTTCGCCGCCTGCCCCTGTCATCGATGATTTCGATCGCGCCGCTATTCAACATCGTATTGGCTGGCAAACGGCGCAGGTCTGCGAAATGGAGTACCTTTCTGGCAGACCACAAGGGAAGCCATGCCTGGGTCCCATCTGCTGACCAAAGCAAGGCGTCGGGATTGAGAATACGTTCGGCGAGGAGGCATCGCACAAGGCGCGCTAGGGCGTTGTGCGATGCCTGTTGGTGAAGCAGCGGGTCGAGCCCATCTCTTCCCCCTGCGTAGGAATTGACGATATTTTCATTCATCCGATTGCCTCAGCCCATTTCATCGGAACAAAATTCAGAGGAGGTTGGGGCAGATTGCCGTGATAGGCCCGCGCCCAATGATAAGTCGTTTCGATAGTGGGCACCGGCACATCCAGCCGCTTGGCCATTTGAAGAAGCAGGGCCTGACCGAAAGCGATGTCTTCATGAAAGGCACGGCTTTCCCGGTCGATCACCAGACCCGGTCCATCCGGATTGGCAACGAGGGGCGCACGGATTCCGGCATAGGCGCTGTTGGTTCTCAACAGGGAATACATCGTGCTGTCATCGCCGATTTGGTCGCCATAAGCCTCGATCAACTCTTGCTTGAGCGGCTTTACGCTTGCAAGATTGACCTTGAGCCGCCTTTCGGCGGCGTGCTTGAGCGCCTGATTTTCGGCATCACACGCTTCCAGCATTTCCGCGCCGGTGCGCGGGCAATCGCTCCACCAGCAGATTGGCTCATCAAAGGGGCGTTCCTCCCATGGGGCACCGGGGCCGACAAGCCCGTAGAGCACAGCCGGATGCATCAAAGCATTGCCTGGGGTCAGCGTGATCTCGAGATAGTCTTCGAGGATGCTGATCGGCGCTTCGTACAGCCGGCCGAGCAAATCCGACAACTCTTCTTTCGCAGCTCTAGCCTCGCGACGATGAAGCGCCGCATAGAGTTGAGCCTTCGCGCCACCCATGCGCACTTGGCTGCCCGCAATAAGATTATAAGCAGTATGGGGCACGTCCTTCATCCCCCAGATCATGACATTCTCGCGACCGCCGAAGGCAGCCTCGGCAAGCCAGTCAAACCCACAAAACCCCGGAATGGCTCCCACGAAGACCCGTTTATCGTCCGGCAGATGGGGGGCTACCTGCCGCAACAGCGCTGGACGCGCGTGGGCGGGTTGCGTCACAACGACCAGATCCGTACCGGCAAGCGCGGTGCTGGCATCGATGCCGACATGATCAATCTGTCCCGCCAGAACGCTGCCATCGGACAAAGTCGCCCGCCAGCTCTGCTCTCCATTCGACCATTTCCCAGCAAGCTGTGCCGATGATGTCAGAACGGACACTTCCACACCGTCGCGCTGTTTGAACAGGACAGCATTTAGATGGCCGGTTCGTCCGGCCCCGCATATTGTAACCTTCATGCCGCGCGTGCCTGTCCGAAAAGCCAGGCATCGAGCTGGACGGCAATGGACGGGTCGAACAAGTCGCGCTTTGCCATCCAGTCATCGTCGAACACCGAACCGAGATATTTCTCCCCTCCGTCGGCTACGGTCGTCACGACGGTACCCTGCAACTTACCGGAAGCGATGAATTCGAGAGCCTTGTAGATCGCCCCGCCTGTCGATCCGCCAACGAGCAGCGCCTTGTGACGGGCAATATAACGCGCCGTTTCGAAAGCCTGCGCATCCGTAACCTGTACGCCCTCGTCAATGCAGCTATAGTCGAGGACCTTGCCGACGTCGTCGCCGGCCGGCGTGCCGGTTCCAGACTGGTAATAGGGATGTCCCGGTTGTCCGAACACGATGGAGCCCGCAGGCTCCACGGCGATCGTGCGGATCGTGGGAAAACGCTTCTTGAGCCGCTGCGAGATGCCGGTCATCGAGCCCCCGGTGCCCACGCATCCCACGAATGCATCGATGCCGTCGGGAAGTTGCTCCATCAGTTCATCAACATAACCCGCATATCCCTCGGGATTGGCCGGATTGTCGGACTGGTTCATGAACATGGCGCCTGGCAGCTGCGTGCCGAGTTGCGCTGCCAGTCTCTGTCTGGCGACCACGGCGACTTCATCCTCCCTGAAATCCCCTTCGACGTAGCGGATATCGGCGCCGATCGCTCGCATCATGCGGATTTTGTCCGGCGCAGCATGATGATCCACGACGGCAATGAAATTCAATCCGAACTCGACCGCCGCCAGCGCCAGGCCGATACCGGTGTTTCCCGAAGACGATTCGACGATCGTGCCTCCCGGAGCAAGCCGGCCATCCTGCAAGGCCGCCACGACCATGCTGCGCGCCATGCGATCCTTCATCGAACCGCCGGGATTGTTCTTTTCTATCTTCAACACCAGTCTGGAATTTCGGCTTGGGATCTCGATCGACATGACCGGGGTGCGCCCAATCAATTGGGTCACAGTCGTAGGAAGCATGGTGTTCTCTCCTAGTTGTCGGGATAGATCGATAGTTCGCCGGCTGCGCTCTTTGTGACGCATAACCGCTTGGGCATCGGGTGCCGATGGAACTCATTTTCCAGCAGATCCATCTGATAGCCGCCTGTATTGGCCCAGACGAGAACGTCTCCGGCCTCGGGAACATGGGGAAAGCCAAGCCAGCGATTGCTCAGGACGTCTTCGTCAAGGCAGCTGTGACCGGCAATGTAGGCCCGGAAAGCCTCACCCGGGGGAGCCCGGTCGTTCCGGGGTAGCAGGATGGGATCCACCATGAATTCGGAAGCAAACCAGGTCTCGCAGGCGCTGAAACTGCTGCCTTCGACGAAGATCACGCCATTTCCGCCGCCGAGATCCTTCACGCGTGTGATACGGAAAGCTGAAATCGCCGCCTGGTCGACAAGGGCGCGCCCCGGCTCCATCGCGAGCGTTAGTTTGTGCTCTCTGAAATAGTCTTCAATTGTCTGGCCCGATGAGAGCAATGCGTTCAAAAAGCGACGAAGCCACGCCGCCGCCGATAGCGGACCGCCATAGGGATAAAAGGAAGCCGGAACTTTACCCGTCCGGTAATCGTCGGCGCTTTGGCGCTGCAGATGTTCTCCCCATGCCGCCTCAGACACATATTGTGCCGGCAGTCCGCCGCCGATATCGATCATTGTTGGAGACAATCCGATTGCGCGTGCTTCCTCCATCAGCTTGGCGGCCTCCTCAAACGCGACCGACCGATCTTGAAAGCGGTATCCGCTCAAATGGAAATGTATGCCGTCGAACCGGAGACGATCATCGCCAACGATGCGCGAAAGGCACGCTCGTACCGTGTCGGCAGCCATGCCAAAACGGCTCTTCTCATGTCCTTTCGGCTGCAGTCGCAAGAGGACAGGCTGCTTTGCGCCATTTGCCGGCAGCCGCCTCGATATGTCGGCGAGCTCCTCCGGGCTATCAACCGAGACAAGAGCCCTGATGCGGACCAGCTCGTCGTGAAATCGCGCCGTCTTTGCGGGACCGGTCGCCACGATATCGTCACCGCGAGCCCCAAGGTGCACAGCATCACGAAGCTCGTAAACACTCGACACGTCGATTCCTGCGCCCGCCCCGAGTGCGGCTTGCAGAAGGGCTGAAGATTTATTGACTTTCGACCCATAATAGATCGCGTGCCCAACGCCCCGATCGTCGAGAACGTGGCGCAGGGCTTCGACATTTGCAGTGAGTTCCGACGGAAGCACGAGGTGAAGCGGAGACCCGTACTCTTCGATCCATTTGTGCAGGAGCGGCGCGCCCTCGGTCAATATGTGAGCAGCAAGAGGAGACAGAATCGGAGACAAGTGCGCCCCCGCGATTGGGATGATGTGGGACGTCATCCGGCGAGCCTCTCAGAACCACGCAGAGGCTCGTACCACTGTCGAAGATCATCAAGGCTCACATCGCACGCCGGGAGATCGTCCAAAACAATGTGTCGGGTGGTCTTGATCGGAAATTTTCGTCGGCTGCGGGCCATGTCGTAAACGTCGGCTGGCGCGATCGTCTCACCGGCCCTCCAGGCTTCGACGCGTACGCTGCTGTAGTCGAGGAGAATGACTGGTACGGCACGCAGCTGAAGCCGGAGCGCGACCTCCAAACGGTGATGGCCGTCCATCACGAAAAGTGCGTCCTTCTCCACCATGATGGGGACCGTCCAGCAGCCGGCCGTCGAAATGAGACCATGAACTTCATCGACCCTGCGTGAATCGGTCTCCTCGGTGGGAATCAACTTATTCGGGGGTAGCAAATTGAATTTCATGGTTTCAGCTACCTTTCGTTGTCTTGTTTGACGAAGATTGGGTCGCAAACTTGATTCTTGTACTCAAGTTATATCGCACCCTTAACGCGCTCATGACAATTCTGTCAACGAAGGGTTCTTATTTTGCACGACGGCCAGGGTGCCTGCCTGCATGAAGAAGCTAGAACGCGGCCGCTTTATCTGGCCATCAGCGGCCGACGGGACGGTGGTGATTACGCGTGCGCAGCTCGGCTATCTGCTCGACTACGCATGTTGATGCCCCTCCTGGTGAGGCTGAATGATTCTCAGATCGAGGTGATGAATGGTGCGGTTGCGAAGGTCGCGAACCGCGTTGACGACCGCTGGGGAATTTTGGAACAACATGCTCCGGTTGGTCGATGAGCAGGCGCTTCCGCCTGATTTGGACGTATATCCAATTGACGGGGATATCGAGCCTGGCGGCCAGTTGTACGGCGCTGAGCAAAGTAGGTTCATGCGTCCATCTTGTTGCGCTGCGCCTTTGCCTTGATCCCGCTGCAAGGCGGAGACGTTGCACCGTGATCGGCAAGACCTTGTCCTCGCAATTGGGTGAATGGTGTCCTTCGCGCGTCAGTATTTCAGCGATTTCATCGTCAGGCATGCCCGTCCGAGCGAGCTCCAGCAGACGCGCGCGCAGTTCTTCACCGCGTGTGAGCTTGGCGACAGAATTGACTTTCATTTTGACGCGGAGATCAGTCACGGCGCCGCCACGCCACACGATCCTCGCCAAAGCAATGTCGCGCTCACCGCGGTCAATGACGACTTTTTCGATGAGGCACCGCAATAGTGCCTTGCGATGAGCGTCGGTCGTCGCATCGTTGGCCCAGATTTGGGGAAGGCTATCGAATAACGCAACGACCTTGTTGTTGAGGTTTTTGCCAAACCCAGTGCGCTTGGCGGGTTCAGGCGATGCACGTTGGGCAACGGCATCTTCAGCAGCGCGAAGTTCGCTCAACGCTGCTTCCCATCGACGCTCGCGGAGGCGACCAGACGATTATGAGGGTCAACGCGATTGAATTGGCGTTCTGCCAGCGCCGCGGCGTAGCGCTTGCGCTCAAGCTCCCGTTCAGCGCCAGCGCGCAAGGCTTTATTGACCTGCTGTTGTGCCTGCCGAGCCCGCGCTAGCGCGTCAAGCTTCCCAGGCGTACCTCTTCGGTCTGGCCGCCACCCTAGACCGGAGCGGTCGCTGGGCTGCCGTCGCTGGATCCGCAAACCTGATGGGATTTGCCGTCGGACCAATCGTTGCAGGAGCAGAGATCGCATCGTCGGGCTATACCACCCTGGCAGCCGTCTCCGTCGCCATGATTGGCATTTCATGGGCTCTTTTATAGCTCTCACGATGGCGACCGGTACGCCGAGCGTGGCCTTCTCGTCAACATAAACCCGTTTGCAACTCAGTTTCCTTCTGCCCACGTCCCAATCAACATGGTCATGAAGCGCTCTGCCGCCGGCGAAAGCGTCCCACCGCGACGGCGCACGATGCCGATCGTTCGCGAGATTTCAGGATTGCGAATAGGTCTCGTGACGAGGAACGGGTGGTCTTCCTGAGGTGTAGCGAGTTTCGGCAAAACCGAAATTCCAAGCCCTGCCTCCACCAAGCCAAGCGATGTTGAAAGATGTGTGACTTCGTAGGACCAACGCAGTTTCAAGTTCGATTTCGCCAATGCGGCGTCAAGAAGCGTACGGTTGCCGCTGGACCGGTGAACTGTAATCAGTTGATAGGGCGCCAGATCGTCCCATTCGAGTTCGCTCTTCGCTGCCAGCGGATGATCCTTGCGTGCCGCCAGAACGAATGGATCTTCGATGAGCCTCTCGAAGATGAGGTCGGGATCTGAAAAGCCCATGATATTGATGCCAAACTCCACCTCGCCGCGGGCGACTGCCTGCAGACCGTCGGTGGCCGGCAAATCGAGAATGCGAAAACGAATACTCGGATACTCGGCGCTGAACTGCTTAATGACGGTCGGCAAAAAGTAGAAAGCGGCCGTTGGCAGACATGCGATCGTCACAAGGCCGCTGCGCTGAGATCCGACATCGCGCACCGCAAAGAGCGACGTGTCGAACTCCTCGAGCATGCGCCGCACCAACGGGATCAGCTCCGCGCCAAGGGCGGTTGCCGAGACATGACGTGTGGTGCGCTCGAGCAAAGGCGCCCCGATTGCCAGCTCCAGCTTCTGAATCCGACGGCTGAGTGCCGGCTGGGACAGATTGAGCGCTTCCGCAGAGCGGTGGAAGTTTTCCAGTTCGACGACCGAGAGAAATGCGCGCAGATCCAGTATCTCGCAATTAATGCTCATAACGCATCATTCCCTCTGATATTCGCATTTCACATATCAATCATTTTGCCGCTTACTGCAACAAAGAAGCTGATTGATATTTAAAACACATCAGCATGCGAGCACAACCATGAACGACCTGATGTCCATTCCCTGTGTTCTGATGCGAGGTGGCACCTCCAAAGGACCGTTCTTTCTCGCATCCGATCTTCCATCGGATCCGCGTCAACGCGATCAGGTCCTGCTTTCGGTCATGGGCTCTGGTCACCCATTGCAAATCGATGGAATCGGCGGTGGCAATCCGGTCACCAGCAAGGTCGCCATCGTTGGTCCAGCAACCGTACCGGATGCCGATGTGGACTATCTGTTCGCCCAGGTTCGCATCGATCAGCAGTTCGTCGATACCTCTCCCAATTGCGGAAACATGCTGGCAGCCGTCGGGCCGTTCGCGATCGAGGCCGGATTGGTCAAATCGACGACCGGCGTAACCCGCGTGCGTATCCACAACGTCAATACCGGCAAACTGATCGAAGCCGAGGTTCCGACCCCCGATGGCCGTGTCGCCTATTTGGGAGATGCTTCGATCGATGGTGTGCCCGGCAATGCAGCACCGATCGCCCTGACGTTCATGGACGCGGCCGGGGCACGCACAGGCAAGCTTTTTCCCACCGGCAACCCGCGCGACAGCATTGACGGTATCGATGTCACCTGCATCGACTGCGCTATGCCGATGATGTTGCTGGAAGCCACCGCCCTCGGCGTGACGGGCGACGAAGCTGCAGCCGAGCTTAATACCAACGGCGCATTGCTCGAACGGCTCGAAACTCTGAGGCTCGAAGCCGGCCGACGCATGGGTATGGGTGACGTCAGCAATCAGGTCACGCCAAAGCCGGTTCTGATCTCCAGGCCCAACAACGGCGGCGATCTCGGCGTGCGCTATTTCATGCCGCATCAGTGCCACCCATCTCTCGCAACGACCGGTGCGGTCGGCATAGCCACTGCCTGCATCAGCGACGGAACCGTCGCCTCGCGGCTGATCGGAGATCGCAAGCCACCGGTTGTTCTCGTTCTCGAACATCCAAGCGGCCGTTTGGAAGTGAAACTGGATATCAGCAATGGCAAGACAGTTGCTGGAATCCTGCGTACGGCCCGGCGCCTCTTCGAAGGCCAGGTCTTTGCAAAACCTATCGCGCAAATGGTTTGCGCGGCATAATCGAAAGTGGTTGCCGGGAGGGCGCCACGCATCAGGGAGGAATACACATGCGTAAACTATTGCTCGCACTTGCGGCAACGGTCGCTTTCGCCGGTTCGGCTATTGCGGAACCCGTCCGCATCAGCGTCGGGTCCTACAACCTCAACAACCTGCCCTTTCCAGTCGCAGCTGGCCTGGGCCTCTACGAGAAGGAAGGTCTTGAGGTGACCGTCGAAAACTTCGCATCGGGCGGTTCCAAGACGCTGCAGGCGCTCGTTGCCGGCTCCACGGATATCGCCGTCGGCTTCTACGACCACACCATCCAGATGCAGTCGCAGAACAAGGCTGTTGTCGCCTTCGTGCAACTGGCCCGCAATTCCGGGCTCGTGCTTGCCGGTGGAAAGAACGCTGCGTTCGATCCTGCCAAACCTGAAACGATCAAGGGCGCGAAAATCGGTATCACAGCGCCGGGCTCGTCTTCAGACTTCTTCGTACGCTATTATCTGCAGCGCCACAGCCTATCGGCTGATGACGTCTCGTTGATCGGGGTCGGCTCCGGTTCAGCTGCTGTTGCGGCGCTCGAGCAAGGGAAGGTTGATCTATTGGTCAACTACGATCCGGCAGCAACCTTTATCGAAGCCAAGGGTGTCGGCAAGATTTTGATCGACGCCCGTAGCGACGAGGGTGCCACGGAGATCTACGGTGGGATCTACCCGACCTCCGTCCTTTATGCGACGCAGGCCTATATCGATGAGAACCCGGAAACCATCCAGAAAGTCACGAACGCGACCGTCAAGGCACTGGCATGGATGAACACGCACAGCGCTGAAGAGATCGTCGAAAAACTGCCGAAAGAATTCATCTCCGGCGACCGGGACACCTATGTGAAGGCCGTCCAGAATGCCAAGCCGATTTTCTCGGTGGACGGCAAATTCAACGAGGCGGACACGCAGACGCCGTTGGCCGTTCTCAAAAGCTTCAACGAAAAGGTTGCTGCCGCAACAATCGATCTTTCCAGGACCTACACGAACGCTTTCGTGGCCAAGGTGACGGATAAGACCACCAACTGATCCTAGGAGGAGGCCATGTCTTTGGCTGTCGTAAAACCCATGTCCGTTCCGTCGGGCGAGCTAAACAAAAGGCCAATGGTATCGATTGACGCGGTCACGATGTCATTCGGCTCCTATGTCGCGGTGCAGGACGTGAACCTGACAGTTGCCGATGGCGAGTTTCTCGCCATCGTGGGACCGACAGGCTGTGGTAAAAGTACCGTTCTCAACGCCATTGCCGGTCTTCTGAAGCCTGCCAGCGGCACCGTGGCGATCGACGGAGCTCCGGTTAAGGGCGTCCAGAACGATATCGGCTATCTCTTTCAGCAGGACGCACTGCTGCCCTGGAAGACATCGATCGAGAATGTCGAGCTGGGACTGCTGTTCAAAGGTGTGCCGAGTGCAGAGCGGCGTGAGCGTTCTATGAACTGGCTTGCGAAAGTCGGGCTCAAAGGGTTCGAGCATCGCTATCCGCATCAGCTTTCGGGCGGCCAGCGCAAGCGCGTCCAGATGGCGCAGGCCCTAATCTCCGGCCCCAAAGTCATCCTGATGGACGAGCCCTTTTCGGCCCTCGATATCCATACAAGGCACCTCATGCAAAACGAACTCCTGCGTCTGTGGCAGGAAGAGCGCAGGGCTGTCGTAATGATCACGCATGACCTCGAAGAAGCAATAGCCCTCGGCGACCGGGTCGCAATTCTTGCAGCAGGCCCCCGTTCACGGGTCATCGAAAGCTTCCCGGTGGAACTCGAGCGCCCCCGCGACGTCGCGGAAATTAAACTCGATCCACGCTTTATGGATCTGTATCGAAATATCTGGGCCTCCCTGCGCGGCGAAGTGGAGAAAAGCTATGAACGTCGTGACTGAACGCATCATCCAGCTCGGGATGCTAATCTTTATCCTCGGCGGCTGGCAGCTTGGCGTGACCGCCGGCTTCATCGATGTTTTCTTCTTTCCAGCCCCGCTCGACATCTTCAACCAGATGATCAGCTGGATTGTTGACCCCAGCTTCTATCGTCATGTGTCAATCACCCTGACGGAGACTGTGCTCGGCTACATCATCGGCACGGGCCTTGGCGTCGCAGCTGGTGTATGGCTCGGTCTCAGCCGCAGTGCGGCACGGATTTTGGACCCCTTCATCAAGGGCCTGAACGCCATTCCGCGCGTCGTGCTTGCCCCCATTTTCGTGCTTTGGCTTGGTCTCGGCCTATGGTCGAAGGTAGCGCTCGCGGTAACGCTTGTCTTCTTCATCACCTTCTTCAACGCCATGCAGGGCGTTCGCGAGGTCAATCCCGTCGTCCTCGCAAACGCAAGGATCCTCGGAGCCAACCGTTCCGATCTGTTGCGACATGTCTATTTCCCCGCAGCGGCAAGCTGGATCCTGTCGTCGCTTCGCACCTCCGTCGGTTTCGCGGTGGTCGGCGCCATCATTGGTGAATATCTCGGCTCCTCTGCAGGGCTCGGTTACCTGATCGCGCAGGCGGAAGGCAACTTCGACGCGGTTGGAGTGTTTGCCGGCATCATCATCCTGGCCGTGTTCGTGCTCATCATCGACCGAATTCTCGATGTTCTGGAAGGCCGGCTGATCAAGTGGAGACCGAACGCCGCAGAAGAAAGAGCGACGTAACTAATCGGATCAGTTTCCATGTGAGTTAGAGTTGGGGTGCCGCCATCGGCACCCCAATCTTTTTTTGGCTTTGTGTTCGAAGTGCAACCAGCACCGGCTTGATATGCTCAATCAAAGTTAAAATCGTGGCCATTTCTAGCGGCAAACCTTGCTTGGATTGGTCGGGCACTCCCAGCCTTTCGCTCTAAATCCAAAATCAATGATGGAGGTCTTGAAGGTATCAGAACCGTCGACGCCTTGCCCAAATGGTTAAGTGCTTGATAGAACGGAATAAAGTACATAACGCGTGTTTATGGAACCTCTGTTGGACGATGTTGAACTCACAGGTTGGGGCGACGTGTCCCAGAAGGTGAATGTCGCCTCCGTTCGCAAGAGCCTGCTGAGTGCGCTTTACAGGATCGAGGTTTCGGACGGCCTTATCAATCTCGCCAGCAACCTTGCCGATCTTCGCATTCACGACAAGCGCCCGGCCGCCCTCATGGCGGCCGAAAAGGAGGCGACCGTGCGCGACTTGCTCATGGCGCGATCCGGCATCTACCACGTTGCCGCCTACGAAACGGCCGATATTCGCCAGAAGCGGCCCGAACGCGGCAGTCATGCCCCCGGCTCGTCGTCGTTCATGCCGCAGGCGGTCTGTACATCCCCGATGAAGTACAGCCAGGTTTTGGCCGCACTGGCACACATTGGTGGGGATTCCAACGCCACGGGATTATGCCGGACCTCTATGAAGGAGCGCTGGCGATGGTTGGGGGCTTCGAGCTTTGACCGGCCAACCGAATCATTCCCAGATCTAACGGCCACACCGAGCAGCCGAACCGGACACAAGTCCTCAATACTCTGCCGGCACCGCATATACTTCTGCAGACGGATCCGCGAGGAATGAGCGCACCGTCGGCGGCAGCTGACGCGACGATAGCGGCAGAGGTCCACAGCGCGCAAGAAGTTCACGTAAGTCTGGCTCCGCGCCAACATGCCGCCAGATCATCCGTGAAGCATAGGGGAGGTTTTCCCTTCGCCATGAAATTCCCATTGTCGTTCCGCGTAGATAGACGCGTTGATATTGATCGAATGGCAGGAGGATCGTCTGTGACAACATGGAGTTCGGGCCCACGACACGCTCCGTAATGAAGATCCGGTTCCGATAGAAGGCCGCAAGGCCCACATATTTCGAAAACTGTTGAATTCCGTTTCCAGGGTCCCGAAGACGCTCCATTGACTTGACGTGCACCAACCCGCCCTGCTCGATAACGCGGCTGCACGAACAGACAACCATTCCGGGCCAGGATGGCGAACGATGATAGGTCTGGAAATAGCCGATGTGCCGCCTGAGCGCCGTCAGGTTTCCGGGAAACGCTTTGAGAAGCTCAGAACCTTCGTTGGCGCCGAGTACGGATTTGCGAAGGCGCTCGCGAAACAGCCTGGGGGCGAGGCCAAAATCGTCTGTATCAAGATCGAAATAGTTGGCGATGCGAGCCAGATTGTGGGGGGAAGGCCTCGTCTGACCGTTGATATATCGGTTGAATTGTTGCCGGTTGATATCGATTGCACGGCACAGATGCGAAATGGAACGCTGCGTTGCACAGGCAATTTTGAGGTTCTCGACCAGGTGAGGCATCCGTAACTCCGTCTTGGAACGAGCTAGCGTAAACTCGCTTAAAGTTGCGTCAAGTCGCGAAATTGCGTGAGCCGACCGGGCCTTTACGTTCCCACCTACAAGATGAAAAAGAGGGAACTGTCGTGACGCATCAAAAGGATCAATCTTCGCAGCTGAAAATCGACCGCCGCCGCTTTCTCGGCGGTGCCGTCGCCCTCGGTGCCTTGCCGGGCCTGACCTCGGGCCTCTTGATACCGCGTGACGCTCGCGCTCAGGAAACGAAACGTGGTGGCCATCTGAAGCTCGGCCTTAAGGGCGGTGCCACCAGCGACGCGCTCGATCCCGCAACATATAGCGCCTCCGTGCTGTTCGTCATTGGCCGCCTCTGGGGCGATACACTGGTCGAATCCGATCCCAAGACGGGTGCGCCCCTGCCGTCGCTCGCGACCTCCTGGACGCCATCGGCGGACGCGTCCGTCTGGACCTTCAAGATCAGGAGCGACGTGCGGTTTCACGACGGCAGCAAGATGACTGTCGCCGATATCGTCGCGACGCTGAAGCGACATGCGGACAAGACTTCGCAGTCCGGTGCTCTCGGCCTGATGGCCTCGATCACCGGTATCGAAGAAAAAGCGGGCGACCTTGTGCTGACGCTTTCGGAAGGCAATGCAGACCTGCCTCTGCTTCTCACCGACTACCACCTGATCATCCAGCCGAAGGGAGGCGTCGACAAGCCTGCAGCCGCAGTCGGCACCGGTCCTTACATTCTGAAGAACTTCGAGCCCGGCGTTCGTGCTTCCTTTGAGAAGAACCCGAAGGATTGGCGCGCCGATCGTGGCTTTGTCGACAGCGTGGAAATACTCGTCATCAACGACAATACCGCCCGCATCGCTGCGCTTGCCTCCGGCCAGGTCCATTTCGTCAACAATGTCGACCCGAAGACGGTCGCGATGCTGAAGCGCGCGCCGAATGTCGATATCGTGCGCAGTGCCGGCAAGGGCTTTTACAGTTTTCTGATGCATTGCGACACGGCGCCCTTCGACAACAACGACCTTCGCCTCGCGCTGAAATATGCCGTCGATCGCCAGTCGATCCTGGACAATGTTCTCGCCGGCTATGGAACGATCGGCAACGACTATCCGGTCAATTCCAACTACGCTCTCGCGCCTACCGATATCGAGCAGCGCCCGTATGATCCCGATAAGGCCGCCTTCCACTTCAAGAAATCGGGTCTCGACCGTCCAGTTCTGCTGCGCACCTCCGACGCAGCCTTCCCGGGCGCCGTGGATGCGGCGATCCTGTTCCAGCAAAGCGCGCGCAAGGCCGGAATCCCGATCGACGTGAAGCGCGAACCGGAAGACGGCTACTGGACCAACGTCTGGAACAACCAACCATTCTGTGCTTCTTTCTGGGGCGGCCGTCCGACACAGGATTCGCGCTATTCCACCTCCTATCTATCGACCGCCGAGTGGAACGACACGCGTTTCAAGCGCCCCGACTTCGACAAGATGGTGCTGCAGGCAAGGTCAGAACTCGATGAGGCAAAACGCAAAGCGCTTTATCGGCAACTGGCTCTGATGGTGCGAGACGACGGAGGTCTGATCCTGCCGGTCTTCAACGATTACATCATGGCCGCCTCGAAGACGGTGAGGGGATATGTCGACGACATCGGCAACGATATGTCCAACGGATATATCGGCAGCCGTGTGTACTTTAATGCCTAAACCTCTTCAGAATAGAACCCCATGATCGAGTGTAGCTTCACCACTATCGAAAATCAGTGGATCACCCTCAAGGACGGCACGCGGCTTGCCGCCCGCATTTGGATGCCCGATGGCGCAGACAGCGATCCCGTTCCCGCCGTCTTCGAATTCCTTCCCTACCGCAAGCGCGACGGAACAAGCTCGCGTGACGAATCCACCTATCCCGTCTTTGCCGCGGCCGGCATTGCCGGCGTCCGCGTCGATATAAGAGGCTCCGGCGAGTCCGGCGGCATCATCGATGGCGAATATACCGAGCTCGAGCTTGCCAATGCCTGCGAGCTGATTGGCTGGATCGCTGAGCAGCCCTGGTCGAACGGCTCGGTCGGCATGATGGGCATTTCCTGGGGCGGCTTCAACTGCCTGCAGGTCGCGGCCTTGAAGCCCCCGGCATTGAAGGCAGTGATCTCAATCGCCTCCACGGTCGATCGATACAATGATGACATCCACTATAAGAACGGCTGTCACCTCTCCGCTCAGCTTTCCTGGGCGGCAACCATGCTTGCTTACCAATCGCGCTCGCCCGATCCGGCCATCGTCGGTGACGACTGGCGGGACATGTGGCTGCAACGCCTTGGGCAGGAACCCTTCTTCATGGAGGAATGGCTTCAGCATCAGCGCCGCGACGACTTCTGGCGACATGGGTCGATCTGTGAGGCCTTCGACAGCTTCGATATTCCCTCCCTCGTCATTGCCGGCTGGGCGGACGGCTATCGCAACACGCCGTTGCTCGCAGTCGAAGGCCTCGGCGAGAAGGCGAAGGCGCTGATCGGTCCGTGGGTTCACAAATATCCGCATTTCGCCTGGCCAAAGCCGCGCGCTGATTTTCACGGCGAAGCCATTGCCTGGTGGAACCGCTGGCTGCGAAACGAGGATAACGGTGCTGAGGCCATGCCATCCGTGCGCGCCTATATTCTCGATGCCATCAAGCCCGCCACGCGCCGCGATTTCGACCCCGGCTTCTGGATCGCCAAGCGATGTTGGCAGCAGCCTGACTTGCAGTGCTTCTATGTCGAGCAGTTCGGCACGCTGATGGAAGGCATGCCGATCCCGCACGCGCCGGAGCATTCCGTCTATCTGCGCTCGCCGCTCGACACGGGCACCGCCTCGGGCGAGTGGTTCACGCTGAAGCCGGATGCGGAACTCGCGATCGATCAGCGCCTCGACGACGCCGGGTCGCTGACCTTCCAGACCGCGCCGCTGGCCGAAGATCATGATTATCTCGGCCGCCCCATCGTGACGCTGGCGCTCAGATGCGATGCCGAAACCGCCAATCTTTGCGCAAGACTTGTCGATATCCATCCGGACGGCACGGCAACCCGCGTCTCCTTCGGCCTGCTTAATCTCGCCCATCGCGATGGCAACGCCGCGCCGGAACCGATGAGCAAGGGTGAACGCACGACTGTGAGCCTGGCTCTCGATGCCTGCGGCTACCGTTTCCGCAAGGGGCACCGCATCCGTCTGTCGCTGTCGACTGCCTATTGGCCAATGGTTCTGCCGCCGCCGGAAGATCCGGGTCTGACGATCGACATCGCCTCGATCGGCCTTGGCCTGCCTCTGCTGGGGACGCATGAGCTCATCGTCGTGAAGCAGCCTGACAATCCCGATCCGCTGCCGAAATATATCGAACATGCGCCGGGCTCGACGAAGCGGCAGGTGGTGCGCGATCTCTCGGCCGGCCTTACCCGCTATGAAATCCACGAGGATACCGGCCTTTTCGAACATCCCGGCACTGGTCTGGAGACGCGGCAGCTGCGTGAGGAAACCTGGTCGATCGCGCCGGACGACCAGCTGTCGATGTCCGGCATCTCGACCTGGACCTGCGACATGCAGCGCCCAGGCTGGTTCGTTCGCACGGTCGCAACCTCATACATATCCTGCACGGCAAAGGACTGGATCATCAGCGCCTCCGTCATTGCCTATGAAGGCGAAACGGAGATCTTACGGAAGATATTCGAAGAGAAGCGCATCGCGCGCGACCTGATGTAAATCAGCGCTGACAGGCAAATCGGCTCGCCGCCGAGGGTCTGGTCACAGGGGCGAGAAACCGCAGCATAATTGCAATTGGTGGGGCAGTTTTAGCCCGTGCCAATGCTTAACCAGCTTGGGACAAATGTCCGGACATCGATGTCAAGGGCGTACGTGCCTTCCATTTCAAGAGCCGGTAGAGAGCGGCCCAATTTCCGGCCAACTTCGCATCGATCCCCGTTCAGCACATGGGAAAAGTGCTTCGGCATAGCAGAGCGACGGCCTCCCCGAGACGCGTGGCGGTTCGGGCTCTTGCCGATGCCCATCCATGCGGGCCTGTTCGCTGCGGGCGAGGCTACGCATACCTGACTGGTTCCAGCCGTAGCCGCCTCGACGAGACTCAGACCCAGTCGGCTTGGCTCTGAAATCGTGTCGATGACAGGCGATTGATCGAATTCCGGAGCGCTACATGTTTGAGTACTTATTCGATCTAGACATGATGCTGGCGCATAGTAGTTCGTTGGCCGGATAATCGTTTGCGTTGAATGTTTGTGTCAAACAAGGCAGCTCGAGTAGACTAGGTATCCTGAACTTCGGCTGATCAAAATTGATGCATCACTGCTGCAAGGTACTCGGATGCGAACTCAGACCCGATCGGTTAATGATCCTAGGCTTGAAACAGCCCCGCGACAACCGTACAGGACACGATAGCGAGCCACGCGGACGCGGTCCGCTGAAGTATCATTAGGCGCCAATGGCTTCGCGCGCCGACCTGCGTCAACCTGCCGATCAAACCCCAAATCACGGCAACGATGCTTGCCAAGGCAACGAAAATTGTAAGCTTTGGCAGGAAGTCCGGCGCGATCGGCGGAGGTAGAAGAACAAGTCCGAACACGAGGGCTTTGGGGTTGAGCGTCGTCGTCACGAGTATGCGTCGAGCGGTCACGCTGCGGTCCATGACATCTTTGCTTCCCGCCACCCAAAGCTTTATTGCAAGATACATAACCCAAATCGCCGCTGCGGCCTTCAGCACCAAAGCGGTTTCCGGCCATCTGCTGATCAGCTGTCCGCCAAGCCACGTGAGGGGCAAGATCATAGTGAGGTAACCGAGCAGTTCGGCGGGCAGTAGTCTCAGAACGAGCCAAAAACCGTTGCGTGCCGATGCCAACCCCATCAACGTATTGGTCGGACCGGGGCTCAGTAGGAGAATGAACACCGCCGAGATATATGCTGGATAGCTCATTACAGGTCGCCTGTTGTGGTAGTGTCTTCAGTCAATTCCCATGGGTTCACGCAGGTGTTTGCCCTTGGCTTTTCTCAGGTCCAACTATCTGTCTCGTCGTTGTGAGGAATGCTCGACTGGCTTCCCGGACGCGAGCAGGCAATCGCAGCGGCCTTTGCGGCTCGTCGCATCGCCGCGTCGAGCGAGAGGCCTCGATCGAGAGCCGACGCGAGGACGCCTACAAAACAATCACCAGCTGCGGTCGTATCCACAGCATCAACGCGAAGCGCCGGGACCGTTACTTTCTCGCCATTGATGAAAGCTTCGGCTCCCTCTCTTCCCATGGTGCGTAAGACCCCGGTGTCGAGAGCCTCGGACAACGATCTCGCGCTCGGCTCGCAACCAAGCCAACCGGAAAGAGCTTCGGCCTCGTCTTCGTTGACGATTACGATGTCGACGAGAGAGAGAAGGTCGCGATCCAGCCGGTAGGCCGGCGCGAGGTTGAGAATCGATTTTGCGGGATGATTGGAAACCCGTCTGATTAGATTTTCAATCTGAACAGCGTCGTTCTCCATCTGCATCAGGACGTAACTTGCGTTACGAAGCAGCTCGTCTTCAACGCCGTCTGATTGGGCTACCAGGTTGGCGCCTGCTGCGACTGCGATCATATTGCGGCCATCGGCATCGATGATTATTGCGGCGGAGCCGGTAGGCTCGTTCGATCGGACCACGCGGCTGATATCGACCTCGCTTTCCAAATTCTGAAGAGCGATAGGGGCTATGGCGTCGTTACCCACCGCCCCCGTCATGACGACATTTGCGCCATCCCGTGCAGCTGCAAGCGCTTGGTTAGCCCCCTTCCCTCCAGCCTCGGTCCGGAATCCTCGGGCTAAGACCGTCTGACCTGCTTGAGGTATCTCGTTGACCAGGTACATGAGGTCAACATTGATGGATCCGAAAGTGACGATCATTCTACATGTCCTAGCTTGCTTCCGCCGGCGGCGCGAAATTGGTCCCAAAACCATATGCGAACGCTGTGATCTTCGTGTAATCGAAGTGAACGTCGCGCTGACAAATTCCGGTCAGTTCTCACTCTCAGCGCATGGCGCATAATCAGAATTTATTTTCCTTTTAGAATCAATTTCTATTTTCATCAAGCTCAAGGAGCAGTTCCGAACGTTTGTGGCGAGCGCGGGCCTGGACCAAAAACCGACACTTGACGGCAGCGACAACAAATGGGGGTCGTTTGTGGAAGCCTATTCCATATTGGAAACAAACCTTATAGTCTTTGACGAAAAGGAGATTAAGGTTTGACCGTCGCAGCCGTATCACGATGCCTGACGCTCTTGGAAGTGTTGGCTGGAGAAGCAGGATCAATCGAGTTGTCCGATCTCGCTGGACGTCTTGATATGCCAGCGAGTGCGGTCCATCGCCTCTTAACTACGCTGATCAGCCACGGTTGGGTTACCCAAGATGCCGCCAGCCAAAACTATGCCCTTTCTCTTCGGTTGAGCGCCCTAGCGTTCCGGAATCTCGATGCGCGGAATGTGCCTGACGTGGTCCAGTCCGTTTTGAATCGGTTGGCTGCGGAAACGCAAGAATATTGCCGTCTAGCGATCCTGGAAGGTCAAGATTTGGTATGGGTGGCACGTGCACAAGGTGCAACAACCGGCCTCCGATATGATCCGGACATGGGACAGGAAATCGTTCTCCACGCAACGGCGAATGGGAAGGCATGGCTTTCCACTCTGCCCGAAGAACAGGCGCTGGAAATCGTCTATTCTCGCGGCTTTACCGCTAAACGGAAGCTTGGTCCCAATTCTGCTCGATCAATCGATGAACTCAGGGTCCGACTGAATGAAACCCGGGAGCGGGGCTTCGCAACCTCTATCGAGGAGGGTGAGGCTGGTACCGCAGCAGTTGCTGTTCCCTTTCGAACGAGTTCTGATGCTGAAGCGCCGGTCGCTGGGACGATCTCCGTTGCGGGACCTCTTATGCGCATAACCGAAGATCGTTGGCCCGACTTAGTTCGTTCCCTCAAAAAGGCTGCGGAAGAATTGAGCGACATCTGGCCTCTGCGAGTTCGCCAGCGAACCATGACACCACTGATTGTTGCAACCGGCGCAGTGCGGTAGCTGCGTATACAGTGACTTTGAAGCATGATCACGGCCGGCTGGATCTGCAAGTAT
Source organism: Rhizobium azibense (assembly GCF_004342325.1). Classification (NCBI taxonomy): domain Bacteria; kingdom Pseudomonadati; phylum Pseudomonadota; class Alphaproteobacteria; order Hyphomicrobiales; family Rhizobiaceae; genus Rhizobium; species Rhizobium azibense. The sequence goes on along the minus strand of NZ_SMBJ01000001.1, from coordinate 402,832 downwards.
CGCCAGGCTCTGGCATTGCAGACCTCATCACGTGCCATCACGGAGGTAGTTCTGCGCGCCTCCCGCGCCATCGCTAGGACAGCTTGTCCACTGCGAGCCTGCCAGTAACGCAGGCTGAATCGGAGTACACTCGCGGTTATCCTCAGCCCTTTGCCGGACATCAGCCGTTCCCTCCCTATCCATCGCGGCCCCGATGTCCTGCACCCGAAGGCGCGCCCGACTCAATTTTCTACTAGATTTGAAAGGTCGTTTCGTTTTAGAAATCATTTCCAATTAATTCTGCAAGTGGAGAGGGTTTGCGATGAGCGTAACAAGATGGGAGGACGACGCCAGTCTTTGGCACGGTCCAGACTATGGCTCGGAGGCTTTGAAATATCATCCGGACGTCAAGTCGGCGGCTGTCGCAGGCCGGATCATCACCTGTGTCGAGATCGTCGACTGGAGCGGGACCGGGACAAAGGACATGCTGATTTCTGCATGGGACGCATGCTACGACGGTCGCGTCTTCTTGCGTCGCCAAATCGGCACCAATCCAGACGGCACACCTGTCCTGGGTGAAGAAGAGCTGGTCGAAGGGGTTCGCGGTTACGTGACGGCCGTCAGTGATGGCGATATTTTTCACCTCGTCTCGGCATCTCGTCTGCGCAAGCAGATTTATGTGTTTCCCAACATTGGCAAAAAAGGCGCGCCTGAATTTGGGGATCCCGTGCTGCTTGATCTTGATGCCGACTGGGTCAAGGGTAACGAATATTTCCATATGGCCCGCTTCCACGATATCGATGGCGACGGGGTGCCGGAACTCATCGTCGGTAGCGACTACTGGAACGACTACTGGCCAAATGGTTTGGAATGGAACGACGAAGGTTATCGCGGCTATGACGACGCCGGCCGTTGGCTCGGCGGACCGTTGCGAGGCTTCCTATACGCATTCAAAAACAAAGGTACGCTCGCAGCTCCCGTGCTGGAAAAAGGTCATGCCCTTATTGCCGGCGAAACCCCACTTGAGGTCTATGGGCAGCTGGCACCTGCATTCGGCAAGCTCGGGACTAAGCAGCAACATCTCATCGCAGGCGAGTTCTGGAATATCCTGCATATTGCCCGACAGCGCGAAGACGGAACCTTCGAGCCGACAAGCCTGATCCGCAGTGTAGACGACAAGGTTCTGGAACTCGAACACTGTATCCATCTCCCCTGCGTCGTCGATTGGGATGGCGACGGTCGCGAAGACATCCTTTACGGCGCCGAGGATGGCTACATCAGCTTCCTCAAGAACGTCCGAGATGGCGAAGACGGACTTCCACGTTTCGAGCAGCGCGGCCGCATCGAGACCACGAAGCCACTGATTCATGCGGGCATCCTGCCAAGCCCCGCAGCCTATGACTTCAGCGGTAACGGCCACTACGATCTGGTTGTTGGCAACAGCACAGGCGAATTGCTCTTCTACCAGAGCCGGGAAAAAGACGGTACCATTTACCTCGACAAGGAAGTCATGCTGAAGGGTGGCGACACGTCGATACGGCTTGCAGCCGGATTGACGGGCTCTATCCAGGGACCGTCGGAAAAGATGTTCGGTTATTCCTGCCCGACCCTTGCCGATTGGACCGGCAATGGAAGCATGGACATTTTGGTCAGCGACGTCACGGGCCTTCACCGGCTGTTCCGCAACACCGGCGAAAAGGTCCTTCCGCCACGTTTCGGCGAGGAGGAGTTCCTAACCTTCAAGGGCAAGCCGTTGAAGACGGTCTGGCGGGTTCGACCGGCTGTCGTCGACTGGCTCAAGGACAACGACCTCCACTATGTCGCATTGGATGAGGACGGAGTCCTCAGTGATTGGAGGAAGGCGTCCGACACAGAACTCGTCGACAAACGTTTCCTGCGTTGGGAAGACGGCGAAGCTATGCGCTTTACGGTCGATGTCGGCGGCGGGCGCGGTCGCGTGAAGCTGTGCTTCTGCGATTGGGAAGGCGCAGGTCGCACGGATCTCATCTTCGGCACCCATGCGCGCGCCTGCGTGCCCCCGGATCCGAAGACCGGTGCGCCACGCAATACAACGAAGCAGGCGGGGCTGTTCTATTCGCGTAATGTTGGAACACCAGAAGAACCGCGCTTTGCCTTGCCCGTCCCGATCAAGCACCGCGACGAGACCATTCAGATGGCGATGCATGTCGCGTCTCCCGAGGTCGTCGATTGGGCCGGCCGCGGAAATCTTGATATCATTGTCGGCATCGAAGACGGCAGCATTGTCTGGCTCAAACGCGAGGAACTGTCGTGGTGAGTAGTGTCAACATTCGAGGCACAACCAGGCTGATCGGCATCATCGGCGACCCGATCGCCCAAGCCAAGTCGCCGGCGGCGGTCAATCCGCTCTTTGCGGCACGTGGAGCGGATATCGTATCTGTCCCGCTCCATGTTCCTGCAAAGGAGCTCGCGATAATCTGGGCTGGTTTGAAAGCAATTCCGAACCTCGTGGGGTTCGGCATCACCTTACCTCATAAACAGACGGCCATCGACCTCTGCGACAGTCTTGATCCTGTGGCCGCCCGGGTCGGCGCAGTGAATTTCGTCCGGCGCGAGCGCGACGGCAGCTTCCGGGGTTATCAGTTCGACGGCAAGGGCTTTGTGCGTGGCCTCCAATCGAAGGGGATCGCAATTAAGGGTCGCAACGCGCTCATCGTCGGAGCTGGTGGTGCTTCGGTCGCTATAGCGTTTGCACTCGTCGAGGCAGGCGCCAACAGCATCACGGTGTCCAACCGAACATTCGACAAAGCTGAAGCGCTGGCGGAAACGGTGAATGCTGACTTTGGAAAAAGGGTTGCCAAGGCAGGCAACCCTGAGCCGGAAGCAGGCCAACTCGTCGTCAATGCCACGTCACTGGGCCTTCAAGATACGGACGCGTTACCCCTCGATCCGGATCTCCTGCAGCCGGGGATGACGTTAGCAGAAGTCATTGCCCAGCCCGAGACCACCAGGCTTCTCGCAATGGCCGCAGCGAAGGGTGTCGAAACCCATTCGGGGATGCACATGATCACTGGACAAGCTGGCCTCACTGTCGACCATATCTGTGAGCTCTGGGCCTAGCTGCCTCTCGAGTTGGAGGACCCAATCGGCATATGTGATACCGCGTTGCAGGAGATCTTTGATCCGAGCGCGCACGAGATGTTCCTCGATCTCCCAACCGCTTTTTCCTTGGAGGATAGCTATCTCCCCGACTGATTTGCCATGACCCATCCATGATATGCAGGCCTTTTCCCGAGGAGAGAGCATCAAATCCTTCATGAGAATCCGTCAACTCTTATGATAGACTACCGCGCCGATTTGATGTTGCAGTCTGAGACCTTTCTCCGCCCACCTGAGCCTGCCAACTTGACCTGTCAACGACAGGGTCACGACGGCGTCTTGCAAGTCTTGGCCTACAAATCCCAGATTTGTCGGAAAGATTTCTGGCATCCAAACTTGGTCAAGCAACTCGCCTCGCGGCGAAACCACCGTTATGCATCCGGTCACTAAGGTCGAAACACAGATATTACCGGAAGCTGCGACTTTCAGACTGTCGAGGCGCTGGAAACCGCCAAGTCCTATAACGAGCTCACCGCCGCTCTGGCTTGGAAAGGGCCTTTTGTGAACCACCCCCGGCTCAGCGATGACGTAGCTCAATAGTCGCGCTGTCTCCATCTCGGCGACGTAAAGGGTTTCAAGATCGGGTGATAAACCAATTCCGTTTGGCGCAAGAAGCGGAAACACCACCCTTATTATCGAACTGCCATCCGCTTTTCCGTAATATACTGCGCCGTGGTCACGCTGGAACTCTCGGACCCTCCCGGTGTCGGTGAAATAAAAACCGCCATGATTATCGAAAACGATGTCGTTAGGGCCGCTGAGTTTTCGACCGTCGCACTGATCATATAGGGTCGTGACCTCGCCCGTAGCCACGTCGACCCTTTGGATCTTGCCACCGTCGTAGTCCGGAGCCAGTCCGAAGGGACGCAACCAATCGCCCTCTTCTGCCCAGGAGAACCCTCCATTATTGCAAACGTAGAGCGCTCCATCCGGCCCTAAAGCCATCCCGTTAGGGCCGCCATCGGTTACCGCCAGTACGTCCTGTCTACGGCCGTCTCGGATCCTCACGATCCTGCCGCGGCCAATCTCAACGACGGCAATCGAGCCGTCAGGGAGTTCGACGGGGCCTTCCGGGAAGTGAAGGCCGGTGGCAATGATCTCGATGTCGGGTTTCGTCATGGAATAGGCCAAAATTGGAAGAAGTGGTCGGCGTGGAAAATTCAGGTGAAAAAACAGCTATGAATAAGACACGCAGCATCCAAGCGTCAGGCCATTTTCGCAATTAACAACGTAACAACTGAATTTCCCGCCCGAGACTAAACCATCGCGCGCCGCCAAATAAAGGTCAGGCGCCGAACAAGGCATCAGGTTAGACCTGTTCAGGGGCTCCACCGTTTGCCGCCGAGCGGTATCCCGCTTCAATGACGGCAAGTGCGCGTTCCGCTTCGAGCAGGCCTGCAACGGGAGGGCGGCCGTTTGCGAGATCCGCCCAGCTGCGGCGGAGGAACACCGGGTAATACGCGTCCGTGTTATACTCGATAGTCGTCGCGTAAGCCTTCTCGCCTGTGCGAGACTTGGCATAGAACTGGTTGGCATAGCCGCGGACGTAAGATTGACGATGTGAGAGCGAAAACGCGAAATCCCGCTGATCCTCGGCCGTAGAAGGGTATAGGTAGCCTGTCTCGATTACGCCGATCTGTCCTGCGCTATTTCGGCAGGTGAACACCGCCTGTTCATCGACAGTTACATCGGATCGATAAATGTGGGCCTGGCCCGAGACCTGAGTGATCGGGGATTGCGTCAGGTTTGCAATCAGGTCGATGAAGTGAATGCCAACGTTCAGCATCGACCCACCTCCTGCGAGCCCCTTGTCAAGCATCCATCCGCACCCGTTTCGTTCGTAACGGGCAACCGATCCTACAATGAATCTGAAGGAAAGATGCTGGAACCCGTCTGACGTGAGCCCTGCAGCCGGCGAGAGATGAGCAGCTAGGTCGCTCACCCGCATGATGAAAGGCACGCTTACGAAGACGCCGTGTTTCTCAGAGAGATTGCGGATACGACGAACTTCCTCGAGACTAACCCCGCACGGCTTCTCGATGAGAAAGGGTTTGCCTTTGGCGATTAGCCGCTCAGCGAGTTCGGCCATATCGGAATGACGGCTAAATACGAGCGCGAAGTCGAAGTCCTCGCTGATGAGCTCATGATTGGAACCATAGAGCTTGCAGTTCAGCAGATCGGAAAAACGAGCGCCGGCAAATGAAGCGCTGTCCGATATGCCGACCACCTCGATGCCGGGATCCTTCAGCGCAGGGATGTAAAGGGGAAAGTGCCAATGGCTGACGTCGAAAACTGCGATCTTCATCCCGACTCCGTTTATTGCTGGTTCATCAAGGCGAGGAGCCGTGGTTAAACGCATGGGCCGTGGCCGGACGACGGTGCGCGGACTGATGTTTTAACTGCCGTCAAGCGGCTCCTTGTGAAACGCCCTCCGCAATGCTATTGGAATAGCGTTCCGACAAACCGAATATCGTGGTACCATGCGCCTTGTCAAATCCCTTCTAGACCGCTGTTTCGACGTCATCACGCTGTTGAGCGAGAACGCCAGCGGACTGTCACTAGGCGAAATTAGTCGCCGGTTGGACGTCCCAAAGAGCGCGGCGCATCGCCTGCTCAACAGTCTGTGTGACTTGGGTTGGGCCGAACAGGATCCCGAGAACGGGTTCTACCGGCTTTCGTTGCGCCTCGCCGTGATGGGTCAGCGCCTGTTAGCTGGGACGCGGATCCCCGATATCTGCCAACCGATTCTGGACAGATTGGCCAGTAATACCAAGGGACTTGGCAGGATTGCGATCCTGGATCCCGATGGTTTGACGTGGATCTCCCATTCACAAGGGATGCGATCCGGCCTGATTTACCAGCCGGAACTCGTCGCAAAAGTCCCGTTGCACACGACCGCCAACGGAAAAGCCTGGCTAGCGACGCTAGATCGGGAGGAGGCGTTGGCCAGGGCCGTAGCGAGTGGACTGGGACGCACAGACTTGGGGGGGCCGCGGGTCATTACTTCTAGGCAGACATTTTCTGCTGCTTTGGATGAGACCGAAGAACGGGGATGGGCCACAGCGATCGAGGAAGCTGAAGCCGGCGTTGCTGCTGTCGCCGCTGTCATTCGCGTTGGCGGTCAGGTTGTTGGAACGGTGAGCATCGCTGGACCGATCCACCACTTTTCACCGCTCGTACTCCCGCAGTTAGCAGAACAGGTAAAGGCCACCGCTGAGGAACTTTCGCAGCTCTGGCCGTATCGAATCGCTGCACCCCACCCACAGGCCAACACTTCGAGAAGCTCACAAGTCGTTGGAAACATTATCTAAATAATTTTTATCGCCAACGATGCGCCTGTCGCGTCGCTGACCTCTGTTGACACCCGCTGTTCTTAATGGAATAACGTTCCGATAGCGATGTGGAGATCGCCCTAAGATCAGGTTGCTGCTTCGGCAGTCGGTAGGAGGAAACAGTTGGCTAGTGTTGAGCTGAAGTCCGTTCGCAAGGCTTACGGCGCCGTACCCGTACTTCATGGAGTGTCTGTCGACATTCATGAAGGGGAGTTTGTTACCCTGGTCGGCCCCTCGGGCTGCGGAAAGTCAACTCTGTTGCGGATGATCGCGGGTCTTGAAAATATCTCAGGCGGCGAAATCCAGATTGGCGGACGCACCGTCAACAATGTTCCTCCCAAGGCCAGAGACATCGCGATGGTCTTCCAGAACTACGCCCTTTATCCGCATATGACCGTTGCGGAAAACATGGGCTTCTCCTTGAAGCTGAAAAAGGCGCCCCACGAGGAACGGGTGACGCGTGTTCAACGAGCAGCTGAAATCCTCAGCCTCACCAAACTCCTTGATCGATACCCTCGCGAACTTTCGGGCGGGCAGCGTCAGCGCGTTGCGATGGGCCGCGCAATTGTTCGCGATCCGCAGGTATTCCTGTTCGACGAGCCGCTCTCGAACCTTGATGCAAAGTTGCGCGTGCAAATGCGTGCTGAGATTAAGGAACTGCATCAGCGGCTCAAGACCACGACCGTTTACGTGACCCATGACCAGGTCGAGGCAATGACGATGGCCGACAAGATCGTTGTCATGCACGACGGTCATGTCGAGCAAGTCGGTGCGCCGCTAGAGCTGTATGATTACCCCGCCAACGTCTTTGTCGCCGGTTTCATTGGATCCCCGTCGATGAACTTCCTCAAAGGCAAAGTCGAGCAAGGCCGGTTCGTTCTCGAAGACGGACACACACTGCCTCTGCCAGCCGGCGTCGCCGATACTTCAGAGAAATTGATTTACGGCATGCGTCCTGAGCACCTCACTCTCAGTGACGAGGGGTTGCCCCTCACCGTCACGGTCGTCGAACCCACAGGTTCGGAAACGCAGATCATCGCTCGGCATGGTGCTCAAACCATCGTCTGCATCTTCCGAGATCGAGTTCTACCGAAAGCCGGCGAGACCATCACCGTAGCCCCTGACCTTTCACGCGTTCATCTCTTCAGCGAGAGCACTGGCCGTCGCCTATCCTGAGCACGCGACAACCCCACTCTGCCTGAGGCGCCCACACGGGATTAGTAATCGAATGTCGATACCTCCGCTACAACTCAGCACTGATCAGAGCGGGACCAACCTTGCGAGCGACGTCGTGGACGCCACTGACGACGCAAACCGCTTTAGTTGGGCTCCCTTTCTGTGGTTTACCCCCGCTATCTTGATCCTGTTTCTTGTTACGCTCTATCCTACGATCTTTGTGATCTGGTTGAGCTTCCAGAAAACGAAATACTACGATCTCGTTGGCTTTGCCGGTCTCGCCAATTACGTCGAAGTTCTAAGCTCATCCGAGTTCTGGGACACGACCATAATTTCCTTGACCTACGTTGCGGGATCTCTAGCGGGTGCCATAATCCTTGGCATGGCCTCAGCGCTGGTTTTGAACCGGGCGGGCGTTACCGGGTCTGCTCTACGCGTCTTCATCCTTTTTCCCTGGACGCTGTCCATGTCTGTTGTTGGCAGCATCTGGCTCTGGCTCCTCAACCCATCATTTGGGCCCATACCCTACGTGATCCAGAAGCTGGGTATCGATCCCGGACTGATGTTGGGGGATCCGGGAATGGCATTGCCCCTCATCATCATCGTCACAGCCTGGTGGTCGTTCCCATATGTCATGGTGATGGCGACGGCAGCCATGCAGTCCATTCCTAAAGAACTCTACGAAGCGGTAGAGATCGATGGAGGTGGCGCGTTTGTGAAGTTCCGTTACGTCACGCTCACTGAAATTCTTCCCACCTTGGGCAGCACGGCGCTGACGCTTTCCATCATGTACCTGACCTTGATGACACTGATCATTGTCATGACAGGCGGAGGACCACTGGGATCAACGACCACGCTCAGTTTCGAAGCCTTCCGTGGGACCGTTCAGGCGGTCAACATTGGGCCGACTGCTGTCGTCTCAATCGTCGTCCTCATTGTCAATGTCGCCCTTGGTGTACTTTACACCCGGCTAACCGGCCGCGTGACTGGATAGGATTCTAACATGAGTAGCGCTCTTTCGAACCGCACAGGCGGACAAATACCCGCCGTCCTGGGATCCTTCATTATCGGGATTATCGTTCTCGGGCCGATTCTTTGGGCCTTTGCAACGTCTTTCAAGACAGAAGTTGAAGCGGTTGTTGTTCCTCCGACCATATGGCCAAATTCACCAACTCTCGAGAACTACACCAAGGTCTTGCAGGACGCGGCTTTCTTGACCGATCTCTGGAACTCCGTCGCTTACTCCGTCGGTGCCGTGATCATCGCTCTTCTCGTCGGAATTCCCGCGGGCTACGCCGCCGCACGCTTTTCCTTCAAAGGCAAGCGTGCCCTGATGCTGACGGTTCTTGCGACCTCGATGGTGCCAGGAGTCGCGTTGCTGGTTCCCACCTATTACCTGCTGGAAACGGTCGGTTTGCTCAACAGCGGTGTCGTTGTGACGATTATCCTTTCCGCAAGGATCATCCCGCAGACCGTCTGGTTCATCGCAAATTTCGTCGAGGCCGTTCCAATCGAGATCGAGGACTCGGCCATGATCGACGGCGCTTCCCGCTTCCAGATCATCTGGAGCCTGATCTTGCCGCTGATACGTCCCGGTATAGCGGCTGTCGCGACGATCGGCATTGTAACGACTTGGAATGACTACATTACCGTCGCAGTTTTTGCGCCAGAGGTTGCAAAACGGACCCTGCAGGTCGCCCTCGTTAATCAGGTTTTCGACGCTGTCGGGATTTCCTGGTCCTACATGATGGCCTTTGTCATGGTCGCATCATCGCCCGTTATCTTCATGTTCGGCTTCGTTCAGAAGTGGTTCATCTCCGGCCTCACGGCAGGCGCTGTCAAAGGCTGATGACGTACACAAATATCCACACACCTTGTTCAACCTGGGAGGAAGACGCATGCAAACCACATCAAAACGGAAACTCATCAAATCGGTCGCGGCACTGGGAATTGGTACCGCCATCTTCGCTTTCCTTGCTCCGCAAGCCTTTGCGGAGAGCACGAAGATCATCTACCAGACGTTCTTGGATCCGAACAATTCGAAGGATCCCCGGTCTGCTGCTCAGACCAAGATGATCGACGCTTTTCAGGCGAAGAACCCAGACATCAAGGTCGAGCTCCTTGTCGATCCGACGGGGGCAACAGCTGCTCGTGCTATCAAATCCGGCAGCCAGACACCGGACGTGGTCCGCGTGGTCGGCTTTGCTGTTCCCGAATTTGCCGCAACTGGAAATCTTCTCCAGCTCGATGACTTGGTGAAGAAGGACGGCATCCCGGATGAGGATTGGCTCTTGCCGCTGTCCAGCACTAAAGTCGCCGGAAAGCTTTATGCTCTCCCCCAGGATTTTCGCATTCCGATCCTCTTCTACCGCAAGAGCATGTTGGAGAAGGCCGGGGTGAAGCCGCCGACGACTTGGGATGAAGTGTGTGCACTAGGTGCCAAATTCGGCGAATCCGACACGATCCCGTTCGCCGTTCCGCTGGGAGCCACAGGCGGGCTTGGTGGCGCCCAGAGCCTCGGCGAATTCTTCCTGAGTACAATGCTGCCTGGAAACGGCGGTGAATACTTCACCCCTGATGGTAAGATCGCTTTCTCAAAAGAGTCGTTCATCAAAGCGGCGCAAACGATCAAAGACTTCTATACGACATGCAAGGTGACGCCGCTGCGCAGCGCGCAGATGGGGTTCAACGAATTGCACGACGCGATCCGGTCAGGCAGTGCGGCGTCGGCCGTTTTCGGCCTGTATCGTTATAAGACAGTGAAGCAGCAAGGTGGCGGTGATGATTTGGCCTGGGCTCCGGCGCCAGGATATTCAGCAAGTGACAAACAGACGGTCTACAGCTACAACATTGCGATCAATAAGAAGACCGTCAATCAGGATGCCGCTTGGACCTTCGTGAAGTTCATGGTGTCACCGGAGGCGCAAGCTTTCGCAGCCGAGGGCGGCGAAGTTGTATCGCGTAAATCAGCGTACACAGCGCCATATTTCCAGAGCGATGCCGGTACGGATCAGAAGAAGTGGGCTGACCTGGTAGCCCAGCGTGGCCAAACTGTGACCTACACCCCCATCCTCTCCACGTATCACACCATCTTGGGCGAAGCTTTCCAAAGAATGATCCTGAAAGACGGATCGCCGGCAGATGCCTACGATGAGCTGATCGAACGGTATGGCGCGGCACTCCGAAGGCGCAGTAATTAACTTAACTGCAGATGAAAATGCTGGATGGGGGTGAATAGTCCCCTCCATCCAGCCGCTACCAAGACATTACCATCAACGCGCGTCGCCGATCGTCGACGCGAAGATTAGTGGTTTCGACGGCTCGTGTTCAGGCTTTTCGCCGGCTGAAATTAGCCGACAGCATCGATGTGCCCGGCGATTGCAGATCGTGCGTGAACACCATCCGAACCGAGCCGCTTTCAAACTCGCAGAGAGGCGTCGGTTATGAGGTATCGTTACCTTGGGAGGACGGGAGTTCAGGTCAGCGAATACATACTGGGGACCATGAGCTACGGATCAGATGGGAATACTGACGAAAAAGAGTGCATAGACATCGTGCACCATGCTTTGGACCGCGGCATCAACTTCATCGACACTGCGGACACTTATTCCCATGGAGAGGCCGAAGAGATCGTCGGCAAAGCGATTGCAGGCCGTCGGGACAAGGTGGTGCTCGCAACCAAGTTTCGTCTGGCGGCCGGTGAAGGACGCAACGAACAGGGCGGGTCACGCTACTGGATTATGAAGCAGGTCGAAAACAGCCTGCGCCGGCTGAATACTGATCATATTGATCTTTACCAAATGCATCGGCCCGACCTTCAAACTGATCTCGAGGAGACACTGGGCGCTCTTAGCGACCTGGTAACCCAAGGCAAAGTTCGGTACATCGGCTCCTCGACACTGCCGAGCTGGTACCTTGCTGAGACACAATCGGTTAGCCGATTGAATAAGACGGCACGGTTCATCAATGAGAGCTCGCCCTACTCGATCTTTCAACGCGCCGTAGAGAGAGAAACCCTTCCCGCAGTTCAACACTATCGTATGGGATTTACCGCCTGGAGTCCCCTGAACGGCGGCTGGTTGACCGGCAAATACAAAGCCGATGGCTCCACGCCGTCTGGTTCCCGGGCCGAGCGCGTCAAAGGGCAGTGGGGACAGCACTATCCCATCCTGCAGTCTCGCTTCGACATGCAGCGCGAGGGCAACAAGCGCAAGCTGGAACTACTTCCAGAACTTGAACGCGTCGCAACTCAGGCTGGCTTGTCCCTCATGCACATGGCTCAGGCGTTTCCCCTAGCGCATGCCGCGGTGACGTCTGTGATCCTCGGGCCTCGTACGCTCGAGCAGTTCAAGGCCATGGAAGCCGGGTTTGAGACCGTCCTTCACGCATCGACGCTTGACCAGATTGACGAACTTGTGCCGCCGGGAGCACTCATTGAGGAAGCTGACCGCGGATATGTCTCTCCATGGCTCGCGCAGGAGGTTCGGCGTCACGTGAGGAAGGTGGACTAGCAAAAGCCGATTGCGATCGCGCTTTTGCTGTCAGGTAAATGGCCATCGTTTTTCGGCCCAACCGAGCGACACGATCCGGATACCAAGGCTGTGGCGGCGATCTGTCGAATGTCCGAGAACCATTGAAATTCAAACACCAAGAGGGCCGATGACAAACATTGTCTTCAACCACGCCACTGTGCGAGAGAAAGCAGATATGTTGACCTTTCTTCGCCTCTGCTCGGAGCGAGGACTTCAGACCGTCTCCATTTGGGGAAACGAGATTGCCAAGGTCGGCGAGACAGACGCTCTCTCTGTTTTGCATGATTTCGGGATGACGGTCTCAGGATATAATCGCATTGGGCCGTTCGTCGCGGATTTCCTCGACCGGGCTGAGGCGGAGCTTGAGCGCGCAGCCAGATTCGAGGCTGATCACGTTTTCCTGTTTACGGGAGGCTTGCGGGACAATGAAAAGGATCTGGGTTCAGCAAGACGACGGATCGAGGATCTGGTTGGCAAAGTCCTCGAGCGCGCACGCAAGATTGGAATGAAGCTCGCCATTGAGCCACTTCATCCTATGCTTACGGGCGATCGCACCGTCATCTCCAGCCTCTCCCATGCAAATTCCTTGTGCGAAGCATTAGGGCCAGGCATCGGTGTGGTCGTCGATGTTTATCATTGCTGGTGGGACGAGCGACTGGCAGCCGAAATCGAGCGGGCGGGCGAGGCCGGCCGGCTCTTTGGATTTCATGTCAACGACTGGCTGATCCCTACGCGGCATCTCCTGACCGATCGCGGCATGATGGGAGACGGGATCATAGACCTGCGCGGCATCTACTCGATGATGCGAGACGCCGGCTACAACGGAGCGGTCGAGGTAGAGATTTTCTCCACCGACTGGTGGTCTCGCGATCCAGCGGAGGTGATGGACATTGCGATCGATCGCTGTCGCAGCCTGTTCAGCAAGGAATGAACTTATGCGCGTGAATATTCCCAACCTTGATGGCAACTCACGGATCTACGCTGTGTTTGGCGATCCAATCCACCAGGTCCAGACGCCGCGCCTGATCAACCCGATCTTTGCCGCCGCCGAAGTTAACATCTACGCGGTGCCGTTTCTGATAACCGCCGAACATTTCGCGGCGGCGTGGGATATTTTTGCTGCGATTCCCAACCTTTGCGGTATCAGCACCACGATCCCTCACAAGGTCGCGGCTGCCAAGAGGTGTTCAACCCTCACGCCGACGGCAAAGGCAGTTGGTGCCGTCAACTGCGTTCAGCGTGGCGAGGACGGCCAGATGCATGGGGCGCTCTTTGATGGTGTGGGCTTCGTTGAAGGACTTGGAGAGGGGAAATCGCGACTGCGCGGCGCCCGTGTGCTGATTGTCGGGGCAGGCGGAGCAGGCCGCGCGATCGCCTTTGCGCTTGCTGAACAAGGCGTAGGGAAGATCGATCTTATGGATCTTTCAGCTGAATCCGTCGCGTTCACCGCGAATATGGTCAATTCCTTCCGTGGTGAAGAATGCGCAGTTGCCGTCGATGGATCGACAGGCTGGGACTACGATATCGTCATCAATGCGTCTCCGATCGGCGTCAAGGGTGACAGCGTCTTTCCTATGCCAGCGGCCGCGATACGGCCCGAAATGGTCATCGCTGATATCGCCAGCTTAAGCGGCGAGACGGCACTAATGCGCGCCGCTAAGGCAGCCGGCGCAACCCTATCTGATGGAAATGACATGCTGCTTGCGCAGATCCGCCTGATGGCAGGTTTTGCCGCAGGCTTGCCGGCAGGAACTGCGCTTTAACTGAAAAAACCAGCGAAAGATTACATCATGAAGATCAAAGCCCAGGGGATCGTTCCCGTTATGCTTACCCCTTTCACGCCGGATAACAGGATCGATTGGGAAGGTCTCGAGCGACTTGTGGAATGGTACATCGACAACGGTGCGGAAACGCTCTTCGCCGTCTGCCAGTCGAGCGAGATGCAAAAATTGTCGCTGGAAGAGCGGGTGGAGCTTTCCAAGAAGGTTGTCTCGTTAGCTGCCGGACGCGTGCCGGTCATCTCATCAGGACACATAAGCGAAAGCCGCGATGACCAGCGTGCCGAACTGGGGGCTATGGCCGAAACAGGCATCGACGCGCTTATCCTGGTCAGCAACAGACTCGACACCGGGAATGCCGGAACCGAAGCATTTCGTTCCAGCCTCGATGGAATCTTGAGTTGGCTGCCCAGCGACTTGGCCCTCGGCCTGTACGAATGCCCAGCTCCCTATCGCCGCCTCTTGAGCGATGACGAATTCAAGCTGTGCCGCGACACCGGCCGCTTTGTGACGCTGAAGGATGTCTCCTGTGACCTCGAAACGGTCAAGCGTCGCGTTGCGCTCTCAGGCGATTCCGGCTTTGCGATCGTCAACGCCAATGCAGCTATTGCCGCAGCCGCTATGCGGGCAGGTTCGAAGGGCTTCTCTGGCGTCTTCACCAATATCCACCCCGACCTCTATGCCTGGCTCTACAAGCACGCTTCAGAAGATAGTGATCTTCGCCGCGAACTTGAAATCTTCCTGGCACTTGCGGCGATGGCCGAGCCGATGGGCTATCCGGGTCTCGCCAAGGTTTGGCACACGCGGCTTGGCACCTTTGAGAGCGTCCATTCTCGCGTCACAGATTATGACATAGCCGAGCGACACTGGGCGGTCATGGATCTTCTGGACCATATTCAGCAGGGGACGGCAAGGTTTCGCGAGCGGATCAAGCAGGCGTCCTGAGAGTAGTGGCCGGTGGATTTTGCTCTGAACGGCATATGTCGCCGAGCGCGCCTTCGTTCAATGCGCTGATCGTCGGATGACCGGATGCCTTCATCGTTCAGGTACGCCGTCGAAATGACCAAGAGGCAGACATGACTTCTATGCTAGCCACCCCTGACGTAATCGCGTTGGCTCAACAGCTATATAGCCTCCGTCATGACGGAAGCCAGGTTCTGACAGGCCAGCTCGTATCAGTGCCCGTAGCGCTGGAGGATGCGATCGACGTACAGAACCAGTTGTCGAAGCTTGAAGAAGCAGACGCCAACGCCTGGAAAGTAGCCAGATCGCCCGTCGGCGACCCCGTCGCCGCTCCGCTTCATCCCTATCTGGATAATCCTCCCGATGCGGGAATCGCCTGGCTAAGGGGCATGAAAATCGAGGTGGAAATTGCCGTTGAGCTTTGCCAGGATCTGCCTGTTCGCACGGATAGAACCTATGAGCGCGCCGACATCGAGGCCGCGATTTCCAACGCCTACCTTGGCGCTGAAATGGTTTGGAGCGGCATTTCGGAAGGCGGCAGCCTCTCATTCCCGGCCTTTCTGGCGGATCGCCTTGGAAACATGGGGTACGTACGAGGGCCAGCCCTGCCCTTAGCAGTCCTTCAGCCCGGTACGAACATTCCTCTCAAGCTTCGGCTCAATGGCCAAGTCGCCTTCAACGCTGCCGGACACCACCCGACGAAAGACCCGCTCACCTGGCTCTGCGATTACGCGAACAATCGATCGAGGCCTGCAACAGCGCTCAGAGCAGGCTCGATCATCACGACGGGGAGCCTCTGCGGTGCAATCGAGGTTCCCTGTTCGGGCGACGTGTCCATCAAGCTCGGCGAGCATACTGTGCTGAATTTCGAGCTTACTGAAACCGCGAGACAAGGAGGCTGAAGCAATGCAGCTGAATGCCGTGTCCACTGTGAACGCTTGTCGTATACGAGCCGGCACTCGCTTCCCGATCGCCCACGCGGTCTTTCTTCGGGTTTTCCAAGCTTTGACATGAAGCTCATGCCTGAACGCAGGGGCAGAGCGACAGCTATGGCGCGTGGAGCACGATCGAGGGTCTACGAGCCGGGCGAAAACTTTCTATCAATCAAACCTGGGTTGCGGCTGTCCACGGGTAATGCCGGAGCCACGGTCAACACAGCTTCGAATTCGCACCAAGCGACAGGGAGATATCAATGATTATCAACACTTTTTCCTATCTTTGGAAATCCACTGCTGTGGAGGCGATGACTGAACTTACCCGGCATGGCTTTAAGGTATTTGAAGTTCCCGTAAGTTCCCCTCACTGCTGGCCGGATGAAATGTCGGCAAAATTGCGATCGGATGCGAAGAAACAGCTCGACGATCATGAGGCAAGCGTCAGGTCGCTAAATGCTGGAGGATACGACATCAACCTCGCCAGCCCGGGCGCAAACATGAGGCGCAAAAGCTCGGACCATATCAAAGATGTTATCCAGCTTGCGGTCGATTGGGGAGTGACGGACGTCGTGATCTCTCCAGGGACACGCCGCCCGATGATTTCCCCAACCATCCCTCAAGCCCTTGACTGGCTATATGAAAGTCTCGACGTGCTTCTACCGGTTGCGAAGCAGGCCGGCGTGCGGCTACTCATGGAGAATACCCCATATTGTTTCAGACCAACGATTGGTGAACTCGTCGGCGTCGTCGATGAAATCAAAAGCGAAAATCTAAGTATCGTCTACGACGTCGCAAACGCGGCCTATATCGGCGAGGATCCTGTAGCCAGTCTTCGATCGCATCACGCGCACATAGGTCTCGTGCATATCTCAGATACTGGAACGGACGTGTGGGGGCACGATCCTATCGGCACGGGGGTCGTAGATTTTGAGGGTTTGGGGCGCGCCGTCGATTCAGTTTTCAGCATCGATCGCGTCGTTCTCGAGATTATTCGCGAAGAAGAACCGCTGTTGGAAATTAACAAAGGACTGCAGGAGCTCAAAAAAAGGGGCTGGAGGATTGATTGATGAACCCCCTATCGCAATCACTCTCCATGCGCGCGAATGTTCCGGGACTTCGGTGGCTGGAATGAGCTTTGCATCCGGTAAACCACCTAAAGAAGGTGGATGCCAGTGGGGGATCTATCGGCACCTGGTGTGACAATGGATCAGGACATTTACCTAGCGACGGGCAACATCTGGGCTGAATTTCAGAACGCGATGTACGTTTAGAACCATGTTGCGAATTGGAAGTGAATTCCATAGTATTGAGTTGTTCAATCGGAGAATCGTCTATGAGAGTTTTAGTTAGTGGAGGAAGTCGCGGAATTGGCGCGGCGGTTTGCATCCGGATCGCCGAAGCCGCGGCATCAAGAGGCGAGCGTGCAAAGATCGCCGTCTGTGGCCTTGGTTCATCCGAAGGGCAAGAGAATGTCGCGCGTTCGGTGCGCGCGTTGGGAGGTGATGCTATTGAGCTATCCGGAGACCTGGCCGATGTTGATGTGGCCCCAAGGCTCGTAGGGGCGGCGGTATCGGCATTCGGCGGTCTAGACGCTCTCGTTGCCAATGCCGGCGTGGCGAGCCCCGGAAATATCTGTGATCTGACGGTTGCCGACTGGGACAAGATGTTCGCTGTCAACCTCCGCGGGGCATGGCTTCTGGCCAAGTACTGCTACCCGCATTTGAAGCAGAGCCGAGGCGCAGCATGCTTCACATCGTCAATGTCGGGACAAGTCCCCCATGCGGGATCAGGTGCATACAGTCCAACCAAAGCGGCGCTAACGATGCTTGCAAAAACCCTCGCCTTGGAATGGGCGCCCGATGGCATTCGCTCAAATATCGTCTCTCCGGGAATGACCCACACTCCAATGTCCGAAAAGATGTACGCCGATCCAGCGATCAAGCGGGCAAGAGAGGACCTGATCCCGCTTTCGAGGATCGGCGATTCAAGAGACATTGCTAATGCGATTGAGTTCCTGATAAGCCCACTTGCAAGTTACATCACCGGTCAGGACCTTTGCGTCGACGGCGGTTTCTCGAAATCAATCTTAAGCCACATCCCCGGGCGCCCAAGCTCAAATTCGTAGTCAGCGAAGCCGCGACCGCACGCTTGAATACATTCCAGCATTCGGCCCCGGAAGAAGAAAGCTTTTGAAGGTTCTGGCGATCGCGGAAGCGCTGTGATCGTCAGAAATTTACGCCCGTTCCCTACAATGCGCGAACTCGTTGCCCTTTCCGCCGTTCGCTCGAACTGTCCGTCACGATCAGCCAGAGCGGCCAAATATCATGCTCTGGCGTGAGACTGGAAGTCTCTTTCGTCCGAAAGCCATGAACCGAGCGATACTCGTAGCGGAAGCGCGAGACGTTGTCGGCGATATAGTCAACAAATCGGCGAGGCACGGGAGCCCTCGCCTATAGCGAGACGAATTCGCAAGAACCGAATGAAGTCGGCCGCGCTTCATGTCGCTAAGCTCAACGGTGTCGATCCCGCGGACGTTTCAGCCTCGCTTGCTGCGTCGCCGAAAGTCGCAACGCTTCAGTTGATGCCCGAATAGGGTTGGCCATTGTGGCGCAAAGGTCGGGTGATCCGGTCGTTGGCATGTGCTGAGCTCCAGGGCTTCATCCAGGGCCGCACGCCCTGTTCGATGTCGGCGATGATCTTGTCGGTGATGCGGTTGTAGATGTCGGATCGTTGGTGAGTTTGGTGCCTGCTCATGTCGAAACCTCCGTTTTGAGGCCGCGACCATCGCGACCTGCTACGGTGGTCCGAATGACGGGCTTCAAGCGCAGGCCCGCACCCGACAGGGCCGGAACGGAGGTGGAGGACGGCAAAGCCGTTGCGGGGCGGCGCGGGGCCGACAGGACCTAAAGCCGGGGCAGGACGCGATGGCCGCAGCAACGCAAGGTTTGATGGGCGGCTCAGCCAAACAGCCTTTCAATTCCGCTGGCAGTCGAAGAACGACCTCGCAAGATCATGCTGTAGGAAGCTGGGTCGTGCCAGTGACTGTGCGATATCGATGATGCCGTCGCGTGATAAGGTGGATCTTTTCGAGGCAACCCACGCCGATCTTGAAGTCGATTCTTCGCACTCACTTCAGCTCGAAGGCGCGGTTGGGCGGATCAAGCTGTCCATTTTGGTGCAGAACCATCCCAGGGCTGCGGGCCCGGCGCGGTGATCAGTGGATATTTCGTCGCACGACAGCCCGGCAATCGGGTTCAGCACGGAGGGTTGTTTCAGGAAGGCCGCAGACATTTGACATGGAGTTGTCCTTCCGTGATGCGGTGACGCTGAGAACGCTGGGGCATCGTTAAGGCTAGCGATCCTCTATGCCTTGGCGGACGGTGCGGTGACGCGGCCCGTTAAACCAGGCCGTTTGGAGCTGGAGTTTTGCACCGACTGCATCCTGCAAGCCGCCCGCGGGAGCACCGAGGGTGCTCCTTACCTTTAGCCGGAAGTCTACGTGTCATGCGGGCCGGACCGCCCTTGCGAGGGCCGGCCTCTTCTTCGCCCGGAAGGCGAACCGCGTTGGCGGCGGCGGCAGCCGACCGTCGGAACGATCACGCAAATCGGCTCAGCGTTCTGGCGCGGGCTTTTGCGGCTTCTTCCTCGCGATTGTGCGGCGGATGTGATGTCTCAAGCGAATCGAGCAGCTCGCGTGCGCAGGCCGCGATCGAACCGACCGCGCGCTCGAAGGCCGGCTCGTTGCGTTTCGAGGGCTTGGTCGTCCCGCTAAGCTTTCGCACGAATTGCAGCGCAGCGTCACGGATTTCTTCGTCCGTCGCCGGCGGATCGAAATTGAACAGCGTCCTTATGTTTCGGCACATGACTTGCTCCCGGTCATCGTGATCTTTGTCCACCCGCCCGCTCAGCGGCGCAAGAGGCTGTTGCGAAGTGCTCGTCTACGTTTAGATAAAGCGCCGCCAGCGGAAAACTAGAAGATAGACTTGCTGTCAACGTCTGTTCACAATCGATCCCTAGTGAGAAGAAATGCAAGGTAAGGAACTCATGGACAAATCCCGGACCGTCAGCCAGACACCGATTGCAGCGACGGAGTTCGATGTTCAAAAGGCAGCGGCGATCAGCGTGCTTTTGGTCCGTCCGATCGGAATTCTCCCCGACAAGCCGGGCGATCAGATCCGTCCGTTCGCGCTCGGCCTGTTCAACGATATCCGCGCGCTGGCAAAGCCTGATGTCAAGGCCACGGCATTGCGCCGAGCCGTTGGCTCCTTTGTCCACTCAAAACGATACTATTTCGCGAGCGCCCAATCTGACTCGATGCGCCATGACATCGATGGCAAGCCCGTGGAGCCACTTTCGACTGAAGACCGACTTGTCGCGCAGCGACGCCTTCTCAGCCTGAAACGAAACAACGACGAGCACAGTGTGCCTCGCGTCGAGCCACCCACCGCTGCTGCCCCGAGCAAAACTGAGCAAATCCGCGCCGCTCTTCTCAAACGGAACAGGCAGACCTGAGGCGAGCCGTCCAAATCAGCTTGATGGGCGATTTCCCAGAAATGACGGTTTTGCGATGAAGAGCCGGTATCCACCGAGAACGCGAAAAGGACTGCCGGCTCCCGCGTCAAAGGCCGGGCGAGCCCGGCCTTTTTACTATCGGATCAGATCGGCGTCAGGCCTGCAGGTTGTCCGCCGACATCTTGCCGGACTTGCGATCCTTGACCAGTTCATAGGTAATCTTCTGGCCGTCGTTGAGGCCGCGCAGGCCGGCCCGCTCCACCGCGGAAATGTGAACGAAGACATCGCCGCTGCCGTCATCTGGCTGGATAAAGCCGAACCCCTTTGTTGCATTGAACCACTTCACGGTACCAGTCGCCATAGCGTCTTCCTTTGATCATTTCATCCTGCCGCACCTCGGTGCGGCAAATCGAGCTTGCGGCGACATAAATAGACGCTTCTGAATGCAAGGCAAAGGCAAAATCCGACTTGCGGCACCGCACTGCCCCTTCAGAGCGTCAAAGTCTTATGGTTTCACCAGGGCAAGCGGCTTTCCCCGGCGAAAAGTGATATCGAATTATCCAGCATCGGCCCGGATGAGAAACGAACCGTCAATCCCTCAGCGCGACTATTTTTGACAAACCCAAACCGCGTTCTGATCGGCGACAACAAATGAGGAAGTGACCGCCTGAAGTGCCCCTCGTTGCCGAAACTGATCGCGCTGCTCGCAGGATCGGTCATGGACGGGTATCGCGAACGGACTTCGGATCTTCATAGGGAAGAATGTCGTGAAGTGGGCAAACTATCCAAAATTAGCTCATTAAGGCGGCGACGAACCCGCTGAGGGGCGGAAGGATCGTCCCTTGATGGTATTGTTGTCGATTTCGATGGCACATCGTCGACGCTTGCGCAGGCTTGCGCCAACGCCATGAAACAAGATGTGTAACCCGTTTGCGACTATCCGCGAAACAAAGGATACCGGTGCTTTTCACCGCGGCATCGCTCCAGTATGACAGATTTGTGACAGTTAAATGGGATGCCGATGATCAGCTGGTTTCGTAGACTCATGCCTCGCGAAGATCGATTCTTCGATCTATTCGCTCAACATTCGCGCACCGTTGTCGCAGCTGCCGAAGCCTTGAACCAGTTGTTGGCTGGCAGTGAGATCGAGCATCATTGCGAGACGATCGTCCGTCTGGAGAACGAAGCAGACGAGATAACGCGCGAGGTGTTGCTTGCCATCAGAAAGAGCTTCATCACTCCCTTCGATCGCGGCGATATCAAGGATCTCATCCAATCGATGGATGACGCGATCGACATGATGCAAAAAACGGTCAAGACCATCCGTCTGTTTCAGCAGAATTCGTTCGATCCGCGCATGCAGGAGATGGGCGGGGCGATCGTCCGGGCGGCGCATCTGATAGCCGAGGCGATCCCTCTACTGGAGAGGATAGGATCCAATGCGCCCAGGCTTACTGCCATCGCCGAGGAGGTCACCCGGGTCGAAGGTCATTCCGACGACCTGCACGACCAGGGTCTCAAGGATCTCTTCAGCCGCTACGGCACCTCGAATACAATGGCCTATATCATCGGCAGCGAGATTTACGGGGAGCTGGAGAAGGTCGTCGATCGCTTCGAGGACGTCGCCAACGAAATCAGCGGTATCGTGATCGAGAACGTCTGATGGAGGTTACACTTGCCTTCCCCCTGCTTGTGGGACTCATTGGTATTGCGCTGTTCTTTGACTTTCTGAACGGCCTGCACGACGCGGCCAATTCGATCGCAACCATCGTTTCGACCCGCGTGCTGCGACCGCACTATGCTGTCTTTTGGGCAGCTTTCTTCAATTTCATAGCTTTCCTTTTTTTCGGGCTGCATGTCGCAGAAACCCTTGGAACCGGCATCATCAATCCGGGCATTGTCACGCCGCAGGTCATCTTTGCGGCGCTGATGGGCGCGATCATCTGGAACATAGTCACGTGGATGTTCGGCATTCCCTCCAGCTCCTCCCACGCCCTTGTGGGCGGGCTGGTTGGCGCGGGACTTGCCAAGGCCGGCTTGAACTCGATCGTCTGGAGCGGTCTGCTCAAGACCGCGGGCGCCATCGTCATGTCTCCTATGATCGGTTTTTTCCTCGCACTTGTTCTGGTCCTCGTCGTCTCGTGGATTTTCGTACGACAGACCCCCTTTGCCGTCGATCGCACCTTTCGGGTCATGCAATTTGTCTCGGCCTCGCTCTACTCGCTCGGCCACGGTGGCAATGATGCGCAGAAGACGATGGGCATCATTGCAGTTCTGCTCTATTCGCAGGGTCATCTCGGCCAAAGTTTTCATGTACCGTTTTGGGTGGTTCTCTCCTGCCAAGCGGCAATGGCGCTCGGAACGCTTTTCGGCGGCTGGCGGATCGTCCATACGATGGGCTCCAAGATCACCCGGCTCAATCCGATGCAGGGCTTTTGCGCCGAAACAGGCGGCGCTTTGACGCTCTTCGGCGCCACATGGCTCGGCATCCCCGTCTCGACCACGCATACGATCACCGGTTCGATCATCGGCGTTGGAGCGGCAAGACGGATTTCCGCGGTGCGCTGGGGGCTTGCCGGAAACATCGTCATTGCCTGGGTTATCACGCTTCCCGCCGCAGCGCTCATCTCGGCTCTCTTCTACTGGAGTTCCGGTCTGTTTGGATAGCAACAGTTTGAGGCAACGCCGAAGGATACTCGCTCTTTTACGCTCGCAATGGGCCGACAGTCCACCGCATCGCGGATGCCGCGACACCAGCGACCGGTTTT
Source organism: Rhizobium azibense (assembly GCF_004342325.1). Taxonomy (NCBI): domain Bacteria; kingdom Pseudomonadati; phylum Pseudomonadota; class Alphaproteobacteria; order Hyphomicrobiales; family Rhizobiaceae; genus Rhizobium; species Rhizobium azibense. Next base: position 379,719 of record NZ_SMBJ01000001.1, on the reverse strand, counting down.
GCCGCAGCCGAGTTCCTGCATTTGCACAAGACTATGACGGGCTTGCGACCAGACAATAACCCACCCCACGCACCGTGCGGATAGCCAACTGATCGCTCCCGCCGAGCTTACGCCGCAGATAACGGATATAGACTTCGACAATCTTTGTTCCTGGATCGAAGTCGTAGTTCCAGACGTTATTCAGCAGCCGCTGACGGCTGACCACCTTGTTGGCATTGAGCATGAGGTAGCGGAGCAATTCGAACTCCCGCACGGTGAAATCGATCTCCCGGTCAGACTTCGTGACGCGGCGCGTTGCCGGATCGAGGATCAGTGAGCCGACCTGGAGAAGGTCAGTGCACTCGAGCGTTGGGCGGCGCCTGCGCAGAGCCTCGATCCGCGCAATCAGTTCGTCGAACGCAAAGGGCTTTATGAGATAATCGTCAGCACCACTTTGAAACCCATCCACGCGGTCGCGGACACTCTCCTTGGCGGTGAGCATAAGGACGAGCACGGGGCGTCTTTCCTGCCGGATCATCCGACATACTTCAAGGCCATCCACATAGGGGATCATGCGGTCGAGTATGACCAGATCGACGCTCTCATGACGGATCCGTTCGAGGCCGTCACGCCCATCCTCGGCAAGCTGTACATGATAGCCTTCCGCCTCGAGGCCGCGCCGTAGAAAGCCCGAAATGCGCCGGTCATCTTCGACAATCAATATCCGCATCTGTTTCCCCTTCTGCGATAGGCAGCCGGATGGTGAGAACTGCGCCGCGCTGCGGCGCAGGCGCAAGGGTAATCGTGCCGCCATGCCTCTCGACGATGGTCTTGGCAATCGGCAGCCCGATACCGAGACCCGTGGCTGCACGACTGGCATTGTTCGTTCCGCGATAATATCGGTCGAAGACGAAAGGCAGTTCCGCCGGATCGATCCCGCAGCCATGATCACGGATGGTCAGCGCCAGGACGTTACCGCTGCGACAAATGTCTATGTCGATCCTGCCACCTCGGTCGGCATACTTGATGGCGTTATCGATCCCGATCATCAAGGCCTGCTTCAAGCGTCTGGAATCTGCCCGGATCATTTGCTTTGGCGCTTTTGAAAGGAGTTGCACCTCCATCTGCCTTTGTTGGGCAAGTATTTCACTTTCGTGAACGGCCGCAACGACCACGCCTTCGGCCTCGATCGTTTCGAAGTCATAGGTGACGTCATCGATCTCCGTACGCGTGAAGTCGATCAGATCCTCAAGCAACCGTGCCATGTCGGCTGCATACACCTGAATCCGGTTCAATGCATCGCGGAAGGCTGCAAGCCCTGGTCGCCCGCGAAGCGCCACCTCGGCTTCACCGCGCAAGATGGTCAGCGGCGTTCGCAGTTCGTGGCTTGCATCCGCCAGGAATTGGCTGCGCTTGCTGTCGAGCGACAGCAGCTGGTCATTTGCCTGCCGCAGCTCGTGGGTACGTTGATCGACTTCGCGCTCGAGTCTTGCCTGGGCGGATGTCAGGCTTGCTCTTTGCCTCTCGATCGCTTCGGCCATCTTGTTGAAACTTTGCGAAAGTACCAGGAATTCGTCACGGCGGCTCGTCTGAATGCGATGATTAAGTGCACCATTGGCAATCGCTTCAGCGCCGGCCGCCAGCAGACGGACCGGGCGAGCGATCGAATGCTGGAGCGTCAGGCCCAGACCAAGGCCCACGGCGATGACCAGGACCGAAACCATTCCCGCAGCGATCAGGACCGTATGTTGGGTGTTTCTCACCCGGGCCAGCTCTTCGGCAACTTCTCCGCGCTCTTCGCGCCGGGCATCCGCGAGCATTGTCTCAAAGTCGTTGGAGAGGCGATACTCGATGCTTCGCCTGAAGATATCGACGGCAAGATCCTGCTGGCCGGCCGTCTGCGCCTGAAACACCCGATCCGCCGCCCGATCGATGGCGCGATAGAACTCATGAAGCCGTGCGGCGAATTCTGCTTCCGGCAATTCCTGCTGAACGTCGCCGAGGCTTCCAAGCGTGGCGAATTCCTTGCGCGTCACTTCGGCAAGTACACGGAATCCTTCTTCGATCCGCTGCCGTGCGAGTTGGAAGTCCGGCATCTGCTCGGCGCCAAGCAGAAGGACTTCGGCCAACTGTTCGGCATAATTATTGCCGAGACCGTCGAGTTCACTGATCGCCTCGAAGCGAGAGTGAACGCCATCAATGCGATTTACGAAATCGTCTGTCAGCTTGAGCGTGATCAGCATCAGGCAGACAACCACCGCGACAAAGACGGCGGTGACAAGCTGGAGGAGAAGAATGCGCCGCCGGACGGTCATGATGCCTCGTGTCTGGTTGGGAGCTCGTCGCCAAGAATTGCCGATCAGAGGAGCCGGGACAAGGCTAACCGCGGCAATCTCTGCAGCTCTCACCAAATTCTAACCATCCGGACCACGTCCTCTAACCTGCGATGCTTAAGATCGCACAGCAGAAGGCCGGCCGGTGCGTGCACCTGTCGCCCCAGTCGCTAAACGGAGCTGCTAATGGAGAAGGCAGAAACTTGGCCCCCGGCCCTATCTGGGCAGACATTGCCTGGCACGCAAACGTCTACGGCGTCGACGCGGTGGCGTCCGGCGGTCACTTTATTTGTTGCAGTGTCGATGACTATTGCAATCGAGCTTGTTGCCTCCGGGTTGGCACTGGAAGCTCGGCGTTCGCTGCAGATCCTCATGCTTGCTTTGGTCGGGTGGACTTTGACGTCACTCGACGACACCTTTGTTGCTGTCACTGCAGCCGTTGCAATGACGCTGTTCGTCACCGGCAACACCGAAGCGCTGTTCGATGCGCTTGGCGACGAGCTGATCTGGCTTCTTCTGGCATCGTTCCTGCTGGCTGCAGCCTTCAAGGCGAGCGGCATTACCGACCAGCTCATTGCCCTGGCAGCCGGTCGGTTGCGCTCGGTCCAGTCCATTGCCTACGTTTTGACTGCGATCCTTCTCGCGACCGCTTTCGTCGTTCCCTCCACATCCGGCAGGGCAGCCATGATGGTGCCGGCCTACGCGGCAATTGCCGAGCACTGTACCAGTGCTCGAGTGCGAAGAGCCTTCGCGCTGCTGTTTCCGACGGTCGTGCTTCTGTCGGCCTTCGCATCGCCGATTGGTGCTGGCGCACATCTCGTCGCCATCGACATGGTGCGACGGCTGTCAGGTGAGGAAATCGGCTATCTTCACTGGGTTGTTCTGGGCCTGCCTTTTGCTGCTTCAAGCGCATTTCTTTCGACCAGCATTATCCTGCGGCTCTTTCTGACGGAGCAAGAACGGCGCGCCAAGCTCGCCCTTCCTCCCGGCAACCTGGAGCGCGGACCGCTGTGGCGTCGGCCTATTTTCTGGATCGCCGCGGCTGTGGTGATCGGCTGGCTGACGGAACCGATGCATGGGATCGATCCAACGATCCTGGCGCTTGTCGGCGCGCTTGCTGCCTTCATTCCCGCTGTCGGACCAATATCATTTCGCGACGCTCTCCGTGACGCTGACCTGTCGCTCTTGGTCTTTCTTGCCGCGATGATCTGCCTTGCAAATGGTTTCGTGACTTCCGGACTGAACGAGTCTCTGGTCACGATGGTGTTCCGTCCACTGCGAGCAGGTGAATTGTCCTCCATCATGTTCACGGCGCTGGTTGCCATGATCGGATTGCTCTCTCATTTGCTCATTCACAGCCGTACCGCGCGGATGTCCATTCTGCTGCCGCCGACCCTGATCCTTGCTCAGGCATCAGGTGCAGATGTTGTTATGGTGATGCTGACCCTGGTCTCGGCGACAGGCCTTTGCCAGACGCTGATGGTCAGCGCAAAACCGGTCGCGCTCTTTGGGAGGTTGGGCGAGAACGCCTATAGCGCGGGCAACCTCGTTCGGCTCAGTGCGGTGCTTATGCCCGTCCATTTTCTTCTGATCATGGTCTTCGTGCTGATCATCTGGCCCACCATCGAATCGATGTTGGCGTAGGGAGCGTTAGGAGTTTCTATGTCGAAAAAGCACAGGCGCTTGCGTGTTCTGGTGGCACCTTCAGGGTTCAAGGAAGGGCTCGGCGTGCGTGAAGTCGCAGACGCGATCGCGCGGGGCGTCCGCAACGCTCTTCCAAGGGCCAAGATCACACGCATGCCGATGATCGATGGCGGCGAAGGCTTTGTTCAAACCATGGTGGATCTGCTGGGAGGCGAACTGCGTCCGTTCACCGTGACAGGTCCGGTAGGGCAACCCGTCGATGCTCATATCGGCCTTCTTTCAGGGCGACGGAAACGCACCGCGGTGATTGAGATGGCTGCAGCAGCGGGATTGCGGCTCGTGCCACGGGATATGCGCGATCCTACGCAAACAACCAGTTACGGTGTCGGTGAAATGATCCGCGCGGCACTTGACCTTGGAGCCGAACGCATCCTCCTCGGCTGCGGTGATTCCGGCATCAACGATGCCGGCGCCGGCATGGCTCAGGCCCTTGGCGTGCGCCTCCTGGATCGATACGGCCAACCGATTGCCGGCAATGGCGCGGCACTGCGTTGGCTTGACCGTATCGATGCTACTGATCGCGACGCTCGCCTCAAGAAGGTGAACATCGACGTCGCCGTGAATCCTTACAACATGTTGCTCGGGAAGAACGGCGTTGCACGGGTATTCGGACCGCAGAAGGGAGCGACGCCGGATCAGGTGGCAATTCTGGAACAAGGCCTTCAGAGGTTTGTCCGGGTGGTTCGGCGCGATCTCGATGTCGACGTCGAGCCGTTGAAAGGAGGCGGAGCGTCGGGAGGACTTGGTGCGGGCCTTCACGCGTTCGCCTTCGCCAGGCTACATCCCCGTTTCGACCTCATCCTTCGACACATTAAACTCGATCGGAGGCTCGCCAAAACCGACCTGGTGATGACTGCCGAAGGCGGGATTGATGGACAAACGCGGCACGGCAAGGTTCCGGCGGAGATCGCACGTCGGGCCAAACGCCACAAGCTACCGGTTCTTGCCTTGGCCGGGACCGTCGGTGCGGGCGTTGAGACGACACGGGAGATGGGAATTGATGCGGTGTTCAGCATCCTCAACCGTCCCTGTACGCTGGAAGACGCGATCCGCGAAACAGAAACGCTCCTTGCCGAAGCGGCTGAACAGGCAGTGCGCCTAATGCTTGCAACACGTTTTATACTGCGATCTTGAGTCGCAACGATAATGCGCCATCAGCAAGAAGTGATATCAGCTTCTCTTCCGCGACGGCTTTCTGTCCTAGCGGCGCTCTGCCTTCCGACAACTCGATCGATCGACGTCGATCGTTTCAGGTGATGGCGTAATGGGGAGAGCCTATTGCGATTTAGGCAACGTCTTAAGGCTGTTGCAGTCGCCGATCAGTCCTCATGGAAGTCCGCAGACAGCGAGCGCTGCAGTTCATAGTCCGGCAGTCTTTCCTGATTGACTGACCGGAAGTAGAGGGTGCTGAGCAGCGCGGCGATCATCAGGATCACGACGATCAGCAGGAGATGGTCGAGGAAAAGCCAACGCAGCCAGCGGCCGCTATCGTTAAACTGCGTCATCACAGACCCCCCGATCGGCGTAGGTGGAAGACCTGGGGGTGATCGCATTGAACATCCCCGGCCCTTGCGAGATTTGAAATCCAGTGTGCAACCGAAGGCGGCCACGGTCATTGATACGCATCAAGCGTCCAACCCGATTTCCTTTTCGACGGCGAATGCCGGCAGGGTTTGGACGGAGTTTGATCCAGCCGGGGGCATGAGGGGCGCTACGGCGCGTTCCGGCGCAGCTTTCAGCTGCCGCAAGCTTTGCGGCGAAGATCGAAGGTCGTTCAACAATGGCATACTGACGGTCAGCCTTGCGTTCAGCAAATTGCCGTCCCTGATCACTTCAGTGGCTGCAGAAAATGGGGAGTCTGGCGGTCTCAAGCATCGACCGCGTGACCCCGCCAAAGATCCGCTCCCGAAGGCGGGAATGGCTATAGGCTCCCATCACCAGAAGCTCGGCGTCAACATCGACCGCGTGCTGTTTCAAGATCTCGTCAACGGGCTTGCCGGCGCTTGAAAGGACATCAACGGCGACGGGAACGCCATGTCGTGCAAGATATGTGGCAACGTCTGCGCCGGGCTCTTCGCCGCTTGCATACGACGTTGCGACCGGATCAATCAAAGTGACGTGGACCTCGCTTGCGGCCTGCAGGGCCGGCAATGCCTGCTGGACAGCGCGGGCGACTTCCATTCGAGAGTTCCAGGCGATCAAGACCGACCGTGGCGTAAGGCTGGCTGCCTGATCTGTGGGGTTGAAAAGCAATGGCGCAGGAGACTGGAACAAGGCGCCGTCGAGAATGCGCTTGAAAAGATCTTCGTCTTGCCCCGCCTGACGCCCGACGAGCGTCAAATCCGCATAGAGTGCGCGATCGGCTACATCTTCGTCGGCCCAGGCAAATTCGGTATAGATGTCCTGGACGTCAAAAGACAGGCCGGAGGCCTTGAGCATTTCCTTGACTGTTGCGGCCTGCTTGGCAAGCTTGTCGATATCGCCCTGACGCTCTTCGAGCCATGCCGTTGAGATCACCTCGGCGTAAGAGCCGCCCGGGGGCGGCGCGGCCATCGCGATGATCACCGTCGACAGGTGCGCTTCGATTGACTGGCTCGCGGCGATCGCGTACTTGAGATCTTCCTGGAAGTGATCGACGCCGAGTACGGCGAGAATGGTCTTGTAGCGCATATTCGTGCCTCCACGCTCTTAGCGAGCATGGCTTGACGATAGCCATTGGACAGAAAGATGCTTTGATCCGTGTCAATCTGGCGACAGCCGCCTGCCCCGGCTTGTCAGTGATGCCAGGATCCGGATGCCGTCGATCGTGAATGCCTGGACAGGCAGGTTGCATGCGGTAACCCATCCTCGCACGCGATCCTTTCCGCTGTGAAATTACACGCTGCTGTTTGATCCTTTGACCAGCATCAATGTCGCAGCCGCTCTGCTAGGCCAGAGTGCTGGCAGGGAAAGCGGAGACATGCCTCAATGGACGCGAGATCTATCCTGCTCGTGATCGCCAAAACGGCAGCCAAGATCGATGTGCAGAACGCTTTGAACTTGGCCGCGGAGGCAAATGATCACCTCGCAGTGCTGGTTGCGGCGATTGCCGATCCGCCGACCATCAGCGATTATCCGGTCGGCGAAACCTGGCTCGACAACCGCGACCAGGACTTGGCACGTATTGAATCGCAAGTGCTGCGCTGCAAGGAGCAATGCGCCTTGGCCGGGCTATCGTATGAGGTCGATAGCATCTATCCCGAGCGCGCCTGGGCGGACGCCGCCATTGCGGCGCGCGCATTGTGTTTTGATCTCGTGCTGATCGGTTCGAGCGCCTTGCTCGATCCTGAGCTGAAGCGCAGACTTATCAGCGGCGTTCTGTTTGATGCCGGACAACCGGTAATGCTTCTGCCTCATCGTCCCGCGACGTTACGCCCGAAAAAGGTTCTGCTCGCCTGGGATGGCGGTCTGCGCGCAGGGCGTGCTGTACGCGCGGCCTATGACGCCCTTGTTGCCGCAAATGAAGTCCATGTCGTGCTTGTAGACGGGCCGCATTCAAGGTTCGAGAGCGGAGACGAACCGGGCACCGGTATGGCCAACTATCTTGCCCACCACGGGATCAATGTCGTGGTCGACCGGATTGCCAGTTGCCGCCAACCGATCGCAGACGTCCTGGTTCGACACGCGACAGAGATTGGCGCGGATCTGATCGTCATGGGCGCCTACGGCCATTCGCGGTTGCGCGAGCGCATCTTCGGCGGCGTGACGAAGTCAATGATCGATCAACTGACACTGCCCGTACTGATGGCGCACTGAAAGAGCCTTGAACCCTGGAGGGCGATCAAATTTGGATTGAAGAGCTGGTGCTTGTCTGTGATGCGGCCAAGGCAGTGTCGCTGCTGCAATGACGGCGGCCGAGAGCACTTGGCTGGTGAAGATCGAGACTGAGGCCTGACCCGAAACAGGACGGCCTGGACCGCTCGCTATCATCATTGGCCGGGCCATAACCGCAAGCGTCGCTTATTGATAGGTCGGAGCTGCGGCTTGCTTACGAAGTGATGTCTTCGACAACCGTGAACACCAACGGCCATCGCGCAACTTTGATTCAGGTGAGAAGGCGATCGGATTTATTGTGAATGCGTGCCGAAGCATCCACCCACTCGCGACCCGTCAAGAGGCCAAACCCCGGGTGACGCTTTGTGGAAGGGTTCGGAGAATGCCTCTGCAGGGTCGGGGATACATATCCAGGAGGGCAGTTTCATGAAAGCGATGATGCTTCAGGCTATTGGGGAGCCTCTCGTTCTCGTCGAGCGGCCAGATCCGGTGCCGGGGCGGGGCGAACTCAGGCTGAAGGTGGAGGCCTGCGCCGTTTGTCGCACGGACCTGCATGTCATCGATGGCGACCTCGCCGACCCGAAGCTGCCGCTCGTGCCGGGCCACGAGATCGTCGGGATCGTCGATGCCGTCGGTGACGGGGTGGCGGCCACGAGAGTAGGAAGCCGTGTCGGTGTGCCATGGCTCGGCCACAGCTGCGGAGTGTGCCCCTATTGCCGGTCGGCGGCTGAAAACCTTTGCGACCGGCCGCAGTTTACCGGCTATACGCGCGATGGCGGCTTTGCCACCGATGTCGTGGCCGATGCGTCCTATGCCTTTGAGCTTGATCCGAAAGGGGATCCGGTTTCGCTTGCGCCTTTGCTCTGCGCCGGACTTATCGGCTGGCGCTGCCTGAAGAAGGCCGGTGACGGCAGAAGGATCGGGCTTTACGGCTTCGGGGCGGCAGCCCATATCATTGCCCAAATATGCGTATGGCAAGGTCGTGAGGTCTTCGCCTTTACGCGTCATGGCGACGATGAGGCGCAGCGTTTTGCAATCAGTCTGGGCGCCGTGTGGGCGGGAGGTTCAGACGACAGGCCTCCGGTGCTGCTGGACGCGGCAATTATCTTTGCGCCGGTCGGCAGCCTCGTGCCGGCCGCCCTCAAGGCGGTCCGAAAGGGCGGCCGTGTCGTTTGCGGCGGCATTCACATGAGCGACATCCCGGCCATGCCCTATGCCGTTGTTTGGGGAGAGCGGGAGCTTGTTTCGGTTGCAAATCTGACCCGTGACGACGCCGCGGAATTCTTTCCGATCGCCCGGCAGGCGGCTGTGCGCACACATACGGTCTCGTATCCCCTCGAGCGGGCAAACCTCGCTCTTTCAGATCTTCGCGCCGGCCGGTTCAGCGGCGCGGCGGTCATCGTTTTCTGAAGCAAACTCAGGAGGGCTCGAAGAACCTTGATCTTCATCAAAGCGTGAAATGCGCGAGGGATGAATATTTGCGTCAAGCGCCGCGAGGATCATCCGGACGACCAGCACCGTCGTCCTTGCCGCACCGGACATGACGAGAGCGACCAAGAGACACTCCAGGGAGAACTGATTTGGAACCGGCCGCATCGACCATCCGCAACGCTCATTCAATGACTGTCCCGGATGTCGCTGCTGCGCTCGGCGTTGATCCGGCCCGCGGACTTGACGATCAGGAGGCCGAGCTTCGACTGCGGCAATTCGGTGCGAATGCCCTCACGACGAAAAAGCGCCTGTCGGATGTTCGCCTGCTGCTGCGCCAATTCGCCAGCCCGGTCATGCTGTTGCTCGCCGGTGCGACTGCACTTTCGCTTGCATTCGGCGAGTATCAGCAAGCTGTGGCCATAGCTGCAGTGCTGTTTATCAATTCGGCGATCGGCTATTTCACAGAGCGCAGGGCGGTGCGCTCGCTGGAGGCTCTAAGGCGACTTGGAAAACGCAGCGCGCGGGTGCGTCGATCAGGACATGTGCAGCAGATCGCGGCGGAGAAACTGGTTCCGGGAGACATGGTCCTTCTTGATGCAGGCGACGTCGTCGCAGCCGACATGCGGTGCGCGAGTTCCGCCACCTTGAGAATCGACGAGTCGGCTTTGACCGGTGAATCCGTGCCTGTCGGCAAGGGGATCGAACCGAACTTAACCCTTGCAGGTTTGCACGAGCGCAGCGCCGTTCTCTTTAAAGGCACACATATCGTCAGCGGAGGTGGCGAGGGTATCGTGACGGGTACCGGTCTCGCCACGGAACTTGGCCGCATCACACAGCTGGTCGACGAGGCCAGCGGCGGAGGCTCTCCTCTTGAGCGCCAGCTTTCGTTTCTGTCGCGGCAACTCATATGGATTACGCTGGTACTTGCCGCGGCTATTTCCGCAGCCGGGCTCTCTGCGGGAAGACCGGTCTTCTTGATGGTTGAAACGGCGATTGCGCTTGCCGTAGCCGCCATCCCCGAGGGTCTGCCCATCGTGGCGACGCTGACATTGGCACGCGGCATGCTGCGCATGGCACGGCACAACGCACTGGTCGAAAACCTGGCAGCCGTAGAGACGCTCGGTTCGACGACCGTCATCATGACCGACAAGACCGGCACACTGACTGAAAATCGCATGGAGGTTGAGCAAATTCTGACACCTTCGGGTGATTTCTCCATTGACCATGGTCTGGCTTCCATCGTGAAGGAAGGCGCCATCGTCGATCCCTCGGCCGATCCGGAGCTCATGCAGGCACTGCTGATCGGCGTCTTGTGTTCAAACGCCGAATACGACCGCCATGCCTATTCCGGGACCGGTGATCCGATGGAGATCGCCCTCCTTCGCGCGGGAAGTTTCGCAGGGCTCGATCGCAAGCAACAGATTGCGACGTTTCCCGAAGTGGCCGAGCATCCCTTCGATACCGCAACCAGGCGCATGGCAACAATACACAGAACCGGCGATCATCATTTTGCTGCCGTAAAAGGTGCTCCCGAAGAAGTGCTGGCGGCTGCAGACCGGATCGGCATCAAGATGGAGCCGCTTGACGAGGCCGAACGGACGACATGGCTGCGTCGCGGTGAAGAACTTGCTGCAAGGGGGCTCAGGGTCCTGGCGGTCGCTGTTCATCCGCGTGCGATAAAGGATCAGCCGGTTCCGGATGGATTGGTCTTCTACGGCCTCGTTGCCTTTCGCGACCCGCCGCGAGGCGACATACCGGAAACGATCGCCGCTTTGCGAAGAGCCGGCATCCGCGTCGTCATGGCAACCGGCGATCACCCGAGTACCGCGCTTGGGATTTCGCAAGCGATTGGCCTGACCGAGCCGGGAGCACTGGTGATGACCGGAGCAGAACTGTCCCGGCTGCTTAACGCCTCGGCGGCCGAGCGTCAGGAGATCGTTCGCAGGCAGATCTTTGCGCGCGTGAGCCCGGAGGAGAAGCTCCAACTGATAAATGCCTTTCAGCGCGAAGGCGAAGTGGTCGCCATGACGGGAGACGGGGTCAATGATGCGCCGGCTCTCAGCAAGGCGGATATCGGCGTCGCCATGGGCCAACGTGGAACAGATGTGGCCCGAGAGGCTGCGGACATGGTCTTGCTCGACGACGCCTTTTCAACCATCGTGCATGCCGTTCGCGAGGGACGGGTCATCTTCGCCAATATCCGCAGGTTCTCCGCATACCTGCTCTCGTGCAATCTGGCAGAAGTGCTCGTTGTCGGTATTGCCGTCTTCACGGGACTTCCACTGGCGCTGCTGCCGCTGCAAATCCTATTCCTGAACTTTGTCACGGATGTCTTTCCAGCCTTTGCGCTTGCCGCCGGCGAAGGCGAAGGCGACGTACTCGACCGACCCCCGCGCCAACCGAACGAAGCGATCCTCACGAAGGCGCAATGGCTCTCTGTCGCAGTCTATGGAGCGGCAATTTCAGGCGCCACGCTTTTGGCATTGATTTCTTCGATACACATTCTTGGCCTGGCAGCCGAACAGGCAACGACGGTTTCCTTCGTCACCATCGCGCTTGCCCAGCTGTGGCACACGTTCAACATGCGTGAGAGCGGAACTGGTCTTTGGTATAATTCGGTAATCCAAAACCGCTTTGTCTGGTATGCCACCGCACTTTGCCTTGTGCTGTTGCTTGCGGGGATCAACGTGCCGTTACTGTCGGAAATGCTGGAAATTGCGTCGATAGGAATGAATGGTTGGGCGCTTGCCCTCGGCTGCAGCCTGCTGCCGCTTATTGCAGGGCAGCTCTGGCTTGCGTCGGGCACTCGACGACCGGCCATCGGTTCCCATCTCAAGGTGAAGCTGAACGAGCAGCCCTGACGGGACAACGGGCGATGGCAGCGTTGATCTTCATCAATGCGGGTAGATCCGGGCCTGCTTTGATATTCTTTTGCGCACTTCATCAAGTGCCCGGAACTCTTCGCGACTGTCAACCGGCTGCGCAACCTGGATGAACGGCCAAGAAACGGAGATAGCAATGGGTCTCGACGATCAGCGGGAGGCAATCGCCTTCCTAAGCGACCCGAAATCGTACGGCCTCGACGTGCCCGTTGAGGTCATCGAGACGCATATCTCGCGGATTTTTCTGGCAGGTCCGCGCGCCTACAAAATGAAGAAGGCGGTGAAACTTCCTTATGTCGATTTCTCGACCGCAGCCCTGCGTTTGAATGCCTGTCATAAGGAGGTGGAGCTGAACAGATTGACGGCGCCCGGCCTCTATCTCGGCGTCAAGAACCTCTCAAGGGACAAAAACGGGGCCGTCTGTTTCGCAAAAGACGGCACGTGCATTGACGCCGTCGTCGAAATGATCCGCTTTGACCAGGATCTCCTATTTGACAGGCTTGCGGCTGCCGACAAGCTGACCGACGATCTGATGACGTCGACAGCGCGAATGATCGTTCGTTACCATCAAGATGCGATTGTCAGGCAAAGCATGGATGGTGTGGTCGAGATGGAGGCGGTCCTCGCCGTCAACAGGGCGGGGTTTGCGACCAGCACGCTGTTTACCGAACACGAGGTGGTCGTGCTTGACCGGCTTTTTCGAAGCGCACTTGAGCGGCATGCGGATCGATTGCGAACGCGAGGTGCGACCGGACGGATAAGGCGATGCCATGGCGATCTGCATCTGCGCAATATTTGCCTTCTCGACGGCGAGCCGCGCCTGTTCGATTGCATCGAATTCAATGATGCAATCGCCACCGTCGACGTCCTTTACGACCTTGCCTTTCTGCTCATGGACCTTTGGCACCGGGGCCATCGTCATCATGCCAATCTGGTTGCCAACCGCTATTTCGACGAGTCCGACAATGAGGATGGCTTTACGCTTTTGCCTTTCTTCCTTGCGGTCCGCGCTGCCGTCAGAGCTCACGTGACGGCAACGCAGGCGGAAACTGCAAAGGCAAATATCGACGTGCTGCGCGCCGAAGCGCAATCCTATTTCGAGTTGGCGAAGGAGCTGCTTGAAGCACAGCCTCCACGGCTGATCGCAATCGGCGGATTGAGTGGCTCTGGCAAGACAACGGTGGCGGAACGCCTTGCTCCCCACATCGGCGCGGCGCCTGGCGCGCGCATTATCGAAAGCGATCGCCTGCGCAAAGCCATGCACGGCGTTCCTGCAGAAACGCGCCTTCCGAAGGCGGCCTACCGCCGGGAGGTGTCCAAGCGCGTATATACGGAAATGGTCCTGAGGGCGGACGCCATTCTTTCCGACGGCGGATCCGTCGTGGCCGATGCCGTCTTCGACGATGCCGACCATCGCCAGGCAATAGAGACGCCCGCGCGTCGGCGAAGCATAAGGTTCAGCGGGTTCTGGCTCGATGCTGAACCCAGCCTATTGTGGAAACGCGTGGAGGACCGGAGAGGCGGTCCCTCGGATGCGAGGCTCGAGGTCCTTATGATGCAGCTCTCACGCCGCCTTGATGACCTTGCATGGCGCAAGATCGATGCCTCCAGGAGCGCTGATCTCATCTGCGACGAGATCCTTGCGGGATCGATGTCCGGTGAGCCGGCCACAGTAGTCTGAAATCTCCGAACCGATGTTGCGGGTTCGACCACCAGAGAGCTCAGCTTTGATCGAAATGCAGCTTTCCGCGTATCCGACAAAGGAGCGAGGAAAGGGCGATGCTAACAGAGATCGAAGCAAAGGCGGGGCCAGCCGGATTCCAGTTCCCCAACATCTCGTTGCTCAATCGATCGCGGCCGCCGACCACATTGCAACGACAGTGTTGCGGCACCATGCGGCCATCGTCTTGGAGATCCCGTCGAGGAAAATTTCCCATAAATCGGGCCTTGGTGGCGTCGCCTTGAATCTCACGGGCGCGGCCGAGGTGCGTCGGGCCGCACGTCAAATGAAAGCAGCGGCAACGACTCCAGGTTTTGCCGACCAGATCGACGGATATGTCCTCCAGCCGATGGTCAAGGTCGCTAATGGTCTCGAACTTCTTGCAGGACTTTCGACTGATGCCGCATTCGGGGCGGCCGTCGTATCGGGGCTGACGAGATTGCGGCTGTGCAGAGAGTGAGATCGCCATGGCCCTGCTGCCCCTTGATGACGGCCGGGCAGACGATCTGATCAAAGCCACCTGCATCGACCGGCTGTTGCAAGGCTTTCCGTCACATCCCGGCCGCAGATCGTGACGCCTTCAAGAAAGTGCTTCTTGCGCTGTCGCAGATGGCGGTCGATACTCCGTTCGTTCGTGCTGTTGATATCAATCTGCTGGGCCGGATCTCGAACAATCATCGTCCTCGGGCCGCAATCGAGAGCGATCCGTCTTGATTGCGGGAACCTGCGCCAAGCCGAAACCTGGTGATCAGGCAGCTGGCGACCTCATCTTGCGATGCGGGACTGAAACAGGTGCGCATCGGGATTGACGATCCACATGCGGCAGGAGGTGAACCATACGGGATGCAAGCACAGGAGGCCTCAAACGGCTTCCATTTGCCAATCCGCCTTGAGCGAGATCAAGGACGAACAGAAAGAGATATCGTTAGCTCAACCAATAGAAAAACCGAGGAGGCAGCACATGACCAGTCTGCAGATGCCACTTCCATTTTTGCAATTCAGCCCCTTCGGCGCTGCCGTTCTGGCAGGCACGAAGTTTCAAGCGGAGTTTGCTGGCGCGGCGCTTCGATATCAGATCGAGGGCCTCTCATTCTTGCTCGATCGCATTGGCAAGGACGTCACATTCGTCGGTGCCCTCACAAAGCCGCAGGCCGCACGTGAAGCATCGGACCTTATCAATGATTTCTCAGCACAAATGATCACGGACTACGCGCGCGAAACCAGCCGCATCTTTGCCGTTGCGGCAAAGATTGCAGATGAGACAGCGGCGATCGCACACGGCGAGGCCTTGCGAACGATCGAGGACATCGCCGCCAGTTCGGTCGCTCCCTGAAGCCCCGCAAAGGATCGTCCGTGCCGCAAGGGCGCTGGTTGAGGAGCCGTTCTTTCTCGGCTGATCGGGATAGGAGCCTTTCGGCGTCTTGCTGTTCAGTTGACGGTCCCCATCACCGGAGCAAACGCACGGGACGCTCACCGCCAGGTCATCGGCAGGACACGGATGCCGGCCAAACGGCGCTCTCACGCCACGCTCCATAATCGGTGTACAAACGACGAAAGGGGGGGCGCCCCCACCCTTTGCCTGCCAGGACGGGGCCCCGGTTGGTGGATGGAGCGCTCTTGATCTTGGCCAACGTCATTTGCGCAAGATCAACGCGAGGAGAGCCCGCCGGGTAGACATTGCAGCCTGCAGCTGAGATGAGGAGATTCGTCATGAGAGTACAATTCCACCTGCCTTTGCTCACCTATCCAGACCCCAGCTCCTTTGCCCTGATCCAGAATGGAATCGACTTTGCACGGCACCAGGACGCGCAGCTTCATGTCAGCGTGTTCGAGGTCAAGATACCGAGGGTATCTCCGCCATTTCCGCCGGTGATCGATGTCGGAAAAATGAGCGCTGACGCAGAACGCTCCAGCCGCAAATGTGCTGCGGCACTGATCGAAACCGTCCGAGATTATGCTGGTAAGGCCGATCAGGCAGTGGCGATTTCATCATTTGAGGCCCCGGAGCCGCTCATCAGCGATAGAATTGCCGAGATCTCGCGTATCTACGACCTTTCGATCATGGAAACCTCGCCACTAGCCAGTTCTGTCATCGAACGCGTTTTATTCGAGAGCGGAAGACCCCTCCTGTTGCTGCCGACGGACAATTGTTGCGGACGAATAGATACGGTCGCAGTCGCCTGGGACGGCAGCGCCACATTGGCGCGGGCGTTGACCGGGGCCCGCGTGTTCTTGGACAAGGCTTCCAGAGCTGTACTCATCTCGATCACGGATGACAAGGCGATTGACGCCGATCTTCGCGATCGCTTTGCAGCACTCATCCGCGGTGCCGGACTTGCTATCGAGATCGTCGATGCGCAATCACAAGGTGACCCCGTAGCCACCAAAATTCAATCCGTTGCCGCTCAATCGCGGGCAGACCTGCTGATCACCGGAGGCTTTGGCCATTCGAGACTCCGCGAACTCATACTGGGTGGCGTGACACGATCGCTGCTTAACGGCCTCGAAGTACCGGTTCTCCTATGCCATTAGACCTTGGGCCTGTGCCATGAAAAATGGCAGTCAAAACAGAAGGGGATAGCGTCGGTTGCTCTATCCGCTGACATCGCTGAGCCTTGGCTTACAGGAGATCTTTGCCGCCAAGCCCCACGAACTCAATGCGAAAGCCTTGAGCGCGCGCGTTTTTGATGAATCGATCCGCGCTCAAGACGTCGACGACGATGCTGCCACCGAGACAATGACCGAGGGGTTCGCTGAGTTCCTTACGAACCCAGGCATCGGCGCGGAGCGAGCGGAGTGAAATTTCCCATCGATCGACGGCTATCCTATCGAGCGTAAGGTCGCAGTCGCAGTGATGCGGCACGGGACATCCTGCCCCGGCGAGCAATGCCTCGCCAGTCCGTGAGCAACTTGGATCGATGGTCATTGGTGCGCTCCCTTGCTGTCATGATGTCCGGAGCCTGGCCGCAAGTCGGCCTCCATTTTATCTCGAAGCATCGCGAATTGCATCGAGTTCGTCGGCCTGCTCCTGCGCGCTCTTCAGCAATTCCTCAGCATATTTTTCGGCCGAGGAGATATCGGATCCACTCAGCTTGGCATCGCGGCACTTACGGTCGACGGCATGCCGCAGTGCCTCCATCAGTGCAGATCGCTCTTGCGGATCGTGAAAGCGAAGAAGACGCGTGAGCGCCGTCACTGCGACGAGCTCGAGGATCATCATCCGCCCTTCGATTTCGCCGAGCGAGGGAATTGCCTTACCAGGTTCACCTCCAAGGCTGTCGCGTTTTGCCCTGAGCATGGTCTGATCCTTTGTAAGAGACAGTCGTGCATTCTGCGAAACCCCGCTCGAGCCGCATTGATCCGTATCAACGGGAGAAGAAAATCATGCCACGTGGCCGTAAAACCGGTCTTCAGCGAACGCACCAACGATAATTGGGATCGAACCGCTCAAGGGTGCGGGGCCAGGGCCAAACCGAGGCGCCTTTGCCGACGACCTTAATCGCGGAAAAACGACGAGATTCCAAAGGAGGCTACCTTGCGTCTGGGCATGCAAAAGACGTCCAGACACGCAGATCATCTTCATGCAATTGCGAAGCGGCGACGATCGGCCGCCGGATTACCGCTTGCGGCAGACTCGTGAACCTCACGCTCAATCATCCCACCTGTATACGAATGCCTTTGGCGCCGTTAAGCAGCCGCCTCAGATGATAGCTGGCGAGCGGATCATCGGAGTGCGTGCCAACCAGCGCGGCGAAAGCCGACATGGCGGCGGCGCAATCATGCTCGAGCTTGGTAAAGGCTGTCATATACTGCTCCGTGACCGGCGCATGGAACTGCGTAGCCGACAAGGGCTCGTGGGCGCGCAAGGGCTCGCTGCGTCCGCGCAGGACAAGATCGCCGATCGGTCGCCCACTGAATTTCCTTGCCCCGCTCGCGACACTGTCGCTGACGCAAATCCGCGTACCCAGCGTCTTGTTCGCCGCTTCTAGCCTCGCGGCGATGTTGATTGTGTCGCCGTAGGCGGTGAAATCGAAGAAGCGATCACCGCCGAAGTTGCCGACCAGTGCGGGGCCTGCGTGAACGCCGATACGAGTGGTCCCGAAGTCAACGCCTTTCTGTTTCCAGCGCTCGCGAAACGCTTCTGCCCGTTGGTCGAGCGCTTGTGCGCAGGCGATTGCGCGGGTCGCATAGTCGGCCTGGTCGCCAGGTGCATTGAACAGCACCTGAATGGCATCGCCGATCACTTTGGCCACCGTTCCTTCGTGCGCGAAGACGACATCCGTCAGACCGCCGACATATTCGTTAAGCAACTCCGCCAGCACGCCGGGGACGGCTGTCTCGACGAACGAGCTAAAGCCCGTGATGTCCGTGAAGATCACGGCGATTTCGCGCCAGCGTACCTGCATATCATCGTCATCACCGCCAACGGCAAGGCGCTTGGCAAGTTCGGGCGAAAAATATCGCGACAACGACGCATGCGCGCGCTCCGCTTCCGCCTGGCGGCGGCGTGCCTCGCGCAAGACCTCGACGTGACGGATGGTCTTCAGGATCGTCGCTTCCAGATCGGCGAAATCGATCGGTTTGGTTAGGAAGTCGAAGGCACCGCGATTCATCGCGGTGCGTATATTACTCATATCACCGTAGGCCGAGACGATGATGGCCGACTTCTTGTCCTCTCGCTCCTGCAATTTTTCCAACAGTGAGAGGCCATCCATGCGCGGCATGTTGATGTCCATGACCACAAGATCGACATGGGGATGCTGCTCGATCGCCTGAAGCGCATCAACACCGTCATGCGCAAACAGGAAACTGATGCCTCCGTCGCGAACCTGCTTTCGGAATTTACGCAGAATAAGCGTCTCCAGGTCTGGCTCGTCATCGACCACGAGAACGGTTGCAGTCATGTGGCCGGTCCCAGTCTCGTCTCGACGACCTGGCGTAACTGGTCGAAGTCGATCGGCTTGGTCAGCAGGCCCTCCGCGCCTCTATCCAGCGCAGTCCTTCGTGTCTCGGCATCTCCATAGGCAGTGATCATGATGACAGGAACATCCGGCCTTCGTGCGCGCATTTCCGGCAGCATGTCGAGACCATTCATCCCGGGCATGTTAATGTCGGAGAAAATCAAAATCAGCGTTCGCTCGCCAGTGTCGGCAACGCGCCTCAGAGCCTGCGCTGCCGAGGCGGCAAAATCCATCTCGAAGCGCCGGGCGCGAAGATCGCGGCGGAACTGCTGGCGGAACAAGACTTCGACGTCCGCTTCGTCATCCACCACGAGAACCAATAGAGTCACGGCTCCTTCTCCGATTGTGCGAAACATTGCTTTCGCGGCAGCAAGATGGTGAACTCGGTAAACGCACCGGGCTCGGTGTCGACTTCGATCCTGCCGCCGTGCTGCTTCACGATGATGTCGTGGCTCATGGAGAGCCCGAGGCCGGTGCCTTCGCCAGGCGGCTTGGTCGTGAAGAATGGATTGAATATCTTTTCCTTGACCTCTGGCGGAATGCCTACTCCGTTGTCGCGGATTCGGATTTCGACGTGTTCGCCACGGTTGCGTGTGCTGACGCTGAGTTCGGGTTCAACGCCGAGCCTGTTATCGCCGCTTCGCTTGGCTATGGCATAGAAGCCATTGGATATCAGGTTCAGCAGCACGCGTGTGATCTCCTGCGGGAACATGTCAGCGACGCCGGCGTCGGGATCGAGCTCGCGTCTGAGGGTCATGTTGAACTGCGGCTTCTCAGCGCGCACGCCGTGATAAGCGAGGTTGAGGCTCTCTTCGACCAGTGCATTCACGTCCGTCCGCCGGTGTTCGCCGCCGCCTCCGCGCGAATGCAAGAGCATGTTCTTGACGATGGAATCGGCTCTCTTGCCGTGCTGCACAATCTTTTGCAGATTGTCCTTCAACAGGCCGCGTACTTCGTTGAGTTCGTCGCGAATATCGTGCGGGAGCGCGATCAGCGCCAGCGCTTCATTCAACTCATCCGTCAATTCGACTGACAGGGCCGCGAAATTGTTGACGAAGTTGAGCGGATTCTTGATCTCGTGCGCGATGCCGGCAGTGAGCTGACCGAGCGAGGCCAGTTTTTCGGTCTGCACCAGTCGGTCCTGTGCAGCGCGCAGATCGTCGAGAGACTTGGCGAGCAGCGTGGTCCGCGCTTGGACTTCTTTGAACAGCCGGGCGTTCTCGATCGCGATTACGGCCTGATCGGCGAACGTGTTGAGAAGGCTGATCTGGCTATCGCTGAAGGTCCCCGGCTCGGCGCGCGAAACACCGATCGTGCCGATAGCGACGCCCTCGCGAAGCATGGGCACCACGATAATGCTTCGGTATCCCCTGACGCGCGCCATCTCCTTGACGGCTTGAGGGACGCCGGGTTCGGTTTCGATATCGGAGCGGAACGCCATGGCCGAGTTCATTGCGGCCCGGCTGTGAATCCCCGACGATGTCAGCGGAGCAGGAAATGAAGCCTGGATCTCCTCGTGGCTTGCCCGGCTTCCCGCCGTGCATGCCGCCAGATGAAGCATGCCATCTACGACGCGCGTCACCAGCGCCGTTTGACCGCCGAGCAGCCGCCGCGAACTCTCGGAAATGACGTCGAAAACCAGTTGCACGTCGGTTCGCGACATGGATATGACGTTGAGAATTTGCGCAGTGACGGTCTGGCGTTCCAGCGCAATCGCCAGCTCTGATTGCAGATTGACATTCTCAGCCACCGCGGAGCGCAGTTGCCGCTCAAGCTCGTCCGTTCTGCGCCTCCTTTCGATGCTCATGGCTGATCATTCATAGTCTGAAGCGCGCGCAGTGCTTGATAGCGGCCTGGGGATAGCTGCAGGCTCACCGCCCGTAACGGCTGGCCCCCAGAGCACGCTCTCGGGCGGCATTGCCAGAGAAAGGCCGTTGGTCCTGCAACCGCGGTAGACAAGATCAATGACCTCGTTTTTGGCCGGCAGCCGGCTCGCCGGGCTCGCCACCCAGAACTGCAGCTCGACCTCGATCGCCATCGCATCGATCGCTTTGAGCGCGATGGCCGGCGGCGGAAACTTAACGATTCGCTCGCAGTTCTGCAGAATACCCAGCATGACCTCTTCAACGACGCATGGCGCGTGGGTGGCGGCAATGTGGACGGCAAACGCAATCCAGTGCGTTTCGTCGGGACGGCTGAGATTAGTCACCCCTTGCTTCGCCAAGACGCTGTTGGGTACTACCACCACATTGTGCGCGCTGGTCAGCAGGTTCGTGGAGCGCCAGTTGGTTTCGGCGACGCGCCCTTCCGTGCCATCGCTGAGCCGGATCCAGTCGCCAATGACATAGGCCCGCCCGAGCGTGAGCGCGATCCCCGAAAAGAGGTCGGCAAGCGTATTCTGCAGCGCCAGGCCGATGATGACGGCGACCACGCCCGAGGTCGCAACCAAAGGGGCTATTGGTGCGCCGAAGACGAAGCCGATGATCGACAGCGCCACGCCGAGATAAACGACGGCGACGACCAGATCCTGCAGGAGATGTGCCTCCCGCGGCTTGCGGTTGAGGCCGATATAGATGTGTACGAAGCCGATGATCGTCCAGGCAAGATGGGTCCACCAGAGGATCCTCGCGGATTTGGCAATCAAGACGCCGGCGCCCTGGAGCTCGGCCTGGTCGAGCCTGTAAGGTGAAATTCTGCCCAGCCCGAGCACCAGGCTCATCGTGGCGAAGAACAGAATTTGCACGACCAGGCGCCCGGTCGGACGGCTACGCCCCTGAATGTGCCATACGAGAATGCCGGCAATCCCCAGAATATTGATCAGGACGAGCGGCAGGAAATGGTCTTCGCCGAACATGGCCGAGCTCACCAGCGGTAATTTTTTAACGATTGGGAAAGGGGCCAAATGCCGCAGACGGCCGTTGGCCCTTTCGCCTATTTGTTGATCGGGAACGTCAGTTCCTTTTCGCTGCTGTCGACGACGAAAACAGCCAGCAGCCTGGCAGGCTTGGTCTTGCTGTCATTTTCGCTGACACCATGGCGATCGCCCGGCATTTCGGAGAAGCTTTCGCCCGCCTTGTAGACCTTGACGGGACCGTCGTTGACCTGGCTGCGGATCGCCCCTTCCAGCACCGTCGCATAAATGAAGGCCGAGTTGGGATGCGTGTGGGCCGAGGAGAAGCCTCCGGGACCGTATTCGACAAGAACGCCTTTCATGCTCTTGCCCGTAACATTCGGCAATTCGTGTTCGTAAACCAGCGTGACCTTAGCATCCTTGCTACCGGCATCGCCGGCAGCGGCGGCAGCGGACAAGAGAGCCGTCATGGTAAAGGCAGTGAGGATTAACTTGATCATAGCGAAACTCCATTCGTGAGGTCGGAAGGTGCGCCGCCTCATGCGGCGCATCGGTTTTCGGTCATTTCCGCGCCGAGGTTTCAAACCACTGCTCGAAGGTAATGCGACCGATACGGGGATTGTTGTCGGAGACGAGCGAGCCGTCCTCCAGCTTGGTGCCGAAATAGTGGGATTGCGGATCGGCGACGACCTTGCGGGGGTCGCCCATCGCCTTCAGGTAACGGGCGACGAAATCGCAAAGCCGGGCACGCTCCGGGCCTGAAATCTCGATGATGCCGTTCACCGGCGCTGCAAGGGCCGCATCCGCTACGAAATCTGCGACGTCATCGGCGGCGATCGGCTGCATAAAGCCCGTCGACAGGCGGGTCGTATCGCCGACGGTGCCCGACTGGGCGATCCCGCCGAGGAATTCCATGAACTGCGTCGAGTGGACGATCGTATAGGGAATGCCGGCATCCCTGATGATCTTTTCCTGAGCGACCTTGGCGCGCATGTAGCCGCTGTCGGGCAGGCGATCAACGCCGATGATAGAAAGCGCGATGTGGTGCTTTACTCCGGCGACCTTTTCCGCCGCCGCCAGATTGCGCCCCGATGTCTCAAAGAATTCGAGCACAGCCTTGTCCTCGAAGGACGGCGAGTTTGCGAGGTCGATAACGACCGAGGCCCCGGCGAGCGCCTCGGCGAGCCCTTCGCCGGTGATCGTGTTGACGCCGGTGTTCGGAGCGGCGGCAATAACTTCATGGCCTTGCTTGCGAATGCGGTCGGCTGTCTTTGAACCGATCAGGCCGGTTCCGCCAATGATGACGATTTTCATGAACTTCTCCATATGCGGCCGCTCGGCGCGCCGCTGTTGTTCGTTTTCGAAGGTGGTCACCTTGGTCCAGGCTGGCCTTTCGAAGCCGTGGATCTGTCGGCAGAGCCGCACGCTGAACCAATATGCGGTCAGTAGTCCCAGAAGATCGGGACCCAGCGAAACGCATCGCCGTCGATTGCCACCCGGCCAACGGACGGGAACGGCAGGTGAGTGGCGACAAGCTGTTCGCCAGTCCGCGCCAGCTCCGTCAGAAGTCGGACGCGAACGCGTGCCGCCTCCTCGGGATCGTGCTCGAAACCGTTGAACCAGTCGGGGTGATCGAAGCCGACCGCAAAAACGGCATCGCCAGCAAATGTCAGCCGGTCGCCGCCGGATGCCAGACGGACGACGCTGTGTCCGGGCGTATGGCCACCTGTGCGCTGGACGACCACGCCTGGTGCCACCTCATGTTGCTCATCGAACTGCCGCAGATGGCTACGGTATTCTGCCATGAACCGCTTGGCGGTTGCCTTAAGAGCGTCCGGGAATCCCTGCGGCATGTGGACGTGGGTAAAGTCGGGCGCTTCCCAAAACGTGACTTCGGTGGCTGCCACGTGAATCTGCAGATCCGGCCGCAGCCGGTCCTTCACACCTTCGACGAGGAGACCGCCGATATGGTCCATGTGCAAATGGGTAAGCACAATATCGGTCACAGACCCAAGATCAATGCCGGCCGAGTCCAATCGCCTGACCAACTGGCCAGCCCGGGGGAGGTTCAAATTCGGATCCAGTCCAAGCCCTGCGTCGATCAGGATGGTCCGATCACCGCTACGCACCAAGGCGACGTTGAGCGACCAGTCGAAGGCATCCGCTGGCAAGAACATCTCGCCCAGCCAGGCCGCCCGGACGGCTGGATCAGCGTTATGCCCCAGCATTTCAGTAGGCAGCGGTAGCACCCCATCGCTGACCACCAGAACGTCAATCTCGCCGACCCGCACCGCGTAGCGCGACGGGACCAACTCGTCGGGTCCTCTTCTACCGAGTTGTGAGTTGTTGTCCAAGCTCATGTTGGTCTCCTGGTTAGCAATCGAACGGGGTTTTGTTTCTGTCTGCGGCATGATGCGCTCCTGTTTTCGCGTGATTGAAACGTGTCGGTTACAAAGCCACGGCGCGAATTTATGTTGAGGCACGTTTGGCGGTCGATCCTGCCAAGGAAGAGGAATGGCCATACGTGAGGATAGGGTTGCCTATGCTCTCAGTGCGGCCGACCGCAGCGGAGATTTAGTGAAGTGGCTGGCATGAAGGAGCAGACGCGTTGCATTGGACCTTTTCGGGCGGATTCATCCGCCCGACGCGTTCGCGTCTGCTCGGCGATCAAGCGGCGCGCTTGTGGTCTGCCGGATGCTGCAGTCGAAAGCCGATCGCCAGCCGGTTCCAGGCATTGATCATGGCGATGCCGATAGAGAGGACCAGGAGTTCGTCTTCCGAAAAGACGCTGTGGGCAACTTCATAATCTGCATCGCGCGCACGGCTCTCGGCGATATTGGTCAGCGACTCGGCCCAGGCGAGTGCTGCGCGCTCAC
Source organism: Rhizobium azibense (assembly GCF_004342325.1). NCBI lineage: Bacteria > Pseudomonadati > Pseudomonadota > Alphaproteobacteria > Hyphomicrobiales > Rhizobiaceae > Rhizobium > Rhizobium azibense. The sequence continues at coordinate 355,169 of NZ_SMBJ01000001.1, read as the reverse complement.
GGTCGCTGTAGAGCTGCGATTCGCGCCAGGCGCTCAGAAGAAGCATACGCTCTTCCGTCTCGCCCTGCTTCAGCGCGTCCTGACGATGCATGTGCAGGCAATGGACACAGCCGTTGATCTGCGACACGCGCACCTTGACGAGCTCCATTAGTTTGGGATCGAAGCTCTTGGCAATCCAGGCCTCGACGGCGACGAGGCCATCGATGCCGTCATTCTTCCTAGCCAATATGTTCAGACGTTTGGTCATCCTGCTCTCCGTGGATTGGTTGTGATCGGGTCGAAGCCACGCGGGTCGCCCGGATCACCAACTATCCACGGCAGCGCGGATCATCCATCTGGCCGGAAGGCGCTCCGGTTAACATCTGATGGAGCTGAGCCTTGCCGATCGATCATGTTTCTCACCCGTTTGGGCCACCTCCTCCTATACTTCGGCAGTGGACGGGCCCGTCCCACGTAGGATGGTTTGCGACCGCAAACCCACGCATTCTCCCGGCACAAGCAACCGCGGCGTTAGGAGAAAGCAGATGCTCAGTATTATCAAGACCTTGGCGCTTGGCGCCGCGATCGCAACGCTGACTGTCGCAAGCGCGCAGTCCCAAGATGACGATCTCAAGCCGACAATCGTTCTCGTTCATGGCGCCTTTGCCGAATCGTCGAGCTGGGATGCTGTGATCGCCCGCCTGACCAAGGATGGCTACGTGGCGATCGCGGCAGCCAACCCGCTTCGCAGCGTCGCGTCCGATGCGGCATCTGTCGCGGCGGTCGTTCGCGCCATCCACGGACCGGTGGTTCTAGTCGGCCACTCCTATGGCGGACCGGTCATCACCGAAGCCGCAAACGGCAATCCGAACGTGAAGGCCCTGGTCTATGTCGCGGGTTTCATGCCGGATACCGGCGAATCCAGCCTCACCCTGTCCGGCAAATTCCCGGGCAGTACGCTTGCCAGTGCGCTCGCACCCGTGACGCTGCCCGATGGCACGCAGGACCTCTACATCCAGCCATCCAAATTTCATCTCCAGTTCGCTGCCGACGTTTCAGATGACAAGGCGGCGCTGATGGCTTCGGCGCAGCGTCCGGTCGCCCAGGCCGCGCTCGTCGAACCCTCCGGCGCCGCCTCTTGGAAGCTGCTGCCCTCCTACATGATCTACGGGTCTGCCGACCGCAACATTCCGCCAGCAGTCATGCAATTCATGGCCGAGCGGGCACACGCCGCAAAGACCGTCGTGGTCGATGGGGCCTCGCACGCGCTCATGGTCTCCCATTCCGGCGAAGTCGCCGCTCTTATCGAAGAAGCGGCATCCGCCCGGTGAACGGCCGCATTGTCGGTCCGGAGAAGTTCCGCCCAAACGAAATTGCGGACCCGGTTCCTGAAGTCGCTCGGCCGGCGTCGGCTTTCAGGACTGATTCAACCAACGACCAGCCGAAAATGGGATCGCCCGCAAAAGGTCACGTGCTGGCGTCTGGTCGCCCGCCGGCACAAACGCCCTGGTCGTTCGATGCGATCAGCTGAACTTCCCCACAGTCCACAGATGCTTTCGGCCCATAGTTTTCCGGGCCGGCAGTCTCCATCCTCGTTCGCATTTCAATCATCGTGAAGGATAAAACATGCAGGACATTTCAAAACCACCAGCTGTCGGCGTCTCACGCCGCGACGCCCTGCTCGGCAGCCTCACCGCCGGTATTGCAGCGGGCTTGCCCGCGGTTGCCGCCGCAAAGACTCCAATGCAGCCTCTCCCCGCCACCATCAATCACGGAAAGCAAGCCATGAGCACGATCACCACCAAGGACGGCACAGAAATCTATTACAAGGACTGGGGCACCGGACCGGTCGTCACCTTCTCGCACGGCTGGCCGCTGAACTCCGATGCGTGGGACGGTCAGATGCTCTTCCTCGCCCAGCACGGCTTCCGCGTCGTGGCGCACGATCGCCGCGGCCATGGACGCTCCAGCCAGCCGACGTCGGAAAACGACATGAACGGATACGCCGACGATCTGGCGGCCGTTATCGAGGCGCTGGACCTCAGGGACGCAACACTGGTCGGTCACTCCACCGGCGGCGGCGAGGTCGCCCGCTATATCGGCCGGCACGGTACGAAGCGCGTTGCCAAGGCCGTCCTCATCGCCGCCGTGCCGCCGGTCATGGTGAAATCGGCGACGAATCCGGAAGGCCTGCCGATCGAGGCGTTCGACGCGATTCGCGCTGGCCTCGTCAAGGATCGCTCGCAATTTTACCGTGACCTTGCCCTTCAATTCTACGGCGCCAATCGACCCGGCTCGAATGTTTCCCAGGGCACGCTCGACCAATTCTGGCTCTGGAGCATGCAGGCGGGTCTCCTGAACGCCTATGAATGCGTCAAGGCATTCTCAGAAACCGACTTCACCGAAGATCTGAAGAAGTTCGATGTGCCGACACTCGTCCTGCACGGGGAGGACGACCAGATCGTGCCGGTCAAGGATTCCGCCGTCAAGTCTGCCCGGCTGATCAAGGGTGCCAAGGACATCTACTATCCCGGCGCGCCGCACGGCATTACCGCCACGCATCAGGACCAGGTCAACGCCGACCTGCTCGCCTTCCTCAAGGCCTGATCCAGGCGGGATGCGGAGCAGACCGCCGTGCTTCGCATCCTGTCCGTGCTTGGCGCGGCAAGTCGCGCCATTTCCATTCCCGCCCTTTCCATCGTCGCCGTTTTGGAGGAGATCCAACATGCCGAAGACCTGGCTCATAACCGGCAGCGCCAGCGGGATCGGCCGTAGCACGGGCGAACTCGTGCTCGCGCGCGGCGACAACCTTGTCGCGACCGCCCGTAACGTCAACCGCCTCCTCGACCTTGCGCGCCGCTACGGCAAGCAGGTAGCCCTCATTGAACTCGATGTGACGGACATGTCGGCATCGCGCGGCGCAGTCGCAACCGCGATGGAACGGTTCGGACACCTCGACGTGCTGCTGAACAACGCCGGCTATGCGCATCTCAGCCCTTTCGAACAGGTCTCTGAAGATGATTTCAAGGCGGAGATCGACACCAATTTCTACGGCGTGGTCAACCTGACGCGCGCAGCACTGCCCGTAATGCGCCAGCAGAAATCAGGACATATCATCAACATTTCGTCCAGCTCGGCGCGCTTCGGCAGTCCCGGTTCCACCGCCTATGGTGCCGCCAAATGGGCGGTGAGCGGTTTCACCGCTTCGCTCGCCAAGGAGGTCAAGCCGTTCGGCGTGAAGGCCATCGCCGTCGAGCCAGGCAGCATCCGCACGAATTGGACACGGGTCGCCCGCGCTCATGTCCCGCCGCTGCTGCCGGAATACGAATCGACCATCGGCGCGATCATGAAGATAACGGAGGGCTATGCCGGCACCGAGCCCGGCGACCCCGACAAGGTGGCCGCCGTCATCTTCGATCTTTCCCGCCGGGACGATCTGCCGGAAGAGCTCGTCCTCGGAAGCGACGCGCTGGCGCGAATTGCCCAGAACGACGTGGTCCGATCGACGGCCGCGCTCCAGTGGAACGAGGTCAGCCGGTCGACGGACTTCAACGAGGATGCCACGTTCTTGCGGCTTTTGGACTGAGACAGGAACCCTCCAAGCGGATGTCGGATACTATCGATCATTGACAGTTTTCCACCAGGGGCGGCCAAGCGACGGCATCACCGCCAGTACATGGATTTCCATAAGTTGCGGCCGTGCAGCGGCGCGAATAGTGTACGAAACGGGATCGCTGACGCTGCTATCGAGACTAGCCATTCGATATGCTGGCGCCGCCCAGGTTTCGTTTTCCCTGCAGGAGCCGCCGATGACGCGCGTCTGGTCTTACCGCCCTCAACTCCTGCACCTGGGTTTATTTTTTGCGGCCTATGTCCTGGGTTGCGGCTTCGCACAGGCACTTGCGATCGTACCCGGAACAGGCATTTCCATATGGCCTCCGAGCGGGCTTTTCATTGCAACCCTTATCCTCGCACCCAAGCAGAGCTGGCCATGGTGGGTGCTGGTCGGCTGCCTCGGCGAGCTGTTCGGCAATGTCTTGTGGTTCCAAAGCCCGCTGCCTGCCGCCGTCCTGATTTATGCCGGCAACGCGCTCGGAGCCACGGTCGGGGCGTGGCTCGTAAACCGGACTTTGGGTGGGCCGGCGCGGCTGGAAACCTTGCGGGAAGTTCTTGTATTCGTCGTATTGGGCGCTGGAGTTGCCCCAGTGGTCAGCGCGACGATCGGAAGTGCGACGCTTGCCTGGTTCGGCATATTTTCGCAAACTTTCTTGGGAGCCTGGCCTCTCTGGTGGATCGGGGATGCCACTGGGGTCCTGATCGTCGCGCCACTCGCGCTGGTCGTGATCCAGAACTGGAACGGCAAGGCCGAGCTAACGGCTGCGCGATGGATAGAAGCGTGTGCCGTGGGACTTATCCTTCTCGGCGTCGCGGCCCTTTCGCTCGGCGGCTACCTGCCTTTCGCATATATCATCATGCCGCCGCTGCTTTGGGCCGCGGTGCGCTTTGAGTTCAAGGGGGCTGCCGTTACCCTCGCCCTCCTCGCGCTCATAACCGCGATCTTCACGATATCCGGCGCCAGCCAGTTCGCCGGAAATGCCGAGGATCAGCGCCACAACCAGATCATGCTGCAACTCTTCCTGGCGATCTCGGCATTTTCGGCCCTGGTTGTGGCCGCCATATCCCGGCAGCACCAACTCGCGTTGCTGACATTACGCCAGAGTGTGGAAGCCCTGCGCGACCGAGAGCGAGAGCTTTCGCAGATCGTGAACATGGTCCCAGTCCACATCAGACGGCTGACGCCCGAAGGCGAGCCGACCTTCTTCAACAAGCGCCTGGTGGATTTTTTCGGGTTTGATCTGCAACAGTTGAAAAGGCCAGGCACAAGCCAGCTCGTGACAAACATTGAGACTCTTGTCCATCCAGATGATGCGAATGGCCTGTTACAAGCGGTGCGCAACGCCGTCGCCACAGGCGAACCATACTCGATGAAATATCGCATGCGTCGCGCCGACGGCGTGTATCGCTGGGTTGACGGCCGGGCGGAACCACTGCGAGACGAAGGCGGGAAGATCTTGCAATGGTACGCAATCTCCATCGACATCGATGATGAGGTGCGCGCGCTGGAGGCCTTGCGCGACCGGGAGCGGGAGCTCTCGCAGCTTGTGGACGCCTTGCCAGTCCACATCTGGAGCTGGACGCCTGCTGGCGAGCTGGCCTACGTCAACAAGCGATCTTTGGAGGATCTCGGCCTTTCCAAGGCGAACTTCGAAGATACCGTCCGGGTGGCGCAAAAGCTGGTTCATCCCGAAGACGCCCCCGAGGTGCTGCGAGCGTCGGCCAACTGCCTTAAAACTGGCGACGCCTTCATGATGCGGTATCGCCGGCGTTGGAAAGATGGCAACTATCGCTGGATAGAGGCGCGCGCGCAGCCTCTGCGCGATCAGAATGGAGCGATCGTTCACTGGTATCAGGTGTCTATCGACATCGACGATCAGGTGCAGGCCGAAGAGGCGCTTAAGAGCAGCAAGCGGCAGTTGGAGCAAATGATCGATGCCATGCCCTTCAATATCCTGAGTTTCGCCGCTTCAGGCGAGATGACCTACACCAGCAAGCGATATCTCGACGACGTTGGTTTGCCGACGGCAGACATCAAAGACTTCGATGCGCTGGCCCGAGACGTGGCTCACCCCGACGACTATCCAACAATGTTTCAAAGGGCATCGGATGGCTTTGCGACCGGGCAGCCTTTCGTGAACCGGTTTCGCCGGCGCAACAAGCAGGGCGTCTATCGCTGGATAGAGGCGCGCGCCCAGCCTCTGCGCGATGCAGATGGCACAATCGTGCAATGGTACATTGCTTCGATCGACATTGAGGACGAGATGCGCGCGCAGGCGGCATTGCGCGAGAGAGAACGCTTCCTTTGGCAACTGGTGGAAACACTGCCGGCGATGATCGATTGTACTGCGCCGAACGGCGAACCAGTCTATCGCAGCCAGCAACTGCGCGAGTTCCTTGGCTATGAGCTGGAGGAACTGGATGGGAAGGCCAAATCGCGGCTGAACGGCACGCTCGATGCCGGGGTCCATCCCGACGATGTCGCGGGCGTCAAGGAGCAATATGCCCATTGCCTGGCGACCGGCGAACCCTATCTCAGGAAGCACCGCCTGCGGCGCTTCGACGGCGAATATATCTGGGTGGAAACGCGCGCCGCGCCGATGCGCAAGGACGACGGCACAATCGTGCAATGGAACGTCATCTGCCTGGATATCGATGGCGAGGTGCGGATGCAGGAAGAGCTGCGCCTGGCGCAGGAGCGGCTTTCGCGCGCCAGCCAAGCCGCGAGCCTCGCGGAGCTGTCGGCCTCCATCGCCCACGAGGTGAATCAACCCTTGGCGGCGATCGTCGCCAATTCGCATGCGTGCTACCGCTGGCTATCGGCTGAGCCAGTCAATGTCGCGCGCGCCAAGATCACGACCGAACGGGTCATCCGCGACGCCAACTCGGCGGCGGAAGTCGTCGGCCGTGTCCGGGCGCTGTTCAAGCAATCTGTGGAGAATAGGATCAGCCTGTCGCTCTCCGGCGTCATCACCGAGGCGTGTAACCTGGTGGCAGGGGAGGCTTTGCGCCGTCGCACGCGGATCGACATCGACGTGGAAGGCAAGCTTCCGCCTATTACGGTCGACCGCATCCAGATTCAGCAGGTCCTGGTCAATCTCATGCGCAATGGCATGGAGGCAATGGAGGCTGTCGCAGGGGAAAAAGCTCTCGATGTGCGCGCCCATCGCGTGGGCAGCGAGGTGCAGACCGAAATAGGCGACCGGGGAAATGGCATCGAGTTCCCGGATCAGATCTTCGAACCGTTCTTCACGACGAAAGAGAACGGAATGGGCATGGGTCTCGCCATCTGCCGTTCGATCGTCGAGGCGCATGGCGGGCGTTTATGGGCCGAGAAAAATGAACCGCATGGCTCGCGGTTCATTTTTACCTTACCGATCGTAGAGAAAGCGGCACCATGACACCGGATGACCATGTTGTTTTCATCGTCGACGATGACGAACGCATCCGGGAGGCGCTCGGCGAGCTCCTGGAGACCCACGGCATGCGCGCCATCGCATTCGGTTCGGCCGGTGATTATGTGGACGCCGAGAAACCGGATCTACCTGCCTGCCTGATACTCGACGTTGAATTGCCCGATATCAACGGCCTCGAACTGCAGGGGCAGATCGCCGAGGGCGATCATCCGCCGATCGTCTTCATTACCGGCCATGGCGACATCCCCTCTTCGGTGCGGGCGATCAAGCACGGTGCAGTGGATTTTCTCACCAAACCGTTTAGCGACGCAGACCTTATGGCTGCGGTGCATATGGCAATTTCCGAGGATCGGCGAAAGCGATCTGAGCGGGCTGAACTCGACATGCTGAGACAACGCTATCTCGAACTGACGCCACGCGAACGCGACGTGCTGCCGCTCGTGGTCAGCGGCCTGCTCAACAAGCAGGCGGCATCCCAACTTGGAATAAGCGAAGTGACACTGCAAATCCATCGGAGGAATGTAATGCAGAAAATGGCGGCAGCATCGCTTGCCGATCTGGTGCGCATGGCAGAGCGATTGGGAATACCGATCACCCATTCGCGCCGTGCAGGAGGAAATTGAGCATGGAGAAGACAAGACCGATCGTCGCCGTAGTCGATGACGATGCAAGGCTGCTCGAATCGCTGGAGGAGCTGCTGGAATCGGCCGGCTATGCAGCTTGCTGTTTCCGGTCGGCTGAGCATCTGCTGACCCGCGGCCTGTCGAACCTGGATTTGTTGATCACTGATATTGGCATGCCGGGCACGAACGGCTTTGAGCTTCGTGACATCGTCAACAAGGCGCGTCCGGAACTACCGGTATTCCTGGTCACCGGCCGTCACGAGATCGCCGACCAGCGCCGCGCCAAGGGCGTCGACGGCTTTTTTCGAAAGCCATTCGATGCGCCTGCCCTACTCATCGCGATAGGGGAAGCTTTGCAGAAATCGAAAAATGGAGGGTGACATGAGAATTGACCAGCCGCTCCGGAGATCGGCACCGCTGTCGCAGCATCACAAGAATGACACATGTGAACCCATCGTCGTCATTGTCGATGACGATGCGGCCGTGCGCGAGGCCTTGTCGGAGCTGATCCTCTCGGCGGGCTTTCAGCCTGTAAGCTTCGCCTCGACCCGTGAAGTGCTCGACGCCGACATACTGGACAGCCCCGGCTGCCTGATCCTTGACGTACGCATGCCTGGGGCGAACGGCCTTCACCTGCAGCACCATCTGGCGGAGAGCGGCAATGCGAAGCCGATCATCTTCCTGACTGGACATGGCGATATTCCGATGACCGTGCAGGCGATGAAGGCAGGCGCCGTCGATTTTCTCACCAAGCCGGTGCGCGACCAGACGCTGCTCGATGCGGTGATCGCCGGCATTGCGCTCGACGCGTCGCGACGGGCCAACGCTCTCGTTGTCAGGCGCAACATCGAACGCCTGGAGACGCTGACGCACCGCGAGCGCGAGATCCTGCGTGAAGTGGCGCGGGGGCGGCTCAACAAGCAGATCGCCTTCGACCTCGGGATACGCGAGGTCACGGTCAAGTTGCACCGCGCCAATGTCATGCGCAAGATGGAGGCCGGGTCGATCGGCGAGTTGATCAGGGCTTGGGAGACGCTGCCCATGGCGATGCGCGAGGCCGGCGGCGGCTGGTTTTGACGGGATCGATCCTGCTCGGGGATATCGATGTCGCAGATGGGACATTGTACTTACATCGCTTCCACGGCTCTCGCCTCACGGGCTATGAAGTCGCCGAACAGTTTGACGCGCGAAGGCACGGTGCGGCCGAAGGCGTGCAGCGCATTGAATGACAGGCTCGGAAGCGCGATCTCCGATGCAACCGTGACAAGCGCACCTGCTTGCAATTCCTTCGCCGCCAGACACCGCAGCAGATAGGCAGCACCCAACCCAGCGAGCGCCGCCTGGATGAGCGCGGCGCCTGAATCGCAATCTACGCGACCGGCGGGAACAAAGCTGCTGCCGTCTGCCAGACGTACAGGCTGGATCAAGCCCCCGAGCACGTAACGGGCAAAGGGCACGACTGCCAGATGTTCGACAGACAGCGGATTGCCCCAGGTTTCAAGAAAAGCCGGAGATGCGACGATCGCCATCGGCAGGTCGGCCAGGTGGCGGACGATCAAATCGTCTTGCGTCGGATTGCCAGCGCGCAACACGACGTCATAATCCTCCCGGATCAGATCGACGAAGCGGTCAGTAAGGCCGATATCGAGATGTAAGTTGGGATTGTCGGCCGCAAAGCCTGTAAACAGCCGCGGCAGCAGCAGGGGCGCCAGCTCGCTTGGCATGCTAACGCGCAGGCGGCCGGAGAGTGCGGCATCGGCTCCGATCCCCTCGTCGCTCGAATCCAGATCCCGCAAGAGCGGTGCGACGCGCTCAAAGAAAATCTGGCCGTCCTGTGTCAAGGTCAGGGCCCGGGTGGAGCGCAAGAAGAGACGCGCGCCGATCTTCTTTTCAAGCCTCGCCACGCTCTTCGACACCGCCGATGGCGTAGTATCGAGGTTGCGTGCCGCGGCGCTGAAGGAACCGGCCTCCACCGTTCGCACAAAGGCCATCAATCCAGAAGTCTCGTTCAGCAGGTTCGGCATTTGCAACTCCGCGGCACAGATCATGTGCCTGCCCATGATCTAATGGATGAGAGTGCCGGCGTTTATCTCAATCTCAGTTGAAAGGAGATAAACAATGCAACATCTAAAAGACAAGGTCGCCGTTATCACCGGTGGAAATAGCGGCATCGGCAGGGCGACCGCCAAGCTTTTTGCCGAGGAAGGCGCGAGGGTCGTCATCACCGGCCGGCGCCAGGATGTTGTCGACCAAGCGGTGCGCGACATCGGTCATCATGCCATTGGCATCGTGGGCGACGTCGCCGACCTCGAACATCACCACGAGGTGGTGGACATGGTGGAGAACCATTTTGGTGGCCTCGATATCTATATTGCCAACGCCGGCGTCATCAATCTCACCGCGTCCCACAATGTGACGCCGGAAGACTACGACCGGCATTTCGCCATCAACACGCGCGGCGTGTTCTTCGGTGTGCAGACGATCGCACCACTGATCCGCGATGGCGGCAGCATCATCGTCACGAGTTCGCTAGCGGCGACAAAGGTATTGCCGGACCACGCGGTTTACGCCGGATCGAAGGCCGCCGTCGCAGCCTTCGCCAAAAACTGGGCGATCGAATTCAAGGCACGGCGCATCCGCGTCAACATACTCAGCCCGGGGCCGGTCGAAACGGAAATCCTCGGCAAGCTCGGCGTATCGGAGGCCGAACGTCCTGCATTCGAGCGTCACATGGCATCGATCATTCCGGCAGGGAGGATGGGACGGCCGGAGGAACTGGCGCGCGCCGCACTCTTCCTCGCCTCCGACGCGGGCAGCTTCGTCAATGGGATCGAACTTCATGCCGACGGCGGCATGACCCTGGCTTGAAAGGCTCGGAGAACGCCGGATACAGGGGCTCCCGGCAGATCGATCGGGAGTCGAGGCAGACCGGAAGCGAACCGGACGGCTTGACGCAGCAGTCGATCGCACAAGCTCGACGTGCTGCCGTTCCGGAGGCAGAAGATGCCATCATCCGCCGTCTTTGGCGTGGTATGAGGCCGGAATGCTTGACGCCGGCATCAAGGAATGAACCGCAGAAGCGCTAGAATGGCCAAAAGCCGGGGATATACGCCGCCGTTTCGCTCGTCCAATTCATAGCGGCATACTCGCGACCGCGCCATAAGCGACCTGAACAGCTCCCAGGAACATGACAAGGCAGATTACGAAACCAAGGACCTTGCCGAAATCCTTCATCGCCCTTTGGATCGTTGCTCCTCGCTGCGCTGCTCGTAAAGCTGCACGAGTTCGCGCCGTTGATTGACGTGTTCCCGCGCCAGTTCGCCACTTCGTCAAAGTCGCTGCGATCGTCCGGCCCGACACCGCGATCCAACAAGAACAAGGCCATTTCGCCCTGCTTTTCATGGGGCGTTGATCCGGGTCAAATGCGAGGTCGCGGAATCTCAGGGCCTTCGTTGGCTTTGGATCCTGCAGGCCGCAATGCTCGCAAGGCGTTGAGGATCACGGCGACATCGATTGCTTCCTGCAGCAACGCACCCTGCAGGGGCGGAAGAAATCCAAAGGCAGCTGCAATCATCCCGGCGATAGAAAGCCCGAGCCCCGCGACAATGCTCTGGCGTGCAATAACGACTGTCCTTTGTGCGGCGGTCAGCGCGTCAGCCAGAGGTTCGAGACGATCCACGAGCAAAACAACGCCAGCGGCCTCCGAGGATGCGGCCGCTCCGCGCGCCCCCAGCGCGACACCGACGTCGGCAGCAGCAAGGGCGGGGGCATCATTAATACCGTCGCCAACCATCATCACCGGACCGAAACGCCGCGCGGATCGAACGCATTCAACCTTTGAAGCGGGGCTTTGCTCACCGAGAATCTCCTCGATGCCAAGTGCTTCGCCGACATCCCTGGTGACCTCTGACCTGTCTCCCGATGCCAGAATTATTCTTACGATCCCCGCATCGCGCAGTTTGCGAAGTACGGTCACGGCTTCCGGGCGCACGGGATCTGCCATAACGATCAGCCCTGCCGCGACGCCATCGACTGCAACCGCCACCACGACTTCGCCCGTACCGCGCCCGGATAGAAACGCCCGCGGACTGCCCTGCAACACCCGGCGCTCCACGAAACCGCGGCCGCCGACAGTCACGCGATGCCGGCCGACAGTTCCATCGATCCCTGCGCCAGGCGATTCCGTGACATCGTTTGGCGGAACAAGGTTCAGGCCGCGTTCACGCGCAGCCGCAATGAGTGCTGTAGCCATGACGTGACCAGAAGCCTGATCGAGCGATGCGGCGAGACGCAGCAATTCGTTCTCATCGATCCACTTAGCATTTTTTATTGCGACAATGGCCGCCGCACCGCGTGTAAGTGTACCCGTCTTGTCCAGAATGGCGACGCGCACGCGGCTCAAAGCTTCCAGAATTCCGCCATCTTTCACGAGGCATCCGATGGCAGCGCAGCGGGAAATGCCCGACATGATGGCGACGGGGACGGCGAGGATGAGCGGACAGGGTGTGGCGATGACAAGAACCGCAAGGGCCCTGCGTGGGTCATTGGACAATAACCAGGCCGCCAGAGCCAGAGAGACGCTCACGGCGAGAAATACCAATCCGTAGCGATCTGCGAGGCGAGCCATCGGCGCCCTGCTCTTCTGAGCGGTTTCGACAAGACGGATGATCGCGGCGTATGTGCTTTCGGATGCCGAACGAATTGCCTTGATATCAAAGACGCCACCGACCGAGGTGCTGCCGCTTAGAACTTCGTCACCGATACCATGCATCCTGGGGAGGGCTTCGCCCGTCAAGGCAGACTGATCGAGGAGAGCATGATCTCTGACGACGATTCCATCGACCGGCAAAACCTCGCCCTGACGCACCATAAGGCGGTCGCCGGCCCTGATGTCTGCAATCGGAACCTCCTGCAGACAGCCGTCTTCGTATCGAAAGGCGGTTTGGGCGACGCGGCCAAGCAATGCCGTCATCTCGCGGGCAGCGCGCTGGGACGCGTATGCTTCCAGCATCTGGCCGCCGGCATACATCAAAGCAACGACATTGGCGGCAAGGGGTTCGCCGAATGAAAGGGCGAATGCCATCGACAGTGCTGCCAGGATGTCCAGCCCGAAATCACCGCGATGGAGAGAGCCGAACGTCTGCCACAACAGCGCTCCGAGGACCGGCAGGGTGAAAACCGTCCATACGAGCCGGGCATTGGCGGGATCCTTCAATAGCGCAAAGATCAGCCCTGCAGAAAGTCCGAGGACCGCAATGAGCGGCAGCCATATGTCGCGCGCTTTAGAGAGAAAGACTATCGGTCCGGTCGCTGTATTCGGGGTCATGATCGCTTCCACCGCCGTGGCTTACGCGCCAGACGCGGCGTCGCCTGATCTGTTTTGATCGACGACCTGATCAAAGCCGCTTCATCAGGCGCCGCATTGATCTGTCTCAAAACTGCATGGCTAGATCGGGCGCTTAGCCGCCCTGCTGATCGTTCGCTAGATGGAGAGAAGCACTTGCATTCGAACGAGTAGGCGCTCGTGGCGGAAATTGCGCTACATCAATGCCGGAGCTGCCGAAAAAGGAGAAAATAGACTTTGAATGGCAGCAATCCGTAAGAGGAGGAGTAAGACATGACTGCACGATATTTTCTTCCGCTGGCAACCTATCCCGATTCAAGCTCCGGACTGATCGTTTCGAACGCTGTATCCTTTGCTCAGTCCTGCGGCGCAAATCTTGACGTGTGTGCGATAAGGATCGAGATTCCGCACATCCCCAATGCATGGTCATCCTTGCTGTTGGATACGCCAAGGATGATCGAGCAGGCAGAAATATTGAGCCGCGATCGCGCTGCAACGCTGATGGCAGCCGCTACGAACCTCGCAGCGAACGCCAATGTTGCTCTCTCTACGCGAGAAATAAAAGCGAACTTGCCCTTGCTGCATGAGACGGCAGCAACGGAAGCGCGTTTTTTCGATCTGACCGTTCTCGAATGTAACCGGGAGGTTCCAGAGACGCGCAGCATTGCCGAAGCGGTGATCTTCGGTTCTGGCCGGCCAGCCGTCATATTTCCAAACAAGACCTTCGCAGGACCGATTGATCATCTGGTCATAGCTTGGGACGGAAGCCGGGCCGCCGCCCGGGCAGTCAACGATGCGGGCTCCTTCATTCGCAAGGCGCGACGGGTTTCGGTGCTGTCTTTGAGCGGCGAAAAGCCTGTCTCGGAAGCGAGCGGAGCGCGCCTGGCCAAGTACTTGGTCTCAAGCGGGGCCAATGCAGGCGCAACCGTTGCCAGGTTTACCTCGTCATCGATCGGCGCAAGCCTCCAACGGGCCGCGCTCGAGCTGGACGCTGACATGCTGGTAATGGGAGGATACGGACATTCCAGACTTCGAGAGTTTGTCCTCGGCGGAGCGACCGAAAGCGTCCTGGACGAGCCTCTCCTGCCTGTCCTCATGTCACATTGATAGGTGCTGTTGCGATGGTGGAAACGGCTGTGTTGCCGCGGTGTGATGAGGGCGGTCCTTGAAAATCTGCCGGCCGGCTCCGGCGGTAAATTATCGGTCGCCAACGCGGCGCCCCCTGGTGGTCTTATCGAGCTCGCTCCCCTGCGGTAGCACCCTTGCAGGACTGGACCTCGTGATCAATAGCTATCTGGAGGCGACCCAACGGTTGCGCTAACTGGTTTTCGCTTCAATGCCTTTGCTAAAGCAGTCCCGCGCCGATGGCGTCGTTCCGCTTCGCGTCCATGTTGCGTTTCCGTCAAACCAAATCTCTATTCCAAGCTTAGAATATAGGCCGACACGTCCTGAACATCGGTCGGCGAGAGTATTATGTTCGGCATGGTTGGATGACTTTGGGCCGTGAGCCAGACGTTGAGTGCCATGGCGGTCATTCCAGGTGTCGCAGCCACCGCTTCGAAGCTGGGCGCTTCGGCAACGGGGGATCGATTTTGACCTGCAAGGACGGCGTGGCATGTTGCACATACCTCAAGTGCGAGCCGGCGCCCGTGCAGAATATCCTGCGCTCGCGCTGCCGAACCCGTTGCAAAGATGCCGACAATGACTGCGACGGTCGCTGTTCGCATCGCGATATTCCATTGGATGCTCCCTGGATTGTGGGTTGAGACGACGATTGAGTTGCTCGCCGGTCGCACATGGTGATTAGCGGCGGTGGCTCACCTGTCGGTGCAGTTGCAACAATGCCGACCGTCTTGGCGAGGAACTTCGCTCCGTCGCAAATGTTCCGCCGCAGGCTTGATCACCCTCTTAATATATATTATATTTAATTATATAATGATCAGCTACAAGGTAACTCCATGACGATCTCCAAGATCTCTGACAGGCTTTCCGTGATGCCGCAGCCCGATATCGGCGACTTTCAGTCCTTGCGCGAGCAGGGGTTTACAGCGCTGATCAATGCGCGTCCGGACAACGAGGAGGCCGGCCAGCCTGGAACCGCCGCTGAAGAGCGGGCCGCCATCCAGTCGAACATGTCTTATTCCTACATCCCCATCACCATGGCGACTGTCACCGAGGCAGACATCATTGCGTTCCAGAAGGCTCTGAAGGATTCAGCCGGACCTGTCGTTGCCCACTGTAAGTCGGGAGCGCGCGCGCTTCATCTCTACGCGCTCGGCGAAGTTCTAGACGGGCGGATGAAGCCGCACGACGTGCTCCCATTCGGTCAGAGGAACGGAATCGACCTGTCGGTCGCCGCCAGGTGGGTCGAAAAGCGTGCTGCATCGCGCCCGCAGGTCAAGGGTTTCTTCGACAAGCGGACATGGAGCATTCAATATGTTGTGTCGGATCCCGAAACCGGCAAGTGCGCGATCATCGACCCCGTGCTCGACTTCGACGAGAAGGCAGGGGCGACGGCGACGCGCAGTGCCGACGCCATCCTTGAATACGTGCGCGGGAACGGTTTTTCGGTGGAATGGATCCTCGACACCCATCCGCATGCGGACCATTTTTCCGCCGCCCAGTACCTGAAGGAAAGGACGGGTGCGCCGACGGCAATCGGAGAACGCGTCGTCGACGTCCAGAAGCTCTGGAAGGACATCTACAACTGGCCCGAACTGAAGACGGATGGCTCGCAATGGGACCGGCTGTTTGCCAACGGCGAAACCTTCAACGTCGGCTCGATCGATGCGAAGGTGATGTTTTCACCGGGGCACACGCTAGCTTCCGTTACCTATGTGATCGGCGATGCCGCGTTCGTCCATGACACCATTTTCATGCCGGACAGCGGAACGGCTCGAGCCGACTTCCCCGGCGGCGACGCCCGAATGTTGTGGAGGTCCATTCAGGACATCGTCGCCCTTCCCGACGAAACCCGCGTCTTCACCGGGCACGACTATCAGCCCAATGGCCGCGCGCCGCGATGGGAGAGTACGGTCGGCGAACAGAAAAAGGCAAACTCGCATCTTGCCGGAATTTCCGAGGAGGCCTTTGTGAAACTTCGTGCCGAACGCGACAAAGCACTACCCATGCCGAAGCTTATCCTGCACGCGCTGCAGGTCAATGTGCGCGCCGGCCGATTGCCCGAGCCGGAAGCAAACGGCAAGCGGTATCTGAAATTTCCTCTGGACGCTCTCAAAGGGGCGGCATGGTGACTGTCATGAATGTGAAACCGAAAAACATGACGCTCGAAGACATGGGTGCACGAGCGACGGACGTGTCGGGACTCCTGAAGACGCTGTCGCATCCGAGCCGGCTGATGGTCGTGTGTACCCTGGTTGAGCGAGAGCATTCGGTCGGAGAACTGGAGCAGAAGCTGGACATCCACCAGCCGCATCTCTCCCAACACCTGACGGGCCTGCGCGAGGCCGGGATCGTCGAGACGCGCCGGGAGGGAAAGCAGATCTTCTATCGTTTGACGGCAGACAAGGCTGCCCGCCTCGTCGGCGCGCTCTATGAGATCTTCTGTGAGGAGGTGTCCTGATGACGACCTACCTTCCGTCTCTCTTCGGCGGGATGCTGATCGGGCTTTCGGCCGCGATGCTCCTACTGTTGAACGGCCACATCGCCGGGATCAGCGGCATTGTCGGCAGACTGGCACTTGGCGTTGGCGTTTCTGTCAATCTCGCCTTCTTAACTGGCCTCGTTCTCGGTCCGCTTGTTTTTCTCGCTGCCTTCGGTCACTGGCCGACGGTCACGATCACCGCCATTTGGCCGACGATCATCGTCGCGGGCCTGCTCGTGGGAATAGGCTCGCGCATGGGCTGCGGCTGCACCAGCGGTCACGGCGTTGTCGGTCTTGCCAGACTGTCGCCACGTTCGGTAGCCGCCGTCATCACTTTTTTGACCTCCGGTGTCGTTGCCGTGACCCTGTCGAAAGGATTGGGTCTATGAGCCACATCGCCCTTCAAATTGTGGCAGCCCTGATCTCCGGAACCCTATTCGGCTTTGGCCTTTCGCTGTCGGGCATGCTCGACCCTGCGCGGGTGCAGGGATTTCTCGACGTCTTCGGGACTTGGGATCCGAGCCTCGGCTTCGTGCTCGCAGGTGCCGTCACCGTAGCGTTCGCCGGTGTCAGCCTGTCCCGTCTAATGCGTCGGCCTGTCCTCAACTATTCCTTCGACATGCCAAGAAACCGCAAGATCGACGCGCCGCTGATCATTGGTTCGGCCATCTTCGGGCTTGGCTGGGGCTTAGGCGGTTTCTGCCCCGGCCCGGCCATCGCAGCTTTGCCGTTAGGGTTTTCGCGGTCCTTCGGCTTCGTCTTTGCAATGTTGGTTGGCATGGCCGCTCACGACCGGCTGCTGAGGAGATCGACGTGACGTATTCGGTTGCCTCCGCAGTGAGCTCCGGCGCGCTGGTGGGCTTCATGCTCGGATTGCTGGGCGGGGTGCTTCGCCGTTGCCGTCGGTTTCGGTCTTTTTGATCCGATTGGCGCAGACGACCATCGAGCCGGTCTCGCCCTTGCGGACATTGGCCCCGAGCTCCAATGCCTGGCGAAACGTCATCCAGGCCGACGCGGCAAAGCCACGGGTCGCCGCCGGTGGTAAGGTCGCGTGCCTGCGTGACCGAGCGGCTGTAGAATTGACCGGCACCGTGGGCCGAGCCGATGAAGGAGCCGACCATGCGCTGCGTGTGGATCTGCATGGCTTTCTCGCCTAGGCCATCCTTGAGCGCCTCGGCGCTGTCGATCAGCTGGCTGCGATGCAGGTCACGAATTCCGTCGCTGTCGATGACGGGAAGGCCGAAGCTCTCCGAGATGCGCAGCGCCTGGGCACTGTCGGGGCAGGCGCAGGCCGGCGAGCGCGAAGATATCGCCTTTGCGGTCGGACAACGGGTCGAACCAGCCGGCGCCATTATGGGTGACAATGACGATCTCGCCGCCGCGTCGGAGATCAAGGCTCGACTACTGCTCTCACGCTTGTCCAGCTGGAAACCGGCGGCGATCGACATGCCTCATCGAGACCGCGGGGAGCCACAGCAGATAAGGGGTGCGACATCTGGCATGTGCAGGCAGGCATGCGCTCGTCGGCGAGGACCGCACATTGGCTCGCGTCGGATCAGGAGCGTATTCAGCGATCGACCGCTGCTGGCAGGGTGCTGCCAATTCAGGCGTGGTAGTGGTCCATGCGGATCAGCGGAGAGACACCAGCCGCGCTTGTGCGCTTAAGCCCGGGAAACAGCTGAGAGCCTGCGGCTTGCGGCCGCATCCTTGACGGTCCGAGCAATTGTCTTGAGGAAGGTCGGGCTGAAACTGCCGAGCGGGGTCGTGGACTCGAAGTCGAAGGCCTTGTCGAGTTCGACGCGGTTATACTCGTCGAGAATGATGAAGCAGGGGAAATCGAGACCAGCGCGGCGGCATTCGATCTGGCTGATCGGCAAGAAAAGACGTTCCTCTGTCGGCAGCTGTGAGGTGATGGCGAACAGGAAGACGACGCCCGGAACGGCGTTGGTGCGCACGACGACACAGACCGGACGTGCCTTGCGGCCCGTTTCCTCGCCGGCATCCGCCTGACGCTTCCAGAGATAGTTGAAACGCACGACGTCTCCAGCCTCAAACATGGCCGTCCTCGAGCAGTTCATCGATGCCGGTCATCAACTCGTCGTGTACTGTTTCAGGCGCATCCTCGAGGCCGTAGGCGGCGGTATGGGAGCGCCCCAGGAGTTTGCGGTATTGATCCGCCGTCAGGATGACGAGCTTTTCCTTGCCGCGCTTCGTGAGCGCCACCGGCTCAATCAGGGCTGCCTCGAGAATCTCGCCCGAGGCTCTGTTCATGTCAGAAAAGGAAAACTGCTTCATAGCCACCTCCGGTCACTTACGTAAAATACGTATTTCATGCGGTTCATGCAAGTCGGCCGGATGTCGGCCGACTTGCATTTGGAGTTATGCCGCCGCTTGGCGTCGGCTCCGCAGGTCATGCAGGTAGGCGACAGCGCGTTGCGCTTGCGCGGCAGCCTGTACGATGGGCGCGACTCGCTACACTGCGACATCGCAAGTGTCGAATTCAGAATCATTACTCGAATCGGGAGTTGCGACAGCCGTTACAGCGGAGCATGTTCAGGTGCTCAATTTACTACCTCCGCAGCTCTCAAACACCGCTTGAGCCTCCTGAAGATCGATCGCCCCGTGGCTCTTCGAGAAACAGCCAAGGAGCGGCGCGAGCAGCTCGCAAACCTGGGCTCTAAGACCCTGTGCTCGCCAAAGCCGCGCCAAACTCATCGCCGAGCGCAGTTCCCACATCTTGGCATCCTGCATGCGTGCCACCTCCAGCGCACGGCGGAAGCACACCTCGATTTCGGCAGGATTGCACTCCGTGGTCGATGATATGAGTTCGCCCTTGAGCCGATGCAGCTCCGCCTCGCACCAGCGGTTGCCAGTGCGCGCGACAATGGTGAGCGCCTCGTCAATCAAGGTGCTAGCCTCGGCAAAACGATCAGCCTTTCCATGCGCCTCTGCGAGTAAGCCCATCGCCCAAGGCGCCGTCATTCCTGACCCGATCGCCTGCATCCCAGCCAACCCGTCTCGCAAACGCTCGATGCCTTCCGCGATCAAGCCCCGCTCCGCCAGCAGCCACCCCTGCAGGAAGACTCCCTGGGTGTGCCAGAATGGAAATTCGTGTTCGGCCGCGAACGCCAACGCCAACTCCGCCGCCTCTTGCGCCTTCGCGACGTCCCGTCGATGTACGTGCAGAATCGCCGCCCATGTCAATACGTAGGCGCGGCTGAATGAATGTCCGAGCTTCGCAGTCATGGCGAGCGCCTTGTCCATCAGCTCCAGCGCCCGGTCATCGTGACCGAGATACCACAGCGCCATGCCGCCACGGCACAGGCAGATCGGTCCTCCATCCTGTCCATAAAGCGCCAGATGCGCCTGGTGCTGGGCGATGTCGTACTGGTTGATCCCGCGTTCGAGGTGCTGCCATGCCGAGGCGAATTCGCCAAGCCAAGAGCAGGTGATGCCCAGCGCGTAGGACGCTTCCACCATGAGCACGGGATCCGAGGCTTGCTGCGCCAACGCCAAGAGCCGTTCGCCAAGGCCCCGCGCCGCGGAAAGCTCAGACCGCACTGCATGGTTGATGGTGAGGCCGAGAATCACCGGAAACAGCCTGGGCGTATCTTGGACCCGCTCCGTCAGGTTGCGAGCACGGTTGTAGACACGCTCGACCTCCGGGTGGCCATAGCCCTTCGCAGCGGTAAGAACTTGCCCCAGGGTGGTCAACAATGTCAGCTCATGCTCGAGGCGCTCCGGGTTCTCGGGCATCTGAGTGAGCAGATCGAGGCCCTTGGCCAAATGGCCGGCGGCCTCGGCATTCGCCGCCCGGTCATTGGCGTGCTCGCCGGCACGGTGCCAGAACACGACTGCTTGCGGTAGCTGTCCGGCCTCCGTGAGATGATACGCTAAGACCTCCGGCTCGGCGGCCACGACGTGTGGAGCTCGCTCTTCGATGACCTGGGCAATACGACGATGGAGCTCCCGGCGACGGCTCTTGAGGAGGGACTGATATGCGGTATCGCGAACAAGCGCGTGCTTGAAGCTGTAGATCGCTTTAGGGGGACTTCCTCGCCGAAAAACCAGCTCAGTACCAACCAGTTGATCGAGTCCCTGCCGCAGCTCAGGCTCATCGAGCACGCCCAACGCTGCAATCAACTCATAGGAGAACTCGCGCCCAATGCAAGCGCCGATCTGGGCGACCACCTTGGCCCCGCCGAGGCGGTCGAGGCGGGCCATAAGCGAGTCGTGGAGCGTTACCGGGATCGCCAGCGGCGGTACAGGTACAGGCAGCCCAAATTGATCGCCGGCCACTCCCAATAGGCTAGATTCGAGCATGGTTTTGGCCAACTCCTCAAGGTACAGCGGCACACCATCGGTGTTGGCAACGATGTAATCGAGCACTCCGAGAGGCAAGAGCTTTCCCCCGGTCAGCCGTTCGACCAACAATTGAGCTTGCACCCGGTCGAGACGATTCAAGACCACCTTTGTGACGTGCGGGTAACCACGCCAAGGCGGCACGAACTCAGGCCTGTAGGTAATGACCAGCAGCACCGAGAGCTGCTGGATGCGGTCCACGAACAAGCCGAACAGCTCAAGGCTGCTCGCGTCCAGCCAGTGCGCATCCTCAAGTATCATGAGCACCGGCTGCTCCGCAGCCAGCCTGGCAAGCTGGGCGATGAGCACTTCGAAGGTGAGCTTCTTGCACTGCTGGGGCGCAAGACTCAGTCTTGGATAGCGGCTGCTGCTTGGGATTCCGAGAAGCTCTGCCAGCAATGGGATAGCTTCGCTCACCTCACCCACCTGTTCCGCGAGCAGTGCCTGGAGCTTGGCGAGCTTGACGGCCGATGAATCATCGCGTTCAAAGCCCGCTGCCTGTTCGAGCTGGGCAATTACCGGACGAAGCGCGCTGTTGATGTGGTAGGGTGAGGCGAAGTAACGGCGCAACAGATGTGGCTCCCTGAAGATGCGCTCGCGAAGTGCCAGCGCAAGACGCGACTTGCCGATTCCGGCCTCGCCCTCGAGCAGGACGACCTGACCTTCGGTGGCTTTGGCCAGAGTCCAGCGATCAACCAGCAGTGCGAGTTCCTGATCTCGGCCGACCAACGGTAGCACAGTCGCGTGACCGGCCTCGAAGCGGTCGTCGCTACGCACTTCGCCGAGCACCCGAAAAGCTTCAGCCGCCCCGGAAAAACCTTTGATCGGCCGCAGTCCGATGCTTTCGAGCTTGAACTGGCCCCGCAGCAGTGCACGCGTTGCTTCGGCAATGACCACTGTGCCGGGCCCGGCCAACCCCTGTAGGCGGGCCGCCAGGTTCGGCGTTTCACCTACGACGCTGCATTCCTCGGCCTCACCGGTGCCGATGATGTCGCCCACCACGACCAGACCAGAGGCGATTCCGATCCGAACAGCCAGGTGCTCGCCTGCCGCATCCAGCCGGTCGACGGCCTCAACGACCGCGAGGCCGGCCCTCACGGCCCGCTCGGCATCTTCCTCGTGAGCCTGCGGATAGCCGAAGTAAACGAGAACGCCGTCGCCCATATACTTCGCAACAAAGCCGTCGTACCGGCCGACGATCTCGGTGGCGCAAGCGCGGTACGCAACGATCGACTGCCGTAGGTCTTCTGGATCGAGACGGGCAGAGAGTGCTGTCGATCCAACGAGATCGCAGAACATCACCGTCAGGTGTCGCCGTTCCGCCTCGCTGTGGATTGGGGATAGCGGGGGTGGTGTCGCCGCCGGAGACGGCGACTGCTGAGCTAGGGCCGCGGCCGCTCTGAGAAACCGCTTGCGGTCACCAAGGGACAGTCCGAGCTCCTTCAGATCGGCATCGGTGAGATCGTCGATAACATCGAGATCGATGCCGTTCTCCAAGAAGGTTTCGCGATACCGCTCAAGCCTAATGCTGGCGAGCCAGTCTCCGATGTCGGGCATGACCTAACATCCATTTAACATGGTCGAATACGGCTTGTTCTGATGCGCTCTCCACAGGTCCGCGGATATACAGCATACACCTTTTACCCGCTCAGTCCTCGTCAATTCAGTCGGACAAGCAGCACGCGCCCGACCACCACCGCGATTCATCAGGGCTCGTCCGGCTTCACGATTTGCTCCTTCCCGGAGCCTGATTTCGGACTTTTTCAACAATATCCGCCAGAAGCGGTCGGTGACAGTTGCTGCCGAAGCAAATTCTGGATGTCTCGGCCGCGTGTTCGGCGTATGATCCCCCTTGGCAATCTTTTGGGGTGGGCGAATTCCGATGCGTCATCTCACGAAAACCCGCATGGCGATGAGTGCCTTGATTGCCGTGCTGTTCACATACTTGCTGCTTGCCTATTTCGTCATCCCCGAGATTTGGATTTTTCACGATGCTGACCGGGTGGTTAAAGTTGGTAACATGGTCACGACCACGGAGCAGGGGATTCCCGGCGACCCCATCAATGTCGGTCTTCTTGGTTCGAAGGAAGACGTCATCCGGGCGTTCGCGGCTGCTCATTGGGATCCTGCCGATAAAATTACCTTGCGCTCATCGATCGATATTGGATTGAGCGTGGTGCTTGATCGGCCTGATCTCGATGCGCCAGTTAGCCCACTGTTTTTCGAGGGCAGAAAACAGGATCTAGCCTTTGAAAAGCCCGTCGGCAAAAGCGCCGACGAACGCAACCACGTTCGTTTCTGGCTGACCGAACAAACCGGCCCAAATCATCGCCCGCACTGGCTCGGCTCGGCAAGTTTTGATCGAGGTGTCGGCTTCAGCCACGATACCGGTCAAATCACGCATCATATCGGCCCGGATGTCGACGCAGAGCGAAACCTGATGATCAGCGATCTTCTCAAGGCCGGACAACTTTTGTCGAGCTATGAGATCGATGGCATCGGAGCGACAAAAGACGGCCGCAACGGAGGCGGTGATCCCTATTTCACCGACGGAAAGGCCCTCATCGGTGTGCTTCGAAACCGGTAGCAGGCCGGACATTCAATGTCCGCGTCGGGCCGAAAGCAGCCTTCGGGCGGCGTCCGCTTCGCGGCGCATAGCGGCCGAGGCCTTGTCGAATGTCCAAAGCTTGGCAGCGCAATCCATTCCGCCGAACATCCGAGGCGGTTGAATGTTTCCCGTCGCCTAATGCGGTGCATTTTCAAAAATCTACGACAATTTGCGAATATTATCGGCGGCCGGCGCAGCCTATCATCACCTTGCGCCGAATGACGGCTGATTACCGCGGCGCAGGGGTCAGGCTCCTTGGCCGGGGTAACGTGGAAAATAGCCTCGGCCAAAATTGCGCGTTGCCAATCATCAGTCCGTGACATAGCTGCCAAACCGCAGCTTTGCCCGCTCCAGGACAGGCAACTATGTTGCCGAGGGGACTACCAGGCCTGACCGCCAGTATTCGCTCTCGCAGGCGTTATCCTAGGGCGCTAGTCAAAGCCGCTCGCATTTGCCTCGGCTGCCGTTTCCCCGATCGAGAAGGCCCTTGAAGGCCCTGCTGCTAAGTAACGGGCAGGGCCAGGTCGCCAGCATTGCTGGCTGGACGTGCGTCTAGCAGGGCGTGCCAGATCACGCAATCCACTTAACCTGAATTGTATCGATGATGTTCCAGTGCGCCAGCGATTTGGTCAAAAAGAAGTCCCGCCGCAGCGAGGCAATCTGATCCAGAGGACCGCGCGGCCTTCCGAAGGGCGGAAGGGCTTAGTAGGAGCCACGCCAGGCGATCCCAAACACTTAAACGAACGAGTTTCGCTGATGTTGCGGTAGATGAAAACCTCGTTCTCTAGTCAACCGAGCCGAAACGTGACAGGTTTCATCCCGGTAGTTTAGGGGAAAGGATTACCTTGTGAGAGGGTTCGCACGGGGGAAGAAATGTTTAATAGGATTCTCAACCTTCTCGAAGACAGCGACCGCGAGCGCCTGCTAAAATATCTGGAGCCCGTCGCTCTTCCGCGACTGGCAGTGCTTTCCGAGCCTGATCAGCCTCAGGAGTTCAGCTACTTTCCGGAATCTGGCATTGGCTCGATCATGGCTGTCTCGCCATCAGGAGAAACAGTCGAAGTGGGCATCTTCGGGCGGGAGGGAATGTCGCCTCCAAACAGTCTGTTTGAAGACGATCGAGCACCCTTCAAAGTATTCATGCAAGTGGAAGGGAATGGTCACAAAATCAGGAATGAGCACCTGTTCGCGGCCCTTGTCTCAAGCCGCACCATGCGAAAGCTCTTGAGCCGCTACGCACAAACGCTGTTCGTCCAAACGGCCTATACCGCCCTTACGAACGCTACTCACCATGTCGACGAACGACTGGCGCGATCGCTATTGATGGTTCACGACCGTACAGCCGGTGATAGGCTCTCCGTTACGCACGATTTCTTGGCAGGATTGCTCAATGTGAGACGCCCAAGTGTAACGACGGCGCTCCACGTTCTTGAGGGACACCGCTTTATTGTGGCCGAGAGAGGTCAGGTGACCATACGCAACCGCGAGGCGTTACAGGCGTTCGCCGGTGACGCCTATGGGATTGCCGAACGGGAATTCACGCGCCTCATTGGATCAATGCGCTAGGAATTCGTACGAACGGAACACCGTCCCCAGCAAATGAATATTCTGACCGCTCGGCAGGCACTTGACCGTGTCAGCGTCGACCGCGACCATAGTAGCGCAGACAACCAACTCAGCGATCATCGTGTCATCCCTCCATGCGGGGCAGTCCGCGATAGTTCAGCGGCTGATGCTCCCGGCAATACCATAGCGTGATTGCCTTGCTCTCCTCGAAGCCATTCCGTGCAGCGGATGCCGTTGGCGTCCTCATGGTCGCACAGATGATTCTCGTGGATATTGGCGCCTAGCCCCCCGTATGGCCTTCGATGCTCATCAACCCCTCACATAACTACCGAACAGCAGCTTTCCGCTCTTGGCACCGCATGACGTGCATTTCAGTCGCTTCTCGATGTCGGCGATAAGAGCATGCCGCATCGCCATCGCCAAGAAACTCGGCGTCGCAACCGCGATCCTTGACGGTGAGGCGGTCGTGCTCGACGAGAAGGGCCGGTCGGATTTCGGCCTGCTGCAGCAATCGCTCGGCGGCCGCGGCGGCAAGCGGACCTCAGACGAAGCGATCTTCATGGCCTTCGACCTTCTCTATTTCGAGGGTCGCGATCTGAGGAAGCTGGAATTCACCGCGCGGCGGCATCTCCTGGAAGGGTTGATCGAGAGCAGGGACGATGTCATCCGGCTCTCTGAAGAGACGTGGCCGCGACCCTTTCCCAATTCCGCTCGTTATGGATCAGCCGACTAACCGGGGCGTTGAAAAGACCGACAGAAATTCAGCTTTTCACAAAATCCGCCGCGCTGAGGGGAACAGGTCTGTAGCCGTCGACGTCGGCAATGTCATACTCCCGACCCAGCTCTGCCGCGACCAGGACACGCCCGGATTTCGACATCAGCGCAGGGTCCCGCCAAAGTCCGGCGATGACATGGCCGATGAACCTCGGGGACTCGGAATTGGACAAGTCGAAATATTCGGCGTTCTGCATGACGGCTTCGGTGCGTACCAGCCCGGGATAGAGTGCGACGGCGGCGACTTTATGTGGACGCAGTTCATGTGCGAAGTCCGCGGCCATCTTGTCGGCGGCGGCTTTGGCCATGCCGTAGATCGCGTTGCCGTCGTAGAATTGAGCTGCCCAGAATGAAATATTGACGATCAGACCGCGCTGCGTCGAGATCATCGTCGGCGCCACTGCGCGCGACATCATGAAAGCCGCCCTCAGCGCGGTGCCGATCATTGCGTCCCACCGCCAGACGGGCTGCTCCCAGAAAGGGCGCGGCCAGGTAAAATCGCCATCCTCGATCATGTTTTCATAGCCGGGCCATGCATTGTTCACCAGAATGTCCAGCCTGTTGGCGGCCCTGATCTCTTCAGCCACGCGCTCGGTTTCGGCGTCGTTGCTGTGGTCGCAATGATGAACGACTAGTCGTCCGGGTAGTGCCGCAGCCTCAAGCGCAAGCCCCTCCAGCGATCCCGCGCGTTTACTTCCCAGGCTTGCTTCCGCCTCGGAACGGGTCCTGCCGGTAACGTGGACCGTGGCTGCCTCGGCGAGCAGCGACAGCGCAATCCCGCGGCCGACACCGCGGCTTGCGCCCGTCACCAACGCGATGACATCTTTCATACTGGCTAGCCTCCCATACGATGGCTGTTGCAGACAGGGGACATCGGAATTTTGCTGCAGGCAGAAAACGGATGCTTGCCGCATGAAACCCCAGGGAGCAGTCAAATACAATATCGCGTAGTCTGCCCGATTAGGGCCGACTGCCGCCATGGCACAGATGCGCCAACTCCTGACATTTGGGCTGGCCGCAGCGAAGGTCGCAATTGCGACCCAAAGCGGAATGTTCTTTCCCAGCGGTGGTCATGTATCGTTGATAAGCGGCTGGCGACATCTCGGTCAGACGCCGCCAGCCTTCACCTTACTGTCCCACGACACCCGGAAGCGCCTGGACTTTGGTCACCGCGGGGGGATTCCACCTGCCAGTGAGTGCGTCCGACTTCGGCGCATAGAGCCGCATCGTCAGGTTGAACGTACCCTTGGGCGCGGGCAGCCAGTTCGCCTCCTTATCCTTGCCCGGGCTCTCATTTTGGAAATAGAGATCAAGCGAACCGTCGCCATTGTAGACAAATGGCATCCATGAACTGACGGCAAAGCGTTCCAGAACGTTGCCGACTTGGAAGCCGGCCTCGTCGTAGAGCGTGATCGACCAGAACGCATTCACCGGAGGCAAGCTGCTCTTGTCGAACCTCAAGGTGTATTTGGAAGTGCCATCGAGCGGTTTGCCCTCGCTATCAGCGAGATTGAGGGGGTAGATCGCGTCCTCTACTAAGTTCGCTCCAAGGCCCTGTTGTGCGACGATCGCTCGCTTGAGGTAGTAGTTTCCGTAGACACCCATTGTATCGGTGTTCATGGACCAGCCATTGGCGACGCGCGCCAGAGTGGCCAGCTTCCAAGCCATCAGCTTCTGGGCATCGGTAGGGACGCTCTCTAGCGCCTTGGCAATGATCGGATCGACCTTGCTCATGTCGAAGCTCTTGCCGACTTCGATGCCGATTTTCTTCAGCCGTGCCAGCATCGGCTCATCCGTGATGTGCGGCGGATTGACCTTCATCAAGTCAGCTGCCAGCGCAAAATATTTGTCGGCTGGCATGGTGTCGACCTGGGTCTTGGGCGGCGTCTTCATATCCACGCTTGCATCAATCTTAACTTCGACAGGCTTGGGTTCTCTACCCCATTCGCTCAGCGGGGTGATCTTGTAGCCTGCCTGGATCTTATGCACCGCGTCATAGTCGGGCGGTCCATCGGTCTTAGTGCGGCCGATCACCCAGACGTAAGGGGTTGGGGCGTCGATGCGCTGCGTCCCTTCGGGCAGTTTGAACTCGTCGACAAACTTGTCGCGCAGATCGGAACGCCAGCCAGGCGGAGTGATCAAAAAGTGACCCGCCTTGGTGCCCGTGGTTCGCCAGCCCGGCGACGCAAACACGTCGGTCCACATATCCAGCATCGGCAACAGATAGTAGCGGCCATCGGTATCGGGCACCGAGAGCACGAGTGGCCCTTTCGTCAGGTCGAGCCATCCGCTCGAATACAGAGTATCAAAGTTCGACCGCACCACACCCTTGAAGTCAGCGGGCGGGTATTCGGGCACGTTGGTAAAGGTGTTCATAGGACCCTTGCCCAGTTCCTTGCCCGGGGCGATATTCGTGAACGTCTGGCGCGATATTTCCATCGATGCCAATGGATAAAAATAGACATAGGCATCAACGCCAATGGCATGTGCCTCCTCTGGCGTGAGTGTGGTTTGCGCCTGCGCCGTAAGAACTGAGGTTAGAGCCATAAGGCCGACGCCAGCAAAGGTCGATAAAATCATGCGCTTCATGACCTGCTCCCTGATTGTCGCTGATAAAATTTTTAGTTGTAGTGCGGGACCAGCATACACGATCGGAGTGTTCGTGGACAGTCGGCCCTACTCGCGACGTCGCACCAAACCTGTCGGTAGCAAGCCAATATCCGTGAGCTGGTTGGGTTCAGAGCTATCATCATCAGGTGGTAGCTCTCCGCCCTACCCTCCTGCCTGTGGGCTCTTGAAGCGGGCGACGTCGCCGATCGCCGCAATGATGCCGACGGATACCGTCAGGTTGACACCCGTAATCGTCATCAACCGTCGTACGGCGACGTCGTCCATCACGCTGAGCGCGATCTCACGGTCCAGCGCCGCCTGGTCCTCGGCCAGCCGGTCGAGTCCGCGGAGGTTCAGCCCGTCGCCTCGACAACCACTTCGTCCGTGGGGTCAAGCGTCTTCCCAAAGCATTCGAGAGCCGTCCGGGTCATGTCGACCCGCCCTGCGCGCCGAAGCACGCCTCTTTCCCAGATCACCACCTCCCCGAAGGTTCGGTGGATGTCGATACCGATCACACGTCGCATTCGCGCCTCCTCCTCGATCACGATAACTCGAGCGGCGGGCGACACGACGCCTACGGATCCGCGCGCGCAGCGCAACCGGGCGAGTCGCAGAGGCGGCCAGCGACTAACGCGAGCTCGAAGCTCATCGAACAAATCGGCCTGCCCGCACCTTCGTGCCGGAGCCTCTGTCCCGGATGCTCGCAGCATTCGCCACCAGCTCGAAGCAAATGCCAGCGGCCGAAAGAGAGGCTCCGCTATCCTCATACCGGTTACGAACCAATCGAGCGTCTCAACGGCGAAATCAAGCGACGCACCTAGGTGCGTCGGCATCTTTCCGAACGACGAAGCCATCGTCCGTCTCGTCGGCGCACTGCTGCTCGAACAGAATGACGAATGGGCCGTCCAACGCGCCCGGTATCTGACACTTGAGACCATGGCGCAAATGAGCGATGATCCGCAAATCAGTCTGCCCGCTGTGGCCCGCTGATATCCCTCCGGCTCTAATCGGAAAGCACGGCCTTCAGCCGCGACCTACACCAC
This sequence comes from Rhizobium azibense, assembly GCF_004342325.1. NCBI lineage: Bacteria > Pseudomonadati > Pseudomonadota > Alphaproteobacteria > Hyphomicrobiales > Rhizobiaceae > Rhizobium > Rhizobium azibense. Next base: position 325,625 of record NZ_SMBJ01000001.1, on the reverse strand, counting down.
CTCCCGAGGCACGATCTCGATCCGCGAGCTATTCTGCTGCTACGGCTTGGCCAAGAAGTGATCTCAGATCACCTTCATCGAGCGTTTCCTTTTCAAGCAAGAGCCGGGCGGAATGCTCCAACATGGCCCTGCGTTCTGTCAGGATGGCGAGTGTTCGTTGGAAAGTCTCATCAATGATCCGGCGCACCTGCTCATCGACCAAAGCCGCCGTCTTATCGGAGTATTCGGGCTCGTTCGGGCCGTAATAGGGCTGATCTGTAGCCAGGAATGAACGCCGGTCCTTCTCCAGCGCGACGTGGCCCAGCGCGTCTGTCATGCCATAGCGGGTGACCATGGCACGGGCAATATCGGTGACTTTGGCCAGATCATCGGCAGCACCCGTCGAGAGATGCCCATAGATGATCGATTCCGCGGCACGGCCGCCGAGCAGGACCGCCATCTTGTTCTCGAGCTCCTCGCGGGTCATCAAAAAGCGATCCTCGGTCGGGCGCTGGATCGTATAACCGAGGGCGCCGATGCCGCGGGGGATGATCGAAACCTTGTGGACGGGATCGACGCCCGGCAATGCCATAGCCACCAAGGCGTGACCCATCTCGTGGTGAGCCACGATCTCCCGCTCCCGAGGGTTGAGCAATCGATTGCGCTTCTCCAGGCCGGCCACAATGCGTTCGATGGCAGCAGTGAAATCTGCCATGGTGACTGCCTCGGCCTTCCGGCGGGTAGCCAGCAGCGTTGCCTCGTTTACAAGGTTGGCGAGATCGGCGCCGGTAAAGCCCGGCGTGAGGGCCGCAATCTGTTCGACATTGACTTCCGGCGCCAATTTCGCCCGCTTCAGATGCACAGTGAGGATCTGAATGCGGCCATGCTTGTCAGGGCGGTCCACAAGTACCTGACGATCGAAACGCCCAGCCCGAAGGAGGGCCGGATCAAGGATTTCAGGGCGATTGGTTGCTGCGAGCAGCACAAGGCCGGTCGAAGAATCGAAGCCGTCAAGCTCGACCAGAAGCTGATTGAGGGTTTGTTCCTTCTCGTCATGACCGCCAGCCATCGGACCGATGCCACGGGCGCGTCCCAGCGCATCCAGCTCGTCGATGAAGATGATCGCCGGCGCCTTCGCACGCGCCTGTTCGAAGAGGTCGCGAACCCGCGCTGCGCCGACGCCGACGAACATCTCGACGAATTCCGAACCCGAGATCGAGAAGAACGGCGCACCGGCCTCTCCCGCCACAGCTTTGGCAAGCAACGTCTTGCCGGTGCCCGGTGGACCGACAAGGAGCACACCTTTCGGCATGCGGCCGCCCAATCTGCCATAGCCGGCCGGGTCCTTGAGGAAGTCCACGATCTCCTTGAGCTCTTCCTTTGCCTCGTCGACGCCCGCCACGTCCTTGAACGTCACTCCCGTATCGGACTGCACATAGATCTTGGCCTTGCTTTTGCCGACCTGCATGAGGCCGCCGCCGACACCGCTGCCCATGCGCTTCAAGATGTAGACCCACACGCCGGCAAAGAGCGCCACTGGAAGCAGCCAGGAGAGAAGATCGCGCAGGAAAGTACTCTCGACCTGACCTGTGACAACGACGCCGTGTCGCTGCAGCCGCTCGGCGAGATCGGGTTCGACGCGCGTCGTCACGAAGAACGGGCGCTTATCCTGCGCCTGCTTATAGCGGCCCTGGATGAAATTGTCGGAGACTGCGACTTCTGCAATCTTGCCGTTCTTCAGGTCCGTTTCGAACTGGCTGTAAGGTATCCGCGCGACTTGCGTTGCCGTTGTGAAAAAATACTGGAATGCGAGCAAAACAAGGAATGCGACCACCCAATACCAGATGTTGAAGCGCGTATTTCTGTTCATTTCCATAGTCACTCCGCCGGTGGCCGGACGACAAGATGAGCCATCCTTGTCAACTATCGGCTGTGGGACTGGCTTAGGCAGCTTGGCGACAATTGCCGTTGCAGGTCAGCCGCAGTCGAGACCCAAGTGGTTACTCAGCAAATAGTTCCCGACGCCAGCAGTTATGGAAGCGGCGGTCATGCAGAATTCTGATCGGGATCGGCATCGCGGTACGGCTTTTGCCCATTGCGCGGCATCGGTCGCGTCGCCAGTGAACCCTCTCCCGCAGATGGGAGATGGGTGTGACGGCAGCGTCCGGACGCACTGCCATCACGAAGCTCGATTGCAGGTCCGGAGGCGGCAAGCCGGCTTGCCTCTCCGGATCCAGTTATGAACGATGCGAGTTCGCTGCTTTTAAATGCACCCGCTGCGATCTCGCGAAGTGCAAGATCGATCGCATCGAGATCTGCAACGTCGATCCTGGACCCGCTTCCGCGTGCAAGCGCGCGGACGCGTGCGGCAGCTGCCAGTGCCAGCCCGAACCTGTTCGGAAGACCTATCTCACAGTCGAAGACGATATACGGGTCAATGGTAGCACCTCACGCGACAGAGCGGCTAATCTGCTCGAGCACAAGGAGCGCGTGCTCGACCTCGTCGAGGCGTGATGGCCTGTTCTCCGGCATCCCTTCGTTGGTCGCCTGGTCGATGAGATATTCGCTCCAGGCCCAATTCATCAGGATGGAACGCTTGGCGGCGAGCGTCAGCTTAGGATCCAGAACGACATCCATCGGCGAAGACCAGCTTTCGGGACCCGATGGGTCGTCGCGGCCGACTGCACCGTCGAGCGCGAGCCCATAACACTCCTGCAGTCGGGCGAGTCCGAGCCGCTCCAAGGTAGCATCCGCGAAGGCGTGTGACGCTCTGCCCGGCTGTTGGGAGCCCGCTTCGGACCGCCCGTAACGGTCGGCCGTCCGCCGCACGACATAGGCCAGGCCGTGGCGGTTCGCGTAGCGAATGGCGGATGCGAGGTCGCGAAACTCCAGTTCGACTTGCGTCAGCGTATCGCGACTACCTGTATAGCCCATCAGCGGCTCGATGAACGGTGCGGCGCGGCGTTCGAAAGCAAGGCGCCAGCACTTCTTTCGCGCTTTGCCCGATGTTGTGACTGAGCGGGATGGACTGTAGATGCGGGCAACGGCCTCGTCCGGGAAGATCGACCTCCCCATCGATAACGGGCGGATGTTGTTGTCATTCAACGGCCTAGGCTGTGAAGTCGGATCTTTCCTGTAACCCTGTATCTGCCTGACGGTCTCCACTTTCATATTCCTCCCTTGCTGGAGAAGGATCAAGGCGGGCGGCGGGACTGGGCCGCCGCCGCTCGGCTGTGATCAGCTCTTGATGGCAATACGCTTGATTTGCGACTTCGACTTCTCGCTCTTGGGCAAGCTGACGGTCAGTACGCCGTTTTTGAAGCGTGCATCGACGGTGTCTTCCTCCACCTCGACATCGAGCGGGATGCGGCGCTCGAAGCGGCCGTAATAGCGCTCGGAGAACCTGCGGTTCTTGTCCTCCGTCTCCGAATGCTTCTCGCCACGAAGGGTGAGCACACCATCATTGAGCAGCAGTTCAATGTCCTTCTCTTCCAGGCCAGGGATTTCGGCCGTCACCTTGATTTGCCTTTCATCGTCGGAAATCTCGACGCTCGGCCATCCACCGCCGAACGCGGGCGCCCTGCTGAAGGAGGACAAACCGGATCCGAAACCGCGGAAGACGTCGTCGAACAGCCGGTTGACCTCGCGGTGCAGCGACAGGAAGGGATCTCGGTCGCTGTCGCGGAAATGGGCGGGAGCCTGCTCACTGCTATTGCGGGCCCAGGGGATCAGATCACGGACACTCATCGTTCTCTCCTTTCGTTCTCTGGCAAAGTTCCATCGTCGCGCCGGGCACACTGGCCCGGCGCCTCTTGCGGCATTGCTGCGGGTGCGGATCAGGCGGCAGCCTTCTCGGCTTCGATCTGCTTCGTTTCGGTCTTGGGAAGAGCCATGTCTCCCGCAATCTCGATGCGCCGCGGCTTCATCTCTTCGGGAACCTCCCGTTTCAAATCCACCGTCAACAGACCATCAGTCAGACTTGCTCCGGTGACCTTGACATGGTCGGCAAGCTCAAAGCGACGCTGGAAGCTTCCGGCTATTCCGCGATGCAGGTATTGCTCATCTTCGCCGTCCGACTTCTGACCGGCGATGAAGAGCATGTTCTGCTCCTGCGTGATCGTCAGTTCGTCCTGCGAGAGGCCGGCCACCGCCATGACAATGCGGTAGTCATCCTCACCGGTCTTGACGATGTCGTAGGGCGGCCAGTTGTCCATGGTCTCGATGCGGCGTGCTGCCTCGAGCGCATTCAACATTCGGTCGAAGCCGATGCTCGACCGGAACAGGGGTGAGAAATCGAGGTTTGTCCTCATAGCCATATCCTCCTTGAAGCAACATGGATACAAGGAGACGCCAAGAGCGACAGGCGTCTCCTGGACTTATGTCGGCCCCCGACCGGGCGACCGACATTCCTGATTTAATTCAGTTATTTGCGGTTTCAAGAGGTGGCAAATCCGCAGCCACGAATTTCGTCGCCGCCAACAAGACCACAATTCGATAAGGGGTCAATCCGGTTTGGACTGGCTGCTTGCCAGCCGGGCTCTCCTAGTTGTCGGAGGCGGAAATCGTCACCTGCGTCTCGGATGAGCCTCGCCGCAACCCGAGCGTGACGGCTCCTCCGGGTGCGACTTCATCGAGAAGCGCGACATACTCGGCCGGCGTGCGGACGCGCACCGTGTTAAGCGATATAATGATATCGCCGGCGATGAAGCCTTGGCTCCGGCTCAACCGGGCAGGACGAATTCCCGCCTGTTCGGCAGGCGAGTCGCGTTCCACGTCCAGAACAAACACGCCTTCGATACCGAAGGTTTGTGATAGAGCCTTGTTGACCTCCTCGTCGACGATGACGCCGATCGTCGGCGGGGTGTATCGGCCTTTCGAGATGAGCTGCGGCACGACGCGATTGACGGCGTCCACCGGCACGGCGAAACCAATGCCGGCCGAGGCGCCGGACGGTGAGAAGATAGCTGTGTTGACTCCGATCAGCCGGCCCGCCGAGTCCAACAGCGGTCCGCCCGAATTTCCCGGGTTGATCGCTGCATCCGTCTGGATGAGACCGGTGATCGTAGCCCCGTCCTCGGTTGGCAGCTGTCGGTTCAGGGCGGAGACAATGCCTGTGGTCAGCGTCCAGTCCAGACCGAACGGATTGCCGATGGCAAAGACTTTCTGCCCTACCTTCAGGTCGTGGCTGGTGCCCAGGGCAAGCGCAGGCGGACGGCCAATCAGTGTCTCGATGCGAAGCACCGCCAAGTCGTGCTCTGGATCAGTGCCAACCAGTCTGGCCTGAAACGATCGCCCATCGGCAACATTGACGAGCGCGCCGCCCGCGCCGGCAACGACGTGATTGTTCGTCACGATATGGCCTTTCTCGTCCCAGACGAAGCCAGATCCGGTGCCGCTTCGGACCTGCATCGGATGGCCGGTCCAGGGATTCGTTTGCTCCTGCAGGGTTGTGATGAAGACCACTGAACTCTTGCGCGACTCAAAGAGGGAGATGGTCGCTTGTTCTTCTTCGCCCAGCGAGCCGCGCGCGAGAACCGGCCGCGGCTCGATGTCGACGCCGAAAACCTTTTCGGTCAATCGTCCGCCGTACTGGACGGCCATGGCGGCCAGAAAACCGACCACGAGTGCGATCAAAAGGGCGGGAGTCGATCTTAAATAGTCACGCATAGAGGTCACCCTTGATCACATCGAAGTTCCCTCTCCAAGCAGCAGGAGCATGAAGGGTTCCGTGGGCACAGCGAAAGTTTATCGACCGGCCAGTCCTTGCAAAATTCGGCGGCGGTTCGTCCATGGACGGTGCCGATTGCTCACCTAGGGCTAACGACCGCATTGATCAAATCCAGAAGATGCCTGCGGCTGCGATGCATGTGGCCGAGAAGAGGTGCGAATGACCTGGAGCCGGTCGGCTTTTTACGAAGAGGTCGAGTGAAGGGACGCTTCGGCATTTCATCGTTGAATGCGGGTCGAGAGTATTATGGAGGAGAGGGTGCGTTCAACGCCGTCAATTGTCCCGATCTGGTCGATCAACTGATCGAGTTCGGCGATCGACGGCGCTGTAATGATAGCGATCAGGTCGAAAGAACCGCTTACTGAATGAAGCGTCGTCACCTCCTGGATCTTATCGAGAGACGAGGCGACCTGCGAAAGCGCTTTAGGAGCGATGGTGATCAGGACATGCGCCCGGACCAGGCCGACCGTATAGCGCTCCGACAGGCGCAAGCCATAGCCGGCAATCACACCTTGCCGTTCCAGTCGCTCGAGCCGTGCTTGGACCGTCGTCCGAGATAGCGACAGCCGCTTGGCAAGCGTCGCCACCGGCAGGCGGGCATTTTCCGCCAGCAAAGCCAGCAGGTCGCGATCCTTACCGGTAATCTGCATCGTCCCCACCTGTATATTGCTTATCCGCGTCGTCATTTTGCGTAACATTATACAGCGAAACGCGCATTTCATAGCTATAATTCGACCTTGCTTTGACATCCACTGCGTTCATCGAGGCAAACGACCTGGGGGCGTCTATGAAGGAAATCGTGATCATCGGAGCAGGCAAGATAGGTGGCGCGGTCGCCGCAATGCTTGCGGCAACAGGTGACTATTCTGTTTTGGTCGCTGACCGTAGCGAAACGCAGTTTTCAAAGATCGATCGTCGCCTCGGGATTTGCACGGTCGTCCTCGACGTTTCGGACCGCGAAAGTCTTGTCACTGTTCTGACGGGAAAATTTGCCGTTCTTTCCGCTGCACCCTTTGATCTTACGGGATTGGTGGCTGAGGCTGCCCTCGAAGCCGGCGTGCATTATCTCGACCTGACGGAGGACGTGGCAACCACCAAAAAGGTGGAGGCGTTGGCCAAAGGCGCGCGGACGGCTTTCATCCCACAATGCGGATTGGCGCCCGGCTCCATCTCGATCGTCGCCAACGATTTGGCAAAGCGCTTCGACAGTCTGGACAGTGTTCGCATGCGGGTTGGCGCGCTTCCGCAATATCCGTCCAACGCGCTGAACTACAATCTGACTTGGAGTACGGATGGGCTGATCAATGAATATATCGAGCCTTGCGAGGCGATCGTCGAAGGAAAATTGGTGAGCGTGCCGGCTCTTGAGGAGCGGGAAGAGTTTTCGCTCGACGGCGTAACCTATGAAGCCTTCAACACCTCGGGAGGTTTGGGAACCCTTGCCAAGACGCTGGAAGGCAAGGTGCGCACGATGAACTACCGCACGATTCGATATCCCGGCCATCAGGCGATCATCAAGGCATTGCTCAATGACCTCAATCTGAAGAACCGGCGTGATGTACTGAAGGATCTGTTTGAGAACGCGCTTCCGGCCACGATGCAAGACGTCGTGGTTATTTTCGTCACTGTCTGCGGCTGGCGCGAAGGCCGCTACATGCAGGAGACTTATGCCAACAAGGTCTATGCTGGGACTGTTGGGGACAAGAAGATGAGTGCCATCCAGATCACCACCGCAGCCGGCATTGCCACCGTTCTCGACCTTCTGTCGCATGACAAGTTGCCCGGCAACGGCTTCGTCCGCCAGGAGGAAATCGATCTTGCGGCTTTCCTGAACAACCGTTTCGGGCGGGTCTACAATCGTGACGCAATCAAGGTGAAGGAAGCTGTCTGAGCGTGGCACAGGATGCAGTGATGAGCTGTGCCAATTAAAGGCTGCGTCCGGCGGCGAAGACGAGAAGGAAAATCGACGCCGGCCGTTCGCTTCGCCCCACGGATGGCGAAAGGCGTGCGAATTGGGATGGCTTGCGATTTCGCCAGATGGTCGGGCGCAAGGACACCATGTTTCTGCTGGCTCGTGAGAGACCACAGGGCTAGGGTTTCAGGCGCTTTACAAAATCGAAAAGCACCTGTTGCTGACCTTTCAGGATCTTTTGTTGGGCTTCGTCGAGGCGGAACCATCCAGCCCGATCGACCTCCGGAAAGGCTCTCATTTTCCCTGACCTCGGAGGCCATTCGATCTGGAATGTGTTGCTGACAACTGCGTCGGCGTCGACATCGGCTTCTATTGACCATACCAGCACGGTTTTGCCTCCGGGCTGCCGGTATTCGCCGAGCCAGGTGAAGTTGCCCTCGATTTTGGACCCCACCTCCTCGAACACTTCCCGTTTCGCCGCCTCCAGCGGATCCTCACCTTGCTCCATGAGGCCCTTCGGGATCGACCAGGCGCCATCGTCCTTCCGCGCCCAGAACGGCCCACCCGGATGGACCAGAAACACTTCCAGATATCCGGCAGTCTGCCGGAATATCAAAAGGCCTGCGCTACGTTTCGGCATGACAAGAGCTTCCTTGGGAGGCAGGAGCGAGTATCCCCTGCTCTACAGGATCCGACTGCGCGGAGGTTGAAACACCACCGTTGCAGTTTGACGAATATCATAGTTTCACTCCGCCATCGTCCTATGCTCCTGTCACCAGGCAACCATTGCAGCTGCCTGCAGAGGAGTAAGAAAATATCGCTCGGAACACCGCATGCCGACAATGGCGTCCTGACGATCAAATTTCCGAAGGATGCAGAGGGTTGCAAAGGCGAGCACATAACCGACATCGAGCCGGATGACCCTCCTTGCAGCTATGCTTGCTACCAATCCGGGCGCGGAACGCTATTTTAGATCACAGGGAGGTGTTTGCGTGTTTGAAATTCATGAAATGAGCAACAAGCAATGCGTTGAGCTGCTGCAGCGGGCACATTTCGGTCGGCTCGGATGCTGCAGGGAGGCCAGTCCCTACATTGTCCCGATCTATTTCGCCTACGACGCGAATACCATTTACAGCTTCTCGTTGGCGGGCAGAAAGATCGAATGGATGCGGGACAATCCAAACGTTTGCGTTGAAGCTGAGGAACAGGGCGCGGACAAGGGTTGGACCTGCGTCATCGCCACGGGGAAGTTCCAGGAGCTGCCCGACATCGAGCCCTGGCGCGCTAAGCGAATGCATGCATGGTCACTTCTGCAAAAGCATAACGACTGGTGGGAAATCGGCGCCCTGAAACCGGAGGAGATGCGCTCGGAAGCTGAAATCAGCCCGATCTACTATGCGATCGACATTCATACGCTCACCGGCCGGTCCGCCCGGCCGCTGTAGCAGCAGTGACATCTCGACTTTCCCAGGCCTTCGGATGGGACTGGCTCAATTCCACCGCGCGCATGGCACCATGATCGTATTTCGCCGTCACCGCCTGCAAGCCCAGTCGCCCGTTCGGCACGATCTCAGAGAATGGCGATCGCGCGGCAAATCAAGCACGCAGCAGAACGCCCGACAAGACGCATGCCAAAAGCGCAGGGGTGCTCACGAGCGGTTAGCAGCATGACAGGTTGAGGCACTTAAGTTAAGTTTCGCATCATTGGCCTTTCAATGCGTCGCCAATTGCCTTGGCAAGCTCTGTCTGGCGGTAGGGCTTGCGCAGTACCTTCAAGTTCTCTCCGCCCAGCCGATCGGACTGGACCAGTTCTTCTGCGTAGCCTGAAGTGAGCAATGCCTTCAGTCCGGGATAGAGTTTTTTTGCTTCCTGACAAAGTTGGTAGCCGCCTATCGAGCCGGGCATCACCAGATCCGTAAACAACAGGTCGATGTCGGGATCGGATGCCAGTATTGCAAGCGCTTCCGCCCCGTTCTGCGCTTCGAGCACGCGGTAGCCGAGCTGCTTCAGACGGGCAACCGTGAGGCGGCGAACGCGGTCATCGTCCTCAACGGCAAGAATGCATTCGCCATTGCCAGACACGGCAGCCGCATCGGGAGGATTTGCTTCAACTGCCGCGTCCGCCGTCACGTGCCTCCGCAGATAGATATTGACCGTCGTTCCCTTGCCTTCCTCACTATAGATGCTGGCGTGGCCACCCGATTGCTTGGCAAAACCGTAGATCATCGAGAGACCAAGACCGGTGCCGCGGCCGGTTTCCTTGGTCGTAAAAAACGGCTCGAAGGCTCGTTCCTGCACGGTTCGAGGCATGCCGATGCCTGTATCGGAGACAGACAGCCGGACATAATCACCAGGTTCGAGACCCTCAAGGTGAAGCGCGAAGTGCTCGTCGATACGAGTATTTTGAGTCTCGACCACCAGCCGTCCGCCATTGGGCATGGCATCTCTTGCATTGACTGCGAGATTGACGATGGCGCTTTCCACTTGCGATGGGTCCACTCTTGCGGGCCATAGGTCGGCGGCAAGACTCGTGCTGAGCGAGATTGTCTCGCCAAGCGTGCGATGCAGCATTTCCGAGAGGCCCAGAACAAAGTTGTTGAGATTGACGACCTCCGGTTCGAGATGACTGCGTCGGGCAAATGCCAGAAGTCGAGATGTCAGGCGCGCCCCCAGTTCGGCGGCGTCCAGAGCCTCCTGTGCCAGTTCGCGCTGGCCTGTCGTCGTCAGTCGCGCCTCGAGCATCTCCAGATTGCCGACGATCACCGTCAAGAGATTGTTGAAGTCGTGGGCGATGCCGCCGGTCAGCTGCCCCATGGCCTCCATCTTCTGGGCTTGGCGCAAGGCTCGCTCGGTGGCCTTGTGTGCCGACAGGTCGTGAATGATACCGGTAAAATGGCGTTCACCGTCGATTTGGAATTCACTGACAGCCAGATGCATTGGAAACGTGCTGCCGTCGCGGCGACGTCCGGTCACTTCGCGGCCTATCCCGATGATTTTACGGCGTCCGGTCGCGAGATAGTTGTTGATATACCCATCGTGCTCCCGATGATAAGGCTCCGGCATCAGAAAGTTGACATTTCGGCCGAGGAAGGCGGACTGCTCATAGCCGAACAGCTTTTCGGCTGCAGGGTTGACGGTGGTTATGACGCCACGGCTGTCAATCGTGATAATTGCGTCAAGCGCTGACTGCAAAATTGCCCGAAGCTTCGATGCCTGCCCAGCCAGTGACGGTTCAAGATCGTCTGCCATTCGGGTCCTATCTGAATTTCCAAAAATGCAGCCGAGCTTAACTTCCCCAGTTGATCGACACAATAATTAACAGCTTCACGACAAAGCCGGGATGTGGAGGATTTTCCGATGATGAGGAGGACCAGCAGCTTTGGCCATTGCTCACCCCTGAGCGTAGCCGGGCAGGTTGCAATGTCTTGGCGGGGGGCAGGAGACGACGCAGCCGGATATTTGACGCAACGCAATGCGTGACCCCGGTCTCTGCCGTATTTCTCGAACCAGCCTCCACTGGTTGGGGGCAACTTCAACGGAGGAGACATCCGATGTCACTGTTCAAATTGTCGACCATGGTCGCCCTGCTGACCGCTTTTGCTGCCATCGAAGGTGGCATCGCTTCCGCACAGACGCAAGATCCGCACCAACCCGAAGCGGCCAACGGGACGTCTCAGGACGAGACGATCCAGCCGACAGGACCAGGGACGATGCCTGGCGGGATGATGGGCCGGGACATGATGCCGTCCGGCATGATGGGTGGAATGCCGATGGTTCCAATGCGTGGCCATATGATGAAGATCATGTTCGCCATCGCTGACGCCGATGGAGATGGCGCACTTTCCTTCGAGGAGGTAAGCGCGATCCACAAGCGGATCTTCGACAAGGTCGATGCAAACAAGGACGGCAAGGTCACGCCTGAGGAGATGCAGGCGTTCATGCGGGCATAACGGTCGGCTGCGACCGTAAAGTGCGCGTCAGGTCCCGGTCCGTGTCGGTGCGAGGGCGCGCAGATTTGCATGGAGGCAACTGCATGTTGAGTGCCGGGCGCGGGCTGACTTCAGCCGCGCCCGGCAGCGTATCACGTCAGGCGACGAGATCGAAGCGATCGGCGTTCATCACCTTGGTCCAGGCCGCCACGAAGTCGCGCACGAACTTTTCCTGCGCGTCGCTCTGACCGTAAACTTCGGCAAGCGCCCTAAGCTGGGAGTTCGAGCCGAAGACGAGATCGATGCGGGTAGCGGTCCATTTCAGCTCATCCGTGTTGCGGTCGCGTCCCTCGAACGCATACTTCGATCCTGGCGCCGCCTTCCAAACCGTGCCCATGTCGAGCAGGTTGATGAAGAAGTCGTTGGTGAGCGCTTCAGGGCGCTTCGTGAAGACGCCATTCTGGGACTGTCCCGCATTGGCGTTCAACACCCGCAGTCCGCCAACGAGGACCGTCATTTCCGGCGCCGTCAGCGTCAACAGTTGCGCCTTGTCGATCAGCAACTCCTCGGGCGAAATGGAATACTCGCCCTTCTGGTAGTTGCGGAACCCATCGGCGATCGGTTCGAGAACGGCAAAAGAGGCCACATCGGTCTGCTCCTGCGTCGCGTCGGTGCGGCCGGGCGCAAAGGGAACCTCAATGTGATGCCCGCCGTTGGCCGCCGCCTTCTCGACTGCCGCTGCGCCCCCGAGCACGATGAGATCTGCAAGCGATACCTTCTTGCCGCCAGGCTGGGCGTCGTTGAACGCCTTCTGGATACCTTCAAGTGTCTCGAGCACCGTTGCCAGCTGGACCGGCTGATTGACCTCCCAGTCCTTTTGAGGCGCAAGACGGATGCGCGCGCCATTCGCGCCGCCGCGCTTGTCGGAGCCGCGGAAGGTCGATGCCGAAGCCCAGGCGGTCGAGACCAGCTGGGAGATGGGCAGTCCGGATGCGAGGATCTTGTCCTTGAGATCGGCGACATCCTGCGCATCGATCAGGACGTGATCAACGGCGGGAACGGGATCCTGCCAGATCAGCTCTTCTGCCGGAACCTCCGGGCCGAGATAGCGTGCCCGTGGGCCCATGTCGCGGTGGGTCAGCTTGAACCACGCACGGGCAAATGCATCGGCGAACTGATCCGGATTTTCGAAGAAGCGCCTCGAAATCTTTTCGTAGGCAGGGTCGAAGCGCAAGGCAAGGTCCGTCGTCAGCATGGACGGCGCGTGACGCTTGGACTTGTCGTGCGCGTCCGGTACGGTGGCGGCACCGGCACCGTGCTTCGGGGTCCACTGATGGGCACCGGCCGGGCTTTTCGTCAGTTCCCATTCGTAGCCGAACAGGTTCCAGAAGAAGTTGTTGCTCCACTTCGTCGGTGTCGTGGTCCAGATGACTTCCAGGCCGCTGCCGATGGTGTCACCGCCCTTGCCGGTTCCAAAGCTGCTTGTCCAGCCGAGGCCCTGCTCCTCGATACCCGCCGCCTCGGGCTCTGCGCCGACATGTGAGGCATCGCCTGCGCCATGTGTCTTGCCGAAGGTATGTCCGCCTGCAATGAGTGCAACGGTTTCCTCGTCATTCATGGCCATGCGCGCGAAGGTCTCGCGAATGTCCCTGGCAGCGGCAAGTGGATCGGGATTGCCGTTTGGTCCTTCCGGATTGACGTAGATGAGTCCCATTTGCACGGCGGCGAGAGGGTTCTCGAGGTCTCGTTCGCCAGAGTAGCGCTTGTCGGCAAGCCAGGTGTCCTCGGCGCCCCAGTAGACGTCCTCCTCGGGCTCCCATACATCCGGGCGGCCGCCGGCAAAGCCAAACGTCTTGAAGCCCATCGATTCCAGCGCAACGTTGCCCGTGAGGATCATCAGGTCGGCCCAGGAGATCTTGTTGCCGTATTTCTGCTTGATCGGCCAGAGCAGCCGGCGCGCCTTGTCGAGATTGACATTGTCCGGCCAGCTGTTGAGCGGTGCAAAACGCTGCTGACCGGCGCCTGCGCCACCGCGCCCGTCACCGGTACGGTAAGTGCCCGCGCTGTGCCATGCCATGCGTATGAAAAGCGGTCCGTAGTGACCGAAGTCCGCCGGCCACCAGTCCTGCGAATCGGTCATCAGCGCGAAGAGATCCTTTTTCAGGGCTTCCAGATCGAGCTTCTTGAACTCCTCGGCATAGTTGAAGCCTTTGCCCATAGGGTCGGACAGCGAAGAATTCTGGTGAAGAATCTTGAGATTCAACTGGTTCGGCCACCAGTCCCGGTTCGACCGTCCGCCATGGGCCGTATGTGTGTGGGCAACCGGACACTTGCCCGCGGTCTCGACTTTTGAATCCATGTTTTTTATCCCTTGCGATTACTTGTACTGGGTGACCCAGCGGAAGAAGGCATGCAGGAAAAGAGCTTACGGCATCAGGCGTTGCGGATAGTGGACATCAACACGCTGCAGACCGCCGTCGATCACAAACCGGGTTGGACAGTGGCTGCATCTCCTCTCTGCTTGGGGCACTATATCCAAGCTGCTTCATTAATTTAAGTTGGATTTTCTGATCGCAGCGATAAGGTAAGATTATGACCAATTTGACACTCAAGCAGCTGCGCTATTTCGAGGCGCTGGCCCGCCAGGGCCATTTCGGACGTGCGGCAGATGTCTGTTCGATTTCCCAGCCCGCCTTGTCCATGCAGATCAAGGAACTGGAAGAAACGCTGGGCACGGAGCTCTTCGAAAGAGGCGCGCGTCAAGTCCGGCTGACCAACTTCGGGGAGGCCTTTGGCCTTCGCGTGCGCGACATCCTGCGTTCTGTCGATGAACTGGCAGACCTTGCACGCGCGTCGCAGGACCAGCTGGTGGGGCGGCTGCGCATAGGTGTGATCCCGACGGTCGCGCCCTACCTGCTGCCTGCAATCATCGGCAACCTCACCCGCATAAATGACGGGCTTGAGATCCATGTGCGCGAGACGTTGACCTCCAAACTGGTTCATGAATTGGCGGAAGGCAGGCTCGACACTGCAATTGTCGCGTTGCCGGTATCTGAACCTTCATTGACCGAGGTTGCGTTGTTTTCGGAGAATTTCGTTCTGGTCCGTCCAAGCGAGGATGAAGGCAAGCCTGTCCCAAACCGCGAGGCCCTGCGTGAAATGAGGCTGCTTTTACTGGAAGAGGGACACTGTTTTCGTGACCAGGCTTTGTCATTCTGCAACTTGCATTCTGCGCTTCCGCGAGAGCTTCTGGACGGCAGCTCCTTGTCGACGCTGGTCCAAATGGTCAGCGCCGGCATTGGCGTCACTTTGATCCCCGAAATGGCAGTGGGAGTAGAGACGCGCTCGGCGTCAGTCTCTGTCGCTCACTTTGAGAGCGTTCAACCCTCGCGAACGATTGGCATGATCTGGCGCAAGACCAGTCCTCTGGCCCAACAGTTCCTGAAGGTTTCTGAAATCGTTCGACAGTCAGCCGATGCGATGCGCAAGCAATACAATTCGAGCATCGTGGACGTGGGTGGCGCCCAATAACTGGCTGCTCCCGGCGCCATTATTTGGGTACGCCATGCGCCTGACCTTCATCCTTGACTTCCCGCGGCGTGGGCGTGGGGATAACGCCATGACCCGGGGCCCTCACATCCTGCCCGATCGACCCATCCGAACCTTCTTCACGCTCACCTTGACGGCTGGCACGTCTGGTGTCTCGCAGGGTTGTTGCCTCATCGATGAGGGAGGTGAGTTCCTCATCGGACAAGTTGGACAGCTCAAAGGTCTTGGTCATGATTCTCTCCTGGCAGGCTCAGTTTCCAGGATGGTTAACGCACAACTTCGCGAAACGACCCAAGGGCGGGAAGAAAACTGACGGCGCCGGAACGACCGACCAGGCGAAAGAGCCGGGTCTACCCTAAGCTTTCACCGTCGAGGAAGGTGCGCCAGCATAACAATGCATTGTCCCGAAACTGATTTGCGAAAGAACGACGAAACCCTCTGGCGAGAAGCCATGGCATCGACGTCAGCCTTTGCGTGTTCCATGGACGGCCCAGGGGACGGCCCGGGCGCGAGGAGCCTCGACTAGATGCACTGCAGAAATCGATCGGTTTCCGTCAGCTCAAGCTGCACTGAAAATCGCTCCCCCAGCAGTTCCAATGATGCCTCATGCGATTCATCTGCACCGCTGCAGACAGCGTCCGTCAATAAAATGACCCGGTAGCCGAGATCGATTGCACCCAGAACCGCAGCCAATACGCAGACGTCCGTCTCGCCACCGCTGATGACGAGGGTCGACACACCCTCTTCGGCAAGCGTCGCATGGAGCCGGCCACAGATCCAGGGTGAGTAAGTGGCCTTGTCGAAGACCCGAGCAGGCGGCACAAGGCGGGCAAGCGAAGGGACAAGTTCTATCAGACCCGCCGGCAGCTGCTTGCGCGTCATCATCCACCATTTCTCATAATAGCGTTGCCAGGTGCCTGGCATGTCGGCTGCGTTTTCGGGTGGAATAAATCGGGTAAAGACCGTCCGCTCGGCATGAGTGCCTGCGACCTCCTCGACCAGCGGCAAGGTGCGTTTCATCCATTCGACGTGCCATGGCGTCGCTTCGAAGAACAGGCTCTGCATGTCCACGCACAAGTGACGCCATTCGCCAAGACTGTGCATATGCTCGCTCAGCGGCGTCACTCCTTGCTGATTTCCTCAAGGATCAATCGAAGCTCAGTGATTGGCAGGCGGTTTTCGTCGAACAGCTCGACCGACAACATGTGGACGGGGGTTTCGGGCAATCCGCCGGCGGCAGTCTCGGTAAGTGCGTGGCGGGCTTCGGCCTTTGCAGCCTGCACTCCGTCGAACTCGCAGCTCGTCTCTGCCAATTCCCCTTTCGCGCCGACGACCCTGTAAAAATATTTCATCTGAGCTCTCCTCGTTGTCAGGGAAACACTCTCCGGGAGCACTGGTTCCGTGTGAAACGTGATGCACTTGGACATTCATTGCGAAGAAAACCGGCTTTTCGTCGTCTGGCGGAGGTTTTGGAGTTGGGCATGCCGGTGGCAACGGGCTTGTCGCCATTGATCGGAACAACCCGCGCTGCGTCGCGTTCAGGTTCGTCACTTAGCTACCAACCATAGGAGAGCAGAATGGCTGCAAAGACGCTAAACGACCTGTTCGTCGAAACGCTGAAGGACATCTACTACGCCGAAAAGCAAATCCTCAAAGCCTTGCCGAAGATGGCGCGCGCGGCGCAATCGGAGGAAGGCAAGGCGGGTTTCCTGAAACACCGTGACGAAACCGAAGGCCAGATCGAGCGGCTCGTGCAAGTGTTCGAGATCGCCGGCAAGCCCGCTCGCGGCAAGACCTGCGAGGCGATCCAGGGCATCATAGCCGAAGGCGAAGAGATCATGGAAGAATTCAAGGGCTCACCCGCACTGGACGCAGGATTGATCTCTGCGGCGCAGGCCGTCGAACACTACGAGATCGCCCGCTACGGCACGCTGATCGCCTGGGCCAAGCAGCTGGGTCTGAAGGACGCGGTCCCTCTACTTCAGGCAAGTCTCGCCGAAGAGGAAGCAACCGACAAGAAGCTCACCCAGCTTGCGCAAACCTCGGCAAATGTGAAGGCAACGAAGGCTGCATGAGTCATTATTTCTGATTGCTTGGAGGGCCGCCATGTTCGCGGCCTTCCAGCATGGCCCGCGTCGGCGCTGAAGGTTGCTCTTTCATTCGACCGGGTCCGGGCGGGACATTTGTACGCCAAGACCATTTGTTCTGTCCAGACGCAATCCCTGTCACGCGGTCGCAACAGCGATGGGGAACGCAGCGCCTCGGGATTGTCAGTCGCCATCGAAGCCATGATCGAGACCGCACGTTGTCACGGCAAAGACAGCAGCTGCGCAAGTGTGACCGGTCGAAGAGCCCGCGCATCAACGCCGACATCATATTGCCGGGGTATCGGCTTCAGCCGACCATGCGAATGCCCATGAAGGTTGATCGAGTTCTTGCCCATCTTGTGCCAGGTCCGGAACGGAAAATGACATAGCACGAGAAGATGCTCGTCTGTAACGAGCTCGGCATAATGCTGAACGCTCGTCCAGTTCTCGGCCTTCGTCGTCGTCTCGGGATCACAGTTGCCAATAATCAAGTGCTTGCGGCCATTCAGCATCGAAAGAAGCTGATCGCAGTCGCCGCCTTTCGCCGACATGAAGTCGCCGAGATGCCAGATGTCGTCGTCCTTTCCGACGATGGCATTCCAGTTCCTGATCAGCGCGACGTCGTGCTCTGCCATATCGGGGAACGGCCTGCGGTCGATCCGCAGCACACGTGGATCGGCGAAATGGGTGTCACTCGTAAAGTAGATCATGAACGGAACAATGGAGCGGCGGCGGCCAGAGTCAAAGTGCTCAGCAAAAAAGCCGCGCACACGCTTGCCTTACGGGCAAAGCGTAAAGGGGACCGTCTTGATCCAATTTTCGTCAATCAAGCCCAGTCGTGCCGATCGAGGCGTGAGCGCCATCCAGCGACGGGCAATATCGGCACGCAAGGGGCGCCAGTTTCCCGGACAAGAAAACAGCAAAATCCGGTCGTCGGACTGGGAGTACCTGACCTTTCGGTGTCTGCATAAGAGACGATTTGAAAGCGAACAGTTATCAAGATCTTCTGGATTTGCAAGGCTCATCACCCTAAATAACCTTGCAATTGTGGATCGTAGCTCCATAATTGCGAGGATGATGATACCAAGACGGAAGAGAGCAGAGCTCGTCGAGCTCCTCGATAACAATCCAGCGGTTGCCTTGCTCGGGCCCCGACAGGTAGGAAAAACCACCCTCGCATTGGAGGTCGGCGAGCAACGGCCGTCCATCTATCTCGATCTCGAATCCGAATCGGATCGTGCCAAACTCGCCGAGCCGGAACTCTATCTTGCCGAACACGAGGACAAACTCGTTATCCTCGACGAGGTCCATCGCGTCCCGGAGCTGTTCCAGAACCTTCGCGGTCTGATCGACCGGGGGCGACGGATGGGACTGCGCAGCGGCCGCTTCCTGTTGCTTGGCTCGGCCTCCATGGATCTCCTGAAACAGTCTGGCGAGAGCCTGGCCGGTCGGATCGCCTATCTGGAACTCGCACCCATAGACGGCCTCGAGGTCGGAGCCGGCGAACTTAACAAGCTTTGGGTTAGAGGAGGCTTCCCCGACAGCCTTCTGGCGGCGAACGACACCGTCAGCCAACGCTGGCGCATCGATTTCATCCGGACCTATCTCGAGCGTGACATCCCTCTTCTGGGTCCGAGGATCCCAGCCGAAACGCTACGCCGCTTCTGGACGATGCTCGCTCATCACCAATCAGGCCTCCTCAATGCGGCGGACTTCGCCCGCGCAATCGGTGTCGACGGCAAGACAGTCGCTTCTTATCTCGACCTCATGGTGGATCTGCTTTTGGTGCGTCGGCTCGAGCCCTGGCACAGCAATGCCGGCAAGCGCCTGGTGAAATCGCCGCGCGTCTATGTTCGCGATTCCGGCCTGCTCCACAGTCTGCTTGGTTTGACCACGCTTGATGATGTCCTCGGCCACCCCGTGGCCGGAGCGAGTTGGGAAGGCTTCGTGATCGAAACCCTTCATGCAGTTATGCCAGAGGGTGCCCACGCCAATTTCTATCGCACCTCGGCCGGCGCCGAGATCGACCTTGTTGTCACCTTGCCCGGTGAACGCCGCTGGGCGATCGAGATCAAGAGAAGCCTCACGCCAAAGCTAGAGCGGGGTTTCCACCACGCCTGCCTCGATCTGGAGCCGGATCGCCGCATCGTGGTGTACCCAGGCAGCGAAGCGTATCCTCTTGGCAATGATATCGAGGCGCTCCCTTTGCGCCAGCTTGGCGAACAACTCGCAGGCGGTCGCAAATGATATTGGCGTGGATCCTGTCGCTATTTCAGGATTTCATCGACACGTCTGGCGAACCTGTCGATCGTATCAACCCGTTGTTTTGGCTTGCTCGTTGAGCGGCGCAGGTATGAAACAGTCAAGAGGCCACCTGATCGGCCATGATCGCCTCCCTGAAGCCCAAGCGACGCGGCGAAAATGAGATCGTGAAGGAGAACCGGCGGTTCCTGGGGTGATTAGCGCCTCCGACCTCCCAGGTCGTTCAGGTCGACCAGGTCGATCATACAAAGGCGGATATCTTTGTCGTCAACGAGTGGACATGTTTCGCGAACTTCGCTAGAGATTGTAATGTTATTACATATCAGAGGAGGGATTTCCTGTGTTACCCAGATTGACGATCGCCGGGGCCTTTGCTGCAAGCCTCTTGGTGAACCCGGCCTCCGCTGAAGAGGAACAGCAGACATGGCGCCTGTTCATCGCCGACCACACGGCACCCATCGCTCGTGCATTCGACGCCAAGACCGGTGAACAGATCGGCGAGTTTGGGTTAAAGGGTTATGCGGCGCTGGCCGCCAGTCATTCCGGCCAGACCGTTTTCGCCGTCCAATCAGAGGCCAATGCCGTCCAGGTAATCAAAACCGGTTTGACGATTTCCGACCACGGCGAGCATCGCGATCTGGAAACATCCGCACCTTTGCTGCTGCAGACCGCACTCGACGGGAAGCGGCCGGTCCACGCCGTCATGCATGGCGACGACGTGGTATTGTTCTACGATCGGGAAGGCAAAGCCAAGCTCGTTTCTGAAGAAGATCTGCTGGAAGGCGCAGCATCCGAAACGCTCATCGACGCGACGGCACCTCACCATGGTGTCGCCGTGCCCATGGGGCGCAACATGCTGGTCTCGGTTCCCGATACCGACGCGCAAACCAAACCGGATGAACTGCCGCCGCGCCTGGGCCTACGTGTTCTCGGCGCAGACGGAAGACAGGTCGGAGGCATCACACCCTGCACGGCGCTGCACGGAGAAGCCTTCTCGGCAAAGCTCGTTGCCTTCGGCTGCGAGGAAGGCGTCCTGATAGCGCGGCCTGGCAAGGATGAGACCGTGCAACTTGAAATGCTGGAATATGGCGACAAGCTGCCGAAGGGAAAAGTGACGGCCTTGCTCGGCGGTAAGGCGATGCAATTTTTCCTGGGCAACTACGGCGAGGACAAGATTGCCCTGATCGACCCAGACAACACCGAGCCGTATCGCTTGGTCGACCTGCCGACCCGGCGTATCGATTTCGCGCTCGATCCTGCGAGGGTCAAGAATGCCTATGTACTGACCGAGGACGGGCACCTGCATCTTGTCGACGTTCTAAGCGGTCAAATCACGATGTCGACCCGCGTCACCGAGCCTTACAGCAAGGATGGTCACTGGCGCGATCCGCGCCCGCGGCTCGCAGTTGCGGGCGATCAGATTGCAATCACCGATCCTCGCCATAGCGTTGTGCGGGTGATCGATATTGAGACCATGAAAGAGATTCGGACCATCCCGGTCGAGGGATTGCCTTTCAGCATCGTCGCCGTCGGGGGATCAGGCGCCGTGCATTGATCCTGCTTGGATCTACGGCTTGACGTGGCGGTTGCGCTCGGCATAACTGAGCGCGACGGTTCCCCGAAGTAGACGCCGAGGGGATTAATAGGGAACACGGTGCGGACGACCCAAAAGGGACCAAGACCGTGGCTGCCCCCGCAACTGTAAGCGGATTGCCGATCATCCTCGTGGCGCCAAGCGCCATGCCACTGTGAGCTGGTTCTCACGGGAAGGCAGATGGTTCGGCGCATATCTGCGAGCCAGGAGACCTGCCGTCAAAGAGAGATCCAATTGAACGGGCGGGGTTGCCCGGAACAGGAGACGAGATGATTCCTTTTGACGCCCCTGATCGGCGCGGGCCCCTTGCGCGTGAGACGGAACGGATCGCTCTTTTCAATAAACCATAGCCGCTGCCGGTCAAGAGCCTGTCGTGCCGGTCGGCTCGCACGCCCGTATGGCCGGTGACCATAACATCGGAGCGTTCAGGCCGCCGTGCCGACGTATCCTCAATTCCCTACGAGTGTTTCCATGTCATCCGATCCAAAACTTCGGCGGTTCATTCTGCGCCTTGCCTTCGCGGCGTTGGCAACCTCTTCGATTTCTGCAGCCGCTTTTGCCGCTCCGACCAGCTACCCCCTGACAATTGCCAATTGCGGCCGATCCGTCACCTTCGATAGGGCGCCGGACAAGGTCGTATCGATCGGCCAGGCGATGACCGAAATCCTGCTGTCGCTCGGCCTTTCGGATCGTGTCACGGGAACGGCTGTCTGGTTCAGCCCAGTGCTCAAACAATTCGATGCGGAAAACAGCAAAATCAAGCGGCTCGCCGACAATGATCCGAGCTTCGAGGCGGTGGTGGCAACTGGCCCCGACCTGGTTGCCGCCGAATTCGAGTGGCATGTCGGCCCGAACGGCTCGGTTGGAACCTACGATCAGTTTTCGAAGCTTGGCATCAACACCTATGTCGCGCCGGCCGATTGCGCCGCCAAGGACAATACGACGGGTGGTGATGGTGTCCGCAAGGAAATGCTGAAGACCGAAGTCATCTATCAGATGATTTCCGAACTTGCCGCGATCTTTGACGTTCAGGACCGCGGCGAGGCATTGGTCGCAAGGCTGAAGGAACGTGAGGATAAGGCGATTGCATCGGTGGCCGGGGCAAGGGTGACGGATATTCCGGTCGTATTCTGGTTCTCCAGCAAGGAAATCGACGGGGAGGCCTTCATGGCCGGCCGCAACGGCGCGCCCGCCTATATCATGCAGGCCCTTGGGGCAAAGAACGTGATTGCCACGAACGAGGAATGGCCGTTGGTCGGCTGGGAAACGGTCGCCGGTCTTAATCCTGCAATCATCGTCATCGCCGGGATGGACCGTCGCCGCTACGCTGCCGACGATCCGGCCATCAAGCTTAGGTTTCTGAACACCGATCCTGTGGCAAGCAGGATCAGCGCTGTGGAAGACAAACACGTGGTCGTCATGGACTCGCAGGCAATGAGCCCATCGATCCGCCTTGTCGACGGCATCGAAACGCTTGCAGCAGCCATAAGGCAGTTTGGACTGGCGAAGTGAGCAAGGACGCCGGGCCGCGCAACGGATGGGGCGGCTTTGCCGTCTTGTCCCTGCTTTCAATGACTGCACTGACATTGGCGATAGGCCTTGCCCTGTCGATCGGCGAAATCGCCATACCGCTGCGGACGATTGCAGAAGCTGTTGCCAACCGAATGTTCGGCACCTCCTTCGCGATCAAGCCGATCCATGAGGGTATCATCTGGGACTATCGGCTGAGCCGCGCCCTGGTCTCAGCAGGTTCCGGCGCGGCTCTTGCAATGACGGGCGCCATACTGCAGGCCCTGCTTCGCAATCCGCTTGCCGAACCTTATGTACTTGGCATTTCGGCGGGCGCTTCGACCGGCGCGGTCGCCATCATGATCTTCGGCATCGGGTCCGGCGTTCTGACCCTTTCCACCGGAGCTTTTTTCGGTGCGGTGGCAGCCTTCGGTCTCGTCTCGCTTCTGGCCGCCGGCGCAGGCGGCGGCGCCGATCGCATCATCCTGGCAGGCGTTGCCGGTTCGCAGCTCTTCAACGCACTGACGTCCTACATCGTCACGACCTCGGCCAATGCCGAGCAGGCAAGGGGGATCATGTTCTGGTTGCTCGGGAGCCTCAGCGGCGTGCGCTGGACGGATGTCTTGCTCGTCACCCCCATTGCCGCCGGCGGCTTTGTTATCTGCATGCTTCACGCACGTGTGCTGGATGCCTTTGCCTTCGGTACGGACTCTGCCGCAGCGCTCGGCGTACCGGTAAAGCGGGTGCGTCTTACCCTTCTTGGACTGACGGCCGTGCTGACCGCTGCCGTCGTCAGCATCGTCGGTTCGATCGGCTTCGTTGGTCTTGTCATTCCGCACGCGGCGCGCTTTCTGGTTGGTCCGGCTCACGAGCGGTTACTGCCGACAACTGCGTTGATCGGGGCGATCTTCATGGTACTTGCCGATGTCGTCTCGCGCACGATCATCCCGCAGCAGGTGCTTCCAATTGGCGTGGTAACGGCACTTTTCGGCGCTCCCGTCTTCGCTGTCATCCTCTACAAGGCAAGGAGGCCTCTATGAGCATATCGATGCGCAATGTCGCCTGGTGCGCTGGCGGTACGGTAATCGTCGATGGCGTCAGCCTTGATGTTGCGCCGGGCAAGACACTGGGTCTGCTCGGACCCAATGGCTCTGGCAAATCGAGCCTTCTGCGTCTCATCTGCCGGCTGCGGCAAGTCAAGAGCGGGGTCATCAGACTGGGCGAGAGCGATATCAGCACCATGGCGCGTCGCGAGATTGCCCAGCGTATCGCACTGGTCGAGCAGCAAGCGACAACCGATGCGGACCTTTCGGTCAAGGATGTCGTGCGCCTCGGGCGAACGCCGCATCGAGGCGCTCTCTCCCCGTGGGACAAGACAGACGAAGACGCGGTCGATGCGGCACTGGAACAGGTCGGCATGACGGCCAAGGCCTTGCAGCTATGGCGCACGCTGTCAGGCGGAGAGCGCCAGCGCACGCACATTGCTCGCGCGCTTGCGCAGACGCCGACCGAACTGCTGCTTGACGAACCAACCAATCATCTCGACATCCAGCATCAGCTGGAGCTGCTGGTTCTCGTCACGACGCTTCCGGTCACCTGCGTCATCGCATTGCATGATCTCAATCTGGCGGCAATGTTCTGCGACAGCCTGGCCGTGCTTTGTAACGGCCGCGTGGTTGCTGCGGGGACCCCCGAAGCGGTTTTGACCGAAGAGCTCGTTCGGGATGTATTTGGGGTCCGGGCTCATATCGAGAAGTCGAGGGTTCACGGCAGGCATTACATCCAGTATCTCACCCGTTGACGACGGACGCGTCGACGCAAGGGATGGGATGATGGCGCGGGGCAGGCAGCATTCTCTCCTGCCTGTCTGGAGCGATGTCCGCTTCAATGGCTGCCGTCGACCTGTGTGCGCCACCGGTTTTGCCGAAAGGTTGGTTCGATGTCGCATCTGCCGACCTGAGGCGCCTGACGTGATGCGTTCCTTGACCATAGGGCCTCGTTTAGGTACCATAGCAGCATGATTTCCGGGAGATCGGATCAAGTTTAGCCGATCTCTAACAGTTTGTTATCACAGACTATTCAACATCTAACGGAAACAATCACGACATTTCGTTCGGTCACTGCGGCTCCCGTTTCAGCCCTTGCAATCCCTTGATTTCTCGTGCCCGAATGAATGACGCGCCTCCTCAGTTTTTCCATCGGTGCCGGACCCTCGAATTTCGATGTTATCGCAATTCCATCGCTTCGCCCGAGGGTGTTTGAAGTCGCGCCGCCGGCTCGGTTAAGCGCTCATGCTGCGTCGAGGAGCGGGTACACTCCGCCTATTGCAGACCCGAGGAAGCAGCTTGGTTGGGCCTGAAATATGATTGCAGCGCCTCGCCCATCAGTGCGGGCAGGCAGGATGGCCTACGAGGCTTTGATCGCTTCGGCCGGACCGCAACCCTTAGCGTTGGGCGTGCCGGCAAATGAGGAAGCGCCGAAGTCAGGTGGATGCGGCATCGCGCCAATGAACGTTGCGGGACTGTGTTTTTGCGGCCGGTCAAGTGCGAGTTTACTGCGGTAAACTCAGTGAGGGGCGTCATGATGTTCCTGTGTCCTTGCGAGTGCTCTTAGCATTGATCCGATCGCAAACTCTCCGCGTTGGGCACGCCGGGTGAGGTCGCGCAAATAACCGCCGGCTGAATTGATCGTCCCCGACCGTTCAAAAATGCAGGCAAGCACGGCTGAGGCCGCTTGCGGACCCATGACCCTGCAGGCGTCCCTGTATGCGGAGGGACTGATATGAAGCATTGAACTGACGATAGCGCCTGCTGCAATGAGGTCTTGCCATGTTCTGACAGTTCCATCAGGTCCGTAGCTGCGCACTTCCGGGCATGCCTGCAGAACGAGGGAGAGTGGAAATAGTGTGGATGTGGTGTTGGTTCCTGCCGGAAGTCGAGGGAGTTCACCGTGTCCTTCGTTTGCTGCCTCAATCATTGCCGAGTTTACTGCAGTCAACTCAGGGGTCGGAATCTTAACCGCGGCTTCAGATTCAAGATTAGATTCGGATTCTGTTATCTGTATGTGCCGCTCATTTTGTGAGTCATTGGCGCTCAGATCGTCCGTTTTAATGAGTGTTTCCAGTCGCTTGACGATTTCATCGCGCAATGCGTCGAGGAGATCCAATGTGGAGGCAACCGCATGGGCGCCGGCTTTGCGCGGCAATTGGTTCAGGATATCGTGAAACCGTCCGTTCACCGCTTGCCAGTCTCCGGGAAGCTCTTCACTGATCGCTGCCTGGACAAGCTTTGAGATGTCGCGGCGGGTGAGCGTGAGACGTTCCTTGAGCGTTTGGATGTAGAGACGGTCGGCAGAGACTTTCGCGGCCATGCGTTCGATTTCGCAGGCGCGCGCAAGCAGAGGCGCAAGTGAGAATCCAAAAGCGTCGTGGATCTCGCCATTGCGGCTCTTGCGAGCGTAGCGCTTGCCGTTGGGGCTGTCCTTGCGGATCACGAGACCGGCGGCCACGAGGACGGCCATATGCCGCCTTATCGTTTGCTCGGCCATGCCATGGCAGCGAAGCGATAGCTGCGTATTGGAGGGAAAGACGACAAGACTGTCGTCTGCTGCAAGCTCGGCTTTCGGGTAGAAGCTCAAAAGCGCGTTCAATACCGTGAGCGCTCTGTCGGATATGTCGAGCAGAGGCTTGGCTTCACAAAGCGCACGATAGATTTTCCATTTGTCGATTGAGGCGCCTGGCTCAATTTTGTGGCTGGTGACCTGACTTGCGAGCATGCCAAGTGTCATCGGCCGCCGCCCAAAGGGCGTCGTCACACTTCCGCTTTCCATTTTCTTCGCCTTCTTCAAGGCAAAAGATATCAGCTCACCGAAAATAGGTGCCGGAGACTCTTGACTATATTGTGCGGAAATGTGATTCTCTGGGTGTCTAGATCAGAGAGGGCTTCCGCTACGGCAACGTTCGGGGGCCTTTTCTTTTGCTATTGATCTCCGTTCTTTCCTGTCGTCCTGCTGTCTTCGAACGCCTCATAGAGACGATCGAGATTGTCTGCGATATAGGTGCCGAAGGCTGACGCCTTCCCTGCCCTCAGCGCGATGGTGAACTGCTTCCCGTCATCCTTGATCTTCGCCTTGACGTCCCGGCGCTGCCACTGGGTCACGGCCGAAGACGGCGTTGTGGTCTGGACGGCTGGTGCCGGCTTCTTGCTGAGGAATGCCGCAAGCATGTCGAACCGGGCGTCCGGCCCGGCAGCTTCGAAGGCTGGCGTTTCGATAAACAGCATCGCCCGCTCGGCAGCATTGTCTTCTTCAAATTTCGCCGAAAGGTCATGCCAACGGTCGCGGCCAGTTGCGCGCGCTGCGCCGATTGCCGACAGAATCTCGGCCGGAATGCGCCGGGTGACGGACAGCATCTTGGAGATCGTCGTCTTGTCGGCATTGAGCGCTGCCATGATCGTCTCCCGATCGAAGCCCAGCTTGTCGAGCTTGTCGGCAAACATCGTCCGTTCGATGAAGGAGAGATCCGCGCGTGCGGAGTTTTCTTGTCCCTGGGCAATGACATGATCGCGGTCGGCAAGCTTCTTGACGACGGCGCGAACCGGCCGGCCAAGTTCCTTGGCAGCGCGCGCGCGGCGATGGCCGAAGGCGATCTGGTACTTCCCATCCTTTTGCGGATGCGGGCGGACAAGAATGGGTGAATCCTGACCTCGAAGGCGAATGGCTTCCACCAATTCCTGAAACTGCTCATCATTGTGCCCGAGGCGATCGCTGACGAAGGAATCTTCAATGAGTGCGGTGTCGAGATCAATCACGGTTTCGCCATGGGCGAGCATGTCTTCGATTTCGCGCGCAGCGTCCGCCCGTGCGGCCAGGGCATCGATACTGCGGGTAACGGCACCGAGGGCGCCAATTCCCTTGAAATTGATCTGCTGCTTGTCGGGGTCGTTTACGGGCTCGCTGTTTACGGCGGTAAACTTTTTGGAATCGTCCATCAGGCCCGAGAGGATATTCTTACGTGCCATTCTTTCTCCTCCCGGCGGTTGAACGGTTGGTTGCGGTCAGTCTGTGTGCCGTCATCTGCGCCCCCATGCCTTATGGATGAGCTCGGCGATTTCGCCATTTACCGCGCTCATGGCCTCCATGGCGCGGTCATAGGTCGCGCGGGTAAACTGATTGCGCTCCACCTCGTAGAGGGTCTGGTTGGTCATGGCAGCATCCGAAATCGCCACGCTTCGCAGCATCGGATTGGTGAGAACGTGATTGCGGAACATCGAGCGCATGAAGGCGACCATCTGCGTCTGTGGCCCATCCTGCGGGTCGTAGCGCGTCACGAGATAGCGCAACCAGTCGAGATTCATGTTGCCGCCGGCGCCTTTCAGCGTGTTCAGCACCTCGCCCAGCATCTGCAGGAACTGGCACATCGACATCACGTCGAGCATTTGCGGATGAACGGTGATGAGCACGGCGGTTGCGCTGCAGATGGCGCTCATCGTCAGGAAGCCGAGCTGGGGAGGGCAATCGATGACGACGACATCATAGTCGTCGGCGACGGAAGACAGCGCCTCGTCAAGGCGGGCAAAGAAGATGCGGCCGTAGTCGCTGGCCTTGCCCTGGGCAAGCACGCGCGGCGTATCATGCTCGAATTCCATCAATTCGAGATTGCCTGGAACCAGATCGAGATTGGGGAAATTGGTCTTGCGAATGATCTCCCTCAGCGGTCGCCGCTCGTCGTCGTAACGGATTGCCGCATAAAGCGTCTCGTTTTCGTCGACGTCGAATTCCGGCTGAAAGCCGTGGATCGCCGAAAGCGAGGCCTGCGGGTCGAGGTCGACGGCAAGAACGCGGTGGCCAGTCAGCGCCAGATGCTGGGCGAGATGGGCAGCACTCGTGGTTTTGCCGCTGCCGCCCTTGAAATTCACGACGGCGATGACCTGCAGGTGTTCATTGGCCGTGCGGTGCGGGACGTAACGCGTGCTGCCTCTGGCATTCTGATCCAAGAACAGGCGCATTTCATCCATCTGCCTGGCGGTATAGGATCTGCGCCCCGATGGCGTCACCTGCGGCAGAGGCCCCTTGCCCTCCAGCGAGAGATTGCGAAGATAGCCGCTCGTGACGCCAAGAAAGCGCGCCACTTCGGCAAGCTGGAATTCGCGCAGGCTTTTCATCGCACGGGGCGGAAACATTTCCAGGCGATGCTGCTTCAACTTGTCGGACAGTTCCTGTGCCTGGCCGATGATCAGCTGATCGACATCAGAAATTGCTTTACCAATTGTAGGTGCCATATTCATGGAAATCTCGAAAATGCGATTTTAACGCCGTGAGGCCAATGAAAGCGCATTTAGCGCCGATTCTCATTTTCTTGCAAGGCCATGGGCTTAACAGGGCGTTAAGCTGCCTCTCAGCGGGCTTTATCGGGCAATACTTGCCCGAAGGATCAAAGCATGACTTGCGGAAATGAACCTCTTTTTAGCTTCCGTATTGAAGCGGAAGCAAATCATATCAGCGCATTAGCTTTCAAGGCGCCAAGGTCGCCAGCCGAATCAGTGGTCTCAGTCGCTACTCGGCCGATCCCATTCTTGCACCCCATTTAAGTCCGTCCATCAACAGGCGAATCAGCCTGCGGGAGCGCTGCCGCCATTCCGGCGAGTCGGGCATCGAATAGATGCTGGAAAGCGCATGCAGGAGGTCGGTGCTCTCCACGTCGCTGCGGATCATGCCCTTTGCGGCAGCGTTGTCCACCAATTGTCCAAGAGCCCCGGAAATGATGCCGGCACTTTCGGCAAAGAGCTCAGAGTTGCAGCCGAGCAGAATGCGCAGGCTCTGTGCCATGCCGCGCTTGGCGGCAATATAGTTGACGAAACGGTGCATCCATTCTTCAAGGGCCTCGTCGGCCGGATGCGTTGTCGCAAGATCGCTGGCGGCCGTCGCCAAATTCTGCAGTTCCCGCCGATAGACAACTTCGACCAGATGTTCGCGCGTCGGAAAGTGCCGGTAGAGCGTGCCGATACCGACGCCGGCACGCCGGGCGACCTCCTCCAGCGAACCTTCGACGCCATGATCGGCAAAGACCTCGGCGGCAACTGCAATCAGTTTGTCGCGGTTGCGCAATGCATCGGCACGCATGCGCTTTTCAGGTTTCGTCTCGCTTGCGGCTATTGCCTTTCCGGTCAAAAGCCTCTCCTGCGGATGAGGGCTTGACGCTGCCGTGCAAGCCGCTAGTTTAATCGGAGGCGCCTCCGTTTAACTTGAGGGCCTTGCACCTGTTATCGCAGAAAGAGGCGGAATGTCATGTCTCAATTGCGCAGGCGCCATGAGGTGAAGGCAAGACCCGCAGAGACCGAACCCAGATTCTAGCTGGGGCAGGCGCTTTGCAGTTCAAGACCCGGCTATTTCAATGACGGCGCAAGATCCTCCGTCGAGGCAGGAGAACTCCATGACCCGGACAATCAACCTGAAGCTTGACATCAACGGTACATCGCACGTGCTTGCTGTCGATCCACGCGCGACGCTGCTCGATGCATTGCGTGAAAACCTGGCGCTGACCGGCACGAAGAAAGGCTGCGACCAGGGGCAGTGCGGCGCTTGCACCGTCCACATCGACGGCAGGCGCGTGCTTGCCTGTCTCACGCTTGCGGCCCAGGCCGAGGGGCGGCAAGTAACGACAATCGAAGGCCTTGCCGCGGCAGACGGCAGCCTGCATCCGGTTCAGGCTGCGTTCCTTGAGCACGATGCTTTCCAGTGCGGCTATTGCACGCCTGGCCAGATCATGTCGGCGGTTGGCTGCATTTTCGAGGGTCATACGGGCTCTGACAGCGAGATCCGTGAATATATGTCCGGCAATCTCTGTCGGTGCGGCGCCCACAACGGCATCGTTGCGGCGGTGCGCGAAGCTGCGGAGCTGGCGAGATGAAAGAGTTTTCCTATTTTCGCCCATCGTCGGCCGATCAAGCCCGTGAGGCGGCCGCCAGGCAAGGCGCGATGGTCATTGCAGGCGGCACGACCCTGCTCGATCTTGCCAAATGCGGCATTGCCGCACCGGAATCGGTCGTCGATATCACATTTCTTCCCGGACTGGACGCAGTCTCGTCGACGCAGTCAGGTGTCACGATCGGCGCGCTCGCCAAGATGAGCGACGTCGCTGAGCATCGGGTGATAAAAGAAGCGTTCCCGGCGATCTCGCAATCGCTGTCGCTGGCGGCATCAGCTCAGCTTCGCAACATGGCGACGATCGGTGGCAACCTTCTGCAGCGCACCCGCTGTCCGTATTTCCGCGACCCGGCGGTCTTTAGGGCCTGCAACAAGCGCGAGCCGGGTTCGGGGTGTTCGGCGATCGGCGGAGTGACCCGCAACCACGCAGTGCTCGGCACCAGCGAGCACTGCATCGCGAGCAATCCCGGCGATCTCGCGGTGGCGCTGGTCGCCTTCGACGCGGTGATCCATCTGGGCGTGCGCCAGATTGCTGTCGACGACTTCTTCCTGGCTCCGGGCAACACGCCGCAACTGGAACACAAGATTGAGCGCGGTGAACTTATCACCGCCATTTTCGTCCCCGCCTCACAGGCAGCCCGTCGATCGATCTATCTCAAGGTTCGCGACCGGCAATCCTACGAATTTGCTGCCGCCAGCGCCGCTGTCGGCCTCGAGCTGGAAGACGACGGCAAAACGATCCGCGACCTTCGCGTCGCGCTTGGGGGCGTTGCGACGAAGCCGTGGCGCGCCCGTGCAGTCGAACGCGCCTTGATCGGCAAGACCGCCGAACCCGCGGCGATTGCAAAAGCAAGCCTGCTTGCCATCGAGGGCGCCATCGACCATGGCGCCAACCGGTACAAGATCGACCTGGCGCCACGTGTCGTTGCCCGCGCCATGGAAAGTTTGGGTGGTCTGCAATGACCGTCATCGAAGGGAAAATCAAACGCGGGGATGCAGCCGATGGCGTGCTCGGGGGCCGCCTGTCGCGCCTGGATGGACCGGCAAAGATTACCGGCAAGGCAAGTTATGCGCTCGAACACCAGATCGAAGGCGTCGTTCACGCCGTGATGGTCCAAAGCACGATTGCGGCAGGCACAATCAGCACGATGAACATCTCTGCAGCTGAGGCATCACCTGGCGTGCTGCTCGTGCTGACCCCGGACAACATCACCCAGCTGAAATCGGCAACCACCTGGGCCGGCACGCCCGGTCCTGAAGGTCCCTATCTCGCGCTGACCAACGAGATTACCTTCAGCGGACAGCATGTTGCAGCCGTGATCGCCGAAACGCTGGAACAGGCGACCGCGGCCGCGGCGTTGATTGAGGTGAGCTACGACGAGAAGCAGGCCATCTTCGGCCTCGATGACGAACGGGCCGGGGAGGGTATTGCGGTCGAGAAAATGACGATTGAGTGGGGCAACGCCGAACAGGCGCTGGCTGAAGCTCCTGTTCGGATCGAAGCCGAATACAAGACACCGCGTGAATACAACGTGCCGATCGAACCCCATGGGCTGATCGCCAAATGGGACGGCGATGTGCTGACGCTTTGGGAAGGCAGCCAATGGGTTGACGGCATGGCGCGCAGCTATGCCGAATGGTTCGAATTGCCCTTCGAGAATGTGCGGATCATCTCGCCCTATATCGGCGGCGGCTTCGGTTCCAAGGCACTCTCGTTGCCGCATGCAGCGCTTGCGATCATGGCTGCAAGAAAGCTCGCCCGTCCCGTCAAGCTGGCGCTCACCCGGGCGCAGACATTTACCGCCTTCGGCGGCCGCCCCGCCACCCGGCAAACGCTGGGGCTCGGCGCCACGAAGGAAGGAAAGCTGCTTTCGATCGTCCAGCGAGGCGCCAATGAAACGGCGATGACGGGTGTGGCCGTCGAGCCGCTCGGTGCCGTCACCTCCATCATGTATGACGTGCCGAACTTCAGCTCGAGGCAGAACATCGTGCCTGTGCATACGGTTCTGCCGGGCGCGCTTCGTGCTCCTGGCGAAAATCCCAGTGCATGGGGTCTGGAGTCGGCAATCGATGAACTTGCCTATGCCGTCGGCATCGACCCCGTCGAGATCCGTTTGCTGAACTATGCCGAGCGAGACCCGCATGCCAAGATCCCGTGGTCGACAAGACAACTGCGCGAAGCCTTTGCCGTGGGCGGCGAGGCCTTCGGCTGGTCGAAGCGCTCGCCAAAGCCGCGTTCCATGCGCGACGGCAATGCGCTGATCGGCTGGGGTGTGGCAGCAGGTACATATCCGGTGCGCCGCACGCCCGGTGAGGCGCTTGTGCGGGTGCTTGCCGATGGAACGGCCGAAATTGCCAGCAGCGGCATCGACATGGGACAGGGGACCTATACCATCATCGCCCAGACTGCCTCTGAGGTGCTTGGCGTCCCCGTCGACAAGATCCACGTCAAGCTTGGCGACTCGGCCTTGCCGCGGGCGCCCGTCGCTGGCGGCTCGCAGCTTGCAAATCTGATGACGGGGGCCGTTCATAAGGCCGCCCTTGCCGCCCGCGACGAGTTGATCGGGCTTGCTCTCAACGATGTCAATTCGCCGTTCCGGGAGGCGCAGGCCAATACGCTGACGATCTTCGAGGGTCGCATCTTGCCGCCGAGGGGGGAAGGTGATGGCGTTGCGATTGCAGACTTCATGCGGCAGATCGGCCGAGAGAAGATCGAGACGCTGCGTGACACGCTGCCCGAAGACAGGCGAGATGGAAAGGACCGCTACGACAACTTCACGACGATGATGACAATGAAGGCGCCGACTGAAGGCGGCTATTCGCTCCATAGCTGGTGTGCGCATTTCGTCGAGGTTCGCGTCGATGAGGATTTCGGCACCGTCCGTGTCTCGCGCATGGTTTCGGCGCTCGATTCAGGAAGGCTCTACAACCCGAAACTCGCCGAAAGCCAGTGGCGCGGCGGCATTATCATGGGCATTGGCCAGGCGTTGCTGGAGGAAGGTATTGTCGACGAACGGCACGCCCGCGTCATCAACAACAATCTGGCCGACTATCTGGTACCGACCAATTCGGACGTGCCCGACCTTCAGGTGATTTCCGTCGGCATCCCCGATCACCATGCCTCGGTGCTCGGCGGCAAGGCTGTCGGCGAATTGCCGATCGTCGGGGTGGCACCTGCGATCGCCAACGCCGTCTTCCACGCGACCGGCAAGCGAATCCGGTCGTTGCCGATCACGCTGGAGAAGCTCATCTAGGCCGCGTGCTGCGGCAGGGCCGGCGCCAGGAAGCTTTTCAGGTTCCCCTGGCAGCGGTTTTCATCAAGCCTCGAGCGTAGCGCCCGTCTCAGAGCTTGCCGGATCGACGTCCAGATCGCGGCGCTCTCCGGCCTGGGCCATCGCCTTGACGAGGGAAAGGACCTTTTCACGCACGGTTGGATCGGTGATCTTCAAGAAAGCGCGATTAAGCGCCAGTCCTTCCTTCGACCGCAGGAATTCTCCGACCGGATCGAAGTTTTCGGAAGGCTCCAGTCCCTCCAGGCTCAGCGGCTGCGCGGCGTCCTGCTGGAAAAAGAAGCTCGGGGGTACAGCAAGGACTTCGGCAATCTTTTGCAGCCGGCTTGCGCCGATGCGGTTCATGCCCTTTTCGTACTTCTGCACCTGCTGAAAGGTAACGCCGATCTGGTCGGCCAGCCGCTCCTGGCTAAACCCTAGCAGCAGTCTACGCATCCTCACGCGCGAGCCCACGTAGATGTCGATTGCATTCGGAGCTTTTGCGTTCATTTTTAAGTTTCCATGGACTGTGTTGACGGGGCGCCCTTTCGGGGCGGCACTTCGGGCAGAATGATAGTGTATGAGCACATAGGGAAATTCAATTACTACTTTCTTGTGGCGGAATCATTCGTGCAGCAATACAGGCTTCTCGGCAAAATTGACCCATCAGCGTACCAAACTCGGGAAAACTGGGCTGTAACTGACGCGCAAGTTGCGCTAGATGCTCTCCTGCGGCCGCCGAGGCTTCCGAAGGCTCCAGTTCCGCAATCATCTTGTGAAGACGTGATCAGCGGCACGCGCAGCGATCCGCAGGAGAAATGCCTATGGCAGTACTGAGCGAGACTTCCCCCCGCTTCGAGAAGACGACGATGTCGATCCTCGTGGCTGTCAGCTTCTGCCATATGCTGAACGACATCATGCAGTCGCTGCTTTCCTCTCTTTATCCGCTCTTCAAGGCAAACTACGATCTCGATTTTGTCCAGATCGGACTTCTGACGATGACGTTCCAGGTCACGGCTTCGCTGTTGCAGCCCTTTGTGGGGATCGTCACCGACCGCTGGCCGATGCCTTATTCTCTGCCGGTCGGCATGGCGAGCACCTTTTGCGGCCTGATCCTGCTCGGCAATGCCGCAAGCTTCGAATTGTTGCTGGTGGCTGCGAGCCTCATCGGTTTCGGCTCGGCCGTCTTTCATCCGGAATCTTCGCGCGTTGCGCGTCTTGCCTCAGGCGGCCGTCACGGGTTTGCGCAATCCTTCTTCCAGGTCGGAGGCAATGCCGGCCAGGCGATCGGCCCTCTGATTGCCGCCTTTATCGTGCTGCCGCTCGGCCAGCACAGCGTCTCCTGGCTCTCCGCCATCGCCATGATCGGCATCGTCGTGCTCGGCTGGGTCGGCAAGTGGTTCATGAGCCACCGCCGGCAGAATGCCGGAAAGCCTGCGGTAAGCCGTGCGTTGCCCCTGCCACAGAACAAGGTGATCATTGCGCTCATCATTCTCGTCCTTTTGACGGCGACGAAGAACGTCTACATGGCGAGCGTGTCGAGCTACTTCACATTCTACGTCATCGACAGGTTCCAGCTCGATGTGCAGCAGGCCCAGCTGATGCTGTTCCTCTTCCTCGGTTCGGTGGCCGTCGGCACCTTCCTCGGCGGGCCGATCGGCGATCGCTTCGGTTCCCGTTTCGTAATCTGGTTCTCGATCCTCGGGGTTATTCCCTTCGCATTGCTGCTGCCTTATGCCAACCTCTTCTGGACCGGCATCCTCAGTGTCGTCATCGGCCTTGTTTTTGCCTCAGCGTTTTCGGCAATCGTCGTCTTTGCGCAGGAACTGGTGCCCGGACGCGTTGGCCTGATCGCCGGCGTCTTCTTCGGCTTCGCCTTCGGGGCGGGGGGACTGGGTGCTGCCTTCCTCGGCGATTTCGCCGACAGCCACGGTATTGAGTTCGTCTACCGGATCTGCTCGTATCTGCCGCTGCTCGGCCTGCTCACGGTTTTCCTGCCGCGCATTCCGAGGCACCGGGCCGTCTGATTGATCCGGCCCCCGATCTTCGCCGCAATGCTTTGCCGGCCAACTTTGAAGAGCCTTAAGCGCTAGGCGTATTCGTTCCTGGCCTTGCGGGCTTCTCGCTCAGCCGTCTCGCCCCTGCCGTCGAACCTATCTCTTGCGCTCGCGGCCGGGCCAGCGGCGACAGGCGCCACGCCAGGCATGGAAATCGGCAGTTTCCTGCGTAAATTATCCCAAGGCCCTATCGCGCCCCAAGCGGTTCGAGTGATAGCGTGCATCCAAAAGGAAATTCCGGAGGAAGACATGGTCAAGAAGACGACCGCGG
Source organism: Rhizobium azibense (assembly GCF_004342325.1). NCBI lineage: Bacteria > Pseudomonadati > Pseudomonadota > Alphaproteobacteria > Hyphomicrobiales > Rhizobiaceae > Rhizobium > Rhizobium azibense. The sequence goes on along the minus strand of NZ_SMBJ01000001.1, from coordinate 289,556 downwards.
ATTGGGCGGCATTGGCGCAGAAGGAGCTGCGCGCCCCGCCGGAGACGCTGACCTGGCATACCCCGGAAGGCATTGACGTCAAGCCGCTTTACACGGCCGCCGATCTCGAAGGAGCCGGGCATCTCGATTCCCTTCCGGGATTTGAACCCTTCGTCCGGGGGCCGCGCGCGACGATGTATGCCGGCAGGCCCTGGACGATCCGCCAGTATGCCGGTTTTTCGACGGCCGAGGAATCCAACGCCTTTTACCGTCGCAATCTCGCCGCCGGCCAGAAGGGCCTTTCCGTCGCCTTCGATCTCGCCACCCATCGCGGCTATGACAGCGACCATCCACGCGTCGAGGGTGACGTCGGCAAGGCCGGTGTCGCAATCGACTCGGTCGAAGACATGAAGATCCTCTTTGACGGCATCCCGTTGAACGAAATGTCCGTGTCGATGACCATGAACGGCGCGGTCATTCCGATTCTGGCCTCCTTCATCGTCGCCGGCGAGGAGCAGGGCTGTTCGCGCGCGGAACTCTCCGGGACCATCCAGAACGACATCCTCAAGGAGTTCATGGTCCGCAACACCTATATCTATCCGCCAGAACCTTCGATGCGGATCGTCGCAGACATCATCGAGTATACGGCCAAGGAAATGCCGAAGTTCAATTCGATCTCGATCTCCGGCTATCACATGCAGGAGGCGGGTGCGACACTGGTTCAGGAGCTTGCCTTCACACTGGCTGATGGCCGCGAATATGTCAGGGCGGCAATCGCCAAGGGCCTCAGCGTCGATGACTTTGCCGGGCGTCTCTCCTTCTTCTTTGCAATCGGCATGAACTTCTTCATGGAAGCCGCAAAGCTGCGCGCCGCGCGGCTGCTCTGGACGCGGATCATGGAGGAGTTCGAGCCGAAGCAATCCTCTTCGCTGATGCTGCGCACCCATTGCCAGACCTCGGGTGTGTCGCTGCAGGAGCAGGATCCCTATAACAATATCATCCGCACGGCTTATGAGGCGATGTCGGCCGTGCTCGGCGGCACGCAGTCGCTGCACACCAATTCCTTCGACGAGGCGATCGCGCTGCCGACGGAATTTTCCGCCCGCATCGCCCGCAATACGCAACTGATCCTGAGCCATGAGACAGGTGTCACCAAGGTCGTCGACCCACTCGCCGGCTCCTATTATGTCGAGAGCCTGACGAAGGAACTGGCCGACAAGGCATGGGCGCTGATCGAGGAGGTCGAGGCACTTGGCGGAATGACACGCGCAGTCAACGAAGGCCTGCCGAAGCGGTTGATCGAGGAAGCTGCCGCGCGGCGGCAAGCCGCCGTCGACAAGGGCGATGAGGTTATCGTTGGCGTCAACAAGTACCGCCTCGAAAACGAAGAGCCGATCGACATCCTGGAAATCGACAACAGTGCCGTAAGAGCGGCGCAAATCAGTCGCATCGAAGAGACGAAGCGCCGGCGTGACAGCGCCAAGGTTACCCAAACGCTCACTGCGCTTGTCGAGATCGCCCACAGCGGAAAAGGCAATCTCCTGGCTGCGGCCGTCGAGGCGGCCCGTGCGCGCGCCACCGTCGGCGAGATCTCCGATGCCATGCGGAAAGCCTTCGGCGATCACGCCGCCACGCCAAAGGTGATCATGGGCGTCTATGGCGAAGCCTATCGTGACGAGCCCGAGCTTTCGGTCTTGAAAAGCCGCATGTCGGAGGTCAGCGCGGCGCTTGGCCGCAGGCCGAAGATCATGGTCGCCAAACTTGGCCAGGACGGCCATGACCGCGGCGCCAAGGTGATAGCATCGGCATTCGGCGACATCGGGTTCGACGTGCTTGCCGGTCCGCTTTTCCAGACGCCGGAAGAGGCAGCGCAGATGGCTGTCGGCGAAAACGTCAACGTCATCGGCGTCTCGTCGCTTGCCGCCGGCCACAAGACGCTGCTGCCGCAGCTTGTCGATATGCTGAAAGCAAAGGGCGGCGGCGATGTCATCGTCATCTGCGGCGGGGTCATCCCGCGCCAGGACTATCAGTTTCTGGCTGATCACGGTGTTTCTGCCGTTTTCGGCCCCGGCACGAATGTGCTCGACGCGGCCAACTCCGTGCTGGATCTCATGCAGGGAATCCGGCGCAATCAGTAGATCTGGCCCGCATTGACTGCTGCTGCGGGTGGTCGGGCGGATCTTGCTGCGATAATTCCTGAAACCGGCAAGTCAGGCCGGAAGCGAAAATCGCCGACCGCACATCGCTTGGCGGATATCCCGGGCCCAAGCCTTTTCTGTTTCGCCGGCTGCCGTGGAGGAGACCGCCGGGATGGCGCACCAGGTTTCGCCTTGCTGCATCGGTTTCGGGGAACAGATGGTACGGCGGCGACTGGCGGCCATCGCCATGGCCGGCGGCAGCAGGCTAGCGAAGGAGCCCGGCTGCGCGAAGCGCGTCATTGATGATTTTGCCGACCCGATTGTCATCGGGTCCCGCTCGAGGGCTTCGTCGCTTGCCATTGCCAGCCAGTTTCAACTCGCCAGACACCTCGGCTGCGACGAACTCCGTTGCTTCGACATCGGAATCGAAAGCAAGCCCCCAGCTGCGCGCGATGCGCGCCGTTGACGAAATACCAGCCTCCAGCATGTAGGGCCCCGCTCGGCCGAACGAGGTATCGCCTTGGGTTGCAAGTGGAAGGCCATGGGCCATACCTTTGATGGAATAGGTTTCGATGACCATTCGCCCATCGGCGTCTAGCCAGACCTTGTGCTGGTGCCCGTTTGCCACTTCCATGCGATCCGGCTCTTTGCCTGTCGCATGTACGCCGCTCCATTGATCCACGATCTGGTCTGCATTCCTCGGTCGCACTGTCTGATCATGCGTTCCATGCCAAACCGAGACAGTCGGCCAGGGACCTGCGTGATGTCCGGCACGCCTTAACGCGGAGCGTAGCTTCGGGGCGTTCGAAGGATTTCGCCCCTGCATTTGTGCGAAGGCTTCTGCAACATTGGCCGCCACGCCATAGGGAAGACCTGCGATGATCGCGCCGCCGGCGAAGATCTCAGGATAGGTCGACAGCATAGCGTTCGCCATGGCGCCACCTGCTGAAAGACCGGTCACGAAAATCCGGTTCTGATCGATGCCCTGTGACTGAACGACATGTGCGACCATCTGGCTGATGGATGCGGCTTCGCCTGCACCGCGTCGTGCATCTGCGGGCTCGAACCAATTGAAACAGAGGTTCGGGTTGTTCGAGTGCTGTTGTTCTGGATAGAGAACCGCAAATCCCCGCCGCTCAGCGAGCTGCGACCATCCAGAGCCGAGTGCGTATCCCTTGGCTGTCTGGGTGCAGCCATGGAGGGCTACGACGAGTGGGGCACGCTCATCCATGTCTGTGGGGAGGAACAGCCAGGCCTTGAGCGCGCCGGGATTGGATCCGAATGATGCGATTTCAACTAGGCGTTCGTCTGGTGAATCTCGAAAGGACACATGCTTCTCCTTGAGCCAAAAAAGGCGCCAAGGATCAATATAGGGACGATTGCTGCAGTGCACAAACAAACGAGCCCGATTGGCAGTCCGATTCATGCGGCCAGGCTGGCCGATCAGGCGAGCAGCCCTCGGGCGGCGAGGTTTGTCATCAACGCCGAAATCCCGAACGTCCATGGGGGGCATTCGGTGGAAAGGCGAACGGTATTGACAAGCGTGCCGAGCCCGGATGCGGAGATTTCGACGACATCGCCGACCTTGTGCGTAAAACCCTGGTTGGGGGCGTCGCGGTCCTGTGTCGGGGCAAACAGCGTGCCGAGGAACAGCATGAAGCCATCCGGATACTGATGATGAGCCCCGCAGGTCTGCCTGACGAGATCGGTCGGGTCGCGGCTGATCTTCGACATTGAGCTCTTTCCGTTGAGAACGAAGCCGTCTTGGCCGGTGACCTTCAGGTCAAGCTCGGCCTTGCGGACATCCTCGAGGCCGTAGGTGGCGTCGAACAGGCGAAGGAAAGGCCCGATGGAGCAGGAGGCGTTGTTGTCCTTCGCCTTGCCGAGCAGCAGAGCCGAGCGGCCCTCGACATCGCGCAGGTTGACGTCGTTACCGAGGGTCGCACCCTTGATTTCGCCGCGGCTGTTGACCGCAAGCACGATTTCCGGTTCCGGATTGTTCCAGGTCGAAATCGGATGCAGGCCAACATCGGCCCCCCAGCCGACGGAGGAAAGCACAGGCGACTTGGTAAAGACCTCGGCATCCGGGCCGATGCCGACTTCGAGATATTGCGACCACATGCCTTCGTCGATCAACGCCTGCTTGACCTTTGCCGCTTCCGCAGAGCCTGCTTTGATGTTGGCGAGGCTGCCGCCGATCAGAGTGCCAACGCGGCTGCGGATCGAGGCTGCACGATCCGGATTGCCGGCAGCCTTTTCTTCGATGACGCGCTCGATCATCGATTGAGCAAAGGTTACACCGCAGGCCTTGACGGCCTGAAGATCTGCCGGCGCCAAGAGATAGGGTCGGGCAGCGTCCGGCCTGCCGGTGCTGTTTGCTGCCACCATCTCGAGTGAAGCAAGCCGTTTGCCATCCGCCTCGCGCACGAAATCTGTCGGGTCGGCTTTCTCCAGAAGTGCGCTCAATGTCGGGGCTTGACTGGACGTTATGTCGACTATTTCTCCGTCACGGATCGTCACAATCGCCGGACCGGCTGCCTGCGGATTCCAGACGCGGCCGACAAACAGGCCGCCTGATGAGGCGTCGTCGAGAAGCTGAGACATGATGACCCTCCGTCGCAGTCGAGCTTTTGCTCAGGTGATTTGTCATTCGCCGCCCTCCAGCAGCGCCGGAAATCGATCACATCTGTCCGGGCGGGGCAAGGTCAAAAATACCGCCGGCAGCGACTCGTCAAGTCTGCAGCAAAATGAAGCCGGCGGCGCTGTGTGATGACGCCGCCGGCCTTCGCAGGGTCATTTCGGTGTTACGTCGAAGCCGAACCACTTTTCCGAGAGCGTCTTGATGGTGCCGTCGGCCTTGGCGGCGGCGATCGCCTTGTTGAACTCCTCTTTCAGCTTCGAATCGCTCTTGCGCATGCCAACCGAGCTGCCGCGGCCAAGAAAGCCGCCCTGAAAGCGTGGGCCGGTGGTTGTCATGTCTTCGTTGCCGGGTTTTTGCGATGCCGTGGTCAGATAGGCCATGGAGGCCATGACGAGGTCGACACGGCCGGCCTTGAGATCGAGGTCGTGCTCTTCGGTCGTTTTATATTCGCGAACCTGGACGACATCCTTCAGATATCTGTCAACAAAGGCAGCGGCCGTCGATGCGGTCTGCACGCCGATCGTCTTGCCTTCAAGCATCGGCTTCAGCTTGTCAATTTCGGCAGCCGCACCTGCCTCGTCGCTTGCAAGCGAGAAGATCTGGCCCTTCTCGGGCATGTGTGCGAGATCGCTGGACTTGGATGTTGCAAATGCCTGGCCCGTCGAGCCATAGGAGTCGCTGAACGCAATGACTTCCTCGCGCTTGGCGGTTGCCGACATGCCGGAGATGATCGCATCGAACTTGCCGGCATTGAGTGCCGGGATCATGCCGTCGAAGTTCTGGACGACGATCTTGCACTCCACCTTCATGTGGTCGCAGAAATACTTGGTGAGTTCGATTTCATAGCCGTCCAGCGTGCCGTCCGGCTTGGTAAAGTTGTAAGGCTTGAACGCGCCTTCGGTGGCGATGGTGACCGTCGTCCACTTCTTTTCTTCGGCATGTGCGACCGTCGAAACGGCCAGCATGGTAACGGCGCAAACCGCCACCAGGATTCGACTGGAAGATTTCATTTGGGTTCCCCTTTTCCTTTATTTGGGTTGAAGCTTCATTTGCTGATGAATTGCCGGAAACGATCCGATTTCGAACTGGAAAACACCTCCTGCGGCTTGCCATCTTCCTCGACGAGACCCTTGTGAAGGAAGACGACACGGCTGGAGACGTCGCGGGCAAAGCCCATTTCGTGCGTGACCACCAGCATTGTGCGTCCTTCCTCAGCGAGCGCTCGCATGACGCGCAGGACCTCACCAACGAGTTCCGGATCGAGCGCAGAGGTGGGTTCGTCGAAAAGCATGACCTTCGGCCGCATCGCCAGCGCCCGGGCGATGGCTGCGCGCTGCTGCTGGCCGCCGGAAAGATGGGCGGGATAGAAATTCCGTTTCTCGGCAATGCCGACCTTGGCAAGCAGCGCCTCGGCCTCTTCGATGCATTCGGCTCGGGGCCGGCCCTGGACGTGGATGGGCGCCTCGATGACATTTTCAAGCACGCTCTTGTGGGACCAGAGATTGAAGCTCTGAAAGACCATACCGAGCTGCGAGCGGATGCGGTCGACCTGTCTGCGATCGGCCGGACGGCTGCCACCCCTGCCGTCAGGCGCCATACGGATCGTCTCACCGGCCACGGTGACCACGCCGGAATTGGGCGTTTCGAGCAGGTTGATGCAGCGCAGAAAGGTCGATTTGCCGGAACCGGAGGAACCGAGAATGGAAACGACGTCGCCTTCGTGGGCATCGAGGGAGATGCCCTTCAACACTTCGACGGGACCGAAGCTCTTATGCATGTCCTTGACGCTGAGTGCGATCGGCGAAGGGGAGGGGATTGCCGCGGTCATCGCGCGTCTCCTTCAATGGGCGCGGGGGCAAGGCCTGCCGCAGGATGTGGGACAGGCTGGCGCAGGTGCGGGCTCAGCCAGTATTCGAGAAGATGGACCAGCCGCGTCAGCAGGAAGTTGATTGCCAGATAGATGGCACCGGCGACGATGAAGACCTCGATGGCACGGTAGGTCTCGGAGATAATTTTGGCGGCAACACCGGTTACCTCCATGAGTGTTATGATGGAGGCAAGCGACGTTGCCTTGACCATCGATATCATTTCATTGCTGTAGCCGGGCAGCGCTTGCCGAATGGCAAGCGGCAGGAGGATGCGTCGGAACTGCATCATGCGCGGCATGCCGCAGGCCCGGGCTGCCTCGATCTGCCCGAAAGGCACCGACAGGAGGCCGCCGCGGATGATCTCGCTGCCATAGGCGGCGGTGTTCATTGTCAGCGCCAGAACGGCGCACCAGTAGGGTTCGCGCAGAAAGGGCCACAACAGGCTGTGGCGGACTGCTGGAAACTGCCCCAGACCGTAGTAGATCAGGAAGATCTGTACGAGCAGCGGCGTGCCGCGAACGATGAAGACGTAGCTTCGTGCAAACCAGTCGAGAGCGGGGATGCCAGAGAGCCGGCAAAGTGCCAGGGCAAGCGCGCAGATTGCCCCCAGTATGATCGAGGTCGCGGCAAGCTCCAGGCTCAGCGGGATTGCGGAAATGAGGCTCAAGAAGGTTTCGAAGAGAAATTGCCAATCCATCAGCTTCTCCTCACGCCGCGCGAAAAATGCTGTTCGGCCCGGCGCATGAAGAGACCGGACCCCGTCGAGATCAGCAGGTAGATTGCGCCGGCGATGAGATAAAAATCGAATGGCAGGCCGGTCGATCCCGCCGCCACCTGGGTCTGGCGCAAAAGCTCGGCGACACCGGTGATGGAGACGAGTGCCGATTCCTTCAGTACCACTTGCCAGACATTGCCGAGCCCCGGCAATGCGTGGCGCAGCGTCAGCGGCGCGACGATCCGTCGAAAGCGCAGCCATCGGCCCATGCCGCATGCGATCGCCGCTTCGATCTCGCCGGCATGCACTGCCTTGAACGCGCCACGGAAGACCTCGGTAAACTGGGCCCCGGAAGTGACCGCGACGGCGAGCGATCCGGCGAGGAAGCCGGGAAAGCCGACGAAGCCCTGGGCACCGAAGAGCTGGCCGACGGCGGTGACAACAGCACTGCCGCCGAAATAGAAGAGATAGATGACCAAGAGATCGGGAATTCCGCGCAACACGGTCGTATAGGTGTCGGCCGCAATACGCAGCCCGCGGCTTCCCGATATCTTGGCCCAGGCTCCGAAGGACCCGATAGCTGCGCCGATCGAATAGCCGGCAAGTGCGATCAGAACCGTCATCCATGCACCGGCAAGCAGTGCCTTGCCCCAGCCTTGCGGGCCGAAACTGACCAGTTCAAGGATGCCGGGCTGGTTCATGGCGCCTGCCTTTTGCATTCTTTCGAGGAGGTGGAAACGACATGTCACCCATCATGGAAAAGTCGGTGGCGGAATAACGCGACGGTCTGCTGCCGCCGCCTGGCTCAAGATCAATTCGGCTCGAAGGATGGCGTGAGATCGATCCTGCTCCAGTGTTCGGAGAGCTTCTTGATAGTGCCGTCCTTTGCCGCGGATTTGATGGCTTCGTCGAATCTCGCCTTCAGATCTGCTTCGCCCTTGCGCATGCCAAGGGCGACTTCGGTGGCGAGCATGGCGCCCTTTATCAGCGGTCCCGACATCATCAGTTCGCCGTTTGCGGATTTTGCGAGTATGGAGGTCGCATAGACGCCGCTGTCGAAACCGGCATCAATGCGGCCTGCCTTCAGGTCGAGGTCGCGTTCGCCGGAATTCTTGTAGGCGCGCACCGTGACATTGCTGCCGTAGTAGGCATTGATCAATTGTTCCTGGCTGGTGGACTGGACAACGCCGACCGTCTTGCCGTCCAATGCCTCGCCGATCTTGGCCATGACTGGATCGGCCTTGTCCTTGTCGTTGAGATTGAGCTTCTGCCCGGTCATCGGCAGCGGGGCCACAGGACCGTTCTTCTGCAGAATGAAGCTTGCAACGCCACTGGCGTAGGGAACGGTGAAGTCGACGACCTGCCGGCGCTTTTCATTGATGCCAAGCGTCATCACCAGATCGAACTTGCCGGCATTGAGGCTCGGGATCATGGCGGTCCACTCGCCGGGGATGAGCTCGCATTTGACTTTTGCCCGGGCGCAGAGATCGTTGATCAGGTCGATATCGAAGCCGGCGAGCTTGCCGCTGGAATCCATCATGTTCCAGGGTGGAAAGGCGCCTTCTATGCCGACCTTCACATCTGTCCGGTCCCTGGCTTCGGCAGCACTTGCAGCCGAGTTCAAAACGGCCGCCAGGACGAAGAAATGCAGATATTTTCTTTTCATGACATCATTCCCCTTTTTTATTGCGGTTCGCTGTTCAGGTATCAAATGCAGATCGCAATGCGGCATTGGCGTTGCGAAGTGCATGAGCAATGCGATTGCGCGTCTGCCGGGCGTGAACGACATAAAATGCCGTATCGGATGCGTGCTTTGGCAGGCCGGCCAGCTCGCGCAGGCCTGCCAAGGCCGGCCATGGCGGATGCGGGAGGGCTCTATCGTGAAGGAAGCGATCGCCATGGGTATAGTTCAACGGCACGAGCTGGCGGGACGCGGCCATCAGCGCTGCGTTGAGACGCTCGGCCTGCTTCAGGCAGCCATCGCTTGCTGCCAGGACTGCCTGGGCATTCGACCGGAGCTCGGCAATCTCGCCGGCAATCGATGAGAGATCGAGCCGCTCGCCAATGGCGCTCCTCAGCCGTGTCAGCTCCTCTTCAAGCGAGGCGGCATAGACTGTGTAGTCCAGTGGCAGGACGGGCGAGACAAGCAGGCGTTCGAGAACTTCGATGATGATCTGTGTGTCGCGCCGCAGATTGTCCGGGTCGATATGTTCGATGGTGTCATGGGGAGTATGCCACCACCAACCGAGCGCCGTCAGCATCTTTGCCGGTCCGGCAGGCTGATGGCTCAGGCTGCCGAACATCGAAGGAATACCGACACCCCAGAAGGATTGGTCGGCCGCGCGGCCGTGACGCCGGCCGGCATGGCGCTGGCCGGTAATTTTCTCGATCGCCTCGGCCGCCAGCGGTCGAAGTTCGTCGACTACGCTGGAATTGCTCAAGATCGCCGCGCCCTTCCCACCGGTGGAGTCGACATTGACATGGACGGCGCAACGGCGCTCGAGATCATCGAAATACTCGTCGGCATACCAGGCCGAGCCGCAATAGCGCCCATGCGAATGACCCGACCAGAAGCAGATGCGCAACCCGCGCTTCCAGCTGGACGCCGTTTGGCCAAGCAGTCGTGCTGCCTCCAGCATCGTCGCATTCGCACCGCCATTGTCCATGACCCCGTAGTGCCAGGTGTCGTGATGACCCGACAAAAGTATGAAAGGATCGTCTGCCGCGCCACCTTGAGCAGGCATCTCGGCCACCAGCAAAGGTGTCTTGGTCCAACGGGTGTCGACTTCGGCAAACAACCAGGTCTTGACGTTTTGGCCGGCTGCAAGGCGCTGGCGCAACGCGGCACCGTCATGATTGCCGATCGAGCAGATAACGGTCGCAGGGAGCTGGTCGCGGGTATGCTGGGAGGGATTTCCCCACACGGGCGACACGCACATTTCATGAAGATGCTCGGTGGGACTGATATGGAGCTGGCCGCGCGCGCCGGCCGCACTTGCAAGCGCTGCGACCTCTTCGGTTGCAATGCCGTCCACGACAACGATCTTTCCAGCCACCTCGGCCTGCGAAAAATCGGCTTCTGTGCCTTCGCCGACATGAACGAGTTCGCCGCTGATGCCTCCAGGCGGACTGGAAGCGGCCATCGAATGGGTGATGCAGCGAAGCGCTACGCCATCGATTTCCACCTTTGCCTGTCCCGGCAGGCTGATGAAGGCCTCATGAAACAGCAGCTCGGTGCGATAGCCATAGCTTGTCATCTGCCTTTCGAGGTAGCCGAAGCTTTCCAGCTCCTCAGGCGTTCCCGACAGCTTGACGCGTCGGGAAAACTCCCGAAGATGCGCCATCAGGTGCCCGACATCCGCATTGTTGGGCTCGTCAGCCATGTCGTTTTTCCGGCAGCGGCGGCTCAACGTCATCCGGGATGGGATTGACGAAGGGTGTCCCGTCGAGGCGGGCTTTGAGATCGGCCTTGGCGGCATCGATGAGCGAGGGGTCCAAGATCAGATCAACGGCCGTGCTTGCCATCACCTTTGCTGCATGTTCGGTGCCCTTATGGGCAGCCGGAAGCTTGCCCTGCGCAACCAGCTGCCAGGAATGGCCGGGTGTCCCGATCGCATAGGTCGCGCCGCGCATCTGCACGGTCGGAACGACCCAGCTCACGCTGCCGACATCGGTCGAGCCGACAATCGAGCCGTCTCCGGAATAAAGCGGCACGATCTCCTCGCAAAGCGGTTGATCCTTATTGGCTTTCAAGCCGAAGCGATCATAGGAAGCAGCAATATCCTCCGCGCTCATCGTCTGCTGGAACGTGCGGGCGGTCTGCCGGTCACTTTCGTCGAAGACCGGAGGGCCGAGACGCTGGAGATGGGCAAACATCCGTTCCTCCAGGGGGGTATTGCCGATCAGGTTCGCGTCGCCGCTGAGGATCTCGCTGCGGACCGACGTCTCGGTCATCAGCGCCGCCCCCTCGGCGACTTTCTTGACGCGTGCGACAAGCGACAAAAGTTCGGGCAGAGTGCGGGCGCGGATGAGATAACGAACAGTCGCGCGGGCCTGGACGACGTTCGGGGCAGCACCTCCGGTATCGGTCACGGCGTAATGAATGCGGGCTGTCGATGGCATATGCTCTCGCATGTAATTGACGCCGACATTCATCAGCTCGACGGCATCGAGCGCACTGCGGCCAAGGTGCGGTGTCGCGGAGGCATGCGAGGCGCGGCCTGTGAAATGGAAGTTGAGTTCGTTGCAGGCAAGCGAGATCGGATTGTTGACGCCGGCAAAGGCAGCCGGATGCCACGAAATGGCGACATCGACGTCATCGAAGACGCCGGCGCGCACCATGAAGCCCTTGGAGGAGCCGCCTTCTTCGGCCGGGCAGCCATAATAGCGCACGCGTCCTTTCAGACCGTTCTGTGCAAGGAAATCCTTGACCGCAGCGGCCGCGAGCATCGAGCCGGCACCCAGAAGGTTGTGACCGCAACCATGGCCATTGCCGCCGGCGACCGCTTCGCGCTCTTCGGCAAGGCCTGCCACCTGGCTGAGACCCGGCAGCGCATCGAACTCGCCGAGAATTGCAATGACCGGTCCGCCCTCACCGGCCTCTCCCATGACCGCTGTCGGCAGGCCGGCAAGGCCGCGTTCGACGCGAAAGCCTTCCTGTTGCAGGAGCCGCGCATGTTCGTCTGCCGATCGATACTCCTGATAGTTCGTTTCCGGCAGATCCCAGATCAGATCGCTGAGCGCAAAGAAGATTTCGCGCTTGCCTTCGACGATGTCCCACACGCTGTCTGAGTTTTTCATGGCTTTCAAAACGGCTTCTTTTCGCTTAGTATCCAAAATTGGCGCCAATTTAGGCTACAAAAAACTTTTGCGCAATCCGCAGGCATGAATAAATTTTAGACAGGCCGGAATCGGGCCGCCTACAGAAACTGTCGGTGCCGTGATATCCGTTTCGAAAAGGGAGTCTTGAATGGCAGACGTTTCGATGGGGCAGCCGGAGATCGAAAATTCGAAGGACGTGACCGACCTTGTCCTCCAGGATATCCTGGCGGGCGTGCTTCTACCTGGCACATGGCTGAAGCAGATCGATCTTGAACGACGCTACAACTGCACCCGCCCGGAAGTACGCCGTGCGCTCGATCGCCTTGCCCAGAAGCGGCTGGTCGAGCATGTCCCCAATCGCGGCTACCACGTCTACGCGCCCGACGGCCGCCGTGCCAGGGAGGTCAGCGAAATCCGCATCATTCTTGAGACGGCGATTGCCGATACGATCGTGGAAAATGCCTCTGCCGACGATCTCGATATCCTGCGGAAGCTGGCGATCCATTTCGACCGCATGGTCCTTGATGGTACGATGCTGGACCTTTACGAAGCCAATCTGGCCTTTCACAGGCAACTTCTGGTTCTTGGCGGCAATCAGGAACTGGTCGACCTCATTACCGAAATTCGCCAGCGAACCTCGTCAGCGCCCGTCGCTCAATGGCGAACGCGCGCCCGCATCGAACAGTCCGGCTGCGAACATCACTTGATGATCGAAGCCATTCAGCTCAAGGATGCAGAAGAGCTCAAGCGACTGGTGAGGCAGCATATCGTTCAGAGCTGACCGATACGGCGCCGCACTGCGCTGCATTAGCGGCGTGCAGCCCAGGCAAGACCGCGGCGAAGAATAAGTCGCATGTAGGGATGGTCGAATTCGGCTGCGACATGGCCGAGTGCCGAATAAAAGACGCGGCCCGCGCCAAAGTGCCGCTTGAAGACCACCGGCATGATGACATTGCGGGCCGCCTCGTCATATTCGCCGGTGAACGTGGTGGTCGCCAGAATTTCAACGGACGGATCGTAGTGCAGGTAATACTGCTCCGAGTGGTAGTCGAAGTCCGGAATGCCTTGCATCAGCGGATCGTTTTGTCGGCTGACGTTCACACGGAAGTCGATGATGTTGCCAGGATGAGAGACCCAGGTGACGCCGCAAACATAGCGGAACGGAGCACTTTCCTTGAAGGATGTCGCGAGTGCACCGTGGTGGCCGCCGAGGCCAAGACCGTCACGAACAGCCGTGACCAGCGCGTTGGCATGCGCCTTTTCCAACTGCTCCCCGGTGATGATCGGAACGAGAAGATCGGCATTGGCAATTACCGGCGAGCCGAAGATGTCGAGATCGCCGGTAATATCCACCGAAAAGCCGTCCTCGCGCAAAAGTTCTCCGACGGTGGCTGCGCATGCTTCAGGTTCGTGGCCCTGCCAGCCGCCCCAAACGATGATCGCTTTGCGCATGCCCTGCCTCCCGGCTTTCGATGGTCTTAAGTCGTGGCCTTTCCAACCAGATAGCGCCCCATTTCATCGACCGCAAGCCAGGTCTTGTCGATTGCCATCACACGATTTCGACTTGACGACGGCAAGCGACCGCAGTCAGTTCGAGCATTGTCGGCGGGAGGAATTTTCAATGCTGAAATCCTTTGAACATATCGGCATGACTGTCAGCGACATGGACCGCGCCGTTGCCTTTTATTGCGGCCTGCTTGGCCTTCGGCTGCATCTGCGCAAGGCGATGCCGGATGGCTCGCAGGTTGCTTTTCTCGATGCCGGAGGCGGTATGCTGGAAGTCTTTGCGCCTGCAGGCGGGGCAGTGCGGGCAAGCGACGTTCCCGAGGGTACTGCCGGTCTGCGCCATATCACGTTCCTGTTCGCCAGCGTCGCTGAAACCTTCGCAAGGCTCGAAGCCGCCGGGGTTGAAGTGAAGGAGCGCCCGCGCCTTGCTTACAATTCCGAGGTTCTGCACAAGGTCGCTTTTCTGCGCGATCCCGACGGCATCCTCATCGAGCTCGCCGAGCGGTCAATCGAGGCAGGCAACAGCACTATCTGACGCACTGCTGTTGCGGCGCGCTCACCGCAGACGCTTGCGGAAGTAACAACTCCGTAAACGAAATCTGACAACCTCAAGACGAACATTTTTCTCCATTTTGGTTGGGTGTCATGGTTTACAACAAGGACGATTGGATCAGCCAGCGCGCATACGCCATATGGGAAGAGGAGGGACGCCCCTTTGGGCGCGAGACCGAAAACTGGCAGCAGGCGGCGGCCGAGTTCGATCAGCTCCAAACGACCAAGGCGTCCATCGACGGAACCGACCTCATCGCGATGCTGCGCGCCACCGGTCGCCTTATGCGCGAGAGCGACAAAGACCGGGCTCGGATCGTTCAGGACCGCTCAACCATCGCCAAGCCTTGAGCGATACCAACACCTGATCCGGGAACAAAGTCCTGATCCCTTGCGTTTTATGCGGTTCGGTCTGCACTCCTGGGAGGGTCATATCGGCAATGCGAGCCATCAGACTGCTGTCGACGATCCTCACCCTCTTCATCGTTTTCGGTCTCGCATTCTTTTTTCTTGCCTGGCGCCCCGAAATCGAGGCCCGAAATGCCTCGCAGGCCGGGCCTTTCGATAACGCATTGATCGCCAAGGGAGCCAGCCTCGCAGCGGTTGGAAACTGCATTGCCTGTCATACGGTCCCGGGAAAGCAGGCCTTTTCGGGGGGCCTCAAACTGCCGACACCTTTCGGTACCATTTATTCGACGAACATCACACCGGACGATGAAACCGGTATCGGGCGCTGGAGCGAGGCTGCCTTCAAGCGGGCCATGCGTGAAGGAGTAGACCGAAAAGGCGATCATCTTTATCCGGCATTTCCTTATGATCATTTCACCCGCGTCACCGATGAGGACAACAAGGCCCTCTATGCCTTTTTGATGACGCGCACGCCCGTCAGGGCGAGTTCGCCCCGAAACGAGCTGCCGTACCTCCTGCATGTCCGCCCCATCCTTGCCGCCTGGAAACTGGTCTTCTTCGACCAGGGCGCTTTCGCGCCTGATCCGAACAAAAGCGAGGAATGGAACCGCGGTGCCTATCTTGCCGAAGGCCTCGGTCACTGCGGGGCTTGCCACACGCCTCGCAACGCCTTTGGTGCCGAGGAGCGCGGCAAGCACTTCGGCGGCGGCGAGGCGGAAGGCTGGCAGGCTTATGCGATCAATGCGCAAAACCCCTCGCCGATCCCGTGGGACAAGGAGTCGCTCGCGTTCTATCTGCGTCATGGCTACCATGTCTTCCACGGCGTCTCGCGCGGTCCGATGGCTGAGGTCACCGGCAATCTCGGGGTCCTTCCCGACAGCGATATCAACGCCATCGCTGCCTATGTCGCCTCGATCATGGGCGAACCGTCTGCCGAACGCCTTCAATGGGCCGAAAAGCTGAAAAGGCAGTTCCTTCCCGAGCAGGATGGCGTGGTGACGGCGGCGATTGACGAGAACAAGGCGTCGGCCGAACTTACCGCTCACCCGGGTGCAGCCATCTATGGTGCGGCTTGTGCGACCTGTCATGAGTCCGGTCGCGCTGCGCCCTTCGGGGGGCTGAATTTCAATCTCAGCACCGCCGTCAACGCGCCCAATCCGCAAAACATCGTCAATGTTGTGCTTTTCGGCCTACCACCTGCCGACGGTGAGCCAAGTGCCGTGATGCCGGGTTTTGCCGGGGCACTGAACGACCAGCAGATCGCCGACCTGCTCGATTTCATGCGGCAGCGCTTTACGACGCGCGGTCCTTGGCCCGATCTGCTGGAACGGGTCAACCGCACACGCTCCGGTGAATGTTTTGTCGCCGTCCGCCCCTCGGACGGAATTGAACGAGCGCCCTCCAATGTCGGCGCGAAGGAGCCGAGATGACAAGCCTTAAGGTCAATGGACAGACCCACGAGGTCGAAAGCGAGCCCGACACGCCACTACTTTACGTGCTTCGCAATGATCTTGGACTCAACGCCGCAAAATTTGGTTGCGGCCTAGGCCAATGCGGCGCCTGCACCGTCATGGTCGACGGCCAGGCGGTACTTTCGTGCGTGACGCCGATCGTCGTGGTCGAAGGCAAGGAAATCGTCACCGTGGAAGGGCTTGGAACAGCCGAAAAGCCCGGACCGCTGCAGGCGGCCTTCATCGAGAAACAGGCGGCCCAATGCGGCTACTGCATTGCCGGCATGATGATGAGCGCAGCGGTGCTTCTGAAGCAGAATGCGACGCCGAGCGATGAGGAAATCAGATCGGCGTTACGGACCAATCTCTGTCGCTGCGGCACGCATATGCGCATCCTTGCCGCCATCAGGCGCGCGGGTGAACTGATGGAAGCTTCCGGACTTGTGGGCGCCAAAAGGAGGGCCGGATGATGGATATTCTCACCGGGCATCGAATGAGCCGGCGCTGCCTGCTTGCGGGCACCGGCTCTCTCATCGTCAGCTTCTCCACCATCGGTGCGCTGGCGCAAGGGATTTCGGCTGCGGCGCCTGAAAAGCCGAAATTGCCGGGCAGCCTGGATGACGACGGCTATCTCGATAGCTGGATAAGAATAGATGCTGACGGCACGATCACCGTGTTCACCGGCAAGGTGGAACTTGGACAGGGGATCCGCACGGCCCTCATCCAGGTTGCCGCAGAGGAGCTGGAAGTCGATCCCGCAGACATTGCACTCGTGACCGCTGACACCGGGCGTACACCCGACGAAGGGTTTACGGCAGGCAGCCAGTCGATGCAGAACAGCGGTACTGCGATCCGCAACGCAGCCGCGCAGGTTCGCGAGCTGCTGATCACCGAGGCAGCGCGCCGTTTTAACCTGCCGCCAGACCAGCTCAGGGCGAAAAAGAAAAGCGTCTTCGGGCCGCAAGGCAGCTCGGCGACCTATGGCGAGCTGGTATCGGGCCAGTTCCTGCACGTCCAAGCCCAGCCGCAATCGAAACTGAAGCAGCCTGATGGACTGAGCATCATCGGCCGTGATGTGCAGCGCATCGACATCCCGGGCAAGGTTACAGGCGCTGCAGCTTATGTCCAGGACTTGCGCCTGGAAGGAATGGTGCACGCTCGCGTGATCCGTCCGCCGAGCTATGGTGCAACATTGAAAGACATCGACGCCACGGCCGCTGCCGCCATGCCCGGCGTCATCTCGGTGATCCGCGACGGCAGTTTCCTTGCCGTGGTGGCGGAGAAAGAATGGCAGGCGGTCAAGGCCATGCGCGCGGTTGAAAAAGCGGCGCGGTGGGACGAGCCTGCAACGCTTCCAGAACAGGCCGATCTGGCCGCCGCTCTCGTCGCTCTGGAAAAGGATGTCGGCACCGTGGCCGAATCCGGCAATCCGAGCTTCCCGAACGGCCCAATCTACGAGGCAACCTTCACGCGCCCCTATCAGATGCACGCTTCGATCGGTCCGTCCTGTGCGCTCGCGCATCTGAAGGCCGACGGCAGCCTTGATATCTGGTCGCACACGCAAGGAGTCTTCCCCGATCGGAGTGCGATTGCCCAAATGCTGGCGATGCCGGAGGAGAAGGTGCGTGTCATCCACATGGAAGGGTCCGGCTGCTACGGGCACAACGGCGCCGACGACGCAGCTGCCGACGCAGCACTCATCGCCATGAAAATTCCCGGCCGTCCCGTGCGTGTCCAGTGGATGCGCGAGCAGGAGCATATGTGGGAACCTTACGGGCCTGGCATGGTATGCAAGGTCCGGGCGTCGCTTGATGCAAACGGCAGGATCGACAACTGGACCTATGATGTGTGGAGCAATACCCACAGCACGCGCCCCGGAAGTTCCGGCTCGCTCATTGCCGGGCGCGCCAAGGAACAGCCGACGCCCCTGGAGGTGCCGAAGCTCAGCATCAGTCCCAATGGCAGCGGCGATCGGAACGCCGACCCTGTCTATGCGATCCCGAACCGCCGGGTGTTGTGGCATTTCCTGCCCGACATGCCGCTCAGGGTTTCGGCGCTACGCGGCCTTGGTGCTTATGCCAATGTATTTTCGATCGAAAGCACCATGGACGAGCTGGCTATTGCCGCCAAGGCCGATCCGGTCGAATTCCGCCTGCGTCATCTGGAAGATCATCGTGCCAGCGATGTCGTGAAGCTTGCTGCGGAGAAATTCGGCTGGGGCAGGAGCGAAGTTCCTTCCGGTCACGGGCGTGGCTTTGCCTTTGCGCGTTACAAGAACCGTGCCGCCTATCTGGCGGTCGCACTGGAAGCCAAGGTCGAGCGCGAAACCGGCCGTGTGCAGGTGCTGCGTGCCGTCGGTGCTATCGATGCCGGTCAGGCCGTCAATCCTGACGGCATCCGCAACCAGACGGAGGGCGGCATCCTGCAATCGATCAGCTGGACGCTTTATGAAGCCGTCACCTTCGATCGCACTCGTATTACCAGCACTGATTGGTCGAGTTATCCGATACTGCGCTTCGGCAGCGTCCCAGAAAGCGTCGAGGTGCATGTTCTCGATCGGCCCGGTCAGCCCTTCCTCGGCACAGGCGAGGCTGCGCAGGGACCGACCTGTGCAGCGCTCGCCAATGCAATCCGCAATGCGACGGGAAAGCGGCTGGTCGATCTGCCGCTATCGCGCAACAAGGTAAAGGAAGCAACCGGTCTCGGCTGATGAGAACCGGCGACTTCTCATCGCCTGAAAGTGCAGATTTCAGGGCTTGAATGAAGTGTTCCTTCAGCCGGTTGCACGAGAGGCCGGGCTCACCGCGCGTTTCGAAGACGTCGCAGCCGGTGGTCTTGGTCTGAACCGGATCAGCACCTCGCGCCCGTCGGCCGAAGCCTGCGTGCGTTCCAGCTCGTCGCGCTCGCGCACAGCCTGTGCCCAGTGCTCTCCATCGCGCCCATCTTGACGACCGCACGCTTCCCAAAGTGCATAGGCCCTCTTGGCGATCCATTCGTTTCTGTCGTGGCGGCTCATCGCTCCGCGTCCCTTCCTAGTGTAACGAGGCTGCTTCGGAAGACTGCGTCTCGCCGAGCATTTCCAGAAGATGGTTGCGCGCGCGGCTCACCCGGCTTTTGATGGTGCCCACCTGGCAGTCACAGATTGCAGCTGCTTCTTCGTAGCTTGTCCCGTTCACGACGAGCATCAGGGCATGGCGGTGCGAGGCTCCGAGCTTGTCGATCGCCGCCTGCACGTCAAGGGCTCTTACCGACCATTCCTGCGTCGATTTGACCGGCATCTGACAGTCAGTCAGGTCGCCGACGCAGCCCACCGGCTCGCGCTTGCGGCGTTTGTAGCTGCTGCAATAGGTATTGCGCATGATCGTAAAGAGCCAGGATTTGAGGCTCGTGCCGTCCTGGAACTGCTCGATGTGACAAAGTGCCTTGGAGACCGTTTCTTGAACGAGATCGTCGGCGTCGCTTTCAACACGCTCGAATCGCCTCGCAAAGGCTTTGAGAGCTGGAAGAAGCGAGATGATTTCTGCCTGAGCGCTGCAAGCTTTTGCAACGGTGACTGTTGGCATGGCGTCCTCCTTCTACGGAGGAATTAATGCCGTCCCACTCGGTGAAGTTCCCCATAAACTTCATAGGTCCGCAATCGTACAATGGGACGGTCGGAGCCCGAAAGTGTCAGGCTGTCGGTTTGGGCAAATGCCTCAAGATCGCCCGGCATGCTGTGTGATCGCTCAAGTTCGTCCTCTGTGGTTTTGTCGCATCGAAAAGGGCCATGATCAAAGACGCCGGTCAAGAAATGCGGCAGCGCCATTGAAATCTCGAACCTTGCGCACCTTGCGATCGTTTCGAACTCTGGAGAGCGTTGAAACCCATAACGAGCCAGGCCGTTAGCACGGTCTTTTATTGGAGATCATTCATGAAGAAGTTCATCCTTGTCGTCCTTCTTCTCGTCCTTGTTGCGGGCGGGTGGATATTCGTCTTTGAGCGTGAATCCGCGACAGTCCCGATCGAGGAAGGCTACGGTCCCTCACCGACGCTGCCTGCGCCGAACCCGACGCTGATCCCGACCGTCAATGTCGCTAAAGCGGCGAGCTGGCCAGTAGGCGCCACTCCAAAAGCCGCACAGGGGCTGAAGGTGAACGCTTTTGCAAAGGGCCTGGACCACCCGCGCTGGATCCATGTCCTGCCGAACGGCGATGTTCTTGTTGCCGAAAGCAACAAGCCGCCAAAGGGTGAAGACGCCGGGTTCAGCATCCGTGGCTGGTTCGAAACTCTGCTCATGAGCCGGGCCGGCGCCGAGGTCAAAAGTGCAAACCGCATCACGCTGCTGCGCGATGCCGACAATAACGGTGCCGCCGAGATGCGCACCGTTCTCCTGAAGGATCTCAATTCGCCCTTCGGCATGGCATATTCGAAGGACGTGCTCTATGTCGCCAATACCGATGGGGTCATGGCTTTTGCCTATAAGGAAGGTGAAACGGTGATCACCACGCCGGGCGCGAAAATCGCCGATCTTCCAGCAGGTCCGATCAACCAGCATTGGACGAAGGACGTGATCGCCAGCCCTGACGGCACCAAGCTCTATGCCACCGTGGGCTCCAACAGCAATGTCGGGGAAAACGGCATGGATGCGGAAAAAAACCGTGCCTCTATCCTCGAAATCGATCTTGCCACAAAGGCTGTTCGCGTCTTTGCAAGCGGCTTGCGCAATCCAAATGGACTTGCATGGCAGCCGCGGACGGGGGCACTGTGGGTGGCAGTCAACGAACGCGACGAACTCGGCAGCGATCTTGTTCCCGACTATATGACCTCGGTGAAGGAAGGCGGCTTTTATGGCTGGCCCTACAGCTATTTCGGCCAGCATATCGATGGTCGGGCAAAGCCGCAGAACCCTGAAATGGTAGCAAGCGCCATCGTCCCCGATTATGCCCTTGGTCCTCATACCGCCTCGCTCGGCCTGTCCTTCAACACGAGCAACCTGTTTGGTCCAGATTATGTCGGCGGCGCCTTCGTCGGCCAGCACGGCTCCTGGAACCGCAGGCCGCGCAGCGGCTACAAGGTGATCTTCGTGCCTTTCGCCGATGGCAAGCCATCCGGCCCGCCGCGCGATGTCTTGACGGGCTTTATCGGGGCCGACGACAGGGCCTTTGGCCGACCTGTCGGCGTCGCAATCGACATCAAGGGTGCATTGCTTGTTGCCGATGACGTCGGCAACACGATATGGCGGGTCACGCCGGCTTCGGCACATTGACGGGGCCCAAGCTCGGCCATAAAGGAGCGCCGAGCAAAAATAGCCGAAGCAGGATGAAAGCCTTGCTTTCATTGTCGGCGCTTTGGCCCTATTTTGAGGCATCGCTGTCAATGTCATAGGCTTCATTTGTTTCTGGAGATCACAATCATTGTGCTGCTCACTATCTTCAACGGTGTGCTCGCAATGTCTGAACTTGCTGTCGTTTCATCACGTCCGGCCCGTCTGAGGGTCCTTGCCGATCATGGGAGCCGGGGGGCTGCCCAAGCCATCAAACTTGCCGAACATCCCGGCCGCTTCCTGTCATCCGTTCAGATCGGAATTACCCTTGTCGGCGTTCTATCGGGTGCCTTTTCGGGCGCCACGCTGGGCGGTCGTCTTTCGGCCTGGCTCAGCGCACAAGGCGTTTCCTCTGCCGTTTCCGATGCGCTTGGCGTCGGCACGGTGGTCGTTGCCATTACCTATCTTTCGCTGATTATAGGCGAACTGGTGCCGAAGCAGATTGCGCTTCGCGAACCTGAAGTGGTCGCAAGCAAGGTTGCCCCGGCCATGGTCCTGCTTTCCAAGCTTGCCTTGCCGCTCGTCTGGCTTCTCGACGCGTCCGGCAAGCTTGTGCTTACGCTTCTTGGTCAGTCCGGAAAAGGCAGCGACGGGGTGAGCGACGAAGAGATCAAGACGGTGCTTGCCGAGGCGCAGAGCGCCGGGGTGATCGAGAGCGAGGAATCGGCGATGATATCCGGTGTCATGCGGCTTGCCGACCGCACGGCGAGAGCCTTGATGACTCCGCGCCGCGACGTCGAGGTCGTCGACATCGAAGACAGTATCGAAGACATTCGCAAGCAACTGCATCGAACGCACCGCTCGCGCCTGCCCGTGCGGCGAAACAGTTCTGACGAGATGCTTGGCGTGCTCTTCGTGAAGGACTTTTACGATTCGCTCGACGCACATGGCCATGCCGACATCCAGTCGCTTGCCCATGAAGTTCCGGTGATCTCGGATCTTTCGACGGCAACGCATGTCATCCAGGCCATCCGCAGATCGCCGGTCCACATGGTGCTTGTCTACGACGAATACGGCCACTTCGAGGGAATCGTCTCTTCCGGCGACATCATGGAGGCGATCATGGGCGCATTGCAGGAGGGACCTGCCGACGAGCAGGCAATTATTCGCCGCGCCGATGGTTCCTATCTTGTTTCCGGCTGGACGCCGATCGACGAATTCGCCGAGTTCATGAACTTTAAGTTGCCAGATGACATCGGGTTCCAGACCGTCGCCGGCCTTGTGCTGGAAGAGCTGAAACACCTGCCCGACCTCGGCGAAAGCTTCGTGAAAGACGGCTGGCGCTTCGAAGTCGTCGATCTTGACGGCCGCCGCGTCGACAAGATCCTCGTCTCGCGGGAGCTTGTCGAAGGCGAGGAGCGGACGACTTGATCCCTCCGCTCCATGTGGAAATCTTTATCCGGCTTTGCAACCGTCTTCCGCTTTGTCAAAAACGCGGCTACGTTCCTGCAATCGTGATGCGGGAATTGGGCTAATGAAGCAGATGCACAGCCTGATCGCAAAGCCTGTGGCGATCGCAATCGTGCTGTTTGCCCGCGCAATCACGGCGGTGCGGGCGATCTGGGCGAATGACGGTTTACCGCCCCGGCGCTGCATCTATTTTGCCAACCATTCGAGCCATGGCGATTTCATCCTGATCTGGGCGGTCCTGCCGCCGCGTCTTCGCCGGCGAGCACGGCCTGTGGCCGGAGCAGACTACTGGCTGAAATCGCCGCTTACCACTTTCATTGGCCGCGAAGTCTTCAATGCCGTGCTGATCGAGCGCGACCGTGAGAGGCGCACGCAGGATCCGATCGAGCAGATGGCGGCGGCAATCGACGCCGGCTCGTCGCTGATCCTGTTTCCCGAAGGCACGCGCAACCAGACCGACGAGCCGCTTCTGCCTTTCAAGGGCGGCCTCTTCCATCTTGCCGTATTGCGCCCGGGGATCGATCTCGTGCCGGTCTGGATCAACAACCTCAATCGCGTCATGCCGAAGGGCGAGATCGTGCCAATTCCACTGATCTGCACAGTAACCTTCGGCAGCCCGATCCGTCTTGATCCCGGCGAGACCAAGGATGGTTTTCTGTCAAGGGCAAGGGCCGCCTTGATTTCCCTTTCTCCAAAACATGCAGGCAACAGCGAATGAACGACGCGCGGTCCGATCTCATTACGCTGGTGCTCGGCGTTTTCGCCGTGCTGATCCTCGCCTCACTGGTTGGCTATGTCCTGCATCGGCGCCTTTCGCCGGATGGCTCGAACAGCGCCGTCGAGAACCTGAATGCCCGCATCAAGGCCTGGTGGATCATGGTGATCTTCATCGGCATTGCGTTTCTGGCCGGTCGTGCCGGCGTCATCATTCTTTTCGCCTTCTGCTCCTTTGCGGCACTTCGAGAATTCATCACGCTGACAAACACGAAGCGGGCTGATCACTGGGCGCTCGCCTCGGCCTTTTTCGTGGTCCTTCCCATTCAGTATTATTTGTTGTGGGCTGAAGAATACGGAATCTATTCGATTTTCGTTCCGGTTTACGCGTTTTTGCTGATGCCGATCATTTCCGTGCTTCGGGGCGATACCGAACGGTTCCTCATCCGCATCGCCGAAGTGCAATGGGCCTTGATGATCTGCGTCTTCTGCGCTTCGCACGTGCCGGCGCTGCTGACGTTGAACATTCCCGGCTACGAGGGCCGCAATGTTCTGCTCATCGCATTCTTGGTCATCGTCGTGCAGCTCAGCGACGTCTTGCAGTATGTCTGGGGCAAGCTTTTCGGGCGAACGAAGATTGCCCCGAAACTCTCGCCGTCGAAGACGGTCGAGGGCTTTGCGGGCGGTGTTGCCAGTGCGACTTTGATCGGCGCGTCGCTCTGGTGGATCACACCGTTCACGCCGTTGCAGGCGGGACTGCTTTCGCTGGTCATCACGCTGATGGGCTTCTTCGGCGGTCTGGTGATGTCGGCTATCAAGCGCGACCGGGGTGTCAAGGATTGGGGCAATCTCATCGAGGGTCATGGCGGACTGATCGACCGCCTCGATTCGGTGGTGTTTTCGGCACCAATCTTCTTTCACCTTGTCCGCTACTGGTGGTCACTGACATGAGTGGATGGGTCGGGCGGATTGGACGCAGCAGCACCGTGCACGTGAGTTTCGCCTTTCTCGCCATGGGAAGCTGGGCGCTGTTTGCCAATCGCGTTCATCCTTTACCGCGCATGCTGCTTGCCGGCCTCGTTCAGGGCACGCTGTCTGCCTGCCTCACCCTGTACTTGAAATCGGCGGTCGAAATATTTTCCACGCGCTTCAAGGGTTCTGCCGCACTGATTGCGCCGCCTCTCATCGCCTGTCTCGGTTCTGCAAGCATCCTCATCGCCATTCACGCACTCGCCGCAACACCGGAAATATTAAGGACCGTTGCGGTGCCACTTGCCGTCTCCACCAGCTATGCGGCGATTTACAATTATTCGCTTTTGACCGGGAAAGGTAAGTGATGACTGACACTCAAGATCGTCGCCCCTTGAATAGCCGGAACAGCTGGTGGGCAAGGGCGATCGCCCAGAAGGTCGCGACGAGGTCCGTCACGCCGAACCAGATATCCCAGGCAAGCATCGCCGCTGCCTTCATTGCCGGTCTCTTGTTCTTTGCCGCCGGACGCGACGCCGGCTATTCGCGCATGGTTCTTCTCGCTCTTGCGGCACTTTTTTGCCAGGTGAGACTTCTGTGCAATCTGTTTGACGGCATGGTGGCGGTGGAAGGGGGCAAGGCAGAGGCCGACGGTCCTTTCTGGAACGAATTTCCAGACCGCGCCGCCGACATGCTGATTTTTGCAGGCATCGGTCTCGGTATCGGCCATCTCGGCCTTGGCTGGGCGGCAGCAGCATTCGCAGTGCTGACTGCCTATGTGCGCGAACTTGGCCGGGCCACGGGTCACGGCAGTGATTTTTCAGGCCCGATGGCCAAGCAGCACCGCATGGCGATCATCACCGTGGCCGCTGTCATTTCGATCGGCGAACCTTACTGGGATCTGCAGAACCATGTCCTTTGGCTCGGACTTTGGATTGTGCTTGTCGGTGCCGCCGCAACCGCGGCCCGGCGCAGCTTGCGCCTGATCCGGTCCATGAAAAGTTCGAACTGACAACGGCTGTGCCGTGGGCGGAAGTTGCTGCGGCTTTAGATTGTGATCCGTCCATTTCTCACTGCTGCCGTAATTCGTGAACCCGCAGGTCGGCAGCTCTTTGTGCCATCGATCGCGTCGGCTTTACTTAGATCGCGATCAGCGTCAGCGCACTCATTGCGCTTTCTGCCGGGTCCATCACGTTTTGTCTCGGCGAACGGCCGGCCTGGATCGGGCCTAGCGCATGGTGCGGCAACAGTCCCTGGAGGACTTGCTAGTTCGCATGGCGATCGAATCGCGCCGCTGAGGCGCTTTAAGCTTCAGCCTGACCTTGACATCGGGGCCGTTAAATCGGAAGCCGAACTCGGCTGCCTCGCAGTGTCGTATCAAGGAAGGTCAGGATGAAGCGCAGTACCGTTGCCGTCGGTTCGAACGTGATCTTGACGGGCGTCTTGTTGATGCTGCTCGGCGATTTCCTCTTTGCGCTCAACGATGCGATGGGCAAATGGCTGGTTGCGAGTTTCGCCGTCGGCCAGGTGCTGGTGATCCGCTCGGTCGGCGCTTTCATCGTGCTCGGTCCGATGATCGTCCGGCAAGGGACGCGGCAGCTCTTCAACGTCGAGCAAAAGGGGCAGCAGCTGATGCGCGTCGTCATGACGACCTGCGATGTCAGCCTGTTTTATGCGGCCGTCGCCTATCTGCCGCTTGCCGACGTCATGACCTTCTATATGGCGGGGCCAATCTATGTCGCCGCGCTATCGCACTTCTTCCTCGGCGAGAAGATCGGCTGGCGCCGCTGGCTTGCGGTTTTCATCGGCTTTGCCGGTGTCGTCGTAGCGCTCCGTCCATCGTCTGCGATGCTGTCCCTGCCATCTCTTTTCGGTCTGACGGGCAGTCTCGCCTTCGCGCTCACGCTGGTGATGAACCGCTCCTTGCGCGCGACAAGCGACACCACGCTCGTCACCTGGCAGACGATTGCTGCTCTCATTGCCGGGATCATTCTCAGTATCGGCCACTGGCGTCAGGCGACGCTTCTCGACTACTGTGGCATGCTGCTTCTGGGCGTCGTCGCCTCCTGCGCCCATCTGCTGATTACCCGATCGCTGAAACTTGCCCCGGCATCGCTGCTGGCACCGTTGCAATACACGCTTCTCATATGGGCGATCGTGCTTGGCATGGTCTTTTTCGATGACGTACCCGATATGCAGATCCTGATCGGCGCGGCGATCATCGTCTTTGCAGGGCTTTTCATCTTCCATCGGAAAAACCTCAGGGACACGATCACGCCGGACGTCGTTCCGCCGGACGGACATTGAGCCTTCAGTCGAAGGACTGTCGCGGCAGGCTCAGTCGATCTTGATCCGCAGGCCTGTTTCATCGAACAGGTGCCAATGGCCCGCACGGGGTGCGATGTTGAGGACATCGCCGCGCGCAACCCGGCTCTGGCCCTGCTGGTGCACCAGGATCGGCTCGCCGTTTAAAAGGATGCAATGCAGGTAGCTGTTGGCGCCGTGCTGTTCGGCAACGGCGACCTCGGCTGGCCAGCCGCTTTCGCCGACCAGGAGATCTTCGGGCCGCACACCGAGTGTTGCTTTCCGTATGCCTGCAAGCCCGGCTTCAAGGGGCAATTCCAATGGCGGCAACCCGGCGCCCTCGAAGGCGAGCGTCCCGTTGGTCGAAGTGCCGATTGTCCCTTCGACGAGGTTCATGCGCGGCGAGCCGATGAAGCCGGCCACGAAAGTGTTGTGCGGGCGATTATAAAGATCAAGCGGCGCACCGACCTGCTCGATGACGCCCTTGCGAAGGACGACGATCTTATCTGCCATCGTCATCGCCTCGATCTGGTCATGCGTCACGTAAATCATCGTATTGCCGAGCCGCTCGTGCAGCTTGGTAATCTCGACGCGCATCAGCACCCGCAATTCTGCATCGAGGTTGGAAAGCGGCTCGTCGAACAGGAATATCTTCGGGTCGCGGGTGATGGCGCGACCAATTGCGACGCGCTGGCGCTGACCGCCGGACAGCTGGCGGGGGCGCCGGTCGAGCAGCGTGTCGATCTGCAAAAGCTTGCCGGCTGCTTCAACGCGGCGGTCGATTTCGTCCTTCGGCATCCGGATATTCTCAAGTCCGAAGCTCAGGTTCTGGCGAACGGTCATGTGGGGATAAAGAGCGTAGGACTGGAAGACCATGGCGACGCCGCGATCGGCCGCCGGCGTGTCGATGACGCTTTCGCCGTTAATGCGGATGTCGCCGCCCGTTGCCTCTTCGAGCCCGGCAATCATTCTAAGCAGCGTCGACTTTCCGCAGCCGGACGGGCCGACGAAGACGACGAATTCGCCATCCCTAATATCGAGATTGATATCGGGGATCACCTGCAGCGTGCCGAAGGATTTGTTGACATTTTCAAGTACGAGATTGGCCATGAACGAAACTCACTTGATGCCCGTGGATGCGATGCCGGTGGTGATGTAGCGCTGCAGAAAGATGAAGGCGCAGGCAAGCGGCAGCGCCGTCAGGGTCGTCATGGCGAGCATCAGATCGTATCGGACCTCGAACTCGCTCTGGAAAGAGTTGAGCGCCAGCTGCAGCGTATAGACCTCGCGGCGATTGAGGACGATCAAGGGCAGCAGGAAGTCGTTCCAGCGCGACAGGATCGAGAAGATCGCCACGACGGCAAGCGCCGGGCTGGAAAGCGGCAGGACGATCCGCCAGAAGATGCGCCACTCGCTGGCATGATCCATGCGCGCTGCTTCGATCAGTTCGTCAGGGATGGTCAGCATGTATTGGCGGAGCAGGAAGACGCCGGTCGGCGTCGCGACGGTCGGCAGGATGACACCCCAGAGGTTTCCGACAAGGCCGAGCTCGGCAACGATGAGGTAAGTCGGCACGAGAACCACGGTTGCCGGGATCATCAGCGTCGACAGGATCGAAATCAAGGCGACGCTGCTGCCTGCGAAACGGTATTTAGAAAGCGCAAAGGCAGCCATGGAATTCATCACCAGCGTGATGATGGTCGCAACAATGGTGATGAAAAGACTGTTATAGAGATAGCGGCCCATCGCCTGGCCGGAACTAGCAATGAGGTTGGTGTAGTTCTCGATCGCAAGCCGCACCTTGCGGACGGGGACGGCATCCGTCACGGCAACGGTGAGCCGGCCGGCGCCAGGATTGTCCGGACTGATCATCTGTGCATTTCTGCCCACGCGGCGGATCTGCGCAAGTCGCGCCTTCGTGCCGTCCTTCAAGTTTACGTCGAAGAGCGGCAGCGGCTGGTCGAAACCTTCAACCACGGCTGTCTCACTGGAATAGGGCAGAATGCTCGGGGGAAATTCCTGCAGATTCGCTTGCGTCTTGAAAGACGACAGGACCACCCAGGCAACCGGCGTGAACATGATGAGCAGCCCAAGGACGAGGAAGCCATAGGTGAGCCAATCTGTCACGTCGAGCCGGTTGCGCCCGCGCCGGGCAAAGAGCAGACCGCGCATGACAGCTCCGGATTTGGACAGGGCAACGTCAGCCATGTTGCGAATTCCTCGACAGTCGCAGCTGCAGGCCGGTGAAGATCAAGAGCACGACGCCGAGCAGCAGCGAGGCTGCGGCCGCAAGACCGAAATTGCGAGGCTGCACGGCGAAACCGACCTCGTAGATATATTGGACGATCAGCATCGTCGCAGATCCGGGTCCGCCGCCTGTCAGCACGTAGAGCTCATCGAAGGTCTGGACCGAGCGAATGACGCAGAGGACGAAGACGACGAGCAGGACGGGCTTTAGAAGCGGCAGCGTGATGCGCGTGAAGACCCGCCAGTTGGTGGCGGAGTCCATCTTGGCAGCTTCGTAGACATCGCGCGGGATTGACTGCAGACCGGCGAGCAGAATGATCGTGTAAAAGCCCATATGCGCCCAGACGGTGACGAAGACCGACCAGAAGAAGGCAGTATTTGGAAATACCAGCCAGTTGACGGGCGAAAGTCCAAGCCATGTCAGAATGCCGTTCAGCGCGCCGTTGCGCTGCAGGATCCACTGCCACGTCAACGCCACGACGACAGGCGAAAGCATGACGGGAAAGAAGAAGACGGCGCGAAAGAAGCCGCGGCCGCGGATCTCGCGGTTGAGGCAGACAGCGGCAAGCAGCGCCACGCCGATCATGCAGATCACCTGGATTGGCACGAAGACGAGACTGTTGCCGAGCGCCCGCCAGAAGAGATCACTCGAGCAGGTGGATGCATCGAGGTAGTTGGTGCAGTCGAACAGCGTTTCGTAATTGACAGAACCGATGAAGGGTCGCTCGCTCGGATAAAGACGGTCGCTGCCGGTGACAGAATAGAAGACGTTGATTGCGACCGGAAGCAGCGAGAAAAACAAAACGGCGAGAAGGTTCGGCAGAAGAAAGACCCACGGCATGCGCCGGATGCCCAGGACCTTTTGCAGGCCCGTCATCAAAGGCTCGACGAGCCTTGCCGGCAGGAGGATGACGCCGCCGGCAACCGTCGCAAGTCGAGCCCTTGTGGCCATACCGCTCTCCTTCCGGATCAACCTGTCTATTGGCCGGCCGCCTTGATGGCGAGCTCGACATCCTGCTTGACACGGTCAAGTGCTGCATCGACCTCCAATTCGTCGTTCAGGACCTGGCTGATGCGCGTCGTCAGCGCGTTCATCATGGCACGCTGATAGCGCCAGCCCTGGAAACGATAGGCGGCTGGCGCCATTTTCGGGATCTGGGCGATGAAGGTCGAAAGCGATTGCTGCGTACGCTGAGAGGCGCCCGGATAGGTCACGCCATTTTCGATCAGCGATTTTGCCGCCGGAATCTCGACGGCCGCCGAGACGATTTCGGCGTTGTTCTTCGAGCGGGCGATATAGTCGATCAGCTTGCCGACCGCTTCGGGCTGCTTGGTATGCTTGAAACCGACGAGCGCTCCGCCGCCCGGCATGACGGTGCACGACGAGGGCCCGCAAGGCGCAGGTGCCACCTGCCAGTCGAAGAGGTCTGCGACTTCCTTGTCCATCTGGCTGAGTGTCCAGGAGCCGCCGAAGTAAAGCACGGTCTTGGCATTCAGGAAATCTGAGAAGAGTTCGCGATGCGTTGCGCCGCCGACCGCTCCCCAAAGGTCCATCGGCATTGTCCCGTCCTTGTGCCAGGCCACGAACTGTTCGACCGCGTCCTTCAGCCCCTTGTCGATGACCGGTTTGCCCTGGTCATCGACCAATTCGGCGCCGTAGCTGATGGCAAGGCTTGCAAAGCGGTGGCCAGAGCGGTCCATCTCCATGGCGTATTCGGTGTTGGTGGCCTTGGCCACCTTGCGTGTCGCTTCGGCCCATTCGGCCCAGGTTGCGCCTTCCTTGGGGACCGCAACGCCCGCCTGCTCGAACAAGGTGAGATTGACATAGGCGCCGTTGACAGTGAGCGTCGTCGGCATGCCGTTGATCGCCTTGCTCGTCGGATTGGAGCCACGCAGCCATTGCAGGGTCTGGCTGTATTCCTTCTCGAAATTCGCCGCGTTCACATAAGGCGTCAGGTCGAGATAGTAACGGCTGAGGCCGCCGAGGTCGGTGATGATCGCCGCATCGGGGCCTTCGCCGGATTCGAGCTGCACCGGCAGGCTTTCGACGAGCGACTGATAGGGAACGGTTTCGAGCTTGACCTTGACGCCTGGATTTTCGGATTCGTATCGTTTGACCACCGGATCCATGGTCAGGCAGCCGAAGCCGATATCGTCGCAAAAAACGGTGAGCTCCTGCGCCTGGGCAATACCCGTCAGCGCCGTGGCTGCAAGCAGCGTCGAGGCCGCCCACAAGCCGATGCGGGTGCGTTTCATATCCAGATCCTCCAGCGATCGCGAGGCGCCTCCCGCCCGGGGCGATCTGCCATAAACATGTCTGGACTTACCAGATTGTCAACCGGCAAGCCGAAAGAATTTTTGCCAAAAGCAGCGCTAATGTAGCCTCTTTGCCGCGGTCTCGATTGCAAAAACATTCTTGACAGGTTCGAGCTTTGAGTGTCTGGTTTGACCAATTATGAGGAGACGAGAAGCCGCAGTTCCCACGGCTTTTGCAGGGAGGACGATATTCAGATGCTGAGATTTGCCGTTGTCGGAATCGACCATTCGCATACGTTTGATCATGTGAAGGGATTGCAAGCTGCGGGTGGAGAGTTCGTTGGCTATTGTCCGAAGACCTCTGTTCCGGCGATCCTTGAAAATTTCAAGAAGACATATCCGGATGCGCCGCAGATCGACCGCGAGACGATTTTCGCCGATCCGTCGATCGACGTCATCTGCATCTCCGCCATTCCGCGCGATCGCGCCGGTCTTGCGATCCGCGCCATGAGGGCCGGCAAGGACGTGATGACGGACAAGCCTGGCCTCACGACGTTTGCGCAGTTGGAGGAGGTCAAGAAGACCGTCGCCGAGACAGGCAAGATCTTCTCGATCTGCTTTTCGGAGCGCCATTGCGTTCGCTCTGCGGTCAAAGCAGCCAAACTCGTCAAGCAAGGCGCGATCGGCCAGGTTATCCAGACGCTCGGCATGGGACCGCACCGGCTGCAGCTTCCGACGCGGCCCGACTGGTTTTTCGATCCCGAAGCCTTCGGTGGCATCATCGTAGACATCGCCTCGCATCAGATCGACCAGTTTCTCTTCTATACCGGCTCGACGAGCGGCGAAGTCGTCGCAAGCGCAATCGGCAACTTCGGCATGCCGCAAAGGCCGGCATTCCAGGATTTCGGCGAGGTATTGCTGCGCTCCGACAAGGCGTCTGGCTATGTCCGCGTCGACTGGTTTACGCCCGAGGCGCTGCCGACCTGGGGTGACGGACGCCTGACCATTTTAGGCACCAAAGGCTATATCGAGCTTCGCAAATACATCGATATTTCCGGCCGCCCCGGCAAGGATCATCTGTTCCTCGTCAACGGCGAGGAAAATACCTACATCGACTGCAGCAGCGAGAGGCTCGACTATTTTGAAGCATTCACTGCCGACGTGCGCGATCGCACGGAAACGGCGATGACGCAGGCGCACGTCTACGAGGTCTGCCGCCTTTCGCTTGAGGCGCAGGCCAAGGCTGCCCGGCTCGGCGGACGATAGGAGGAGATATCATGACGAAGAAATTGCGCGTTGGCGTAATCGGCGCGGGCATCGCTTCGCGCCATCTGATCGGCTACGACTGGAACAAGGACCTTTTCGATGTGCCGGTGCTTTGCTCGCTGGACGAAGAACGCGGCCGCGAGCTTTGCCAAAAGCATGGCATTGGCGAATATACCCAGAATGTCGACGATCTCTTTGTCCGCAACGATCTCGACATCATCGATATTTCGACGCCGCCGGATTCGCATTTCGAACTCTGCAGGAAGGGTATCGAATCGGGAAAACATGTGATCTGCGAAAAGCCACTCTTCGGCTCGATTGCCGACGTCGACGAGATGAGCCGCATTGTCGCGCGTTCGGGCGGCAAGAAACTGATGCCGATCTTCCAGTATCGCTACGGCTCCGGCCTTCAGAAGCTGAAGCTGCTGATCGAACTTGGTCTGACCGGGCGTCCCTTCCTGACGACGATCGAGACACATTGGTGGCGTGGCCCTGCCTACTACGAAGTTCCCTGGCGCGGAAAGTGGAAGAGCGAACTCGGCGGCGGCCTGCTTGGCCACGCGATCCACGCGCACGACATGCTGAACTATGTGCATGGCGCCTGCGCCGAAGTCTTTGCCTATGGCGCGACACTGGTCAACAAGATCGAAGTCGAAGATACGATGGCGCTTTCCGTCAAGATGCAGAACGGATCGCTGGCGGCACTTTCCATGACGCTCGGCTCACGCAAGGAGATCTCGCGGCTGCGCTTCTGCTTCCATGATCTCGTCGCCGAAAGCATTCTCGAACCTTATACGATGGGCCGTGATCCGTGGAGCTTCATCGCAGGCACCGAGGAGCACCAGAAGCGCGTCGACGAAGCGCTTGCCGGCTACGAAGTGAAGGAAGACGGCTACACCCGACAGTTCGAGCTGTTCCACCAGGCGATCATTGAAGACAAGGAGCCGCCGGTAACGCTGCAGGACGCGCGCAATTCGCTGGAACTGGTGACGGCTGCCTATCATTCGCAGCGCACCGGAAAGCCGACGCCGCTGCCGATCACCGCCGAGCATCCGCTTTATCACTCGTGGCTTCCGGACGAAGAGCGGCAACTGGCCGCCAGCGCCTGAGCGCCAAACAGACAATGCGTCACCCGTCTTAAGGGTGGCGCCGCAAGGAGATATCATGGGGGCAGCCGTACCAACGCTTCGGCTTCAAGGCGAGCAGCGGCTTTATCAGATCGTCGCACGCCGCATTGCGCGCATGATCGAGGCAAACGCCAAGAACCCTGCCTGGCGCATGCCTTCCGAACGCGAGCTCGCCGAAGAACTCCAAGTCAGCCGCCCGGTCGTACGCGAGGCAGTTATTGCGCTGGAGATGCGCGGCCTGGTCGAAGTCAAGGGCAGGGCCGGCATCGTCGTTCTGCCGGTCCGCGGCAATCAGGTCAATTTTGACAAGATCAGCGCGGATGCCGGCCCCGGCCCGTTCGAGCTTCTGGAAGCCCGGCTTGCAGTCGAGGCAAGTGCTGCTGCGATGGCAGCCGAACGCGCGACGAACTACGATATTGCCGTGCTCGAGGACTGTATCGCTCAAATGGAGCATGAGACCGATGTCACCTTAAACAACGAAAAGGGCGACCGCGATTTTCATGTGACGATTGCACG
Source organism: Rhizobium azibense (assembly GCF_004342325.1). Classification (NCBI taxonomy): domain Bacteria; kingdom Pseudomonadati; phylum Pseudomonadota; class Alphaproteobacteria; order Hyphomicrobiales; family Rhizobiaceae; genus Rhizobium; species Rhizobium azibense. The sequence goes on along the minus strand of NZ_SMBJ01000001.1, from coordinate 255,369 downwards.
CATGACAGGAAATGCCATCATCGTCTCGATCGTCGAGGCGCTTTGGGTTCAGCGCGACGAGTCGCTGATGTGGAAAAAACTGCATGAGCATATTCATGCGCCAAGCGTGCGCCCGCTCTGGATCGGCGATCACCATGCAATACTTACGGCTCTGCGTCTGCGCAATCCGGACGCTGCCTACAAGGCGATGGCGCGCCACATCCGCAACGTCAGCAACGAGCTGATGGAAGCTGACGAAAGGGGACGGTTTGCGCCTGAAGTCATGCAGGCGGATGATGGAAAATCGCGCTAGATGGTCAAGGCTTCTGGGTACAACGCCCCCTTCTCCAGCCTTTCGGCAGGAATTCCGATTGGCTCTCCTGTCCGTGCAGAACCCACATGAGCGGCCGCCAGATGGCCAGACAGTCGGGCGCGCCAGCAGGCGGCGCCGGAGAGACTTTGCGCCAGGAGTGATCCTGGCTCATCGTCGCGCGGCGTTTTCGGTACAAATCCAACTGCGAAGCCCAATAGCCTGCCAATCTTGTCCAGCGTCTCTAGGGTGGGTTCCCTGTGCCGGTTTCGATCTCGGCAACCTGTCGGCGGGTAAGCCCGAGCGTGCTAGCGAACTCCTCCGGAAATCGGAATGCGGGCCCGGAGGGGTCTCTCACGATCAGGATGGTCTGGCACCGAGCGCGTGCAGGATGCCGCGCAGTTCCGCCAGCCCGCGCATGCGGCCGATTGCAGGATAGCCTGGCGTGACGGTCTTGTTCAGATCATCCAGCATACGGTGACCATGGTCGGAGCGGAACACGATTTCGTCGTTCGGGCTGCGCTTGCGGTCCTCGGCCACGAGTTCCTTGAGAACCGCGACCATATCGACATCACCTTCCAGATGTGCGCTTTCATGGAAGGAGCGGCCGTCGCCTTCACGCTTGGTGGCACGCAGATGCGCGAAGTAGATGCGCGAGGCAAAGCGGCGGGCGATCTCGGGCAGGTTGTTGTCGGCACGCACGCCGAGGCTGCCGGTGCAGTAGCACATGCCGTTTGCCGGTGATGGTATGGCCTTAAAAAGGGCAGCATAGTCGTCGGCCGTCGAGGCAATGCGCGGCAGGCCGAAGAGCGGACGCGGCGGATCGTCCGGATGGAGCGTCAGCTTGACGCCGCGCGCTTCGGCGGCCGGTGTGACGGCCTGAAGGAATTCGACGAGGTGCTGGCGCAGCCTGGCCGCATCGATGCCGGCATAGGCGGCCAGCTTTTCGCGGAAACCGGGAATGGTCAGAGGCTCGGTCGTCGAGCCGGGCAGCGCCGAGGTTATGATGCGGGTGATCTCGGCGATCTCGGCTTCCGGCATAGCCTCGTAGACTTCGCGAGCGCGATTCCGGTCGTCCGCTGAATATTCCTTTTCAGCGCCCTGACGCTGCAGCACGAAGAGGTCGAAGGCGGCAAAGCGTTCGTGGTCGAAGCGCATGGCGGTCGCGCCCGTTGGTATCTCGTAGTCAAGGTCCGTGCGTGTCCAGTCGACCACGGGCATGAAGTTGTAGCAGATGATCGGAATCCCGCAGGCGGCGACGGCCTCGAGGCTTGCAATCCAGGCCTCTATTTCGGCCTTGGCCTGGCCGCCCTTGCGTTTGACTGCATCGGGGATCGGAATGCTTTCGACGACAGACCAGGTGAGGGACGAGCGCCCGGGCGGCGTATCTTCGATCATGGCCTTGCGTTCGCTGACTTCGCTTTCCGTCCAGGGGCGGCCGATCGGAACCTGATGCAGCGAGGAAACGATGTTCGTCGCGCCCGTCTGGCGCACGTCGTCCAGGCTGACGGGAGCCTCGGGCCCAAACCATCTCCAACCTTGCCGCATCTGTTTCCTCCTTGCTGTCTCGTTGTTTTAAGGGTTCTGCCGGCTGCTTCAGCAGAAATAATCGGGATAACGTGTTCGAAGCTCCGCGACATCGGGAATGACGGCGCTCAGATGGTGCAGCATGGCGTTGCGGGCGGCTTCCGGATCGTGGGCCGCGATCGCATCGCGGATAGCGCAGTGTTCGGGAACCACATTGTCCATGCGGCCGAGGGCCGGAAGCGTCAGCCGCCGGGCTCGGTCGATCTGCACCTTGACCGTTTTCAGGATGGTCCAGATACCGGGATAGCCGGCGATCTGGGTTATCGCCTCGTGAAAGGCTTCGTCCTCTTCATGGAAGCTCGACACGTCGCCGAGGGCGGCAAGCGCTTTCTGCCGGGAGATGATGGCATCGAGCCGGACAATGTGGTGCGGCTTGGCCATTCTGGCAGCACTCTCGACGGTCGTGCCTTCCAGTGCTTTGCGAACGACAACCGCTTCCGGGATTGCCGATACGGGGATACGCGAAACGACGGTGCCGGACTGTGGATAGATCTCCACGAGGCCACCTTCGGCAAGACGAAGCAGCGCTTCACGCACCGGCGTGCGGCTGACGCCGAATTCCTCGGCGATGCGCTTTTCCTGAAGCGCAATCCCCGGCGGCATGCGCAGCGAAACGATGTCGGCATGAAGCCTGTCGAAGATCGCATCCGCCGTCGTTACGCGGCGGAGCCTCGCCGGTCTTTCCAAGAGAGCCGGAAAATCGATCGCTTCGGAACTGGATGCCTGTCGCATGGACTGCCTGAACATGAATTGCGTGCATACTAGTATATCAATCGAAATCCCTTGCCAAGACATGGCCAAGGGAGCGGTGACCTCTCCTCAGGCCGTCCTACTGTTGATGCGCATGATGCCGACTGTGACGAACCACAATCCGACGCCAAGGCCGAGAAGGACGGCGGCGATTAGGTACTGGATGGGATCGCGCCCGGTCCAGGGTCCGGCGAGAAACGCACAGGTGATCGAACCCAGCACAGGCGCAAACGTCGGTGCTTTGAAATGCGAATGTCCGACGCTGTCGCGTCGAAGCACGAGTGCGGCGATATTGACCACTGCAAAGACGCATAAAAGCAGGAGGGCCGTGGTGCCGCCAAGCGCCGGAACGCCGCCTGCGAAGACGATCAGCGCGACGGCAAGAAGCGAGGTGAAGATGATTGCCACAAAAGGCGTCTTTCTGGTCGCGTGGACCTTTCCAAGCACGTCAGGCAGAACGTGCTCGCGGCTCAGCCCGTAGATCAAGCGACTTGCCATCATCATGTTGATCAGAGCGGAGTTCGCAACCGCAAACATCGTGATGATCCCGAAGATGCCGACGGGGAAATTCGGCGCACCGGCCTGCACGACTTTCAAGAGCGGCGTTTCGCCTTCGCCGAGGGCGGCGGCAGAAACCAGTGTGATGGCCGAAATCGCAACAAGGATATAGATGGTGCCGGTGATCACTAGACCGCCGAGGAGCACTTTCGGAAATATCCGGTTCGGTTCCTTGCATTCCTCGGCCATGTTGACCGAATCCTCGAAACCGACCATGGCGAAGAAGGCAAGCGTCGTTGCCGCGATGACGGACCAGATGACGCCGCGATCGCCGCTCGGCTGGAAAGTCCAAACCCGGGAGACGTCGCCCTGTCCGCCGGCGATCGCCCAAAAGCCGATACCGATGATGATCAGAAGACCGGTGAGTTCGACCGCGGTCAGCACGACGTTGAGCCTGACGCTCTCGCCGACGCCGCGAAAGTTGATCGCCGCGACGATCGAGATGAAGACAACTGCGATGAGGGTCACGCCGTAACCGCCGAAATCGAAGCCGAAGGCTGTCGAGAAGTTGGCGGCAAAGGCGCGGGAGGCGGTCGACGCGGACGTTATCCCCGAAGACATCACGGCGAATGCAACGAGGAAGGTGAGGAAGTGGATACCGAATGCCTTGTGCGTATAGAGTGCAGCACCGGCGGCGCGCGGATATTTCGTCACCAGTTCAAGATAGCTCAAGGCGGTGAGCAGCGCGACGACGAAAGCAATCAGGAACGGCAGCCAGACCACGCCGCCGACCTCTTTGGCGACTTGTCCTGTCAACGCATAAATACCCGTCCCGAGAATATCGCCGACGATGAAAAGCAGGAGCAGACCGGATCCCATGACCCGCTTCAGTTCCGGCTGCTCGACTGGCTTATCCAATGATTTCCCGCTCATGCTCCCTCCTTCTAATGTCCGACGATGACTGCATTGGCCCGGCTTTTGGCAACTAGAGCGGGAAATAAGAAAGAAAAGCAGTCGTTGAGCCTTCTCTTGCGGGAGGGACATCGAGAAACGCGCCACGCCTGCAAGCCCCTTTTTCGATCTGATGCCGAACTCCGCTTATGGGGCCGTCGGCCTGACGAAAACGATCCTGTTCGGGGGCCGCCAGGGCGAGGGCGGGCGCCCTTTCGAGCGACGTCGGAGGGCTGGGATTGCTATTTGATGCCGAAGGTAGAAACATCGACATGCGGGCTTGAACTTGCTGCATTGCAGCATTACCTTTTGGTGATCCGAAGCGGTTCACCCTCCTCCCGAGCCGCTTCGGACCGACGGGCAGCGCTCCTCCTCCCAAGCTGCCAGTCACTATCGAAGCCCGGCGCACCTCCTCCCGCGCCGGGCTTTTCATTGCGCACGCGGAGGCTTGCCGCAAGGAGGGCGTACCCAGGGGCTTGCTGCATCCGTGCCGCCGAGCAGGCTGCTAAGGGGGCATCATCCAGCAGCTTCAGCGATCCAGAGGTTGAACCCGCCTCCGATACTGTCGCCATACACTCTGTGGCGAGTGCTTTTTGCCGATGGCTGCGCTATAGTATTTTCTTGAGGGTCGGCCTGGGAGGAGACCCCGATGAATATATCTTCCTGGCTGGAGAGCCTGGGATGCGGGCAGTATGCCTCGGCCTTCGAGATCAATGCGATCGACGCGGAGATGCTGCCAAAGCTGACCTCCGACGACCTCAAAGAGATCGGCGTGGCCGCCCTTGCGCACAGAAAGAAAATACTCGAGGCAATTGCTGGGCTTGATGACGGCCAAGAGGGCCGGCATCTGCGCAAGCAGGCGGACCTCACTGCCGCTCCTCGTCGCCACCAACCATCGCCGGCGCGTCCCCGGGAGGCGGAAAGACGCCAGCTGACAGTGATGTTCGTCGACCTGGTGGGTTCTACCGGCCTTTCCACCCAGCTCGACCCTGAGGAGATGGGCGCGCTGTTGCGTCAGTTCCAAAATGCCGTGGCGGGCGACGTCGTCCGCTTTGACGGCTACGTGGCGAAGCTGATGGGCGATGGCGTGCTTTGTTATTTCGGCTGGCCGCAGACCCATGAGGACGAGGCCGAGCGAGCCGTCAAGGCAGGTCTTGCAGTTGTAGAGACCATCAAGGGCTTGTCGACCAAGGGCGGCCAGCAACTCTCGGTGCGCGTCGGGATTGCGACCGGACTGGTGGTCGTCGGCGACCTCGTCGGCTTCGGCGCCGCTCAGGAGAATGCAGTTGTCGGCGAGACGCCAAATCTTGCTGCCAGACTGCAAGCTCTTGCCGAACCGAACACAGTGCTGATTTCTGAACTCACGTTCCGACTGACAGGCAAGCTCTTCGAGGTGAAGCGTATTCGCCCGCAGAAACTGCACGGTTTCGATACCCCCACCAATTCCTACCAAGTGATCGGGGAGGGCCGGGCGGAAAGCCGTTTCGACGCTCTCCACGAGGGTGGCACTGCGCCGCTGGCGGGGCGAGATCTCGACCTGGCCTTGTTGACCGAGCGATGGAACCTCGCAGCGTCGGGGGAAGGTCAGGTCGTCGAGCTATTTGGCGAAGCTGGGATCGGAAAGTCACGCATTCTCCAGGAACTTCGCGAACGGTTGAAGGAGGAGAACGTCACATACCTGCGTTATTTCTGCTCACCGTATCATACGCAAAGTGCACTTTTTCCAGTCATAGACCAGTTGCTGCGGGCTGCCAGCATTTCACGGACGGATCCGCCGGAACGACAGCTGGCCTTTCTCGAAGGAGTGCTTGCAGCGACCAACAATCCGCAGGAGGAAGTGCCGCTCATTGCCACCTTGCTGTCGATCCCCACGGGAGACCGTTATCCCAAACCCGATCTGATGCCGCAGAAGGTGAAAACGCGCACATTCGAGGTCCTGGTCGACCAACTGGTGGCCCTGGCGCGAGCAAAGCCGATCCTCATGCTGCTTGAGGATGCGCATTATCTTGATCCGGTATCGGCCGAGCTCTTCGATGTGATCGTCGATCGGATCCAAAAGCTTCCCATCCTTTTGGTCGCCACGTCCCGCCCGGAAGGTGTGGTTCGGTGGAACGGCCTTCGCCACGCTACTTTATTGACACTGAACCGATTGAGCCGTGCGCAGGCGGCCTCGATCATCGCGGCGATGACAGGAGGAAAGAGCCTTCCATCACCGGTTCTCGACCAAATCCTCTCAAAAACCGAGGGCGTGCCGCTTTTCATCGAGGAAATGACCAAGCTCATCCTGGAATCAGGCATGCTGAGCGATACAGGCGAGGACTACAAACTGTCCGGCCCCTTGCCTCCTCTGGCAGTACCCGCCACGCTGCACGACTCCTTGATGGCAAGGCTCGACCGGCTGGCCTCTGTCAGGGAGGTTGCCCAGATCGGTGCAGTAATCGGCCGGGAATTCAGCCACGAATTGCTGGCTGCTGCCGCCGGACTGGCAGAACCCGAGCTGGAGAGGGCGACTGACCAGCTTGTGGCTGCAGGCCTGGTATTCCGCCGTGGTGGAGGCGGCGACGTCAGCTACGCCTTCAAACACGCATTGGTTCAAGATGCCGCTTATGGCAGCCTTTTATTGAGCCGACGCCAACAGTTGCACGCGCGCATTGCCCACATCATGGAGGAAAGCTTTCCTGAAAAGGTGGAAGCTGAGCCTGAGTTGCTTGCGCATCATTTCAACCAGGCCTCTCTTTTGGACAAGGCCGTCGAGTATAACGAACTGGCCGGAAGGCGGGCGCTTTTGCGCTCCTCGATATCGGAAGCGCTTGTCCGGTTCCGCAACGCCCTGAACGGATTGGCAGCTCTCCCGCCTTCCCGGGAGCGATTGCGGCGAGAACTGGGAATTCAGGTCGCGCTCGGCAGCACGCAAGTGGCAGCGCATGGCTTTGCCGCGCCGGAAACAGGAGCGGCCTACCTGCGGGCACAGGAGCTGTGCGAAGAGCTTGATGAGGTGCGCCAGCTGTTCCCGGTCCTTTACGGCCTGTGCCTCTACCATCTCTATGCGGCCGAGCTTGACGAGGCACGTCGCGCCGCCGACAAGCTGCTGGAGCTGGCAGGTCACAGCAATGATCGCGGCCTTTCTTTCTTCGCCCATCGGGCAGCTGGTGTCAGCGCGCTTCCAGCCGGCGAATTTTTGCGTGCTCGCGCCCATTTGAAGGAAGCGCTGTCACTTTATGACCCGCAGGAGCATCGGTCTGAAGCATTCGTGTATGCCTTTGACCCCCGTGTCGTCTGTCTCGATTATCTGGCCCGCACTCTCTTGCCGCTTGGTTTGCCCGATCAGGCGATCGCGGCCAATGATGAAGCGGTTCGGGAAGCGAGGAGCCTGGGACACCGCAACAGTCTCGCTCTGCCCTTGTTTTTCGGTGGCGTTGTCCATCAGATACTCGGCAATCGGCAGGCCGTGAAAAGTCGGGCCTGTGAACTCTCGGAAATATCAGAAGAGGCCGGATTTCGCTTCTGGCAGGCAGGAGCAGTGATCCTGCAGGCCTGGGCAATTGCCGAGGAGGGCGAAACAGATCGCGGCAGATCCGATTTGTTGAGGGGCATTGAAGAATGGCGTCGCACCGGCGCGAAGTACATGTTGCCCTATTTCTCGGCGGTTCAAGCGCAGATCGACATCAAAGCCGGACATCCGAATGCGGCCCTCGCCCTGCTTGTGGAAGCACAGCAGGTCATCGAGCGTACCAACGAGCGCTGGTTTGCGGCCGAGGTTTTCCGACTTCAGGGAGAGGCCATGCTGCAAATCGATCCCGAACGCAAAACGATGGCTGCCGAGCGCTTCGGCGAAGCGCTGGCCACTGCCCGAGCACAGGGCGCACGTTTTTGGGAACTGAGGGCAGCAACGAGCCTTGCGCGGATTGACAACGAAGGCGCCGCGCGTGAACAGCTTGCCCAAATCTGTGAAAGTTTCACAGAGGGTACGGCATTGCCAGATCTCAAGAACGCGCAATTGCTAAGCGGACACACGGCAGGAGCAGCTTAGCCCACAGCAAGGAGAAGGTCATGCCGCAAAAGGATATCGCCGCGATAGCCAAGGACGCTCACGACCGCTGGAATCAAGCTTTCAACAGTGGAGATTCAGCTTCGATAGCGGCACTCTACACCGAAGACGCAACCGTTCTGCCGCACACTCATGCAATCGTAAAAGGGCAGGCGGCAATCTCCGACTTCTGGGCCGGAATGATCTCGGCCGGGGTCAAAGACCACGGGATTGAACTGCTGGAAGCCCATGACGGGGGTGACATTGCCTATTCCAGCGGCAAGTGGTGGGCGTCCGGTCTGGGAGAAGACGGAAAGGAGCAACGCTACGAGGGCACGATCGTCACGATCTTCAGAAAACAACGCGACGGTTCCTGGAAGACGTGCCTGCACACATGGAACTGAAGCGGCCGGACGAGGCTTCTCAGCAAATCCTCGCCGAGCGAGTTCATAACGCCTTGGTTCGACGCGCCACAATCATTTGGCCCGATGTTGCCAGCCTCAGGTCTTCAGGAAGACTTCAATGACCGGCACGGTGACCGACGGGCGGCGTACCGGCAATACGAAGCTTATGGCATCTTCGCCGACGGGAAACTGGCTGTTCTTCCAAAGGGTATTTCCGGATGGCTTGAGCCAGGTCACCTCGCTGCCATCATGTAGAAACTGGGCATACTCGATCTTGCCCGCCAGCGCGTCGAAATGCAGGTGACGGAACGGCCAGTTGAAGAGGTGGATGTAGAGCCGGCTGCCATTTTGCGTCAGCCTGCAGTCGAGCGGCGCCAAGAACTCAGACTGCGTGCATCCATAGATGCTGCGCCCATGCAGCGCGATCCATTCTTCATAGGCGCCGAGCGCAGCCTTGGCGCGATCATCAAGCGTGCCGCGCGCCGTCGGACCGACGTTCATCAGCAAGTTACCGCCCATCGCCACACTGCCGATCAGGAGCTGGATCAGCTGCTCGGGGCTTTTCCAACTATCCTCGTCCCGGTGATAACCCCATGAGCCGCTGAAGGTGTGGCACGCCTCCCAGGTCATCCGTTTGCCGTCTCGTTCAGGCCAGGCACGTGGCACATATTGCTCCGGCGTCACGATATCGGGCACGAGGTCGGCAAGATCGAGCCGGTTGTTGATGATCGTATCCGGCGCCAGTTCGCGCACCAGGCGTACCAGCGTTTCGCTCTCCCAGTCCTTCTGTCCTTTGCCGACGAGATCGCCCTGCTTCCACTGCGGGTAGGAGAAGTCGAACCACATGACATCGACCGGTCCGAAGTCGGTAAGCAGTTCGCGGACCTGTTCGCGCATGACGCCGGCATAGCGACGAATGTCGCGCCCTTCATTGATTTTCACGGCATCGGGATGGTTGCGCTGAGGATGCCGCGGGTCGATCGTGAAATCTGGATGGTGCCAGTCGATCAGCGAATAGTAGAAGCCTGTCTTCAGTCCCTCGGCTCGAAACGCCTTGACGAAGGGAAGGAGCAGATCCCGTCCGTAGGGCGTGTTGGTTACCTTGTAGTCGGTGGTCTTGGTATCCCAGAGACAAAAGCCTTCATGGTGCTTGGAGGTCAGCACGACATATTTCATGCCTGCGGCGCGGGCGCGCCGGGCCCAGTCGCGGGGATCGTAAAGATCCGGATCGAAATGGTCGAAATAGTTCTGATAGTCGGCGTCGCTCAGCTCTTCGCGGCTTTTCACCCATTCGTGCCTCGCCGGCAGCGAGTAGAGACCCCAGTGCACGAAAAGGCCGAAGCGGTCATGAACAAACCAAGCCTTCTTTTCATGCGGCAGCGTCAGGGCTGGCAGGGTCTCTATATTCATCGAAATCTCCTCCTCTGTCGATCAGGTCGTCTCGCGGATCATGAGCTCCGGTTCGATTACGACCCCGTGCTGCCTGTTCTTCGTGACGATACGGCTGAGCAGCAGTTCGACCGCCGCTTCGCCCATCTCGCGCTTGTGCACGCGAAGGGTCGTCAAGGCCGGAGACATCAGCTCGGCAATCGGTATGTCGTCGAAGCCGACCAGGGCCATTTGATGCGGCACGGTGATGCCCGCCGCCCGGCAGGCCTTCATGGCGCCGATGGCGTTGAGATCGTTGTAGCAGACCAGCGCGTCGAAACCTGGCTTAGTGCCTAACAGCTCTTCCGCTGCAATACGCCCGCCGGCAACCGTTGGGTCGCAGTAGACCGGCTCAGGCGCCTTCAGCCCGTGTTCGGCCAAGGTCTTGCCGATGCCGATCAGACGACATTTACCGCCATAGGAATTGCGAGGACCGGCGATGATTGCAATCTTGCGCCGGCCACGTGCCACGAGGTGATTGACCGCCTGCGAAGCCCCGTGCTCATAGTCGGTCATTATAGTGCCGGCGACATCCTTCGGCGCCTCACGGTTGATGAGCACCGCTGCGCGATGTGGGCCGAGCGCCTTGTGCAGCGCCGCGTCTGGCAAACGCGCGCTGCACACGATGATTCCATCGACGCGATGCACCAGGAACGCATCGATCAACTCGGCCTCGCGCTTGCTGCTTTCCACGACGTTCGACAAGAGCAGATTGTAGCCGGCGGCATTGGCTGCGTCTTCCGCACCGCGGATGATCTCGGGGAAGAACGGGTTGGTAATGTCCGGAACCAGAAATCCGATGGTTCTCGATCGATCGGACCGCAGCCCGCGTGCGAAAGGATTTGGCCGGTAGTTCAGCGCGCTGGCAGCCGAGACAACGCGCTCGCTGGTTTCGGCACTGGCGCCGCCATGGCCGTTCAGCACGCGTGAAACGGTCATCGGCGACACGCCCGCCGCGCGGGCCACGTCGGCGATGGTGGTCTTCGATTCGAAATCCTTTGGCCGGGTCAAATGCTCGTCTCACTGCAAACTGATGGTAACGATATCGCACACATATAGGGTAAAATCCAGATAAAATACCGCAATCCGGGGTGCCGTGAGAATACCATTTGACACCGATTTACGGTAACGATAACGTAAATCAACGAGGAGAAGGACTAGAGGATAACGACAGACGTCTGCGGGTTCACATTGGGAGGAAATGATGAAGCTCGTCAAAGATCTGCAACGGCAAGCCGCTCGTGCTGCCGTTCTCGCACTTGTTGTTGGCGCCGGCTGGGCCGGGGCTGCAGTCGCATTTCAGGAGTCTCCGCAGCTCAAGGCGCTCGTCGATGCGGGAAAATTGCCCCCTGTTGACAAGCGCCTCCCGGCAAAGCCCCTCGTACTCACGCCGCTCCAGTTGGTTGGCAGCTACGGCGGCACCTGGCGCACCGCCACTTTCGGCGGCGGCGACAGCGAGATCGAGCGCTCGATCGGCTATACCCGGCTTGTTCGCTGGAACCCCGAATGGACTGAGGTCATTCCCGATATCGCCGAGAGCTTCGAGGTGAATGCCGACGCCACGGAATACACGTTCACTCTGCGCGAAGGCACTCGCTGGTCGGACGGCGAACCTTTCAGCGCCGACGACCTGATCTTCTGGGACGAGCATGTCCTGCGCAACAAGGAAATCACGCCCTCGCCCCCGGCATGGCTGACGGCAGGCGGCGAGCCCGTCAAAGTCGAAAAGCTTGGTGACTACAAGGTCGTGTTCAAATTCAAGGCGCCCAACGGCCTGTTCCTGATGAACATGGCCACCATCCGCGGCGCCGATATCCTTGCCGCTGCGCCGGCGCACTACCTCAAGAAATTCCACAAGGATTTCAATCCAGAAGGCATCGCTGCGCTGGTCAAGCAGGCCGGCGCTGCAGACTGGGCGCAGCTCTTCAACAACAAGATCTCGTTCCCGGGCCGCTGGCGTGACGTCGGCCGCCCGGTGCTCGACGCCTGGATGCTGACCGCCCCCTATGTCGGCACATCGCAGGTCGTGTCAGAGCGCAACCCTTACTATGCCAAGGTCGACACCGCCGGCAACCAGCTTCCCTATCTCGACAAGGTCACCATCGACGTGATGGAAGACACCCAGGCGATCATTCTGAAGGCGATCAATGGCGAGATCGATATGCAGAACCGTTTCATCGAGACCACGGATGCCCGCCCGGTCATCGTTCAGAACCAGGAAAAGGGCGGATACAGGCTTTTCATCGCGCGGCCGGCCTGGTCCAACGCCTTGCTTATCACACTGAACCAGACCCACAAGAACAAGGTGCTGCGCAAGATCTTCTCCGACAAAAACTTTCGCATCGGTCTCAGCCATGCGATCAACCGCGAGGAGCTCAACCAGCTCATCTACGCCGGCCAGTCGAAGCCATACCAGGCCGCTCCGCGTGAGGGCAGCGCGCTCTATGACGAGCAGATGGCGACCCAGTACCTCACGTATGACGTCGATCTTGCCAACCGGTATCTCGACAAGGCGGGACTGACCACCCGTGACGGCGAAGGATACAGACTGGGGCCGGACGGCAGGCGCGTCACCTTCGCCATTGACGTACTGACGGGCAGTCCGATCCAAAGCGACGCGCTCGAACTGATCCAGCGCTACTGGAGGAAGGTCGGCATCGATATGCAGCCGCGACCGACCGAGCGCTCGCTCATCTTCGCCCGTCTCCAGACCAATGAGAACGATGGCATCGGCTGGGTTGGCGGCGGAGGCTACGATTTTCTGGGACTGCTCGATCCCAAATGGTACTTCCCGCATGAATATGAATCGAGCTTCGCTACCGCCTGGGGTCTTTACTACCAGAACCCCAACGATCCGAATGCCGAGGAGCCGAGCGAGGAAGCCAAGAAGCAGATGGATCTGTACCGGAAGGTGCAGCAGAGCGCGACACTTGAGCAGCAGCTCGCGGCCATGAAGGAACTGCTCGCCATTACACGCGACCAATTCTACATCATCGGTACCAACCTCGAACCCGACCGCGTGGGCATCGCCAAGAAGAATATGCGCAACGTGCCCGACGTGATCCCGAGCACCTCTTTCTACATGATCCCCGGGCCGGTTAAGCCCGAGACCTTCTACTACGAAAACTGACCTTCCGAACCGGACGGCGACAGGACCTGTCGCCGCCCTTGTGTCTTGTGGCGGGCTTCTGCCCACAAACATCGCAAGGAGCGAAGAAATGGCCGGATTCATGATCAGACGCCTGCTCTACATGATCCCGATGATGTTTGTGATTTCGATCGTCACCTTCATCATCATCCAGCTTCCGCCGGGCGATTTCCTGACCGCTTTGACCGCCCGGCTGGCGTCGCAGAACGAAACCATCGATCCCGGGGTCATCGCTGGCCTGCGCGAGCGCTATGGGCTCGATCAGCCGTTGGTCGTCCAATACTGGAAGTGGATCAGCGGCATTTTGCTGCGCGGCGATTTCGGGCAGTCCTTCGACTGGAACAAACCCGTCAGCGAGCTTATCTGGTCGCGCCTGAACCTGACGATGGTGGTTTCGCTCATCACGCTGATCTTCGTATGGGCGGTGGCATTCCCGATCGGCATCTATTCGGCCGTGCGGCAATATTCGGTGGGCGACTACATCGCCACCTTCTTCGGCTTCCTCGGCCTTGCCATTCCAAGCTTCCTGCTGGCGCTGGTGCTGATGTATTTCAGCGCTCACTATTTCGGGCTGAGCATCGGTGGACTGTTCTCGCCTCAATACATGAACGCCGCCTGGAGCTGGGGCAAGCTTTGGGATCTCATGAAGCATATGTGGATCCCCGTCATCGTGCTCGGCACCGGCGCGACGGCAGCCCTGATCCGCATCATGCGAGCAAACCTGCTGGACGAGCTCAACAAGCCCTATGTCGACATGGCGCGCGCCCGCGGTCTCAGCGAGACCAGGCTCCTCCTGAAATATCCGGTGCGCGTGGCGCTCAATCCGTTCGTCTCAACGCTTGGCTGGGTGCTGCCGCACCTCGTCTCCGGTGCGGTCGTGGTGTCGATCGTGCTCAGCCTGCCGACAACCGGGCCGCTGCTGCTCAGCGCGCTTTTTGCCCAAGACATGTATCTGGCCGGCAGCATCATTCTGCTCATGAGCATCCTTACCCTCATCGGTACGCTGATCTCCGACCTGCTTCTTGCATGGCTCGATCCGCGCATCCGCAACGGTTGAAGAGGAGGCAACTGCAATGGCCGATCAAACCGTGGCAACGGCCATCCCAATGATCAAGCCCGCCAAGCACGCAAACGCATCGGCAGGGCAATGGCGGCTGATCTGGTGGCGGTTTTGCCAGCACCGGGTGGCTTTGGCTTCGGGTGCCGTCATCGTGCTGGTCTATCTGATTGCCGCCTTTGCCGAGTTCCTGGCGCCGATGTCGGAGCAGGCTTATGATCCACGCTTCACCTATGCCCCGCCGCAACGGCTCAGGTTTGCGGGCCATGACGCCAACGGCGCGTTCCACATGCTCTATGTGAACGGCTACCTTGCCAAGGTCGACCCGATTGCGCTCAGCCGTACCTATGAACCTGATCCGAACACGCTCATCCCGGTGGGTTTCTTCGTCAAGGGCGAGCCCTACCGGTTCTGGGGCCTGTTCGAGACCAACCGCCACCTGATCGGTCCGTTCGAACCGGGTCAGCCTTTTTACCTGTTTGGTGCTGATCGGCTTGGCCGCGACGTGCTCAGCAGAACCATCCATGGAACCCGCATCTCGATGTCGGTGGGCCTGATCGGCGTGACCATCAGTCTGATCCTCGGTATTCTTTTAGGCGGCATATCGGGTCTTTACGGCGGTTGGGTGGATGGTGTCATCCAGCGCGGCATCGAGCTTTTGAAGTCGATACCAACCATTCCGCTGTGGATGGGACTGGCGGCGGCCGTTCCGATCAGCACCGACCCGATCGTTGTCTACCTCTGGATCACCGTCATCCTGTCGCTGATCGGCTGGACTGACATGGCGCGCGTGGTGCGTGGGCGCTTCCTGTCGCTCAAGTCTGAGGATTTCGTGATTGCCGCAGAGCTCGACGGCTGTTCGAAGATGCGCATCATCTGGCGACACATGGTGCCGTCATTCATGAGCCATATCATCGCCTCGGTGACGCTGGCGATCCCTACCATGATCCTGGCCGAGACGGCACTGTCTTTCCTCGGCATCGGGCTCAGACCTCCGGTGGTGAGCTGGGGTGTCCTGCTGCAGGAGGCGCAGAACATCCTGGCTGTCTCTAACGCGCCCTGGCTGTTCCTGCCCGGACTGGCGGTGATCATCACGGTCCTTGCGCTCAACTTCCTTGGTGATGGAATTCGCGATGCTGCAGATCCCTATGAGTACTAAACCCATGCCTGCCAAAGAGACAGACCGGAGCGCTGCGCCGGACCCGCTGATCGAGGTCGACAACCTTCACACCCATTTCTTCGGCAATGCGGGATTGGTGCGGGCGGTCGACGGCGTGTCTTTCTCGATCCCGCGCGGCAGGACGGTGTGCGTCGTGGGCGAATCCGGCTCCGGCAAGAGCATTACCGGGCGCTCGATCCTGAACCAGGTTCCGCGCGGCGGGCGCATTGTATCGGGCGCAATCCGCTACAGGCCAGACGCCGGCAAGCCGCCGGTGGACATTGTCGCGCTCGATCCACGCGGCAAGGATATGCGGGCGATTCGCGGCGCTCAGATCGCCCTGATCAGCCAGGAGCCGATGGCCGCGCTTTCGCCGGTCCACACGATTGGCAATCAGATGATCGAAGTCATTCGCCTGCATCTGAACATGGGCCGACGCGAAGCGAAAGAGCATGCGATCGAGACGCTGTCGCTTGTCGGCATTCCCCGCCCGAGGGAGCGGATGGAGAGCTACGCTTTCCAATTTTCCGGCGGCATGCGCCAGCGCGTCTGTATTGCACTTGCGCTTTCCTGTCGCCCAAAGCTCTTGATCGCCGACGAGCCGACCACGGCACTTGACGTGACGACGCAGGCCAACATCCTCGACCTGCTTTCGACGCTGCAGGCCGACTTCAATCTTTCGGTGCTGTTTGTCACCCACGATCTCGGCGTGGTGTCCGAGATCGCCGACGAGGTGGTCGTCATGTATCTGGGCAAGGTCGTCGAGGCCGGCGACGTCGACACCATCTTCCACGCGCCGGCACATCCCTACACCAGGGCGCTCCTGCAATCGGTTCCGCGTATGCATGGCGGTGGAACAAAACGGCTCCCGACCATCGAGGGTATGGTGCCTTCGCCTTTGGACCGCCCTCAGGGATGCGGTTTTCACCCGCGCTGCGCAATGGCGGTGGCAGGGCTTTGCGACCGCAAGGCTCCCGAGCCGGTCACGATATCAAAAGGCCACGTTGCAAGCTGCCTTCTGCATGGAGAAAACCGATGACGGCCGACACACCCCGGCGACAGAACGCGCTGCTCGAGTTGCACGATCTCAAAATGCATTTCCCCATCCATCGAGGTGCATTCCGACGGGTCGTCGGTCATATCAAGGCCGTTGACGGCGTGTCTCTCAGCGTCGACAGTGGCGAGACGCTGGGCATCGTCGGCGAATCCGGTTGCGGAAAGTCGACGCTCGCGCGCACCATCCTGCGCGTCTACCGCCCGACGGCAGGCGAGATCGCCTATACCGGGCGCAGCGGTGCGCCCATCGATCTTGCGAGATTGTCCGGACCGGGGCTGAAAGAGATTCACCGCGATATCCGCGTCGTCTTTCAGGATCCGCAATCTTCGCTTAACCCGCGCATGCGCGTCATCGACATCATCGGCGAGGTGCTGAAGGTGAATGGCATCGCAACGGGCTCGGAACTGGTGGATCGGGTCGCCGAGCTGCTGCGCAGCGTCGGACTTCGCCCCGAATTCATGCGCCGCTATCCGCACGCCTTTTCCGGCGGAGAAAGGCAGCGCATCAGCATCGCCCGCGCGCTTGCGCCCGAACCGCGCCTGGTGATCGCCGACGAGGCTGTCTCGGCTCTGGATGTGAGCGTGCAGGCGCAGACCATCAACCTGTTGCAAGACCTGCAGGAGCGCTTCGGGCTGACTTACCTCTTCGTGGCGCATGACCTTTCGGTCGTGCGTCACATCTCCGACAACGTTGCGGTCATGTATATGGGGAAAGTCGTGGAAAAGGCGCCGACCAACGCCATTTTCGCCAGCCCTCGCCACCCTTATACCGAAGCCCTTCTTTCGGCCGTCCCCATCCCGGATCCAAGGCTGCGCCGCCGTGGCCGCCGCATCCGGCTTGCCGGCGAGGTGGCCGATCCGGCGAACCCTCCTTCAGGCTGTCCGTTCCACCCCCGCTGCCGCTACGTCACAGACCTCTGCAAGAGCCATGTACCGCCACTGCGGCCAGTCAAGACGGATGACCATTCCGTCGCTTGCCACCACGCCGAAACCTTGAAGCTCACGCCCTTCGACGAGCACCCACTTGCGGAGTTGCATTGAATGCCAGAACTCATTTCCCGTAGCGAGATCCGCGCCCGCCCGCTCGTCGACCAGTCGTCGGCTACCCTGGAGCTCATTTATTTCGACCTTCTCAAGCTTTCTGCCGGCCGTCAGGAGCGAAGACGGCTACCGGCGCATGAAAGCCTTTATGTCGTGCTCTCGGGTAGGGTCGACATCGAGGTCGACGGCATTCGCTTCGAAGCGGTCGGCCAACGCGCCGACATCTGGTCAGGTGACGCCGATTGCGTTTATGCGCCCGTCGACGCAGACGTCGTTGTCACGGCAACAAGCGGGAATGCCGAGATCGCCGTGGCCGGTGGGATCTGCGAGAGGCGCTATGCAGCTTTTCGCGTCACGCCTCAGGAGGTCGACGCGGTCAATGTCGGCTCCTTCGAGACTCATAGTCAGCGCCGCATAGCCCATCTGCTCGGTCAACGCCAGAACGGGCGCTGTGGTCATCTCCTGGTGAGCGAACTCTACGCCGGCGACGGTTGCTGGTCAGGCTACCCGCCCCACAAGCACGACACCGAGTGCGGCGATGTCGAAAGTCGTCACGAAGAGCTCTACCATTACCGTTTCCTCCCTGAGACCGGTTTCGGTGGACAGATCGTCTATGAAGAGAACGGGCCGGTCGAGACATTCATGACCCGCAGCGGCGATACGTTCCTGCTCGACCGCGGCTATCATCCGACAGTCACGTCGCCCGGACACCGCAGCTACATCTTCACCATCCTCGTCGGCAAGCATCGCCGTGGTCTTATCCAGCGCTTCGACCCGAAGCATGAGCACCTGACCGGGGTCATTCCAGGCATCGACGCCATGCGCGCCAAATTCAAATAGCCTCTTTAACCAACCAGGGAGATTGCGCGAATGCGCCAGCGCACAAAGATAGATGTCGACGTGAGCAAGCCGGTGCGTCCTTTCAAACGCTTCTGGCGCGGCACGGGCTTTTCTCCGGCAGAACTGCTGCTGGAGCCGGAAATGCGCCAGATGGTCGCCTATCTCGGCGGCGTACCGCATGAAGGCGTCCGCTATCTGCGCGTTCACTATCTGCTCAACCTGCTGACTGCGACCGGAGGCATTGAAAACCCCAGATACGACTGGTCGCTGCTCGACCGCGCAGTCGACGTGATGGTCGAGCATCGGCTCAAACCGTTCTTCGAACTGATGGGCAATCCATCCGGCATCTTCACCGATTATGAGAACATCGACCAGGTCAAGGCGTGGCGCGACCTGGTCACGGCAGTGGCGGAACGTTATGCCGGGCGCTATGGCATAGAGGAGCTACGCAGCTGGTTTTTCGAGACGACCAATGAGGCGGACTCCGGCTGGTGGACCTACGGTGAGCGGGGCTACACAAACTATTATGATGCCTGCGTTGCCGGGCTCGACGCCGTCGACCGCTCCTTACCGATGGGCGGTCCCGGGACGGCGCGCACGCTCTCGCCGATCTTTCGCGCCATCGTTGCGCACTGCGATAAAGGCGTGAGCTGCCTGACCAACGACGGCCCGCCGCGGATCGACTTCATTTCCATCCATGAAAAGGGCGTCAATGGCAGCATCGAGGATCTGACGCCCAACAGCAAGGGCATCATCGATCGCACGCTGCTTACCGTCGACTATTTGCGGCAGCATCATCCGCGGCTGGCTGAATTGCCGATCGTCAATGATGAATGCGATCCGCAGCTTGGTTGGTCCGACCATCACTCGTGGCATGGAAAGGCCTATTATGCCGCAATGATCGGCAAGATCATCGAGCAGCACGAGCGCCGCATCATCGCCCCCGGGGCGGCCGACTTCACCTTTCTGAGCAACGATCACGCCTTCATCGGCGGCTGGGGGCAGCGAACGATCTTTGCTTATTTCGGACCCCGCAATTTCCGGCGGGCGCAATGGGAGCACAAGACCGATCTGAGCACGTTGGAAACCGACGTCGACGCTGCCCCGCCTTTCGAGCAGATCAAGAAGCCCGGCCTGACATCGCTCGAATTGCTGGCAACGCTGGGCGATACACTCTGCGAGGCGACAGCAAATCCGAAACTCGATCCGGACATAGACGGGCTGGCCGTCCTGCCTACAAAACTTGCCGATGGCGGCGCCTCAATCGCGCTGATCCACTCCGTCGACGCAATCACACAGTCCGGACGAACGTCGGTGCGGCTTCAAATCGACGGATTAAAGCCGGGCCGTCACGCCGTTTGCCTGCTGCGCATCGACAATGAGTTTACCAATCCCATGGAAGTGTGGGAGGCGCAGCGGGACGAAGGCAACCCACGCGGTCCCTGGGAGCCGGTCGGCGCACCGCGCGAGCCAACCGCCGATCAGTTTGCCCAATTGCGGCGCGCCCAGGAGCCTGCGCTTTTGCACCCGATCAGCATCGTCGACGCGCAGGAAGGCCGGATCAGCCTCGACCTTGACGTGCCACTGCCCTCCCTCACGCAAATACTGGTAGTCCCCGACACGGGAGCGGCGCCGTCCGCGCCGACCGGGCTGACGGCGACGCGCTACCGGGGTCTTGGAGAGCGGGCGCAACGGATGCTGTTCTGGGCCGCAGGCGATGCCAGTCCGGGCATTTTCTACGACGTCTTGACCAGCACCGATGGAAAGACCTTCGAGAAGGTCAATCCCGCTCCTCTGATCTCGACGGCCTACTTGCATGTATCGCCGCAATCGGGCGCGCGCCATGCCGTGCGGGCGCGCGACGCCTTCGGACGGGAGAGCCCACTCTGCATCATCGCCGACTGATACTGGCGCCGCGGGTGTTAGATGCACACACAGTGGGTGCCAACGCATCTCTTGCCCGCGTCGGGCTTCTCGCTCGCACTTGGATGATCATGTCGTTGACACCGAGTGTGCCAAAGGGATAGGGCAGTCATGGCCGCAGGTTGGCACGATTGATCGGAAGCGGCAGGGGAGGATGCAGCTATCGGACCGACTCTTCGACATAAAGCCGCGCTCAGACCAGCAGCCGCGCTGCGTATCCAAGCTTGTGTTCTGCATTAATATAGTAACCGGCTGCGTGCGTCACCGACTTGTAACGCGACAACTGGATGGCCTCCAGCAGGGAGATGCCGCGATTGGCGGCCTCCGCAGGCCGTGCTCATCATAGAGGTCGTCATGCGCGGACGTCGTGCCGGCCGGCACGGCACGTCGGCCTTCGGCAGCGAGATCCCACACGGTAGCGGACGGGTCTGCCGTTCAACTCATCATTGCCGGGCTGACGCAAAGGCTGGTCGCCTCGCTCCACTATGCCATCTTCGCCCCCGCTATTCTCGATCCACCCAGTCCATCGATGTCATGGCTGTCGTCTAGATGATCACGACGCTTTTCAGGCGATCGCCTTGGGGGGTCGTCAATCCGACGCAGGTCGTTGCACGGCGGCAAACAGAAACCGGCGCATTGGCCGTGGCCAGGTGCCCGCTTTGCCAAGATTTTTCCAACGCCGGCGTGATTTCCAGGTCTTGAGGCAGGCTCGGGACAAATACTCCCGGAAACTGCTTCCCTTTCTTTACACGAAAGCAATTGCCGCTACAGTCTTGGCCGACCACTGATATTGAGAAGCGAGGATCAAGAGGAGTTTCATGCCATTGCGATCAAAAACCGGTTTGGCTTTCAGGGTGATGGCATGCTTGCTTCTGCTATCATCGCTGAACGGTATGGCACGTGCCGATGGCGCCAGCGCAACAAAGTCGGATCCACGATCGCGCGCCAAGGAAATCATTGCTCGGCTTTTAGACGACAAGAGTGAGTTTCGCGACCGAAGGCTGCGCTTCGAGGAGGCGATGAGGGCCACGCCTGAGCCAACGCGGGTACAGATACGAGACGTCGATGCCGATGGCGTTGACGGCGAGTTGATCTGGCCCGCTCGCCTCCACCACCCGCTTGGCAAACGGGCGATCCTCTATCTCCACGGTGGAGGCCTTTATGGCGGCTCCTTGCGTAGTCATCGAAACATCGCCGCGTCGTTCGCGAAGGCCTCGTCTGCCGATGTGCTGTTGATCGAATATCGGCTTTTGCCTCAGTACCGCTTTCCGAGGCAGGTCGAGGATGCAGTCACTGCGTTTCGATGGCTGCTTGAATCGGGCTACGAGGCGGCAAACATTGTGGTGATCGGAGATTCCGTCGGCGCAACCTTGGCACTTCAAATGTCCCTTCGCCAGATCGCCACAAATGGCGAGAAGCCCGCTGCCGTGATCGCTATCAGCCCGGTTGCCGATTTTGAGGGTGCGGGGGTTCCAGCGCATGGAAAGGACGAGGTTTCGCTGAGCCGCGAATGGCTGCAGCAGGTGGGGAAAGAATATGCGGGCAAGGGGACTGCCTCGCTTCAAACCGTGTCGCCGATAAACAGCGATTATTCAGGCTTTCCTCCGACCCTGCTGCAAGTCGGGGACAAGGAGGCTTTGCGGGGGGATGTTCAGCGGCTTTTCGAAAAGCTGAAGGCTTCCAATGTCGATGTGCGGCTCGATGTCGTGCCGGGCCTGTTCCATGGGGCCTCGTTGTTTCCGTTCTGGCTCGACGAAGCAAGGAGATCCAACCAGAATGCGGCCGAGTTTGCGATGGCTCATTTCGCCGATAGACCACTGCAATGAAACCGGGTTGGCAATGCTCTGACAGCCGGAATTAGCCTTCGTGTGCCAAGCTGGCCAATTCTAGACGGAAAAGGCCTCTTTCAGTCCGAAGCTTTTGCGTTCGCGCAGATCCAGATCGGCTTCTATATGGGAAATATGGTGCACCATCAGTCGGCAGGCGGTATCGAGATCGTCGTTTTCGATGGCTGCAACGATATCGCCATGCTCTGTATGGCCGCAGCTTGATACGGTCGATTGACCGTAGAGAGCAATGACGAGCGAGGAGCGGGCGACGAGTTCTTCCATGAAGCGCTGCATGATGGCATTGCCGGAAATCTGTGCGAGCATCAAGTGAAAATCGCCGGAGGCCTTGATTTCCGCGCGTCGCGCTGTTTGGCCGCGCTCGCTCATCAGACGGCCCTCTTCCAATAGAAGCTGCTTCAGGTGCTCAATCTGCGAAGGTGTAATTCGCGCGGCCGCTTCGCGCAGGATTCCGGGCTCCACGAGACGCCGGGCAGCGAAAATCTGACGGGCCTCGTCAGGGGAGGGATAGGCGACGAAGGCGCCGCGGTTCTTCTCGACGCTGACGAGTCCCTCGTAAGACAGCGCCTGGAGTGCGGCACGGGCAAGCGTGCGGCTGACGTTGAAGAGATTTCCGACATCGCCTTCAGAAAGTTTCGTGCCCGGAGAAAGGCGGCGCTCGACAATCGCATCGCGGATCGCATCACGAATTTGCTGCGCGCCTGTCTCGGCTGAATCATCTGTCGAAAGAACTGCGTCAGAGGTGGACTTCATGAAATCGGATACCTGATTATCACCCCAATGATAGACAGCTTCGCAAGAAATGTTAAACGGAATTTGCAAGCAAAATGCAGGTCAAATTGTATACGATCATCTGCATAAATCGCGGACAAAAGCCTATTTCCTGTGCACGTCGATGGAGGACTGAATTGGGCGGGAGCTTTGGACCTTCCGAAAAAGCCAAGTGATTCATGGGGTTTGAGGCCGGCGACAAAACTGGCACGGCGGATGCATCGATCTTTCTCGAACAGGGGAAGACACGATGTCGAAAGCGGCGGAAATCGATATAGCATCCGTTTCGAAGGTTTATGGCGCGACGACTGCGGTCCACGCCATCAGCTTGAAGATTCCGGCTGGGTCATATTGCTGCTTCCTCGGCCCATCGGGCTGCGGCAAGACCTCGACGCTCCGCATGATCGCCGGCCATGAAAGCATCTCGTCGGGCGATATCCGCCTCGGCAATACCGTCGTGACCGACTTTCCTCCCGCCAAACGCGGCACAGCGATGATGTTTCAGTCTTATGCACTCTTTCCACATCTGGACCTTATCGACAATGTCGCCTTCAGCCTGAAGATGAAGGGACTGGGCAAGGACGAGCGCCGGGCCAAGGCGCTGGAGATGCTGAAGCTGATGCAGATGGAAGCTTACGCGACCAGGCGTCCGGCGCAGCTTTCGGGCGGCCAGCAGCAGCGCGTGGCGCTGGCGCGGGCGCTGATCACCGATCCGGAAGCGCTGCTGCTTGACGAGCCCTTGTCGGCCCTCGACCCGTTCTTGAAGATCCGTATGCGCGCCGAGCTCAAGAAGCTTCAAAAGACGCTTGGCATCACCTTCGTCCATGTGACGCACAGCCAGGAAGAGGCGATGGCGCTTGCCGACATGATTGTCGTCATGAATGACGGCAAGATCGAACAGGCGGCAGCACCGCGCCAGGTCTTCGAGCGCCCGGCCACGGCTTTCGTCGCCCGTTTCATGGGCGACCACAACGTTCTATCCGGACGCGTGGTCGCTGCCGAAGGCGGCGTGATCACCCTCAAGGTGCCGGAAGGCCAGACATTTTCCGTGCGTGGTGAGGGCAGGAAGGTGGGCGAGCCTATCGATATCGGCATCCGCACCGATCGCGTCCGCCTCGAAGCGTCTGCGGAAAAGACGCTCGGCTTCCACGGCGTGGTTTCCAACATCGAATACCGCGGCGCTTCGGTGAAAATCACCGCAATCGGCGCGGGCAGTGACGACTTTACGGTCATCGCGAGCGACGGCGATTACTTCGCCAGACCCGTATCGATCGGCGATGCGGTGGCTTTGAGTTGGACCCTGGAGGATGCCATCCTCCTCGGCCGTCCTTGAACTTTGCAATCAAAAAAGGGGAACTGACATGACGACTGAAACGAAGACAACCAAGACCGCGAAGGGCATTTCCCGCCGTTCGCTTTTGAAGACGGGCGCTGCCGCGATCGGTGCGGCCGCCGGCTCGGGCCTGATCACCGGCTTTCCGACGATCTGGGCGCAGTCCAGCATCACGCTTCGCCAGTTCGGCACGGGCGTTTCCAACATCAACGCGATCGCCGAACAGTGCAAGAAGGACCTCGGCATCACGCTTGAGATGACGGCAACGGACTCCGACGCTGCTGCCCAGCGTGCCGTCACCCAGCCGGACAGCTATGACATCGCCGACATCGAATACTGGATTGCCAAGAAAGTCTTTCCGACCGGCGTCCTCCAGCCGATGGACACGTCGAAGCTGAAATATTTCGACAAGATCGTGCCGCTCTTCATCAACGGCAAGATGAAGCCGGACAGCGTCATTGCGCAGGGTACTGCACCGCATACGGTCGGCTTCGTCGAAGGCGCCGATTCCAAGACCTTCGCCAAGGAGCCGACGAAGTGGATGACGATGGTTCCGACCATTTACAACGCCGACACCCTGGGCATCCGTCCGGATCTCGTCGGCCGCGAGATCACCACCTGGGCCGACATCATGGATCCGAAGTTCAAGGGCAAGACCTCGATTCTGAACATTCCCTCGATCGGCATCATGGATGCCGCGATGATCATGGAAGCCATGGGCAACATCAAATATGCCGACAAGGGCAACATGACCAAGGAAGAGATCGACAAGACGATAGAATTCCTGATCAAGGCAAAGAGCGAAGGCCAGTTCCGCGCCTTCTGGAAGAGCTTCGATGAGTCGGTCAACCTGATGGCGTCGGGCGAGGTCGTCATCCAGTCGATGTGGTCGCCGGCCGTTGCCGCTGTCCGTTCCAAGGGTATTGCCTGCAAATACCAGCCGCTCAAGGAAGGCTACCGCGCGTGGGGCGGCGGTCTCGGCCTTGCCTCGCACCTCAAGGGTGCTCAGCTCGACGCCGCCTACGAGTACATCAACTGGTACACATCCGGCTGGGTCGGCGGCTACCTCAACCGCCAGGGCTACTACTCTGCCTGCATGGAAACCGCCAAGGGCTTCATGTCGGCCGATGAATGGGGCTACTGGATCGAGGGCAAGCCGGCGCAGGGCGACATTCTCTCGCCGGAAGGCAAGGTCATGGAGAAGGCCGGCGCCGTGCGCGATGGCGGCTCCTTCGAGGCCCGCATGGGCGCTGTTGCCTGCTGGAACTCGGTCATGGATGAAGATCGCTACATGGTCCGCCGCTGGAACGAGTTCATCGCCGCATAAGGTGCTCGCCGCGTTCGTCTCCTCAATCCCCCGACAGGAGGAGGGACCGGAGAGGCCGCGGCAGACACTCCCTCCTTCTGCGGGAGGGCTGGGGAGGGGTCTTTCGGATCCCTTCCAGTTTGGTTTCCGCGAATGTCTAAGAGGATGGCAGATGGCAACGATCGCTTCCGCACAACCCGGTGAGAAGGCTGAGCGCGTTAAAAGTGGCGGTTTTCGCCTTCCGCTGGCTGCGATTTCCTATTTCCAGGCTCTGCCGCTCTTTCTGATCCTCGGTTTCTTCTTCCTGCTGCCGATCGCGATGATCGCTGTCGTGAGCTTCTGGGATTATGACTTTGCGGGGCTCTATCCCGCCTTCCTCACCATGAATTATACCGAGACGCTCGGTTCGTGGGTCACCTGGAAGATCTACCTCAACACGCTCAAGTTCACCGTCATCGTCTGGGCACTCACGCTCCTCATCGGTTTTTGGGTCGCCTATTTTCTGGCTTTCCATATCCGCAAGACCTCGACGCAGATGATCCTCTTCCTTGTCTGCACCGTGCCCTTCATGACGTCGAACATCATCCGCATGATCTCGTGGATCCCCGTGCTCGGCCGCAATGGGCTCGTCAATACGACGCTGATCGAGATGGGCCTCATCCCACAGCCGATCGAGTGGTTGCTCTACTCCGATTTCGCCGTCGTACTCGCCATGGTGCACCTTTATACGCTCTTCATGGTGACGCCGATCTTCAACACGCTGATGCGCATCGACCGCTCGCTCTTCGAGGCGGCGCGCGATGCCGGTGCCAGCGGCTGGCAGATCCTCTGGAACGTCGTCATCCCGCTTGCAAAACCGGGCATGGCGATCGGTACGATCTTCGTCGTGACCCTGGTGATGGCGGATTTTTCCACCGTGCAGGTCATGTCCGGCGGCCAGAGCGCTTCGGTGGCGCTGATGATGAAAAACCAGATGTCGCTGCTGCAGTATCCGGCCGCTGCCGCCAATGCTGTCGTGCTTCTGGTCGTCGTGCTCTTGATGGTCGCCGCCATTCTGCGCGTCGTCGACATCCGCAAGGAGCTTTGAGATGAACCATGAAAAGCGAACCGTCGAATTCTACGTGCTCGCGGTCTTTTTCGCCGTCTTCGTGGTCTTTCTCTACGGCCCGCTCTCGGCGATTGTGATCCTGTCGTTCCAGGGGCCGGACGGTGGCCTGACCTTCCCGCTGAACGGGGTTTCGGTTCACTGGTTCTTCAACCTTTTCGAAAAACAGGCCGTCGGCGATTTCGGCGCCTCCTTCAAACGATCCTTTTTGCTCGGCCTGATGGTGATGATCGTCACCGTCGCCGTCTCGCTGCTCGCAGGTCTGGCCTTCCGCCGGAAGTTCCGGGGCTCGACGGCACTGTTTTATGCGACCGTTGCGAGCCTCGTTGTTCCCTCGATCATCATTTCGCTCGGCATCGGCGTCGTCTTCCAGCAAGGCGGTCTGAAGCCTGCCTGGTATTCCTCGGCTTTCGGCGCCCACCTCACCTGGACGCTGCCGTTCGGCGTTCTGATCATGTTTGCCGTCTTCAACCGGTTCTCTCCGGCCTATGAGGAAGCGGCGCGCGATCTCGGCGCAAACTCATGGCAGACCTTCCGGCACGTCGTTTTGCCGATGATCCTGCCGAGCCTGATCGGCGTCGGCCTTTTCGGCTTCACGCTCTCCTATGACGAATTCGCCCGCACGCTGATGACGTCGGGTACCTACAACACGCTGCCGCTCGAAATCTACGGCATGACGACGAACGTCACGACGCCCGTGCTCTATGCGCTCGGAACCGTGACGACGCTCTTCTCCTTCACCATTATCCTCGTCGCGCTCGCCATCATGATGATGCTCAGCCGGCGGCAGGCAAAGTTCAAATGACATGCGCATATTGCTGGTAAACCCCAACACGACGGCCTCGATGACGGAAAAGGCTGCTATCGCCGCACGCGCCGTCGCCGCAACAGGAACGGACATCATCGCGGCCACGTCCCGTATGGGACCGGTTTCGATCGAGGGCCACTATGACGGGGCGCTGGCAATCCCGGGACTGCTGATGGAGCTGAAGGAGCGCCAGGGGGCCGGCTATGACGCGGCGGTCGTCGCCTGTTTCGACGACACCGGCCTTGATGCCGCGCGCGCCTTTGCCGATGTGCCGGTTCTCGGCCTTTGCGAATCTGCGGTGGCGACGGCCGGCTTTTTGGCGCAACGTTTCACGGTCGTTACCACGCTGGAACGCTCCCGCGTGCTCATCGACAATCTTGTCCGCCGCTACGGCATGGGCGGCCGGGCGAAGGTAAGGGCATCCGACATCCCAGTGCTCGAACTCGAAAACGGGGCCTCCGGTGCTATCGGGAAGCTTCGGGCTGAAATCGAAAGGGCACTTTCAGAAGATGGTGCAGAAGCAATCGTGCTCGGCTGTGCGGGCATGACAGATCTCGCGCGCGATTTGCAGGAGATCTATGGTGTTCCGGTCGTCGATGGCGTTGCCGCGGCGGTGAAGCAGGCCGAGGCGCTGGTGTCGCTCGGACTTTCGACCAGCAAGCGTGGCTCCTATGCCCCGCCGCTTCCCAAGGCCTTCACCGGCGCCATGAGCAGATTTGCCCCGATAGGGACAGCAAGCTGATTTGAGCATCTCCTTCGACTTTACGGCACTGAGCGAGCGCGAGCGCTACAAGCTATCCTCGGTGAAATCGTCTTTGCGCACTATCGTGACGGTGTTGTCGATCCGGAGCGCTTCCACGTTGATCCAGCAGCAGTCGATGCGATCGCCCGCCTTGGCGGCGATCTCTGCTCCACCGTCCGCGACCGGTTTGAGATGCTGACGCCGAAGCTTTAGAGCGACAGTCAATTTGCCGGAAGCAAGCCGTGCTCTTACCTGAAGTCTCCAGCGGCAACTTTCTGGAAGCGACCCGTTGGAAGATCGAAGCCGAGGACCGGCCCGGCCATTGCCGCTGACGGCGGGTTCGACGATGCCTCGAAGCGCGGCTCCTCTTTCGCCTTCGTCACGATCACCAGGCAAGCTCTTCGCTCATGAGCGCAACGCAGGCGCTGCGCCGATGAGGGCGCCAGTCAGATCGTCACCTGGATACCGAGTTCGACGACACGCCCGGTCGGGAGCCGGAAATACTCAGTCGCGTTGCTGGCATTGTGCGCGAGTGCGATGAACACCCGATCCTGCCACAACGGCATGCCGCCTTTATCGGACGGCAAGATCGTCCTGCGCGACAGGAAAAAGGTGGTCGACATGATGTCGAATTTCAGGCCGAGCTTGCGCGCCAGGATAAGGGCGCGGGGAATGTTGGGGGTCTCCATATAGCCAAAGGTGATGACGATGCGGCTGAACAGGGGATGCAGGCGCTCAAGGAGGATTTTCTCGTCATCGGCAACATAAGGTGACGGGGACGTCAGAACGCTGAGGATGATATTGTGCTCGTGCAGCACCTTGTAGTGCTTCATGCTATGCAAGAGAGCAGTAGGCGCACCTTCGACGTCGCTCGTCAGAAACACCGCAGTTCCCGGTACCGTCGACGGCTTTTTCCTTGTCAGATTATCGATGATCATCGTGAGCGGGACCTCGTCTGCCCTCGTTCGAATTGTCAGCAAGCGGCGCCCGGAAATCCAGGTTTGCATCAAGAACGCAAGGGTTAGGGCCACGGCGACGGGAACCCAGCCGCCTTGTGCGAATTTTGCGACGTTGGCGACGAAGAAGCTGGTGTCTATCAAGATCAGCGGTGCGATTACGAGCAGCGCAAGTGTCAGTCGCCATCTCCAGACGCGTCGCACGACGACGAAAAGCAAGATGGCGGTAATAAGCATCTCGCCGGTGACGGCGATCCCGTAGGCGGCCGACAGACCGCTCGAATTGCGAAAGGTGATCACCAATACGATGACGGCGACGAACAACAGGCCATTGATCTGGGGCATGTAGATCTGCCCGGCCTGAGTTTCCGACGTATGACGGATGCTGAAGCGCGGCAGAAGATTGAGATGCATCGCTTGGCGGATAAGGGAATATGCTCCGGATATGACTGCCTGGCTGGCAATGACGGTTGCAGCGGTGGCGAGGGCGACCACAGGAAATTGTGCCCATTCGGGCTGCATTGCAAAAAACGGATGTTCGATGTCCTCAGGATGGCTGAGGACATATGCGCCCTGTCCGAAATAGTTCAAAAGCAGGCTTGGAAACACCAGCGCGAACCAGGCAAAGACGATCGGCTTTCGCCCGAAATGCCCAAGATCGACATAAAGCGCCTCAGCGCCGGTTACCGCCAAAAACACTGCACCCAGAACCGGCACCGAAATTCCAGTATGGGTGCCGAGAAATTCAATGGCGTGGAGCGGATTGATGGCCGAGAGGATCAGGGGCTGTTGGAGGATATGAGCAAGGCCGGAGACGCCAAGTGTCAGGAACCATAATGCGGTGACCGGCCCGAATACCGATGCGACACCGCCTGTCCCGAAACGTTGCACGAGAAACAGGACCGTTATGATGACAACCGTGGTCGGAACGACCCAATGCGAAAGCTGCGGAGCGACGACCTCGAGGCCTTCGACGGCCGATAATACCGATATCGCAGGAGTGATGATGGCATCGCCCAGAAACAGCGAGGCGCCGGCAATGCCAAGAACAAGAACCCAGACCGGTCTGCCTTCAAGGCTCTCGCGGGCGAGCGACATCAGTGAAAGCGTGCCGCCTTCTCCTTTGTTGTCGGCTCTCAGAACGAAGCCTACGTATTTGACGGCGACGATGGAGGTCAATGCCCAGACGATCAGGGAAAGCAAACCCAGAATCTGCTTGCCGTCAACCATCCCTGACACCTGACCGGAGACCTTCAGGGCTTCGCGGAATGCATAAATCGGGCTCGTGCCGATATCGCCGTAGACGACGCCGAGAGCTGCGAGCACGAGGAGTGGAAAATTCGCCGTTCCCCGGTGATCGTCTTCGGCAGGGAGTCCGTTTCCGGGTGGCTTCGTCGAGGTCAAGGTCATTTCCTGTTGACGATCGTTGTTAAACGGAAGCCGGCAACGGCCGCCCCGCCGCCGAAGAAGTGACGAGGAAACGACCAGAACATGCAGGGCGTTCCCTGGCCTTGGATTGTCGTTGGTGACCGTTCTCGATCGGGTGCTCATAATCGCAGTTTCTGAGGCCAATGTCACGCCACAGCAGCATCCTCAATAGGGATTGGGGCGGTCGACGGCGAGCGGATGCAAAGCTGAAACGCGCAGACGTCCAGGAAACGCGAGGCAAAAATTCACAGCCTGAAACAGTGTTAAGACTCACGCATCCAACCGTGCCCCATCAACCCAGGCCGGTTATATGAAACTGATTTTTTGATATAAAACAAAATCCTTGAAATAAAAAATTTCCGAGTCTAGCTTGCGGAAAAATCAGATTCAATAACGAGGAACATCCATGCGGGCAAAAGCCACCCTAAACCGGGAATTCACGATTTCGGCCGTCGACAAGCGGGTCTATGGCTCCTTCCTCGAGCACATGGGCCGCGCAGTTTACACCGGCATCTACGAACCGGGCCATGCCAAGGCGGACAAGGACGGCTTTCGAACCGATGTTCTTGATATGGTACGCGACCTGGATATGCCGATCGTGCGTTATCCGGGCGGCAATTTCGTCTCGGCCTATCATTGGGAAGACGGTATCGGCCCGCGGGACCAGCGTCCGACCCGGCTTGATCTTGCGTGGCGCACACGTGAAACCAACCAGATGGGCATCAATGAATTCGCCGACTGGTCGAAGCTTGCCAACACCGAGATGATGCTTGCCATGAATCTCGGCTCGCGCGGGCTGAACGATGCCCGCAACTTCCTCGAATACTGCAATCATCCGGGCGGAACCTACTGGAGCGACCTTCGCGCCAGCCACGGCTACAAGGATCCGCACAATGTCCGCATCTGGTGCCTCGGAAACGAGATGGACGGCCCCTGGCAGGTCGGCCACAAGAGCGCTGCCGAATATGGCCACCTCGCCAACGAAGTCAGCAAGGCCTTCAAATACTTCGACAAGACCTTGGAAACGGTTGTCTGCGGCTCGTCCAACGACAAGATGAAGAGTTATCCCGAATGGGAGGCGACGGTTCTCGAAGCCAGCTATGACAGCGTCGACTACATCTCGTTGCACAAGTACTTCGGCAACGAAGAAAACGACACGCTGAACTATTATGCCAAGGCGATCGAGCTCGATCGCTATATCGTCACCATCGGCGGCGTCATCGACTACATCAAGGCGAAGAAGCGGTCGAAGCGCGACGTGAAGATCTGCTTCGATGAATGGAACGTCTGGTACCACGACCGCAAGGAAGACGGCGAGCGTATCGCGAGCTGGGACTGGCCGGAAGCGCCGCCGCTCCTCGAAGAGCTCTATAATCTCGAGGATGCGATCTTCGTCGCTTCGCTGATCAATGTCTTCATCCGCCGCTCCGACCGGGTCAAGATCGCCTGCATGGCGCAGCTCGTCAATGTGATTGCGCCCATCCTCACCAAGGCCGGCGGTCCGGCATGGCGCCAGTCGATCTATTATCCGCTGCAATTTGCCTCGAAATACGGTCGCGGCACGGCGCTGACGGTGTCGTCATTCGGCCCGACTTACGACTGCGAGGTCGCCCAGGACGTGCCCTATCTCGATCTGTCGGCGGTGCTGCACGACGACGGCAGGACGATAGCGCTCTTTGCAATCAACCGCAGCCTTGACGAGGCGTTGGACTTCAGCGTCGACCTGCAGGGCTTCAAGGGTCTCAAGATCATGCAGCATCACGTCATGACCGGCGAGGATCTGAAAGCCAGGAACTCGGTCGAGAACCAGGAGCGCATCGTCCCAAAGCCGGGCGCGGGTCTTTCCATCACCGACGAGGGTGCGCTCATCGGGGCCCTGCCGGCAAAATCCTATCATTTCATACTGCTGTCTGTCGCCTCGGCGTGAACTGATTGCCATTGGGGCGGCGGAGGAGCCGCCCCGTTGAAAACGACAATCGGGAGGGTGCATGTCTGGTATCAAGCTGACGAATGTCAGCAAGTCGTTCGGTTCGTTCAAGGTCATTCATGGCGTCGATATCGAGATCGAACAGGGCGAGTTCGCCGTCTTTGTCGGTCCCTCGGGCTGCGGAAAGTCGACGCTGCTCAGAATGATTGCGGGGCTGGAGGAGACGAGCGGCGGGCAAATCCGCATCGAGAACGACGACGTGACGCACAGGGAAGCCTCCAAGCGCGGCGTGGCGATGGTCTTCCAGTCCTATGCGCTTTATCCACATCTGTCCGTTTTCGAAAACATGGCGTTCAGCCTGTCGATCGCCCGTCGGCCGAAAGCGGAGATCCAGCAGAAGGTCAAGGCGGCCGCCGACATTCTGCGTCTGGGAGACTATCTGGACCACAAGCCAAGCCAGCTTTCCGGCGGCCAGCGCCAGCGCGTGGCGATCGGCCGGGCAATCGTGCGCGAGCCGCGCGTCTTCCTGTTTGATGAGCCGCTGTCGAACCTCGACGCCGAACTGCGCGTAAAGATGCGCATGGAGATCGCCCGGCTGCACCGGCAGATCGGCGCGACCATGGTTTATGTCACGCATGATCAGGTGGAGGCGATGACGCTTGCCGACAAGATCGTCGTGCTCAAAGGAGGCGTCGTCCAGCAGGTCGGTGCGCCGCTCAAGCTCTATCGCGATCCGCAAAACATGTTTGTCGCAGGCTTCATCGGCTCGCCGGGAATGAACTTTCTGAAGGCAAAAGTCGTAAATGCGGGGTCAGGTTCTTTGCGGGTCGAGCTTGAAGACGCGCCCGGCCAGCCATTCGATCTGCCGGTGCGAAGGGGTGCTGCTGCCGGCGCATCCGTCCATGTCGGTGTCCGTCCGGAGCATATCGGGCTTGGGGCAAGTGAAGGCACTGTGACGCTTCCGGCCGTGGCCGAGTTCACCGAGGAGCTCGGAGGCACCGGCTATCTGCACATTCTGACTGTAAGTGGCGCGGAAATGACGGTCGAGTGCCGCGACAGCCGCCCGCAGCCCAAGGAAAAGATCAATCTTTCTCTGAGGGTGCCTGAAATGCTGGCCTTCGACAGCGAAGGCAGGAGGCTCAGCTGATGCCTGGAGTTTGGGCGTCTAGCCCGGATTTCGGAAGTGAATGCAGGATGAGGATGCCGGCCCAGGAGGGGGCTTGCAGCCAGGACCGTTCCCGAGGGGATTGTCACAACCCATGAATTTATCGAGGAGGAACCGACGTGAAAAAGCTATTGAAACTGGCCGTTTCGGCGGCAATCGCATTGCTGCCCCCGGCCGCGGCATTCGCACAGACCGATATTACCTGGTGGGATTTCTTAAGCGGTGGTGACGGTATCCGCATGAAGGCGCTCATCAAGGAGTTCAACGATACCCACCCGGACATCAAGATCAACGCGACGACGCTCGAATGGGGCGTTCCCTTCTATACCAAGGTTCAGACATCGGCTGCCGTCGGCCAGCAGCCCGACATCATGACCTATCATATGTCGCGTTATCCGCTCGCCGTTCCGACCGGAATCTTGCGGCCGTTTTCCGATGAAGAGCTCGCTTCCGCCGGAATCAAGAAGGAAAATTACGTCGATGCGGCCTGGAAGCAGGCGACTTTTG
This sequence comes from Rhizobium azibense, assembly GCF_004342325.1. Lineage (NCBI taxonomy): Bacteria > Pseudomonadati > Pseudomonadota > Alphaproteobacteria > Hyphomicrobiales > Rhizobiaceae > Rhizobium > Rhizobium azibense. Next base: position 221,316 of record NZ_SMBJ01000001.1, on the reverse strand, counting down.
ACAACAAGGTCTATGGCATTCCCTTCGACGTTCATTCGATCGTCCTTTACTACAACAAGACGATTTTGAAAGAGGCCGGGCTTCTGGGCGACGACGGTCTGCCCAAGGGTCTCGACGGGCTCGACAATTTCAACGCCGCGCTCGAGAAGATCAAGGCGACCGGCAAGGTCGAGTATCCGTTGTCGCTGCACACTGACGAAGGCGGCTCGATGTGGCGCGTTTTTTATACTCTGCTTTCACAGCAGGGCGCCAAGTTCATCGATGCAGACGAGATCCTGCCCGGCGATGCCGGCGCCAAGGCGCTGCAGACCATGGCAAACTGGGTCACGACCGGCTATTCGCCCAAGCTGATTTCGTATGAAGCCTCGATTGCGCTTTTCACCTCCGGCAAGGCCGCCATGCATATCAACGGCGTCTGGGAAGTGCCGACCATGGTCGACCTGCAGAAGAACGGCAATCTCGGTTTCGAATGGGGTGCCATCGAAATCCCGAACCTGATGGGCAAACAGGCGACGTGGGCGGACTCGCACTCCTTCGCGATCCCCAATAGCGATGCCAAACCGATCGCTCCGGAGAAGGTGAAGATCGTCCTCGAGATCATCAACTGGATGAACGAGCACAGCATCTCCTGGGCGAGCGCCGGTCACATTCCGGCCTACAAGCCCGTGACCGACAGCAAGGAATTCACGGAAATGCAGCCGAATGCGACCTATGCGAAGCTCGCAGATACGGCAGTCTTCGATCCGGTCTCCAAACTCGCAGGCGTTGCAGGTCCCATCTACGAAGCGACGCAGAACTTCGTGGTTCCGGCCTTGAACGGGCAGCTCGAGCCGGAAGACGCGATCGAGCAGATGCGCGAAGAGCTGAAGAGCCAGATGTGAGAATTCGCCGGCCGGAGCGACCTTCGGCCGGCACCTCGCTTGAAGGAGATGCTTAGTGTTCAGCAGTGAAAGACGAGGCAAGACGCTGACGGCGATCATCATGATTGCGCCGTTTGTGACCGCCTATCTGGTCGTGTTTGCCTACCCGGTCTACAAGATGTTTGCCCTGAGCTTCACCGACGCGCCGCTGATCGGCGTGGGGCAATGGGTGGGTTTCGGCAACTATGTAAAGCTCTTCGGCCAGAAGCTCTTCTATACCTCGGTATGGAACACCGGCTATTTCGTCTTGTTGACCGTCATCCCGAACACGCTGATCGGCCTTGGTCTGGCGCTGATGGTCGTGCGGCTGAAGGGTTGGCTGCAGAGCCTGATACTCGTGCTTTTCTTCATCCCCTATATCCTGCCGGTGTCTGTCGTGACCCAGATATGGCAATGGGTACTCGACCAGCAGTTCGGCATTGCGCAATACATGATCGAATTCTTCACCGGCAAGCGCATCAGTGTTTTCCGTGATCCCGTCTGGGCCATGCCGATGGTGGCCCTCGTTACGGTCTGGTGGACGAACGGCTTCAACCTTTTGCTCTTCATCGCCGGGCTGCGCAATATTCCGCAGGATTATTATGAGGCTGCGATGCTCGACGGCGCGACGCGCCTCCAGTGCTTCCGCCGCATCACCTGGCCGCTGATCTGGCCGGTCACGGCGCTCGTTCTCACGCTCCAGCTCATCCTGCAGCTGAAGATTTTCGACCAGGTCTACCTGATGACCGAAGGCGGACCGTTCAACTCGACCTATGTGCTGCTGCAGCTCGTTTACCGCGAGGCCTTCCGCCTCAATCATGGTGGTGTCGGCTCGGCGGTCGCCGTCATGCTCTTCCTGATTATCGTCGTCGTTTCCGTGCTGCAATACCAGCTTCTGCGCGTAAGGGAGCGCTGACACATGCCCGGCAAGTCTATCGGCAACGTGCTTTTCCTCATCCTGACCCTCCTGATCGCCTGCATGTGGGCATTCCCGATTTATTGGGCGGTCGTCACATCGGTCAAACCGGAGCAGGAGGTGGTATCGAAAACGACCTTCATCCCGGACGTCTTCAACTTCTCGGCCTATTACTTTGCACTTTTCAATACCAATCTCGCCACCTGGTACATGAATTCGATCGTGACCTCGGTCACCGTGACGATCGTCGTGATCGTGATCAGCGTGATGTGCGCCTATGCGCTGTCGCAGATCATCTTTCCAGGCCGCAAACTGCTCTATGGCATCATCCTAGCGAGCTTCATGGTGCCGTCGCAGGCTCTTGTGGTATCGCAGTTCGTCCTCATGCACCGACTCGGCCTGATCAATACCTGGGGCGGCATCATCCTGCCGCAATTGATCGTTCCGGTGGTCGTCATAGTCTACAAGCAGTTCTTCGATTCCGTTCCAAAGGAACTGCGCGAAGCGGCAAAGCTCGACGGTTGCGGGGAATTCCAGATCCTCTTCAGGCTCTATCTGCCGCTGAACTGGGGAATTACCACGGCACTTGCGATCATCACCTACATCATGGCCTGGAATGCCTTCCTATGGCCCTTCCTTGTCACTAGTTCGGAGGACATGATGACGGTCACCGTCGGTATTACCCAGATCAGTGATGCCTTCGGGGTCAAATACGCACGTGACATGGCCGTCGCGATTCTCGCCGCCATGCCCGTCGCAGTTGCCTATCTGCTCTTCCAGAAACGCGTAACGCAGGCGCTGATGCTGTCTTCCGGCATCAAGGGGTAGGCAATGAAGAACACCTTTCGGGCCGAGGTGAGAAGGCCCAGCCGGTCCGCGACAGCTCCTCCCGACGCGCGGGCCGGCACTTATAGAAAAGGCGGCGACACCGGCAACGCCCGCATGTTATCAGCGAAGTAGAGCCGAGAAAGACTGGAGAACCGGTAGTAGAGCATGGAGACTAAGCTTCTAACCGTCGATCCGATGAAGGATGCCGAAGTCGTCCACGCCCTCGGTTCAGCGACGCGTATCGAGATCCTCAACCTGCTGCGCCAGAAGGGCCCCTTGAATGTGAACGACATCGCCGCACACATGGGCTTGCCGCAATCGACGGCGGCGACCAACTTGAAGGCGCTGGAACAGGCGGGGCTGATCCAGACGCAGACGATGAAGGCGACGAAGGGTAATCAGAAGGTCTGCTCCTGCATCTACGATGAAATTCTGATCCGCTTCGACGCCAGCGGCACAAAGTCTTCTGAAGATGTCGTTACCGTCAGCATGCCGATCGGGCTTTTCACAGAGTTCGAAGTGGAGGCGCCCTGCGGGCTCTGCTCGGTCAACAATGTCATCGGAATGCTCGACGTGCAGGAAGTCTTCCTTGACCCGCAACGCATGCAGGCCGCGCTTTTGTGGTTCACCCGCGGCTATGTGGAGTACAAATTTCCGAACAATGCCAAGGTCACGGGCCGAAAGATCCGCAAGGTCGAGTTTTCGGCGGAGCTCAGCTCCGAGACGCCGGCGACCAACGCCAACTGGCCATCCGACATCTCGATCTGGGTGAATGGCATCAAGGCCGGCCACTGGACGTCCCCGGGCGATTTCGGCGACCGGCGCGGCATGTACTCGCCCGCCTGGTGGAAACTCAGCGGCTCGCAGTACGGCAAGCTCAAGACGTGGACGATCGACGACAAGGGAACCTGGATTGATGGCGCGATGGTCTCGACACAGACGATCGGCTCGCTCGGCATTGCCGATCATCATTCCATTCGCTTTCGCATCGGCATTGACGAAAAGGCCGACAATCCGGGCGGCATGAACATTTTTGGCAAGGGCTTCGGGGATTTCGACCAGGACCTGGTGATGTCGATCTATTTCTAAGCAAACCGCGGAAACGGAAGGAGCTCGCCTCCTGTCATGTCGGCGAGCCCCATGAATGTCATCGACTTGGTCGAGTTCGGTGACAGTAAGAAAACGCTGCTTTCGACCAAAAGTTCCCGCCCGGCTCTGGAACCTGAGACAATCCAGCCGACGCTTATACTTTCGCTCCCGCCCGTGCGTGCGAGAAGTTGAAATACGGTGTCCCCAGTTTTCCTTGGGGCATAACTCAGGCGGTGGGGACAATGCGGATGAAGATTTCAACACGAAGTGATATTCAGCGAAAGCTGCGGCCTACCTGAAGTCGGCAATTGTTGGAGAACGGCCGGAATGGTTGGTTCCTTCTCTTTCTCTGTTGCGACGACAGCCTGTCCTGGTGTGAAGAGAATGGGCAAGGCGTAGAGACTGCATGAGCAGATGTCTGAGAAGATCGGCGATCGTACACGCACACCTCAAGCGACTGGAAAATCACGAGCCGGTCAGATTAATGCCATTTCCCTTCAGAAATTGCAGTGGCGCGCAGGTCAGTCGATGCGCTAAGGAAGTGATTCAACGGGAGTTTTTGCCCTTGATGAAATCGAGCCTCGATCATCTGCCGGAGAAGAAGCAGCGCGAACTGGCGCGTGTTGTCGAGATCATTCACGAAGAATTCGAGAACGCGTTGAAGGGTGCGGAGGCGGAGTTCAAGAAGAAGGGCCGTATCTGGAAGATCATCCTCTTTGGATCTTACGCCCGCGGAACCTGGGTTGATGAACCACACACTGCCAAGGGCTACCGCTCGGACTACGACATTCTGATCATCGTCAGCACGAAGAAGCTGGCCGATCCCGAATATTGGTATGCCGCCAAGGACCGGCTGATACGCGACCGCGGCATCAAGACACCCGTTACGCCGATCATCCATTCGCGACGTGAGGTAGGGGACGCTTTGCATCAGGGCCGTTACTTCTTCTCCGATATAAGGCGCGACGGCATTGTTCTTTATGAAGCAGATGGTAAAGACCTTCCCGCAGCCAAAGTCCCAAGCCGAGAATTGATTTACGAGGCTGCAAAGTCGTATTACGACCATCGGCTGGCCGACGCACGAGTTTTTCTGAAGACGTCCAAGTTTTGCCGTGCCGAAGGCGATTTTAGGCAGGCGGCATTTCTCCTTCACCAATCACTTGAGCAGGCATACTCCGGGCTTCTCTTGGTCTTTTCGAATTACAGTCCAGCCTCCCACAGTCTTGGTCTCCTTCGAAATCTTGCGGAACAGCAACGGCAGGATCTCGCCGAGGTGTGGCCACGAGACCGGCATCGCTATGTGGCTTGGTTCAATACCCTCAATGAGGCCTACGTGAAGGCGCGCTACTCGCCGTACTACATAATAAGCGAGGAGGCGCTGTCCTGGCTTATTGCTCGTTCTGAGAGGCTCATTGATGCTGTTGACGCCGCATGTACCGACTACATCTCCCAGCTGGCAATACCAATTGAGAGATCGAGCCGATCTTAGGTGCTGCGGCGAACCTCACCTTCCGATAGCGATACTTATCGCAGGTGAGGGAACCGCGCAAAAATCCGCAGTCGTGACAGAAGCAATGGGCGATATCGCTTTAGTTAATGCCGTGCTTACCATAATTTCAATATGTTACGATCTTGCGAAATTGCTCACCGAGAGCCTGTTGTGGGTAACCGGGGCAGATTTCGTGGCACTGCCGCTTGTAGACGAGACGGTCGAGCAGCGCATTCGTGAAAGCTTCAATCGACAGGGGTTGATGCGGCATCTTGGAGCAGAGTTGCACCAGATCCATCGGGGGGTTGTGGTCATCCGTATGCCGTTCGCTTCGCAACTGACCCAGCAGCACGGCTATTTTCATGCGGGTGGCCTGTCGGCGATCGCCGATTCCGCCGGAGGTTATGCTCGGTTCACCCTGTTCCCTGAAGATACGGAGGTTCTAACCGTCGAGTTCAAGCTGAACCTTCTGAATCCCGCTGAGGGCGAATTCGTCGATGCGGTCGGTCGTGTCGTCAAGAGTGGCCGGACACTGACGATCTGCCAGCTTGAGGTGTTCTCTTCATCGGGCGGAGAGCGCCTTCAGGTCGCCCTCGGGCAGCAGACATTCATCTGCCTGCGGGCAACAGTCGAAAATCTTGATCTGAATGCGCTCCAGACCGGGAGACGGCCCGAAGCTCGCCATTCGGCTGCCACAGCCATGCTTGCGTGCTTGCGCACTAAGCTGAACTTTTGCACCGCGGTTGTTCGGGCTTCAATCTCGGTTTGAAGTTGCCCCAACGTGACCACGTGTCGCCTATGAAGCTCGTGCAAAATGCTAACGCATGACCAGGGCAACTTATGTCCACAAACTTTCGGGCGTAAGGATATCAAACGGAACGATACGTTGTTCGATAGAATGCGCGTCGCGACGATCGATTAGGCGAAGCATGACGTCGACAAGCTCGGTCGGCATCTTGTCGAGAGGATGGCATAGCGACGCTGTAATTAACCCCTCACTCAGCCCCTTGCGAGTTTCAGGTCCAACGTCACTGCAGACAATGCGAATCTTTTTCTGCCGTTCCGGTGCCAGTTCACGCATGGCTCGCAGGACGCCCGATATACCTCCCCCGTTGACGAAAATTCCCTTTATATCTGGTTCCTGTTGGATCAGGCGTCGTACGATTTCATAGGCGTTTTCCGGCACCTCGTATGTGAGAAGCGTTTCGCTGATCTGAAAATCTGGGGCGTTTTCACGCATGTAAGACCGAAAGCTGGCATCGGCGATATCCTGGCATTGATAACGGTTGCTACCAACCAAAGGAAATACTCTTCCGGGCTCATCAGCCGTTTGGCTGATAAACCAGGCGGCGGTTCTTCCTCGCTTCCAGTTGTCAGTACCAACAAATCCGGCACGACTAGCGGCGGACAAGTCGGTTACGTACGCTACTACCGGAACGCCATTCCCACGCAATTCATCAATCGCTTGGCTGACCAATGGGTGATCTGCCGTAATCACTGCCACGGCATCTGCTGTTTTGCCTATTTCCAGCAGGTTCATAGAGACAGCTTCCGGCGACAAATCGTCTTCGAATATCACCTCCGGTTCGATCACCGCGTCGGTCCGCCTATGGGCCGCTGCCTTAAGCCCCTCAGCCCATAACTGGTAAAGTGGTCTGTGCGACTGCTGCATGAGGAAGCTGAACCGTCGTTGCGGCAGATTGTCTTGCTTGCGCTGGCGCAAGGCACCGAGCCCGTAAAATCCAATCTTATCCGCAGCCTGCAGGATTCGGTCGACCGTATCTGCCCGGACTGTGCCTGTCCCGTGCAGAAGCCGGTTGACCGTGGACAAGCTGACCCCAGCCGTATTCGCCAGATCAGATATCGTGGGCCTATTCATCAAACGTCCTCCCTATATCATTTGTGAATGAAACGTTTTGAAACGAAATATGCTTCAATGCGCCAGACCAATTTCATTTTGGCATTCTACGCGCTACAGATCAACACGCATTCAGTCCTTGTGGACGATGAAACGGGAGGAGAAGTTATGAAGGGAATTAAGCGTCTTTGCGCAGCTTTGCTTGCGACCACTATCGTTGCGTTCACTGTGCCTTCGGCGATGGCTGCCAATATCGCTGTGGTGGGTGGCAAGAATGACGACGCATTTTGGAATCTCATCAAAAAGGGCATCGATGATGCGCGGCTGGTCGTTGAGGCTAACGGCGGCAAGGTGAACTACCTACGCCTCCAGACCTATGACAATTTCGCGCCCGACGTCGTCCAACTCATACAGACGGCCATCAGCCAGAAGGTCGATGGCCTGGTCATTCCGAACTGGGTTCCCGAAGGTGAGGACCCTGCAATCAAGGAAGCAGTCGCTGCCGGCATCAAGGTCATCCTGATGAACGCCGGCGGAATTGATAAGGCCAGGGAGCTCGGTGCTATCAACTATGTCGGTTCCGACGAATATCTCGCGGGCGTCGCAGGTGGCGAGTACTTCTTCAAGAACGGCAAGAAGAATGTGCTTTGCGTGAATACCGTCCCGGGCGCCGCCAATCTGGAGGCGCGCTGCAAGGGCGTCATCGACGGAATTACAAAGGCAGGTGGTACGGCGAAGCAGTTGCCCTTGCCCGCAACCAGCTTCGGCGATGCCACCGCCGTTGCCGAGGCCATCAAAGCGACGCTCCTCCAGGACGCGACGATTGACGGCCTCATCACGATCTCTGCGGGGGATGCGGACTCGGCTGCAATTGGCATTCAGCAAGCCGGAAAGACCGAGACCACACTTCTCGGCACATTCGACCTCAACCAATCCGGCCTTGATCGCATCAACGCCGGAACGCAGGGTTTCGCTATCGACCAACAGCCATACCTGCAATCGCTGCTGGCGGTGACACTTCTCGCTTCCGCAATTGACTTCGGAACGGATCTTCCAACGTCTCCGGTGCTCACTGGCCCCGACATCGTCGACAAGTTAAATATCGAGGCAACCTTGACAGGTGTCTCGAAGGGCGCGCGCTGACCGCAAATCAATGTCTCGAGTCGATCTGCTGCGGTGGCGGCGGATCGACGGTGCATTAGCCTTGCGAACGCTGATTGGCGACAGACCAACTCGCCTGCGGCCAACTTTGGGAGGAACTACATGAAAAACCTGTCCCTGGGCGATCTTATCAGACGCCCTGAATCCGGCGCCATTCTTGGCCTCGCTTTCGTGCTCATCTTCTTCGTCGTGTTCGGAAGCATCGAGTTCCTCAAACCGGCAGGTGCGGCTAGCTGGCTCAACGTTGCTGCAAATCTTGGTATCATAGCAATTCCTGTCGGGTTGCTGATGATTTCCGGCGAACTCGACATTTCCATCGGCGCGATGATCCCGGCGGGCGCACTCACGGTCGCAATCATCACCGGTCACTATCACATGCCCATCTGGGTGGGCATTCTAGGCGCCCTGAGCCTGGGTCTGGTGGTCGGCTTGATCAACGGTTTTCTGGTCATCCGGACCGCAGTGCCGTCGCTCATAGTGACGTTGGGAACCTTATTCGCGGTGCAGGGGGTGATCCTGGGCTTTTCTGTTCTGCTCACCGGGACGACAAGCGTGGCGCTTAGTCCGGCTGAGTCCGGCGTTATCGCAAAGTCGCTGTTCGGTTCCTTTGTAGGCGGCAGCTTCCAGGTAACGATTTTCTGGTGGCTCGCGCTGACAGCGCTCTACATCTTCTATGTCCACTTTTCGCCTTTTGGAAACTGGATCTTCGCCATGGGCGGCGACCGTGTCAGCGCAAGAAACGCCGGTATTCCGACCGACAGGCTCACCGTGACACTGTTTGTGCTGTCGTCGGTAAGCGCAGCCTTCGTCGGCATGTGTCAGGCCATCCTCTTCAACGTCGCGCAGGTCTCCGCCGGAATGACCTTTATTTTCAACTCCATCATCGCGGTTGTGGTCGGCGGAGTTCTGCTGACGGGAGGCTTTGGCTCAATCGTCGGTATTTTTCTCGGGACGGTCACCTTCGCGATCGTCAACCAGGGGATCTACTTCACGACGTTTGATCGCAACTGGTCGAGTTTGATCATCGGCGCCATGCTGTTGCTGGCCGTGTTGATGAATAACACGTTCCGCATCATGGCCCTGACCTACTCGCCGAAGAAGAAGTGAGGCCAGCTATGATCACTCCAATTCTCGAACTTAGAAACGTCAACAAGTCTTTCGGACCGATCGACGTTCTCAATGACATCTCGCTCAAGGTTGATGCAGGCGAAGTCCTTTGCCTCCTTGGCGATAACGGCGCTGGAAAATCCACCCTCATCAAGACGCTGGCGGGCGTCTACAAGCCCAATACCGGCGAGGTGCTGATGGATGGAAAGCCTGTAGACTTCCAGGGACCGCGCGATGCACAACAGATGGGTATCTCGACTGTGCACCAGTTCGGCGGGACCTTTCCCTTGATGAGCATCGGTCGCTCGTTCTTCATCGGAGTAGAGCCGACGAAGGGTTTCTGGCCCTTCAAGGTCTATGATCGAAAGAAAGCCAATGAAATCGCGGTAAAGGCTGTTCAGGAATTCGGCATTACCCGGATCGATGACGGCGACCGGTTGATCGGTGGCCTTTCTGGAGGCGAACGTCAATCGCTGGCAATCGCTCGCGCGGTCCATTTCGGCGCCCGTGTGCTCATCCTTGACGAACCGACTGCGGCGCTCGGTGTCAAGCAGGCATCCCACGTCCTTCGCATCGTCCTTGAAGCAAAGAAGCGCGGCATAGCTGTCATCTTCATCACGCACCAGGTGACGCATGCAATGGCTGTTGGCGACCATTTCGCTGTCCTCATCCGCGGGGCAGTCGCTGCCAATTTCCGAAAGGGTGAAAAGACCCGCGAAGAAATCACCGATCTCATGGCAGGTGGCGAGGCGTTGGCGAACCTGGGCGCTGAAGTCGAAAGCTACATGGCGGCGCATGAGGGGCACCCGCCCCCAGTGACGCCCAACTGATTGAACAGGAAAATAGATTCATGAAAATCGCCATCGACCCGTTTATGCATCGCCATCTCAGCCTTGAGGCTCTTCCGGCCAAGATGAAGGAGCTAGGCTTTGACTGGATCGAGCTCTCGCCCCGCGCGGACTTCCTTGAATGGTTCAAAGCGCCACGCGTTTTTCCGGAGCGTATCAAGACCTTCAAGAAGGCGCTGAAGGACGCTGATGTCGGCATCGCCTCCATCCTGCCCATGTATCGTTGGGCCTCAAACGACGAGACCGAGCGCAAGGCGGCGGTCAAGCACTGGAAGCGCGCCATCGAAGTTGCGGTCGAGATGGAAGTCGACACGATGAACTCGGAATTCGGCCGAGGCCCGCATCCCGATAAGGGCTCGTGCTACTGCTGCCATACCGGTTCGATGATCGAGGCATGCGAAGATTCCTGGTGGCGCTCGATGGAAGAGCTGGTGCCGATCTTCGAACGGGAAGGTATTCAGCTCAATATCGAGCCGCATCCGGAAGACTGGTGCGAGACGCTGCAGCCAGCCCTCGACATCATCCGCACGGTCAATTCGAAGAACGTCAAGTTCCTCTACTGCGCCCCGCACACCTTCTATTTCGGGGACGACACCAAGGCTATGCTGCGCGAAGCCAAGGATGTTCTCGCGCATGTTCATGTTGGTGATACCTTCAATCACAAGGCAAGTTCGGGACTTCGCTATATTCTCAATCCGCCCGGTACCCAGGCGCGTGTGCACCAGCACCTCAATATCGGGCAGGGCGAGGTTCCGTGGGAGGATTTCTTCGGCACGCTGGCCGAAATCGGCTTCGACGGCATCGTGACTTCCTGCGTCTTCGCGTGGGAGGACAAGGCCGATGAATCCGGGCGGTTCATGTGCTCCGAAATCAGCAGATACATCGACAAGTATCAGAAGTGAGGCCCGTGATGCGGCCTCAATAGGCCGCCAAAGGGCGGGCTTCTCGAAATGAATGTTTGCGCAGCCGGCGGGCGTTGTCCGCCGATCGGCGGAGCTATGCCAAACACCAAAGCCGGCGCCATGCCGGGGGAGCAACTGAAATGATCAATGGTGAAAGACTTATCTCGCGCCCGCTTCGTTGGGGCATGGTCGGCGGCGGCCGGACCGGGCAAGTGGGCTACAAGCACCGCAGCGGCGCACTGCGTGACGGCACCTATCGTTTGGTGGCCGGCGCATTCGACCTCGACGCCGCTCGAGGCCGTGACTTTGGCGTCAATCTCGGCGTCGAGGCGGACCGTTGCTACGATGACTACAAGGAGCTGATTGCCAAGGAGACGGCGCGCGAAGACGGCGTCGAGGTCGTTTCGATCGCAACGCCGAATTTCACCCATTTCGAAATCACCAAGGCCTGCCTGGAAGCCGGTCTGCACGTGATCTGCGAAAAGCCTTTGTTCTTCACGGTTGCGGAATGCGACGAAGTGGCGAGGCTGGCCGATGAAAAGGGCCTCATCGTCGGGGTCACCTATGGTTTCACGGGTCATCCGCTAGTCCATCAGATGGCGGCGATGGTCAAGAAGGGCATGCTGGGCGACATTCGCATTGTCGATATGCAGTACACCCACGGCTTCAATTCCGGTGACGACGTGGGCGCCGGCGAAGCGCTGAAATGGCGCACCAATCCGAAGACAGCAGGCCCGACCTTCGTCCTCGGTGATATCGGCACGCACCTCTACTACCTCTCCGAAGTGGTGTTGCCCGATCTGAAAATCGAAAAATTGCTGTGCGACCGCAAGGCTTTCATTCCGACCCGCGCACCGCTCGAAGACCACGCGACCGTCCTCATGCATTATGACAATGGCGCTCGTGGCCGTCTGTGGGTGTCTTCCGTCAACGCCGGCAACATGGGCTCGCAGCGTTATCGCTTCGTCGGCTCGAAGGCGTCTATCGAATGGTCGGACGCCCATCCTGACCAGCTGGTCTATGAAGTCCAGGGCGAGCCGAACCGTATCCTCCATCATGGCATGCCCTATCTCGAAGACGAGAGCCTGGCCGTCGACCGGATGGGCGCATTGCATACTGAAGGGCTCGGCGACAGCTGGGCGAACATCTATCTTTGGATCGCCCAGGCCATCGACGCGAAGAGGCGGGGAGACGAAGCTTTCCTGAAAACCCATCACTATCCGGGCATCAAGGCGGGCACGGAAGGTGTGCGCTGGTTGGAGAACTGCGTCCGTTCCGCGGACGCTGGCTCCTCCTGGGTTGATTTCAAGTAGCCAACACAGGGGACGCGCTGGAAATCCTCTCTCCATCTCCCAAGCGCGCGTCCCCGAAACCTCTAACAGGAACGATTGACATGAAACTATCGATCTGCACCGACGTGATGGGCGACCTGTCCTTTACCGATATGCTCGACAAATGCGTCAAGCTCGGCGTCGAAGGCATTGAAATGACCGGTGGCGGCTGGTCGCGCGCGCCGCATTTCCGCGCTGACGAGCTTCTTGCCAACAAGGGGATCCTGAAAACCAAACTCAAGGAAATCGAAGCGCGCGGTCTGGAGATCGCGGCCCTCAATTGCTCGGCAAATCCGCTCGATCCGGGTGACATGGGCAAGCGCCATCGCAAGGAGATGGAACAAACGATTTGCCTCGCCGGTGAGATCGGCATCAAGACGATCGTCACGATGTCGGGGCTGCCGGAGGCGGCACCCGGCGATATGGTGCCGAACTGGCTCGTCTACACCAAGAGCTGGCCGGACGAGATGCCGGAGCGCGATCGCTACCAGTGGGAGGACCGCGTGTTTCCGCTTTGGTACGACCTCGTGAAGCTGGCCAAGGAAGTGGGCGTCGAAAAATACGCGCTTGAAAATTTCTCGGCGATGCTCGTCTGGAATCCCGAAACGCTGTTCCGTCTGCGAAACGAGGTCGGCCCGAGCGTCGGCATGAATCTTGACCCCAGCCATTTGTTCTGGAAGGGCGCCGATCCGATCGCCTCGGCGCGCGCACTTGGAAGCGCCATCCATCATTGCCATGGCAAGGACACCCGTATCGAGCGCGGGCTCGCGGACGTCAACGGCCTCCTGGAACTCAAAGATGTGACCGACGTCTCCAACCGCACGTGGAACTACGTCGCCGTCGGCGCTGGACATGACCTGCAATGGTGGAAGGAGTTCTTCTCCGTTGTCCGCATGGTCGGCTACAACGGCTGGGTCAGCCTCGAAATGGAAGACTTCACCATGTCGACCGACGCCGGCATCCAGTCATCCATCGATGCACTGCAGGCGACGATCAGCCGATGACCGAGCCGTACAAGTTCATCGTGACGATTGAGCTTGTACCCGGGACGCGGGACGAAATTCTCGCCCGCGCCCCGTAGGTGCCGTCAGCGACGAGGGCCGAGGATGGTTGCTTTTCGTTTGACTGCTTCACCTGCACAGACGATCCGAACCGGTTGGTTTTTATCGAGTGCTGGAGAGATGAGCAGGCCTATGCGGAACACCTCCTGCGAGACCATACGCAACGCTTTCTCGAGTTTTACGAACCACTCCACCGGTCCTTTACCTTAGAAACAATCACGGCAGACACCTGATGCGCAGTCCCATCACCATAACAACCGCGCCCTGCTGCTGGGGCGTCGATGATGTGAATAATCCGCACCTTCCTGCCTGGGAAAAAGTGCTCGATGAAGCACAGGCGGCCGGTTTCGGCGGGTTGGAACTTGGGCCTTATGGTTACCTCCCGCTGGATCTGGGGCTGGTTTCCAGAGCGCTCGACCAGCGTGATCTGAAGATCGTCGCCGGTACGATCTTCGACGACCTCGTTTCCCCAGCGAAGCGCGAGAGCCTTCTGCGTCAGACCGATGAAATCTGCGCGCTGATCACCCAACTACCGAAGCCCGAAACCCATCCCGGCCAACGCTATGCGGCGCCTTACCTGACCGTGATGGATTGGGGCCATGACGTGCGCGACTATGCAGCCGGCCATTCTGATCGTGCACCCCGTCTCGATGAAGGCGCGTGGCAAGGCATGATCGACAATATCCGCGCCATCGCGGCGCTGGCGCGCGACAAATATGGCGTGCGTGCAACCATCCATCCCCATGCGGGTGGATATATTGAATTCGCCGATGAGTTGCGGCGAGTCGTAGACGATATTCCTGCCGATCTCGCAGGGCTGTGCCTTGACACCGGCCATATGGCCTATTCCGGCATGGATCCTGTTGCCACGCTCAGGCAATACTGGGATCGCGTTGACTATATTCATTTCAAGGATATCGACGCCAAGGTCTACGGGCAGGTTATGGAAGCGCGCATTCGCTTCTTCGACGCTTGCGCCAAGGGCGTCATGTGCCCGATCGGTCGCGGGTCGATCGACTATCAGTCCGTCCGCGCGCTTCTGACCGAACTCGGCTACGGCGGCTACATCACCATCGAACAAGAGCGGGATCCGCGCAACACAGGCAGCATTCTCGAAGATCTGGCGGCCAGCCGGGCCTTCCTGGCGCGCGTCGGATTCTGAGTAAGGAGATCTGAAATGAAACCACTCGACGTCATTACCATCGGTCGGGCATCAGTCGACCTCTACGGTCTGCAGGTAGGTGGACGCCGGGTGCGTTGCAGATCCTCTGGCAGTCCGCCAAGGGTGGGTACCATATGGAGTATGGTTACTCCTGCATGGGCTACGAAGTGGCCGGTGCCATGGGTATAATATTGGCTGCTCCACACAAGGAGGTCGTCTGCTTCGTCGGTGATGGCTCGTACATGATGGCGAATTCGGAACTGGCGACGGCGGTCATGCGCCGGATCCCGTTTACAGTCGTTTTGACGGACAATCGCGGCTATGGCTGCATCAATCGCTTGCAAATCGAGTGCGGCGGCGCCGAGTTCAACAACATGTACAAGGACAGCAATATCGAGGAAATGCCCGAGCTGGACTTCGTCGGTCATGCCCGCTCGATGGGTGCCTATGCGGAAAAGGCAGCCCACATTGCTGAACTTGAGCGGAAGATCGTCGAAGGGCGTTCCCGTACTAAGCCGACGGTCATCGTGATCGACACCGATGCCGTTCCAGGCACAGGGGCGGGCGGTCACTGGTGGGATGTTGCCGTGCCCCAAGCCGGCGGCCCGGAACGGCTGGAACAGGCGCGTGAGCATTATAACCAGAATGCGCGCGACCAGCGCACTTTCAACTGAGGAGAATCGACATGGTTGATCTTCTCCGCAAACCGTTCGGAAGTCATGGCAAGGTCCATGAGATCACTCCCCAATCCGCCGGTTGGCGCTTTGTCGGCTTCTCACTCTATCGGCTGCGGCAAGGCGAGAAAGCCGGAGAGGCAACTGGCGACCGCGAAGTCATACTCGTAGTGGTCGAGGGCAAGGCCAAGGTTCAGGCCGCCGGGCAGGACTGGGGTCTTCTCGGCGACCGGATGAACGTTTTCGAGAAGACCGCGCCTCATCGCCTCTATGTGCCGAATGGCAGCAACTGGGAAATAATGGCGGAAACCGACTGCCTGGTTGCTGTTTGCTCGGCGCCTGGAAAGGGTGGACATGCGGCGCGGCGCATCGGCCCCGACGGCATCTCGCTGACATCGCGCGGCAAAGGCACGAATACGCGGCACATCAACAACATCGCAATGGAGAATGAGGACTATTGCGACAGTCTTCTTGTAACCGAGGTCTTCACCCCCGATCGTTAGGCGAGTGACGAAATTCGCCTGGGGAATCGCGCGCCCGATCTGGTCCGACACTTCCGCCGCAGCTTCGGCCGCTTCGCCAGCGGCTTTTATTTCGTCCTGGTTTGGCTGGATCGGCGTTTGGGGTCATTTCGGCGCTCGAATGGCCGAGCACGATTGCTTCTGCACCGACGTCGTTGACTTTGCCGCCCTGACGGACATCTCGTCAAATTGACGTATGTGCTACTGAGTAGCAAATTAGGTTCAAAGGAGTTAAACCGATGAGTGTCAAATCGTCGATCTCGCTGACCGACCAGCAGGATGCGTTTGCCCGTTCGCTGGTGGAGAGCGGCCGGTATTCCAGCATGAGTTCCGTTCTTCAGCAGGGCCTAGAACTGCTTCGCCAAAAGACGGAAACCGAGACCGTCGAAACGGCAGCGCTTCGCGAATTGGTTCAGCGGCGATTGAATGGACCTATGATTACTGCGACGGAAATGGAAAGCCGCGTCTCGGCAATGATTGAGCGGAAGCGACGGGTTGTTCGTGTGGACTGTTGAATATTCTGAGGATGCCGAACGCGATTTCGAGTTGATCTTCGATCATCTGTTCGACGCCTATGTCGAACTCGGGGACTCGTCTGACGAGGCGGTGGAGCGTACCGCTGAACGGATCCACAAACTGCGTGTCGAAATCGATCGTCTCGTCGATACGCCTTATATCGGGACTCTGCGGCCCGATATTCATCCCGGGATCCGGTTTCTTCGGCGGGACAAGGCAGCTATTTGGTTTCTACCGGTAGAGATAGCCGCAAAATCATTGTCGCGGCAATTTTCTACGGCGCGCAGGACCACATCAGAAATATGCTCGCACGTATGCTGGCGGGATAAGGTCCCTACAGCCCTGTAGCTTTTACTCCCCGATTTCAATTGAAGCGCTAAGCTGAACACCCAGCCCGCAATTTTGACCGCTTGGGGAGTAGGCCCTTAAAGCCCAGACACTTGGTGAGATTGCTGCGGAAGCGGCCGCGCCGCCGCTGACGTTTGCGCGTCAACTCAGCCGAAGCGTGCCCCTGCTGTGTTTGAACGTAGCGCTCCTCGACATCGGCCGACGAGGGCAAGGCCAGCGCGCCGCAAATGGCCGGTCAAGTTGCGTTTCCGTTCAGTCGGGCTTGAAGCCGATCACCATCGAGTCCGGCCCCAGCAACGGCTCAACGCGTGTGGAAACGAAACCGGCATCGCGCATCCAGGCCTGGCAATCGGCGCCGGTGTAGTCGAAACCTCCGCGAGTCTCGATCAGCATGTTCAGGCTCATCAGCAGGCCGAAGGCGTTGCTGCGGCGCTCGTCGTCGATGACGGCGTCGTAGACGATCAGCGCCCCGTCTTTCGGCAACGCGGCGAATGCTTTTTCCAGCAGCATCCTCTTCTCGGCAAGATCCCAGTCGTGCAGGATATGCCCATCACGATCACATCCGCATTCGGCATCGGGCCGTCGAAGAAGTTGCCGCTTTGGAAGCGGATGCGGTGAGCGAGGCCCTGCAGGGCGACGAACTCGTCGAATATCGGCTGCACGGCGGGCAGGTCGAAGCCGATGGCCTGGAGATGCGAATGGGCTCGCGCGATCACCACCGGCACCATGCCCTGCGCCGCGCCCACATCGGCGAAGGTCGTGTATTTCGACCAGTCGAACCTGGCGGCGATCGCCTGCGCCGCACCGGCGCTGATCCCGCTCATCGCCTCGAGGAACCCGCGCAGCCGTGCCGGCTCCGCATAGATCGCGGTGAAGAAGTCATCGCTGTGGTTGGCTTCGTTCTGGGGCTCTCCCGTGTGCAGGGCTTCGGTAAGCGAGCCCCAGAAACCGTAGAGCCGGGCATTGGCCATTTCGAGGATACCACCGATATAGGACGGCTTCGCCTTGTCGAGGAAGAGGTCCGTATCAGGGGCATTGCGATAGCGGCCGTCCTCGCGTTCGAGCAGCTTCAGGGCCACAAGGGTGTCAAGGAAGTCGCGGGCCGAGCGGGGATGCAGTTTCAGCCTGGCCTGCAGGTCAGGCAGGTCGGCCGGGCCGGCTGCGAGCTCGGTGAAGACGCCGAGCTCGACCGCGCTGAGCATGGCCTTGGAGGCCCAGAACCCCATGCCGAGCCGCATGATGTTGTCCGGCGTCGTTGCACCCATCGCTCGTCTCCTCATGGATCGTGTCGTCGAACGGCATCTGGGATTGGTGCGGAAACCGAAGCGGTCCGGCGGCGCTGCGAAGCTGAGGACGTCCCGTCTCGTCGAGGCACCCTGCAAGGGAAAATAGAGGGTTTTGCGATGGGTGCAATTAATCATGAATCACTAGGTAAGAGCCCAACCGAAAATTGAGTTGAAAGATTTCAGGTGACAGTTGGAATTGCCCGAGCAGTGTCGTGCTGACCTCGGTCCCCGCCTGGAAGCGGCTTGCGCCGGGTTTCGGTGGTGCGGGGCAGTAACGTCGTGATCGTCACCTCGACGCGATACCGGCTGAGCAGATTGTAAGCCTGGCGGGTGGACAGGCGCGCACCTCGGCCGCCGCTCGAGCAGCCGTTGAGGTCTGATTGTGCAATCGCTTTGGCAAAGTAGAAGTTTCACTGAAACCGTTAGCGGAAAATAAGACCGCATCTACCGGCTAAAGCTAACGGTCATATGACATTTCGCGGTTGAAACGGCAAACTAAAACTCACATCGAGCGATTCTGGGCGCGCACAGCGGACGCACAACGTCCAGACCTTTCATGCACGCATCAGACCAATCCGTTCTACGGTCTGGGCTCGTCTCTGCACTTTGATGATGAGCGGTTGAGATGTCACCCAAAACTGGTTATCTGCCGATCGGTCCAGTTCGCAACCAGTAAGGTCATGGCCGTATGGCTCCAAATTTCCTTGTTACGCATTCCGGCGGCTTTCATGCCGACGAAGTGTTGTCCAGCGTCATTCTCACGCGGCTTTTCCCTGACGCGCGGCTGGTTCGCAGCAGAGCGACGGAGTGGATTACACCCGGCGCCGATCGCATCGTCTACGATGTCGGCGGCGCCTATGATGCGGCCGCCGGGATTTTCGATCATCACCAGCGCGGCGCACCGCAGCGCGACGATAGTCAGCCCTTCAGCTCGTTCGGTTTGATCTGGAAACATTTCGGGCGCGACTACCTGACGGCCCTCTCTGTCCCGATGCCATTCACTGAGGCCGTGTATGCTGCTTTCGATGCCAGCTTCGTCTTGCCCATCGACCTGATCGACAATGGCGCGCTCAGCCCCGATAGGGCCGGCTCGCTCGCCGAATTAACGCTGCCGTCTTTGCTCGAAACATTGAAACCCGTCTTCGACGATGCGGATCCCGAGGCGACCGATCGGTCATTCCATGCTGCGATCGCAATCGCCCGCAATCTCGTCGAGGCCAAGATTGCTGGGATCCATGCGAAACTGCGCGCCGAAGGCTTGGTGCTGCAGGCGATCGCGTCAGCAGGGGAGGGCCAGGTTCTCGAACTGCCGATGGGCATGCCGTTTCGCCCGGCGATCGTCAAGGCGGGCGCCGATCATCTCCTGTTCGTGGTCCATCCGCGCGAGGCCGATTGGTGTGTGACCGGGATTCGCCGAGCGGAGGCGGGGTTCGAACTGCGTGCCGACCTTCCGGCCGCCTGGGCTGGGTTGAGCGGTCGCGAGCTGGAAGTGGCCGCTGGAATTGAGGGCGCGATTTTCTGTCACAACGGCCGCTTTATTGCGGCTGCGAGAACGCGAAAGGCCGCGCTCACTCTGGCCAGGTTGGCGGTGGAGGACGCGGAGAAAAGAGCCGGTTGAGTATCGGATCGAGGTCGAGCTTGTCCGCCGAAGCGGCGGGCAAGCTCGGCTGAAACACTGGAGACACCGGTAGGTGGGCGCGCAGCTCGGCCAATCGCCCGTTCCGGCCTATGCCGCGTCCCAGACCTGGTTCAGCATTTCAGCGGCCAGCGCCGCCTTGTCCTGTGGCAGGAACCGGCCATACCCGAAAGGAAGTGATCTGATGAATGCTCTAGGGCTCGGAGAATAGTGGCCGCGGCACCCTTGCGGCGACCCGCATGTGGACGACCGCAAGCTGCCATGACCGGAGCAACTGCTCGAATGGGCAGGTCGCCGGGACGGCATCATCCATGGCACCGGCCCCGAGCCGCGCCTCGGCACGAGGTCCATCCCCCAGGCCACGTGGGTCGAGCCTAAACTACCGCGATCACCGATGACCGAGGGTCGACCGGCCCGGTCCTGTAGGCCGAGTTCGTCGCCGGCCGCTCCGAGATGCTTCGGAACCATCGAGCGACGTTTGGGAACCGTGCGAGATCCTGACCTTGCTTCGCGTAGCGGTTCACCCACGGGAAGACCGCCATGTCGGCTATGGAGTAGCCGTCCGCCAGGAAACCCCTGCCATCCAGCCGGCGGTCCAGCACTCCGTAGAGCCGCGTGACTTCCGTCGTATACCGATCGACAGCGTATGGAATGAGTTCCGGGGCATAGTGCCGGAAATGGTGGGCTTGACCGGCCATAGGCCCGAGGCCGCCAACCTGCCAGAACAGCCACTGCATCACAACCGTTCTTTCGGATGTCTCTTCTGGCAGGAATCGACCGATTTTCTCGGCCAGGTAGACCAATATAGCCCCGCTTTCAAAGATGGGTATCGCGGTTACATCTTCCTCTAGATGATCGACGATGGCAGGTATGCGGCTGTTCGGGGAGATGGCCGAGAACTCGGATCGAAACTGCGCACCCTGGCCGATGTCTACGGCTATGATCCGATACGGGATCCCGGCCTCCTCCAGGAACAGCGTAACCTTGTAGCAGTTCGGGGTGGGCCAGAAGTACACGTCGATCATGTCCCCTCCCTCGGAAAATAGGTCAGGTCGAGGGACGGCGGGGCAACGTCCGTTTGCGAGAGAAGACAATGGACTTGACCGCGGTGATGAGCATGGTGCAGGAACAGGTGGGACAGCACGAGATCTACCCGCATGGTCTGGGGCCGGCCATCCATGCTGATGTAGTCGAGCATGGCGCTTGGCCGCCCCTCCTCGACGAGCCTCTGCACGACCCCTGTCAGTCGATCGTCCTCCTTCCCGCGTGCTAGGCGCAGGCTCGGAAAATCCGGGCAGACCTCGTAATCCAAGGAGGGGATGCTGTGCCCATCGCCGGACAGGCGGCCCAGCCAGATCCGATCTGTCGCGAGAAGATGGTTGAGGGTCAAATGTATCGAGGGAAAGGCGGACGATCTCCGCTTGTAGTACTCCTCCTGCGCCAGCCCGGCACAAGCGTCGTAGAGGCAACGATTGGCCCAGACCGTCCAACGAGCTAACACCAGAAACTTTGGTTCCATGAGACCTCCTTGAAGACGAGGTCAGTTTGTACCAAGATGCCGTTCGTCTGGATAACCAATTTCCTTTCTACCCCGATAAGGATAGCTGATGCCCGTCAGGCAAGACCCCCCGGGAACGCGTACGCTTGAGGCCTTCGTCCGGGCCGCAGAAGCGTCGAGCCTGAGCGTTGCCGCGAAGACATTGGGCCTGACGCAGAGCGCCGTCAGCCAGCGGATCGCCTCCCTTGAACGTCAATTGGGAGCCCGGCTCTTCCTACGCACACCAGCCGGCGTCATCCTGACCAGCGTCGGGGAAGCGTATCTCCCAGCCGTCAGGACAGCACTCGACGGCCTACGCCACGCGCAGGAGCGGATCGTGTCGCGCAAGACCGCGGTTCGCCTCAGCGTTGTTCCCTCGTTCGCACGCTGCTGGCTTCTGCCGCGCCTCGGGAAGCTCGCGACCGCGCATCCCGACGTGGACATCGTCCTGCACGTGTCCGACGAGAGGGTCGAGGTCGACGATGGCGGCTATGACCTCGCGGTCCGCCTCAGTCGGTCGGCGGCGGACAGCATTCGTCTTTTCGATGATGGGGAAGACGAACGAGTGGTCGTTGTGGCGCGCTCCACACGGATCGTCTCGGATGCCGACGATCCCTTCGCTGGCCTCACGCTCTACCATGACGATTGCTCCCGGCTGGGAGTGCCGGCGGAGCAAGGATGGACGCAATGGTACGAGGCGACCGAGCGCTCGCGTCCGGCGTGGGCCCCCGGGATCGTGGTCAACGATGCGAGCATGGCGGCCGGTGCCGCGATCGCCGGCCAGGGGGTGGCGCTCGTCCGACGTTTACTCGTTCGGGATCATCTGCTCGACGGCACCCTCGCGACCCTCGGACCGCCCCTCCCTCACGCTGGCCGCACGACCCTCATCACACGCCGGCGGACAACAAGGACCGCAAGTGCGGACCGCGTCGCCGACTGGTTGGTCGACGAGGCCAGTCGCGGTTGCGCCGAGAAGGCGGACCCCGCCCCCGACCACGCTCATCCGAATCCATAGCCCGAACGGCGTCCATGCTGATGTCGACGCAAGCTCGAAGGATCGCGCCTGGCCAACGCCATCGCGTCCGATCCATCCCTTTGCCCTGTCCCGCAGGTTCCGGTCGTTGAGGCGCTAACCGAGGATGAGGCTCTTGCGGCCTTCCGTAGGCACAGGCCGCGTCGCCTTTGGTATGGGATCGCAACAATATGCCTGAAATCTCGCTATCTCTCGGTCAATGCGACAAGAACGGCGCGGATTCTGTCCCATCTGGTCAATGCCGGCCCCTTTTCGGGAGTAGGTTCGCCTCCCATATCTAAAAATGAGATTAGGAAATCTTTCAAAGGGTTGATAAACATTCGCGGAGGTTCGTCGGTTCGAATCCGATCAACGCCTTTAGGAAAAATCCGCGTTTATGGATCATCTTGGAGTCTGCCCTAAGGAATACCGTCCTCAGTCCGCGGACAGAGGACAACGTGAAATTTATCGAATGTGCCCGTTTCTGCGGCGCGACGTTGACAGACCGATCATCGATATGAAAGTGTCCTTTGTCCGAGGACAAAGGACATAGGTAATTTCAATGATGAAGAGCCAGGATGTGGTCGTCCTGCTCAAGCTGGCAAGCTTGGAGGACGGCGAGCAAGAGAACGGTCAACAACCTGCACACCATGGAGTCGCAATGGGCGAGGATCCCTATTCTGTGCGGGGCCTCGAAACAGCCCTCGGGATCAGCAAGACCGAGGTCAGCGCCTCGATCAAACGCAGCCTCAGCTCCGGCATTGCAGTCAAGGACAGGAAGACCGGCCGGCCGAGGGTGAACCGGCGTCAGTTTCTCGAGTTCATCGTCCACGGACTAAGGTTTGTCTTCCCGGTAAAGCCGGGCGCCATGCAGCGTGGGCTGCCGACGGCATTTGCTGCGCCTATTCTTCGAGAATCCTTGCACAGTGCCGGCAGCCTCATCAGCGTCTGGCCCTATGCACGTGGCCGGGAGATGGGCCAAGCTATTGAGCCGCTCTTCAAAACCGTGCCGGAAGCTGCGGAAAAGGACGAGCGTCTCTATGCCTACCTCGCACTGGTAGATGCCATTCGCCTCGGCAATCCGCGCGAGGCCAATCTGGCTACCAGTCTGCTGACCGAGAGGCTGGCATGACCATTCAGGGCCAGTTGAAGGAAATGTTGAAAGCCGTCGCCTTGGCTCTCGGTGACGAGCTTCGAGCACGCCTCGTCTTTGTCGGCGGCTGCACGACCGCGCTCTACATCACCGACCCGATCACACTGGAAGGCGTCAGGGCGACCGACGATGTCGACCTGATTGTCGATCTCGCCGGTTTCGCCGAATGGGCGAACCTGATGGCTCGGCTGCGTGAGCGTGGCTTCGCCGAAGCGGCCGACGACAACGTCATCTGCCGCATGAAGCTCGGTGAGCTAAAGGTCGACTTCATGCCGGACGACAAAACGATCCTCGGCTTCAGCAATCGCTGGTACGCCAAAGGCATCGAGACGGCCGTCCCGGCGGCACTGGAGGAGGGGCTGGAGATCCGGTGCCTTACACCTCCTCTTTTTGTCGCGACCAAGCTCGAAGCGTACCTTGGACGTGGTAGGGACGACCTCATCGGTAGTCGTGATGCCGAGGACATTCTTCTGCTCGTCGATGGTCGGGAGGAGCTTGTGGAGGAGATCGCGGCGGCTGAGCCCGACATCCAGGCCTATATTGCCGAGCAGATAACCGCGGTACTGGAAGATCCGAACTTTGACCATTTCCTTGAAGGAAATGTTCGCGGCCCGGCAGGCCGCACCGACATTGTCTATGAGCGCCTGATTGCGATAAGCCAATTGAGCGGCCGCTGACATGGCCTTTGCGATTCAATGGTATTGTCAGCATGGAACGAGAACAGCCGACAATCGTGATCATGCCGGCGTCGGCATTCGCGGTGATTCAATCCTGGCAATCGTTCTCGACGGATCGACCTCAGGACCGGCGAGCGGGCTGTTTGCGCGAGAGATCGCGCAGCGCGTGGTCGATTGGTTCGTGACGACAACCGCCAACATCACGGCCGCGACCATCACGGAGAAGCTTCGCGACATTCATGCGGCCCTCGCTGGGGACTTTCGAAACGACTCAGCAAGCTACGCCCTGTTTTGTGCAGACGCTACACGGCAGGCCATCGCATTGCACGCAGGTGATTGCCTTCTCGCCCATCGCGACGGTAATGGGCAGATATCGTGGCTTATGCAGCCACATACGCTTGCAAACGCGCTATACGCCATCCCGCATGCCATTCTCGCCAAACTAGACGCAAGACATGCTCTCACGCGTAGCCTCCGATCGAGAAACTTCGTGGCTCCCGATCTGACATTGATCGACCTGCACGACCAGGAGCTGCTTATCGGGACGGACGGCTTCTGGGCGGATCTGGACCCTGCCGCGCAGAGTGCTTTTGCTGACGGGCGGTTTCCTGCCAACGAGGCCGAGCGCGATGATCGCGGCCTTCTTTCGCTCTCGCGAGCCGCGGGGGCGTCGACGGAAATTTCCGGCACCCACGCAACGGCGAGCATCTACGTCAGAAGGGCGTGACAGGCATCAGCTCACCTCCTTTCAACCGCGGCAGACGGCGAATGACGGGGGTCGTAGGTTCTGATCCCATCAAGGCGATCAATGTGCCAGTGTCCGAGATACCCGCGACGAAACCGCGCGACGGTTCCGACTCCAAACCTATCAATGAATCTTCAGCTTCACGTATTTCGGATCATGGTCGCTGGTCTGTTTCGATTCAGGCATAACGGAATTCACGTGTGCAGTGGTCAAAACGGCCGACTGGTTTGATCCAAGCAACACTAGGACCTGGTCGAGAGACTGGGAGTTGCCGTCGAAGACATAACTGATCCGCTCTTCTGGCGGCTCGACTAAAGCGAGATTTGACATCGCGGGATCGCCGCCTGTCAGGAGAAGCATCGGCTCCTCGTACCAAAGAGTGTTGAAGTCGCCCACAACAAGCACCGAGCGGTTCGCGTCAGCCGGTAGTGTTCGTATGAAAGCTCTCACTGCTCGAGCTTGTTCGGTTCTCGCAGCGAGCGTCGCATCCTTAGCAGGTTGGTTCTTGCCGTAGAGGGGATCGCTTCCGCTTTTCGATGAGAAGTGGACATTGATCACCATTACCTGCCTGCCAGTGAAAATGAATGGCACAGCGAGTGGGAGCCGCGTCCGTTCGAACGAAGCGTCTTCGATCCGACGCGCGTTGGCGAGGTCAGCTGCCACCCTTTCGGGGTTGTAGAGGAATGCGACGCGGATGTTGGCGCCGGGTTGGCCTCCTTCGGCATCGTCGATGGGGTCGAATGAGATGGTCTTGTAAATGGGCCCGCCTTCCACGACGATTGCATCTAAGAGCGCTTGGAGAGTTTTGCCCCCACCGACAGCGTCGCTGTACTCGCCTCCATCGTCGTCCTGGACCTCTTGCAACGCCACGACGTCCGGGGAGCCGAGAAGTCCGACGATATGCTTTGCTATAGCTGCGAACTTGCCGTCGCCCACATCGTCGTCGATATCATCCTTGGACGGGACCATCGTCACATCCTCCAAACGGGTATCGAGGTTCTCCACGTTGTAGCTGGCGATCGTGAGAACATCTGCTTCCGGCGGCGAGGCTACGGATGTCGACGTCCAGGCTTTAGCTGAGTAGCCCGATGGCTCGGAAAGCTGAATTCCGTAAGCGCCGCCGTCAGTCGTGACGGCTCCCTTGAGCGACGTGAAGGTATCGCCAAGGCTGACTTGAAAGTTCTCAGGCAGCAGCGGCTTATCGATTTTGACGCGGATACGCTCAGGGTTCGCGTCGCCCGGCGTCGCGGTGATGCCACCAAGGGAATTCATACCAGTTGCGTTCTTGCCCTGATCGGCGACCACGTAAAAGATATCCCCTTTCATAGGGCCGACGACGATCGGCGACTTGACCTCGATCATCATGCCTTCCAGTGTCTCGAAGAAGTCCGCTCCCGATCGGCTGGGATCGAATCCTCTGGCCGTCGAGACGACGGTTTCTGTCGGAGGCAAGTGCCCGCCACCGACAATCACCGGATTGGGTAGAACCCCTTGTCCGATCTTCTTGTAGACCAGGTCCTTGATGGTTGTCTGGGTGAATTCGATGAATTTGCCTTGCTGTTCTTCGACAACTCCCTCGATCCTCACCATGTCGCCGGTTGATAGCCCGGCAGGTTTGCGCCTGACGAGGATGCCGTCTGAGGTCATATCGTCGCCGTCGCCAACCGGATCCTGTACATAGAAGCTGCCGTCCCGTAGTTGCGTGACGACGCCCTCAAAGCGAACCATTCTGCCGTCAAGCGCCGATGAATGGCCCGCACTCTGGATTTCAGGAATCGTGGTCGATTGAGATGCCAATGCCGCAGATGGCAGGACAGCCAGCGCCCCTACCAGTAGCTCACGAATTCTCATGATGCCGCCCCTCCCTTAAACGATCGAAGGTTATCATGCTCACGCAATTCTCGCGAGTGTGATTAGTTATTGCACGTCGCCGGCACGTCTGAACCATGCCTCACGCGATAAAGGTGCAGACGCAGGATTTTCGACGACGCTGACAATCATGGGCACGCTCTCGCACGCGAGCATTAGTTCGATGATAAGGTTTTGTCCCGCTCGCGTGGTTAGACGGTTCGATAACGTGAGGATTTCTTTGATTCACGAAGCTGGGTTCATTTCCAAAACCGCTTTGCATCAATGACCTCGTCCAGTGCGATCTGGGCGGCATCGATCAGTCTCGACTTGTCCGCATGCGAAACCACCCCGTCCCGAGCCGGATGCTCGGAAAGACCGAGCTTTTCCAGAACGTCGGGGCCGGTCACCAGATCGTTCAGCGCACCGAGCTCATCCTGAAGGCTTGCCATCAGGGCGATAAACTTCTCATGGCGACGTTCACCGCGCTTGTCGTCGAACAAAGTGGCGAAG
This sequence comes from Rhizobium azibense, assembly GCF_004342325.1. Taxonomy (NCBI): domain Bacteria; kingdom Pseudomonadati; phylum Pseudomonadota; class Alphaproteobacteria; order Hyphomicrobiales; family Rhizobiaceae; genus Rhizobium; species Rhizobium azibense. The sequence continues at coordinate 194,199 of NZ_SMBJ01000001.1, read as the reverse complement.
AATTCGGCGGCGTAGCGAAATTTCTTTGCATCCTTGCGTGCCTCATGACGATGCTCATCGTCGGTTTCGGCAAGCGCCTGCCCATGCTTCTTCAACTTCTTGCGCATTCGCTGTAATGCCGAGCGGGCAAAGTCTGCCGCCGGCTGTTCTCGGATCTTGGCGGTTTGATCGTGTGATAGGTACCCGCCGCACCGGAGCCACTCGTTGAAGTCGAGCATGAGAGCCCGCGCGCGGCTCGACGTGAGAGCTGCAATAGCGTCGTCGTAAGCCTTTTCCCTTGCGTCATCTAGGCGGGAGCGCACATCGGCATCGTTAGCCTTCGGCAGCAGGACATCGACGTTTCGGGCTTCACCAAGCACCTGCGCCAGCCATCGGAACTCATCCTTCAGCCGCTGTGGCTCGTCCCCGGGCAGCATCGGCTTGTAAATCGAGAAGGCGGAGCGAAGGCGCCGGATAGCGACACGAGCCTGGTGGAGGGCCTCCGGGTTGCGCTGTCGCAGCAGAATATCTTCGTTGAGGCGGAAATGCCGGAAACACGATTCGGCAATCGTTTGGAAGGAGGTGCTGGCACGCATACTCTTTTCGAGGTGAAGGCGTTCGGCTTTGTAAACCAATCGCTCGGCGTCGATCAGTGCAAATCCGCGTTCCGCCTTCGACCGCACGCCGAACCGGAAAGGCGCGGTGGCGTCAAGTTTTCGGGCAAAGATGAACAGGTCCGCGGGATCGCCGTCTTTGAGTTCGAGTTCGACCTCTCGGACGGACATTCGCCGCTCCCCGGAGACCACCTCGCCCTGATCGACTGCAACCTCGATCTTCGAATGCTGTTCGTCGAAATTCCAGATGCGACGCTCGATCTCAACGTCGAACTTCGGCACGAGAACGATGTCTATCCCGAACTCGTTTTCAATCGGGCTGGAATGATCGAGGACAGGCTGGCCTTGCTCCACCGGAGTCTCCCATTCCGACCGGGCAAACAACGACGCGCTTTCCCCGATGGCCTTTACTGTCTGGACGAGACTATTTCCGGTCTTCCGGATGCGGAGTGTGAAGCCGCGGTCGAATAGTTTTCGATCTGTCGTATCGAAATATGTCGAGGTTTGCTGAAGGATGCTCGTCGGTTCGCCAAGCAGCCCGGACCCAAGAGCGTCCTCGACAGCGCCGGGAGCGAGTTCCAGCTTAAGTTCGACCTCTTCAGCCAATATTCCCTCCTGCTCGTTCGCTTGATAATGCACCAGACATCTGGATGGTTCGTCTTTGTGTTGTTCCACTGAACCTAAGCTACAAGGACATTTTATCACATGAAAGGATCTGCATGACCACGGTGGCCCGTAACCAGCACGATACGGCTCTCGAAGTTCAGCAGGTGGGCGCAATCTGTTGTCGGCGCGACAAGAGGAAACGGCTAGAGGTCCTACTTGTCGGAAGCAAGCGCAACGGCCGATGGGGGGTCACGTCGATCCTGGCGAGACCACGGACGCAGCTGCAGCTCGTGAAGCGTTCGAGGAAGCCGGCGTATCCGGTTCGATAGAGCGAACTGTGTTCGGCTCGTTGGAATATAGGAAGGAGGGCGGTCCGAACACCTACCGTGTCACGGTGTACTTGCTTGAGGTCATCGAGCTTGCCGACACCTATCCCGAGAAGGCCGTTCAGCTTTCCAAGACCGACAAGATCGACGCCTTCGTTCTGACCGACTATGGACGGCGCATGGAAACACGCCTGCTTTGTCAGCCCAGCGTCGAGCAAGCCGAGCTGACCTATCTGTTGTCACGCTACAAGCAATTGTCGCACATGATCGTCCAGGAGAAGAAACCGCCGGGACCACCGACGGCAGCATGCCGCCCTTGCTAAAGCATTCACAAAGATGTTCGACTGACCGTCGGCCGTCACTTGAGGGTGAAGAGGCTGGCGGCCGGCGAGTGGCCTATCATATCGGTCTGCAGCTGCCCGTGGGCGGCGTTCACCGGATCGATGCCGTCAATGTAGGGGCCGACGGTCAGCCGGTTCGGCCGCGTGCCGAACCCCATCGCCGCCAGCCTGAGAACAGCGTCGGCCACCTCCTGCGGATCAAGGCTGGTGTCAGGCTCGAGCCCGGCGAGCATCGCCTTAATGTGCGGCGCATAGAGGTCGAGCATGGGCCGTTCTTCCGGGCCAAGGCTTGCGAGCAGTTCCTCCCAGTAGCGGAGGCCGTTGCTCTGAAACCGCGTCGGATAGGCGCCCGCCGGCTGAACCACGGCCACCTCAATATTGGAGGCGGCCAGTTTGTAGCCGAGGGCATCGCACGCGGCCTCGAGGACGAGCTTGGAGGCGCAGTAGCCACCGAGCATCGGGTCGATCGCCCGGCCGAGCGCACTCGACATCTGGATGATCGTGCCCTGGCCCGCCTGCCGCATATGCGGGACGACCGCCTTGATGACCCGCATGGCGCCGAAGGCATTGGTCTCGATATTGGATTGGAAATATGCGGGCGGCTGCAGCTCGACCGGACCCGGCACAACGATGCCGGCGTTGCTGACGAGGAGGTCGATGCGGCCGGCACGGGTGATGGCGCGCTCGACGGCCGCGGCGATAGATACATCGCTCAGTACGTCGAGTTCGAGTACCTCGATGGCAAGCTTCTCCTGCGCCGCCAGAGTGCGCAGCTCCTTGGCCGCAGGGGCGTTGCGACGTTCCATGTCGCGCATGGTGGCAAAAACCCGTGAGCCTCGGCGGGCGAAGCCCTCTGCCATCTTCCGACCGAAGCCGGAGCTAGTGCCGGTGATGAGGACGATCGGCGGCGGCGTCTCCTGGGCGCGCAGCGGACCCGCGGCAACGAGGAGGACGGCGGCGCCGGCTTGCAGAACCGTGCGCCGCCGGATGCGCATTCCGGCTGGAGTGTCGGTGATTTGGCTCATTTTGCTCTCCTTGGCTGATTGACTGCGGGAAGGTCCCCATCCTCGCCGAAGGGTCGCATGGTGGCGTATCGTGCCGCTAGAGCTAACAATCGAAACAGACTGCTACATATGAAACAACAAAAACTCGACCTCAATGGCATCGCCGTGTTTAACAAGGTCGCCGGGGCCGGCAGCTTTAGCGCCGCGGCGCGCGAGCTCGGCATGCCGCGCGCGACCGTCAGCCGGATCGTTGCGCGGCTCGAAGCAGCGCTGGGGGCGCAGCTGTTCTATCGCAACACACGCCGGGTGGAGTTGACCGAGCTCGGCCGCGCCTACCACGAGGCGGCGGCAGAGGGCCTGGGGCTCATCGGAGCGGCCGGCGAAGCGGTCATGGCGGCGCGCGCCGAGCCGTCGGGACTGCTGCGTGTTTCGGCGCCCATCAATTTTGGCACCATGTCGCTCATTCCTTGGATTTCAGAATTTCTCGACGCGCACAAACAAGTGCGCATCTCGTTGCGCCTGGTCGACGACAAGATTGATCCGCTGGCCGAAAGGCTGGACCTTGCCATCCTCACCGGCCCGCAGCCCGACTCCAGTTACCGCAGCCGCCGTCTCGCGGCTTCATCCCTGATCCTCGTTGCCAGCCCCGCCTATGTCGCACGACGGGGTGCGCCGGAGAGGCTGGACTCTCTTGTCGCTCACGATTTCGTGCTGTTCTCGTCCGATCTGGGGAAAGAGGCGTGGAGCCTCGATGGACCGGAGGGGCGGGTTGAAATCACTGTTTCAGGCCGCGTCAACGTCAAGGGGCCGCATGCCGAGCTCAGTGCCGCGCTCTGCGGACTCGGTATTGCGCTGCTGCCGGCGGTGGTAACCGCCCCATACATCGAGACAGGTGAGTTGGTGCAGGTGCTGCCGGGCTATGGCCGGCAGAGCGGGACGATAACGGCGGTCTTTCCCGCCAACCGGCACCAGCCGGCAGCGCTGCGCGCTCTCCTCGATTTTCTCGTCGCCAGGGTGGCCGAGCGCGAGCCGGCACGACCCTTTCTTGCAGGCCAGCTGCAGACCAGCCGCTCAGAATCGTGCTGCTGGCCCGGGCGTGCTAGTCGAGGGGAAACTTCAAAAATCTGCTTTCGAGATGAGCACGGAGATGGCTGAACGACCGAAATGAGGCTGAGCGGCCACCATAACTCCGTCCTTGGGACTCTGCATTGGGTCGAAGGGAGCGTCTTCACGCGTTCTTGTCTAACAAGATCGCCTAATGGATCGACGGGAACTCACGATCTACTCGTGGTGATCAGGTGCAAGGCAGAATTGCCCCTTGTAACCGCTGCTGCTGACAGCTTGCGATCGAATGTCGCCAGCTGGCCACCACGCGCCTTGGCTAGCGCAAGCAGGTAGGTGTCAGTGACCTGTCCCGACGTTAGAATTTTCGTGGGAGCGATATCATCCGACCCGACAAGGCTCACATCGTCCGGCCAAAAACTGTGACCGGGGAGCGACCGCAATTTGCGGACGATCTCCATCACGAGTGACGGTGAACCGGGAGAGTTGGGATATTTGGGGTTGCCGACAATCCGGATGACACCATTTTCGGTAATGGGGCAGGTAGCCCACGCGGTCTGACCCATCGCCACGAACCATTCGTGCGCATCATCATGGGCTACATGGCCCGGATCGATTAAGGCAATCATCACATTGACGTCGAGCAGGAAAGTCACGGCAGTTCGTCACGCAAGGCGTTCACGATTTCGAGCGTCACTGGCGGCGCATCCGGCCGAGCTGACAGGAGAGGAATACCGTTGCGCTCACCGCTGCTGGGCGGTCGGCGCAGAGAACGTCTCGCCAGCTCAGAAATGACCTCGCCGACGCTCCGGCGCTGCTGGGTTGCCATCGCTTTTGCGGCGATCAGGACATCGTCGTCAATTGCCAAGGTCGTTCTCATATCCGCCTCTTCGCGCATCAATCATCACGCATCATATAAAGCAAGTGGTCGGCCTTCTCAAGGTGGACACCGCTTACGGTTCACCGCCGGAATTTGCCACCCGAGTCATCGTGACGCACCTATTCGATTGCTGTCGGCGCTCTTGCCTCAACGGCACGAACCCGACGCCAGTCGAGCCCCGCAAACAGCGCCTCGAATTGGGCATGGCCCAAGGTCATCAAGCCGTCCCGAATATCCGGCCAGGATGCTCCTCCAGGCGCTTGTAGGCCATCACCAGACCGCTGCCATCCCAGTAGTGGAATACAAAGACCGCCCCGGTGAACGGGTTCTTGTGCAGCTCATTTTTGACCAGCGCCGCCAGTCCATCATGACCCTTGCGGAAGTGGACTGGCTTGGTCGCCACCATGATCCGAACGCGGTTCGATGGAAGGATCATGCCGAAACCGCGCAGGCACGTGCTACAGCGGCGATGCGGGCGGCAGATGCGCCTTCTTCCATCGGATAGTGACAGCACCGAACATGATCTCGGGGCGACTAGCTTTCTTGATCGGCGGCTCCAAAACAGGTGGATCGACGATCACCGCTGCGAACTCCACCGCATCCTCGGGTGCTGGCAGAACCAATTTGCCCTGACGCGCCATCGTCCGCCAGGTGGAAAGGTGGTTCGGCTTCAAGCCATGGCGCTCTGCGACCTCATTCACCATCGCGCCGGGCCGAGGCTCTCCGAAACGATCTGAGCCTTGACCTCGTCCGGCCACTGCCGGTGAACCTCACGTCCAGACTTCCTGGTCGTGAGAACCTCCAATGTATTCTCCATGGAGAAACTCCCGTTGCTCGTCCATGGAAAGGCGATCACAGATCAGGGCGGCGAGGACAATGTGGGATCGGAACACCGGTTACGAAAGGGCGCACCATTGCGCCGATCTGTTCACCGGCGAAAACTCTCCGGTTCGAACCTGCTCAAGGCGGGCAGTTCCGGTACGGGACGATCATGGTCGATCTCGAGCGCCATTCGGTCGTCGATGTTCTGGACGACCGTAGCGTCGAGAGCGCGAAATCATGGTTGCAAGAGCGTCCGGCGATGGAGGTCATTAGCCGAGATCGCTGTGGTATGTATGCTCAGGCAGCCCGAGAGGGCGCACCGCAGGCCCGCCAAGTAGCCGACCGTTTCCATCTGGTCCGAAATCTCAGGGAGGCAATCAAGGAACAGATGAGCGTTTACGGTCACGCCAATGTTAGACTCATTCTCTCCGAAGATGCTATCGCCAGCACCATGTCACAACAGCGCCGTGCCCGCTTGGGCACAGGCGATCTCGTCAAGAAATATTCGACACGCTTCAAGCGTTGCGGCGGCAGGGCCTCAACTACCTTGGAGCAACGGTCAAGCCGAAGGGCAGATCAACCGCCTCAAGATGCTGAAGCGAGCGGGAAGATCCGGGCGACGGGATAGGCTGCTGACGCACAGTGCGGTTCCTGCGGGTCGAGTTACGTCGCCTGCTTCAAAGCATCGCCCAAGATGGAAACGATTGTTCCGATTTGTATCTCATCGATGATTAACGGAGGAGAAAGCGCAATGATATCCCCGGTCACTCGGATTAGAAGACCTTTATGAAAGCAGTTGGTAAACACGTCATAGGCGCGCGCACCAGGAGCACCATCGCGTGCTGAAAGCTCGATTGCCCCAACGAGGCCGAGGTTTCGGATGTCGATGACGTTTGGTATCCCATTCAAGGAATGCAATGCATCTTCCCAAGTTTTGGCAAGATCGGAAGCGCGACTGAAAAGACCCTCCTCTTTATAGATTTCAAGCGCTGCAAGGCCTGCAGCACACGCGACCGGGTGTCCAGAATATGTATAGCCGTGGAATAGCTCGATGGCGTTTTCTGGTCCCGTCATCAATCCATCGTAGACTTTGCGACTGGCAAACACGGCACCCATAGGGATGGCACCGTTTGTCAATCCCTTTGCCGTTGTCACAAGGTCGGGAACGAGGATGGGAGACATGCCGAGGCCATACTCGTCCATCAGGCCCTCAAGCTTCAGCTTGCCGCCAGCCGGAAGTCGCCCTCCGATAATGTCTTCGCGAGTTCGAGTATGAATGGCGTCCGACATGGTAAAGCGGAAGTAGCAGCGACATCCGTAGGCTTCTGCACAATGACAAGCCGCCGGGTGTCAATGGGGGCGGCTCGGCACGACAAGCACATCACTAGGAACTTCATTCACAACCCGCGAGGCGACGCTGCCCAGAAGAATCTGCATCAAGCCCGTACGCCCGTGCGTTCCTGCCACTACGAGATTGAAATCAGCTTCGTTCGACAGGACCCGCAGCCAGGTAACAGGATCTCCGCACCGCACAATGATATCGAAATTCGCGTCCAGGTTCTCGCCGGCCACATCTTGGACAAAGCTCCGGCACTGCGCGATCGCTGACGCCTCGAACTGTCTGTCGAAGGGCGCCCTGTCATCGACCCAGCCGCGATAGGGAGGGTCGAACGCGTGAAAAAGCGTAAGATAACGCAGTGAAAACCATTGCAGGGCGAGCCTCAGGGCGGGCTTGGATGAATCCGAGAGATCGGTCGCCACCGCTATCCTAGCGTCAGTGTGAAGCACCTTCTTCTTGACGACCAGAAGGGGGACCGGAGACGTCCGCGCCAGCGCGGTGGCGTTGCTTCCGATCAGCACTTGAGCTAGGGGGCCTGTCCTTCCAATGCCAGCAACGATCAATTCGGCCCGCTCCTTGGCCACAGCAGCCAGGATCACGGCCTCCACCGGCCCCTCCTCCACTACCACCGAGGAGCGAAGCCCTTCGGTAGAGGCGAGTTCCTGGCGCAGGAGACCCGCGTTGCGCATCGCGGCTGTGCGGTATGCTTCACGTAACGACGGGGGGGTTGTGAGGCCAATATCGCTGAGGGCGTGAACGGCAGTCAGGGTGGCGTTCCACTCGATCGCTAGCTGGACCGCCCGGTCCTGTGCCCGGTCGCATCTTGCGCTGAAGTCGGTCGCGAGGATGATATGGTTGGGATTCAGTCGGTCCAGTGCAGGTTCTGCATTTCCGGATATCAACATGGTTCAATCGGCCTCCCTTATACTTCGGCGACACCCTGACTGCGATCCCAACGGATCCTTGGTGATAGCGTCGAGGTGGTCACCATTGGGGCGCCTGGAAGCGCAAGAGCCTGGAAATCAATTTTAATCACGTTGATCTTCTGTAAACCGCCCCCTTCTGTTTCGACGGCAATTGCCCGACCCGCTCTCAGGCCGAGCAGCCCCCAACCCCAAAAGCGACTCTACTGAGACAGTATAATTAGGAAAGTCCCGGCTCCCGTTGCGGACCAGATTGGCTGTTCTCGGCACGCCGGCATGAACGCAGAAGGTCACGCGAGTATTTATGGTCACGACGTCCTCGGGAACATTCCTGGAGGAGCAAATTTCAGCCTGCACCAGCTTTGTTCTGAGAAATCGGCGGTAGGCGCTGTCCCTCGTGGTTTGATCAAGAATCTCTCTAAGCACCGCATGGTCGTTTGGCGTTAGACTACACTGAAGCCGATTGCTCATGTCATAACTCCTCGCCGCAATTATGATTCGGCAAAACTAACTGTACTCGGTTCGATTTTCGTGGCCGCTGGTCTGATGGCGCCAACACTCACGGTCCTGAACGAAGCTACGCCTTCAGCCAGAAAACGACAGCCGTTGAGGTGCCAGGGCGAAATCAGTCGCCTTCAGCTAGCAGCGATAGACACCCTATGCACCGTCAGCGTTGTGTCCACTTCCCTCGGCTACGGATTGCCATCCGCAATGCAGGCTTTCTGAAGTGGCATCTTTACTCGACCAGGATTATTTCACGCGAAACAACTTGCTTGATTTTGCGTCATCACCTGTCCTCTCCGGTTCGCTCAAAGATAAGCCACGCCGTGCCCATTTGCGCGATCCGCGTCCTGCGGGCATCCTGAACCTGCTCCGCCTTGCGTTTGGTGAAAGGCCCCATCGGCCGGGACTTCTGTTCGCCGCAACGGACCTGGCAGTACCAATTGATGCCATCGCGAGAAATAATATCAACCGAGGTCGACGTGCCGCGCGGTTCGTGCTTGGCAATCTCATCGACGAAAATGATCGACCTCGAGTAGTGCTTGGCGGGCGTAGTCCTCTGCAAGCCAGGAGCCGGATTGCGGTCGGGCGACGTTGACATGGTAGGACCTCCTTTCTTCGCTGCGGCGGTGCAAGCCTGCATCTGCCTCGTCAGCAGACGACCATTTCATCCTCCATTGCCACCTCGATCATCAGATTTTCAATGTCACGGGATATCGAAGCGGCAGCCAGTACGCGTCCGTCGCGCTTGAAGCGCAGCAGACAGTCCGTGCCGGAAATGTCGCCTTCGACCATGATCTCGTCCCACTCCTCCGCGTGGCCGACATAATTGATTCTGACGTCGTAGTGCTGGCTCCAGAAGAACGGTACGGCATTAAACTTCTCGCTCCGGCCGATCATATTGAGCGCCGCGATTTGCCCTTGCCGTTCGGCCACCACCCAATGTTCGACGCGAATGTTCTCTCCGCTATGGGGGCCGGGCCAGCGCGCGATGTCACCCGCCGCGAAGATCCCATGTTCGCTGGTTTCCAGAAAACTATTCACGACGACGCCGCGGTCAGTTGCCAACCCTGCCGTTTCAGCGAGTTCCGTCCGTGGCCGCACACCGATGCCCACGATCAGGAAGTCAGCGACCAGCGTGCCGCCGCCGCGAAGTTTCACTTCGTTTCCATTGATGCTGCTAGCAGTCTCCTCGAGGTGAAAAACGACCCCGTTCTTCTCGTGCAGGGTTCGGATGAAGTCGCCCATTTGCGGACCCAGGACCCGCCCCATCGGGTGCTTGTCGGGAGCAACGACATGGACTTCGATGCCGCGAGCGCGCAGGGCCGCGGCGACTTCGAGGCCGATAAAGCTCGCTCCAAGCACGACCACCCGATGAGCCGTCGCGCTCCGCTCGATTATGGCCCGGCAGTCGGCGAGAGAGCGTAACTTGAGCACATGGGGCTGGTCGGCGCCTGGAATGGTCAAGCGAACGGGCTCTGCACCGGTCGCAAGCAGCAATTTTTCATAAGAGACGGAGCCTCCGTCCGCGAGGATGACCTCGCGGGTGCGCGGTTCGATGCTCATAGCTTGCGTCCCAAGACGGAGATCGATTTGGTTTCTTGAATAGTAGCTCTCCCCCCGTAGCGGGATCCAGCTCTCCGGCGCCTTGCCGGCAAGGTAGTCCTTTGAAAGGTTCGGCCGGTCGACAGGCGCCGCCTCGTCGTCGCTGAGCATGACGATGCTGCCGGCATATTGCTCTCGCCGCAGCTTCTCAGCGGCGGCAAAGCCTGCCGCCCCGCCACCAATGATGACGATCTTCTTCGGCATTGCCTCTACGGGAAACTCGCGCGTTGCCGCTTCCGTACGCTTGCGCTTGCCAACCACGAAGAGATGGCCGTCGCGCTGTTCCACCCACCAGCATGCCAGCGGCCTGAACGCGGGTGCGCGCAGAGCCTCCCCGGTCTTCAAGCTGAAACATGCGTGATGCCACGGGCAGCGGACGGTGTCGCCGGCCACCAGTCCGTCTGCGAGCGGACCGTTGTAGTGCGTACAATGCGCGTCGACGGCGAAAACCTCCTCCCCGCGGCGCACAAGCAGCACCTGCGCATCGCCGCAATGGCCGACCAGCTTGCTGCCGTCAGGAAGATCGGCAAGTCTGATGCCCCGCGCCAGGTCAGGCCCATTCATGCTTCTGTGCTCAGCAGCCATTCGTTTCTCCTTCGCTATCGAGATGGCGCCCGTTGCGGGGGCTGAAAGCGACTCTGCGGGTCGCGGCCTTTGATCTCGCCAGCCAGTTTGTGGCCGCTTCGTCTGTTAAGCAAACGAATATAATCGTCCATTGCGTGCAGTTTTTCTGCTGGATCGCTCAAGACAAGCGGCAACAGGACATCTAAAGAATAGCTTGCCCCGTCCTGCCCCAGTCGGCAAGGAAGGATACCAGTCCTTTCTCGGTGAGCGGGTGTTTGGCCAGGTTCCTAAGCACTGCTGGTGGCACCGTCGCGATATCGGCGCCCGCCATTGCAGCCTTCGTGACAGCCCGCGGCGTGCGAATTGAGGACGCCAGAATTTGCGTATTGAAGGATTTGTCGTTGTCGTAGATCGCCCGAATTTCCCGGACGACTTCCATGCCATCGAGGCCGATGTCGTCCAGCCTGCCGACGAAAGGGGAGATATAGGCGGCACCGGCTTTCGCCGCGAACAATGCCTGGTTGGCTGAAAAGCAGAGGGTAACATTGACCTCCAGCCCGCGTTCGCTGAGTGCCCGGCAAGCCCTGAACCCATCCCAGGTGGAGGGGACCTTGACGGCCACATTCGCAGCTATGCTGGCCAACTGCTCCCCCTCGGCGATCATGCCATCGAATTCAGTCGCGGTGACCTCCGCTGAGACCGGGCCCTCGATCGCTTCGCAGATCTCCTTGACAACCTCCCGGATCGGTCGGCCGGTCTTTGCGATCAAGGACGGGTTGGTGGTTACCCCGTCGACAACGCCTGCGGTGGCGAGCTCGCGGATTTCGGCAATATCGGCTGTGTCGACAAAGAACTTCATCGCTTTTTCTCCTGGCATAGTCGCGTGATGCGTTGGCGACCCGCTGTTCGAGGTGATTTGGTCGTGGCAGATGTGGACGCGCGCCCTATCTGCGTGAAGGCAGGCGTGGGAGCGACGTGCATGGCCACCAAAATCTCTGGGGAGGACGTCAAACTGAAGCGTGCTTATGAGAGTCCGACGGACAGTGACGGCAAGCGTGTCTTGGTTGACCGGCTGTGGCCGCGCGGAGTCAGGAAGACCGATGCGGCAATTGATTATTGGGCTAAGGAGCTGGCGCCAAGCACCGAGCTGCGGAAATGGTTCGCTCACGATCCCTCCCGTTGGGAGGAGTTCCGCCGGCGATATACCGCTGAGATCGAGGCGCATCGCGAGGAATTTGATCGATTGCGCGACCTGGCGCTTAAAGGTCCGATCACGCTCGTCTATGCGGCGCGTGACGAGACGCACAACGATGCCGTCGTTCTCAGGGAGCTCTTGCTGGCACATCGATAAAATGCCCCATCTTGATGTCGGGAACGACGACGCCGTAGGAGCGCGTCGCTGCGCGCATGCCGAGTGGGCCAAGCGCGCCGCGCCGAACAAGGATGGCACTCGCGTTCGATCCGCCTGTCTACGCAGCATGCAGCGCTAGCTGGATTCAACCCGAGCTTACGGCTCGGCTAGTAATTAGCAAACGAATTTGATTGACATTTAAGCGCAACTTTTATGCTATACTGAGATGGACATTGAACTCGCCCGTACTTTCTTGGAAATAGTTTCAACGGGAAGTTTTATTCGAGCCTCCGAGCGCTTGAATGTTGCTCAGACGACCGTTAGCGCGCGGATTCGTCACCTCGAACAACTGCTTGGCCGGCCACTGTTCATTCGGAACAAGGGCGGCGCGTCACTGACGCCGGCAGGCGAGCAGTTCCTGCGCCACGCGCCAACGTTCGTCCAGTTATGGCAGCGCACTCGTCAACAGGTCAAAGTACCGGCAGGGCGCCGAGCTGTGCTGACGGTCGGCAGCGAAGTCACTCTTGCGCAACCACTGCTGCTCAGCTGGGTGATATGGATTCGCCAGTTTCTTCCCGACATCGCGCTGCGCGTACATGTCGACGTGCCCCAGGATCTGATCAATCAGGTCGCCTCGGGAATGGTCGATGTGGCGATCATGTATGCTCCCCAGCATCGACCCGGCCTTAGAATCGACCTGCTGATGGAAGAAAAGCTCGTGCTCGTGACAACCGATCCGGAAGCGAAGCGCCTTGAGGAGACGAGTTACATCTACATGGATTGGGGGCCCGATTTCGGGCGGCAACATGACATGAATTTCCCAGATATCGCACCGGACCTCTCTTTCGATCTCGGTCCCCTGGCTCTCGGCTACGTTCTCGAAAGCGGCGGCTCGGGCTATTTCAGGATGAGCGCAGTGGAGCCGCATCTAGCTGCGGGTGAGATCTACCTCGTACCCGATATGCCGCAATATTCCTATCCGGTTTACTCGGTGAGGTCGGCAAATGCCGATGAGAGTGTCGTGGGACCTGCCCTTGCGGGTTTGCGCGCGATCTCCGAAGGCAACATTGAGGCCTAAGCGGCCGCGTCGGGCAATGGAAACAGCAGGTCGACTGTGGTTCCGGTGCCTCGTTCACTGGCAATGCTCAGATGGCCGCCGACCATCTGCATGAAAGTGCGCACCTGCGCTAACCCCATTCCGGTGCCGTTCTCGCCCTTGGTCGTGAAGAACGGGTCCAGCACCTTTTGCAGAACGTCCTGTGGCATGCCGCAGCCGTGGTCCTTAACGCGAAGCCGGGCGTAGGTTCCCGGCGCCGGCCCGCCTTTCGCACAATTCGTCGCGACGAGCCGCTCCGTTCCGATCCAAATCTCACCGCCGCCTGGCATGGCATCGCGAGCGTTAAGGACAAGATTGAGAACGGCGGCGTCGAACAACGCCGGATCGATCAGACAGCTTGGAATGTCGGAACCCAATGCGAGCCTGACGCGGATGCCAGGTCCCGCGCCATACCGGAGGAATGGCCCGGTAGAGCTGACGAGCTCATTCAGGTTGCGCACTTGCAGGTCGGGTTCTCTATGGTCTGCAAAAGCGAGCAACTGCGATATCAGTTCGACGCCCCGATCGACGCCTTCCCGCGCCGCCGCGATAAAGGCGCGCACGCTCTCCGGCTGGTCAGCTTTTCTTTCGGCGAGCCTCAGGCCCGATTCGACAATCGCCAGGATGTTCCTGAGATCATGGGCAATACCGCCGGTCATCTCGCCCAAGGAGGCAAGCCGGCGCATTGCGCGTTCGTGCTGTTCTACTGCCAGTGTCCCGCCGCTGCTCTCCGTCTGCGATTGCAGCAATGGGTCTGCCCGAATCGCCATATCTGTCATGATAGCCTCTCATGGTTTCCGATGCCGCTCGGAAACTACGGTCCCCGCGCCATCGCCTTCATCTATTCGCTCGTCGGCTCGACACCCGCCGAAACGCGCCACGCGATATCTAAACTCAGCGGATTGTCCGATTTGCCCTTATTTCTTCGACCGTCGGAAACGCCTTGAGGGCCTCATCCGGTAGGCCCCGGCTTGCGGCGACCGCCTCCATCCAGCCGCCATGCGCTTCCGGTTCGCCGACTATGATGCGGCCGACCATTCCAGCCTGCTCGTGGGGAACGCAATAATAGTCATAAACCCCTTGCTCGGTGAAGGTTACCGAAAAGCTCTCGCCAGGCAGGAGATAGTCTGAATCCCAGGATTTAGCCGATTCAGGCATGCGCAGCGGCCTCCCGAAGTTTGCTGGATGATAGGCGGTCGTCGTATGCGAATTGCCGGGGTTGAAGTTGGTCCAGCGGACCATCTGACCCGGCTTGATCAGAACACCGATCGGGTCGAACCAGACATGCGAGCCATCGGCGCGCCCCTGCATCCTAATCTCCACGACCTCTTCGGCCCACACGTCCCGCTGGGACAGGGAAAGGACGGCGACCAGCCCACCGCCCAAGCCCAGCACTTCACGCCGCGCGATCGTCATTTGGCGACGCTCGCTTCGCCCGCCGCTGCAACATGCCACAGCACCACATGGACATGCGGCTCTTCCACGCCTGGATGGCCGGCATTGTAGTAGACGTCGACATGGTCGACGTTGCCGCCCGGCGCTGCAAGGTTATCGAAAGACTTGTCCGGATTGAGATCCTTGGTCGGCAGCATATAGATCGTGCTGGCAAGCTTTCCGTCATGATCATAGGCGAGGAACGGACCGGCCGGCAATGTCGCCGGATCGACGAAGAGCTGGCCCATGCCGGGGAGGAAATCGGGTAACTTCACGAGCTTGCTGACCTGCTGATAAGGCGCGGCTGGCGGCGCTTTTGCGACTTCATCCGCCGCGATAGCACAAACCGAGCTGTCCAGTATCAGAACAGGTACGAGGAAGAGTTTTTTCATCGGGGAGATCCTTTTTTCCGTTCAAAGCCGAGATCGCGGAAATTCCGGCGGCCAATGGCTGTTCGTACGACCTGTCGCGTGCAGCCATTCAAGAACCAGGCGGCAATATTAGTCCAATGAAATAAACTGGCATTTCAGTGCAGTATTTCTGCATTCCTCCTAATTTTCGGCCTCACCGCCCTCTGATTGCCGGAAGTCTACTGGCCGCGAGATATCCACGAATTCAGAGCGATCCACGTTCCTAGCCGCGCGCTTGATTTCAAGAGTTCCGTCCCCATGTTTAAGTTACTATGAATACTTTCGCACCACAGAGAGAGCCACAGCGCCTCAAAGCAGGCCTCTAGCCCGGACGTGACCTCTACCGGCTTCGCGTCCGGGTCAGCCACATCTTCGATTCAATCAGAAAGCGCAGCAGACGGCGTGCCAAACGCACTTCGTTTGCGCTCGCGCGTATCGGCTTAGAGGCAATGATGATGACGTTCAGCAACCTGTCAGAAGATAATATTACTCTTGACCTTGCGACAAAGGGAAAGCACTCGGCGCTGTCCAGGATCGCTGTCAAACTTGCGCGAGGAACCGGGCTTGATGATCGAGCAATTCTTCGGGGCATTTGGAGGCGGGAGCGGGTCGGGTCAACCGCCATCGGTCGTGGCATCGCCGTCCCGCACGTATTGCTGCGCTCGATTTCGTCGCCTGTAGCGTCATTTACGCGACTGGCTCCTCCGATAGATTTCAACAGCCCCGACAGCGATCCCGTCGATCTCGTCTTTACCTTGCTTTGGCCGCGCTCTGAGGCTCGCACCTTCTTGCCTGCGCTGTCGCGACTATTCCGTACGGTGCGCGCGCCGCTGATCAGGGAGGGACTTCGGCTGGCCCAATCCCCCGAGGAGGTGATGGCGATTTTGATGAGCGAGGCAAGGCAGGTCGACGGTATCCCATGGCGGACCAATGCCACGCACTCGGTGGCACTAAGGTGAACACTGAGGAACGCGAAAATGAAGAAGCACATCCAGAACTCACAAAAGTCTTCGATCGTGATTGGCGAGACGGATCACCAGCGATTGAATAAACTTGCGCTTGCTGCGGCTGATCGCCTTCCCGAGGTTTCCGATGGTCTTTTGATTGAGCTCGAACGCGCACTCGTAGTTGCGGACACCTCGGTGCCTGGGAATGTCGTGCGAATGGGATCGATGGTAGAGTATGAAACTGACACCGGAGACGGGCGAACAGTGACGCTCGTGTTCCCGAAAGACGCAAATATTTCCGAAGGCAAGATATCCGTCCTAACCCCCATCGGAACTGCCCTTCTCGGCTTGTCCGCCGGTCAGACAATGGATTGGAGCGGACGGGATGATAGGCGGCACAAGCTGACGGTGTTGGCGGTTACTCAACATCAGGCGGAAAGCGAAGGCCTCCGTTCCTCTGAGACGTCAAGCCTTCTTGCATAAAGTAGAGAACGATTATCGCTGGCGTCCGGACCCTTTCCACCGATCAGCTCGAGCGTGGCAAATTCGACACCTTGCTGGCCGAATGGCCACGGTTGATCGCCCCGATGATGGGGCGGTCCTGTTTATAAAAAAGGACAATAACCATGATTACTGGCTCCCAATGTCGTGCGGCACGTGCACTTACCGACCTCTCGCCCGAGCGTCTCGCAATATCTGCCGGCGTGGGCGTGGAAACCGTGCTGCGATTTGAGCGCAAGCTCGACAAACCGGCTGATGATGAAGTGTTTGCCTTGCAATCAGCTCTGGAAAGAGCCGGCGCCGTCTTCATTCCTGACAATGGCGCCGGCATTGGTGTGCGCCTGAAATTTACTGGATCGGAAGCTAAACGCATCGACATTCTTGAGAATGAAGGCGGTATAGTTGCACCTGACCGGGTGCCTTAAGTGGAGTCTGGCAGTGGCAATTTGCCTGCCGGTTTCTTGAGCAACCAGGTATCGACATCGCGTTCCAAGTGGTGCGTCCGGGCTTGGAAAAACTTTGGTTTAGCGCCCGCTCGCTTCCCTCTGCGGTCATAGGGTCCCAGAGCTCCATCACTTGGCAAAATCTCTGATCTTTGCGGTCGCCCCAAGGTTCCTCGCAGATTCGAAATGAAGCAGGTCACGCTGAACGGCGGCTTTGTCCCGCGTCGCGTCCCTTCATGCTAGTCGCTGCGAGCGACTGCTCGTTCATTGTGCGCCGGTAGCGGATGGCTTGTAATCGCCAGCTCTTCCTTTCAGCGGATTGGCCAACAGTCATCCAGCTGTTCAAGTGTAAGGTTGACGGGACAACGCGTGGATCGTTTGCGACATGAATGTTTCCTTCCATACCGCTTGCGATTTTTCGATAAGGCGCTTCAGCGCCGACAGAAAAACGTACGGATTCGACACGCTTCAAGCGTTGCGGCGGCAGGGCCTCAACTACCTTGGAGCAACGGTCAAGCCGAAGGGCAGATCAACCGCCTCAAGATGCTGAAGCGAGCGGGAAGATCCGGGCGACGGGATAGGCTGCTGACGCACAGTGCGGTTCCTGCGGGTCGAGTTACGTCGCCTGCTTCAAAGCATCGCCCAAGATGGAAACGATTGTTCCGATTTGTATCTCATCGATGATTAACGGAGGAGAAAGCGCAATGATATCCCCGGTCACTCGGATTAGAAGACCTTTATGAAAGCAGTTGGTAAACACGTCATAGGCGCGCGCACCAGGAGCACCATCGCGTGCTGAAAGCTCGATTGCCCCAACGAGGCCGAGGTTTCGGATGTCGATGACGTTTGGTATCCCATTCAAGGAATGCAATGCATCTTCCCAAGTTTTGGCAAGATCGGAAGCGCGACTGAAAAGACCCTCCTCTTTATAGATTTCAAGCGCTGCAAGGCCTGCAGCACACGCGACCGGGTGTCCAGAATATGTATAGCCGTGGAATAGCTCGATGGCGTTTTCTGGTCCCGTCATCAATCCATCGTAGACTTTGCGACTGGCAAACACGGCACCCATAGGGATGGCACCGTTTGTCAATCCCTTTGCCGTTGTCACAAGGTCGGGAACGACGCCGAAATAGTCTGTTGCAAACGGCGTCCCGAGGCGGCCGAAACCGGTAATGACCTCGTCGAACATGAGAAGAATGCCATGCTTGTTGGCGATGTCTCGCAGCCTGTCAAGGTAACCTTTTGGAGGCAAGATGACGCCGGCAGAGCCGGACATAGGCTCAACAATAACCGCGGCTATGGTTTCGGCACCGTGGAGCTGGATGAGACGCTCAAGATCTTCGGCCAAGTCAATTCCATGTGCAGGAAGACCCCTCGAGAAACCGTTTCTATCGATATCCAGCGTGTGTCGCATATGGTCGGCCGGGATCTGCGGAAAAACTCGCCGATTGTTCACCAGACCACCGACCGAGATGCCGCCGAAGCCGACACCGTGATAGCCTTTTTCGCGTCCGATGATGCGAGTTCGGGTGCCTTGACCGATCGCGCGCTGATAAGCGATGGCG
The DNA here is from genome assembly GCF_004342325.1 of Rhizobium azibense. NCBI lineage: Bacteria > Pseudomonadati > Pseudomonadota > Alphaproteobacteria > Hyphomicrobiales > Rhizobiaceae > Rhizobium > Rhizobium azibense. The sequence goes on along the minus strand of NZ_SMBJ01000001.1, from coordinate 175,886 downwards.
ATCTTCAGAGCCGTGTCGACGGATTCCGATCCGGAGCCAGTAAAGAAGACCCGATCAAGCCCGGCGGACGGACCGCCTGGAGCAACGGCCGCAAGTTGCGCTGCGAAATTATGTAATGCTGCCAATCATAAATGGCTCCGATGTCTGTCAGACGCTGCGTGCCGGTGGGATATCCGCGCCTATCCTGATGCTGACCGCGCTTGGATCGGTGAACGACCGTATTTCGGGATTGCGAATGGGGGCCGACGATTATCTGGTCAAGCCGTTCTCGTTTGAGGAGTTGCTGGCACGAATAGAAGCGCTGATGCGCCGTCCGGTCAACCTACGCCCACTCGGGGCAAAAGCGCTGCTCGTGGGAATACTGAAACTTGACAGAGATTCAATGCGCGTAACGGTCGACGGCGTCGAGATATCGCTGACTGCCAAGGAGCTGGCTCTTTTGGAACTTTTCATGTCCGCCCCCGGGCGAGTACTCAGCCGGGAGCGGATTTTGGCGAACATCTGGGGAGCAGGCGAAGACCCACTGACCAATGTTGTCGACGTCTATGTCCGTCGTTTGCGCGCAAAGATCGATCGCCCCACGGGTGATCGCTCGTGCATCACGACTGTTCGGGGCATCGGCTATCGTCTCGAACAAGGTCAATGATCGCTGGCCGCTTCGGACAGACGTTTACTTGGCGGCGTAAGGCAGCGAAGAATGGTGTTGGACGATGCGGATCGTCCCGAAATCGTCCTTCTTGAAAGTCCATGATTTGTCGACCGTCGTAACTTTGCCGTCCTTGTTAATGAAGGACACCTTACCCAGAGTAGTGGCGTACTCGCCATAAAGAAGAATGGCTGCGTTCTCGACGTGGACCTCGCGCCAGCCCTTCAGCGCAAAGCCAGTATCGCTGGGATATTTCGGGTTATGGCCGACAAAATAGGATAGTGCACCCTCGCGGTCGGTCCGGAAGGTCTGGGGCTCCTGCGTCAGTGTCGGCTTGAAGAGAACCGGACCCAACTGGTAGCCATAGGCCGCATCTATCACCTTCTCAGCCATATCACGGGCTGGCTTCACACCTTTGTCCTCATATTCACGCGAGATGGCAATGAGAGCCTCGCCCCAGGCTTTCTGAGTCTTGAGGACTTCAGCTTCGCTGATCGACCCATTGTGAATTTCGACTGCGTTCACCCCGCCTGCGGTCATGAGCAGGATGGTTGCTGTTACGGCAGTTGCCTTCGCTAAAAAGCGCATGAGTTTCTCCTGTTAGATTGCTCGTTGAGAGCGACAACAGGAATATGGATTTCATCTCTGACGCAGACGTGGAGGCTTCATGAACAGTTGATGGACGCGAGATTACAGTAATAATTCCTCTTGGAGTCGCGATCGACGGCGACCCGGCCGTGCTTGCTATACGGGTCCGAGAACGGCAACGACTGGAAATTCATGTTGGTTCTCTGTCGAACCCCCGAACACTTCCGTGAGCATGGCGCTCGCTGCATCGAGTGCCCGGATTTTTTTCGAACTCGACGACCGGTTCGTGATGGTGATGGGTTTCGTCGGCTACACGAGCCGGCAACCGGACGCCAGAATTTCCTTAGGTCGGCAATTTCGAAGACGACCGCTTCACGCCGCTGTCAGCAGAGTTGCAGGAATTGGACTTCGGCACCGACTTCTATGCGATGCAGAGTTTCCGGGCGCGAGAGTGACAAATTATTTTTGCCAAGCCCGCTGGTTCTCACGATGATGCCGGAGGCGGGTTATCAGCGACTGCGGGCAGGTGCACTCCCGCAAAGCTCGCCCTTCCAGTTTGATCGCCAACCGAGTCAGGTTATCGAATTGTCGATGGGAGGCGATCTGGATGGAATCAGATCGTCGGGCAAGGACAGGGCCAATTTCCCAACTTTTTTGGCTGCTGCGATACAACATGATTTCCCTTATGGTGTCATTTCGCCCCTACCGGAACCCACCCCTGGCTCCATACCACGACCGGCAGATCGACATCCTCGATCGGAAGGCTTGAGCTGACTGGCTCGATCTAACGATTAGGCGAAACCGCTGATCAAGCCTCCTTCTAGCGGGAACGCGGACCGAGAGCACGGCGTTAACTGATCCCGTCTGCAAAATAGCTTGAAAGTGGCCAGCGGTCATGGCCGACCTTTTTGGCGGTTAGCGACATGGCTATATCCGATAGAACCGCGCAGCATTGTCGTGGAACAGCGCAATGCGTTCGTCTGGAGAATAGTTGGCGGTGATGATTTTGAACGCGTCCATGATCTCGTCGTAGCTGCCGAAGAGTTTGTCCACCGGGAAGTTCGAAGCGAACATACACCTCTCGACGCCAAATGCTGCAATCGCCTCCTCCACATACGGCCTGATGCTTGCGACGGACCAGGTCCAGTCTCCCATGCCCAGACCGGAGATCTTACATGCAACATTTGGCGCCTGCGCAAGCATGCGCATTCCATTTCGCCACCCCTCGAAATGGCTCGGGCCATCGACCTGCATGCCCGTATGGTTCAGTATGATCTGTACCCCGGGAAAATCGCGGGCAAGATCGAGAAATTCTTCCATCTGCCAATAGTAGAGCTGGAGGTCGAAGCTGAGACCCCTGCGAGCGAGTTCCTTGAACCCTCGCCGCCATTCCAGCGTCCGGCTAACTCCAGGCTCCGTCAGGTAGGTCTTGGCGGGATCGTCGTGGAAGTTCATCGATTGCCGGATGCCGCGGAAGTTCGCGTAGGACATGTGCTCATCGAGGAGGTCGCCGACGTCGGGCCTGCGGAAGTCAGCATATCCGACGATGCCGTGGGGGAACCCGTGCTTGTCGGCAACGCCCTGCAGCCATCGCGTCTCGCCGGTCGGATCCTTGGGGTCGTATCCGACATCGAGATGGACCGCCTTTACGAGGTTCTGATTCTTCGCGTCCGCCAGAAAGTCTTCGATGAGGTAAGTCTTGTTGATCGCGGTGTAGTCACCGAAGGCGGACGGTTTCACGCCGTCCGACAGCCACGGATAGTAGTTGTTGTCGAGATCCCACAGATGAAAATGAGGATCGATGATCGGGAGGTCTTTCATGCCTGCTGCCCTTCAAGAAATCGCCGAAAAGGACGCCGACCTGAACGGCCGGCGTCCCGCACCACTTAGTTGGCGGGTGGGAACACCCGGGCGATGACGGCTTTTGCTTCCGGCGAGTCGACCTTATCGGCCGTCACCAGTGGCATGATCAGAGCAAGGTCCTTCTTGACAGGGGCGCCGGAGAGCGCATTGAAGACCTGCTGCGTCCCGTCGATCCCCTGTCCAACCGCTTCCTGGAAGAAGATGCCCTGGATCGCGTTCGACTTCAGGAGAGCGATCGTGGTCGGGCTGCCGTCTGCAACCGCGATGCCGACCTTGCCCGTAACCCCGCGGGTCTGAAGCACTTTTGCGGCGCCCGTCCCGGCCTCGTCGTACATCCCGTAAATGGCCTTGATGTCAGGATGGGCGGTGAGCATGTCATTGGCCTGCGTGACCGCTTCATTGACCGTGAGCCCCCTGGTCTCCAGCATCTGCGCCAGGTCGCACCCGCTCGCCTTGAACGCCTCTTCAGCACCCTTCAGATACTTCTGGGCATTCTCGCGGTCCTGCGGCAATGAGAGCATGCCGACCTGGTTGCCGCCACGGTCCTTGGCAAGCTTGCAGACGAATTCGCCCTGCGCCTTGCCGGTCTCGTAGTTGTTTGCCGTTACCGACGACGTGTAGTCGGTCTGGCCGGGCTGCGGGCCGATGCCGGCGAAAGCGATCGGGATGTTCTGCGATTTCAAGTAGGCGAGAAGCGGCGGTGTGCTCGTCGAGCTGACAGGGCCGATCACGATGGCATCGACGCCCTTGGTCACTGCGGTCCGCGCGTTGTCCATCTGTTTTGCCGGCGAGTTTTCCGAAGTGTACTCGACGTAGTCCATGCCGAGTTCCTTGGCCTTTTGCTTCACGCCGTAGCCGACCCACTGCCAGTAGGATATGTCGAGCGACGGCGCGATATATGCCACCGTCTTCTTCTCCTCGGCCTGCGCGGCGGCCGCAAGTGAAAGGACCGCCAGTGCGACGCCGGCAACAAACCCAACTGCGCGTTTCGTTTTTGTCATTTCCATTCCTCCTCCAAAGACCGGCTTTGCCGGGTTGATGTCAAACGGCCCCCCGCCGCGACTTGCTGAAACGGTCGATAAGGACCGCGATGAGAATGGCGACGCCCGTGACCGACCCCTGCCAGAAGCTGTTGATGCCTATGAGATTGACGCCGTTCTGGATGACCGTGATCATCAAGGCTCCCAGCACCGCGCCGATCGCGGTTCCTGTGCCGCCGAGCAGACTTGCGCCGCCAATCACGACTGCCGCGATGGCCTGGAGCATCAGGCTCGACCCCGCCGTGGATTCCGCGTTCAGAATATAGGAGATAGTCAGAAGGCCGGAAAATGATGCGAGCAGCGACGACGCGACATAGGCCATGAATTTCGTGCGTTTGACAGGAACGCCGAGCAGATAGGCCGCCGTCGAACTGCTGCCGACAGCATAGAACCAGCGTCCGGCAATCAGCTTCTTCAGGAAGAACTCGATCGCGATCATGAGAACAACGCAGAAAAGGATGTAGTTGGGAATGCCAGGAATCAGGTTGCCGCTGTTGAGCAGCCAGAAGTCCGGATCGCCGATCGGCATCGAGCGTCCGTTCGTGACGATGAACGCCAGCGATCCTGCGACGGCGAAGGTAATCAAGGTTACGACGAACGGAGCAAGACCAGCTATCGTGACAAGGAAGCCATTGATCGATCCGAAGAGCAATCCGACGCAGAGGCCGATCAGGCTCGCAGACACGCCGCCAAGCCCGTGCGCCATCGCCTGCGCCGTGACCATGCCCGTCAGCGAGAAGACCGAGCCGATCGACAGGTCGATACCGCCAGTGACGACGACAAGAAGGACGCCCAGCGACATGATGATAAGAGGAGCGCCTGCCTGCGTGATATTGGCGAAGTTGCCCCAGGTGAGCGCCTGTGGAACCTGCGAGCCGACCGCCAGCACCAGCAGCACGATGGCCAGAGCGATCGCGATCTCGGTCCTGTAGGCGCTAAAGAGGCTTTCCCTCTGCCTGATTTGTGCGGTCGGCGCCTCTGTCGGCGCGATTTGTGCCTGGGTCATGCGGCCATTCCAGTCAGGGTAACGAGTTTCTCTTCATTGAAGTCGTCTCGCTCAAGGACGCCCGCACATCGACCTTCGGTGTCAAACGCAATGACCCGGTCGCAGACTTCCAGCAATTCGACGTTTTCTGTGGACCACCAGACGATCACTGTGCCGGATGCGGCCATCTGCCTGATGAGCTGATAGATTTCTCGCTTGGTTCCGATATCGACACCCCGTGTCGGCTCCTCCAGAACCAGCAGGCGGGATGGCACGCCAAGCCAGCGGGCAAGTAGGAGCTTTTGCTGCGTGCCACCGCTCAGCGTGCTCGGCAGATCCCAGACGGAAGCGGTCTTGACCTTCAGGGCCTTCAGCAAATCGAGGCATTCGGCCCCTTCAGAGCGGCCAGCGAGGAGCGAGCCCCTGGTCACGCGACGGGACGCCATGACGTTGTCGATGATCGGAAGGCTGTGAAGGAGTCCCTTGTGTGCCCGATCGCCGGTTACGAATCCTGCTCCCAGGCGGGCGGCTTTGCGTGGCGATCGCAGCTGGTCCGGCCATCCGGCACGCGCAACCGTCCACTGCTTCTTTCGGGCGGCGCCTGTCAGCGCTTCAATCAGTGCCGCCGGTCCAGCGGGTGCGCCTGCCACGCCGAGTACGGTGCCCGGCAGCAGTTCCAGCCTGAAACCTGCCTCCTTGATGGTGATGGTGTCCGTCGCAGCAGAAGCGTCGAGCTGATTCTCGGGTCGCGGCGCCCGTTCCGTTGGATGAGAGGCTGCCACATGCCCCATCTTTTCGATAATGCCGGCGTCCGTCAGCTCTTCCATCGGCTGGCGATCAACCACCGTCCGGCCGTCGCGGATGATCGTACAGACGTTGGCGATCTGCCTGATTTCCTTCATCCGGTGGGAGACGAACACGACCGACAGTCCGTTCTCCCGGGTGAGCCGCCGCAGGACCGCAAACAGCCTCTCCGTCTCCAGAGCGGTGAGATTGGCGGTCGGCTCGTCGAGAAGGATCAATTCGGCGCCAGACGAGAGCGCCCTGGCGATTTCGACCAACTGACCTTCGTGGAGGCTCAGGCTCCCCACGAGCCTATGCAATGATTTGGCAGCGAAGTCTTGATCGATCATCCGCAAGGCATCGAATGCCTGTTTTGCCGCGGCTGCACGCCGGAACAGCGCCGCGCCCTTCCTGTGATGCGGTAGGGCGATGTTCTCGGCAACGGTCAGATGCGGCAGGAGCGCCAGTTCCTGGTGCACGACGGCGACCTTCACCCTCCCTTCCGTTTCGCTCCGTTCCCTTCCTTCGCTGTCGAAAAAGCGGACATCTCCATCGTTCTTGGAAGCCGCGCCCGTGATGATCCTGATCATCGTCGACTTCCCGGCGCCGTTTCCGCCGAGCAGCGCATGAACCTCCCCACGCGCAACCGAGAAGTCGACGCCCTTGAGGACGGACGTCGCGCCGTAAGACTTCGTAAGTCCTCGGACGGTAATGACGTTTTTAGAAGTTTCGCTCATCGGTCACTCCTCAGTAGATCGTCAGAGCGGGCACGAAGCTGACCGCGAGCAGGAGAAACATGGCCATCCCGAAGTAGGGCCAAAGCTCGTTTGTAGTCGCCCCGAGCGGAGCTTTTGCGATGGACGATGAAATGAAGAGCGTCGTGCCGATCGGCGGCGTATAGAGCCCGATCCCGAGGTTGATCACCATCATGAGGCCAAGCTGTACACGGTCGAGGCCGATGGAGTCGGCCAGAGGAACGAAGATCGGCCCGAGCAGGAGGATCGCCGGTGGCATGTCGAGCGGCATGCCGACGACGAGCATGATCAGGTTCATCATGAGAATGATGACGATCGGGCTGGATATGTGTGCGGAAACCCATTCGGCCATGTGCTGGGGGGCCTGGTCGAACGTAAGGACCCAGCCGACCGCCGCGCTGCCCATGATCACCAGCATCACGACGCCTGTCGCCACGCCGGCCTCGACCATGTTCTCGCAGAAGCGCTTCCAGGTGAGATCGCGGTAGAACAGGATGCTGAGGAGCAGCGAATAGACGACGGACAGGACCGAAACTTCGGTCGGCGTCGCGAAACCGAACCGCAGGAGCACGATGATGAGGACCGGAAGCAGGATCGCGGGGAGGCTCTGGAGTGCCAGTCTGCCAAGCTCCCGCGTGCCTACCTTCACAGCCTGTGCCTCGTAACCGCGTCTGACCGAGATGAACCAGCAGACGAACACGAAGCTCGCAGCCATGATCAGACCCGGAACGATCCCCGATATGAACAGGTCGCCGACGCTGACGCCGCTGATCAGGGCATAGAGGATCATTGGTATCGAGGGCGGAATGAGGACGTCGATGACGGCCGACGTCGCGTTGTTGGCAGCGCAGAGCGCCGGGGGAAAGCCGTGCTTTTTCTGCCATGGGATGAGAACGGAGCCGAGCGCACTCGCATTCGCCACGGCCGAGCCGGACACGCCGCCGAAGACGACCGAGGATACGACCGTGGTCGAGAGCGGTCCGCCCCTCCACCTCTGCATCGCGCGAGATGCGAGTTCCAGGAGCTGACGCCCCAGTTCGCCGCCAAGCATCAGAGTACCTGCAAGCATGAAGAACGGAAGCGCCAGCATCGGGAAGGACTGGGTCTGGTCGTAGACCTGCTGGGCCACGACCGAGAGCGGGGCGTAACCGTTGAACAACACTCCAAGGCCCGCTGCGATGATGAGACCATACCCCACAGGAACGGCGAGTATCATGAGGATGCAGAAGGAAACGATCATGACGATTGTCATAGCGCGATCTCCTCGGGCCTGATTTCGAGGCGGTGATCCCAGCCCAGGCGGAGAACGCGCGTAGTCGCGGCGACGGTGACGATGGACACGAGAACCGCGCCAATCGAAAGCGAATAGTATCCGATGCTGTTCGGAAGCTGCAGGACGGGGCTGTGTTCGGCCCCCGCGATCTCGGCAACCACGGTCGCCTGATATGCCAGCACCAGAAACGCGGCGATACTGATAGCGTTTGCCACGATGAGGGCCGTCGTTCGCGCACGACCGTCGAGCTTGTCGTAGAGCCACTCGACCGCCATATGTCCGCCAGCATGCGCGGCAATCACGATCCCTGCGATGATGAACCATGGGAAGATCAGCATCGGCAGTTCCTGGGCGAATGACAGGCCTCCGCTGGCGGATGCATATCGGGCGACGACGTTGGCCGTGGTGACCACCGTCAGCGCGATACCACTGACGATGATGACAATGCGTGCGAATGCGACGATGATGCCGGCGACCTGATCGACGGCTGAGTAGAACCTGCTCATGAGGCCTCCGGATCGTAAGAGCGGCGTCAGCCCCTTGCTGCGGCTTCCACCTTGGCGACGAAATCGCCAAACGGCTTCTTCTTCCAGGTGTCGGCCACCGATGCCGTCACCTTGACGAAGGCCTCGTGGTCGACCTCGACAACCTCGACCGCAGAGTTCTGCTTGAACTTGCCTAGCACCTCGGCGGCCTTGTCATTCGAAAGCTTCCGCTGCAGTTCCCCGGCTTCCTTGGCAGCCGCTCGTACAGCCTCTAAATCCTTGCCCAGGCGAGCCTGAGCAATTTTCGACATCAGGAAAGGAGTGGATTCCCACTTATGGGCAGTGAGGCTGATGAATTTGTTCACCTCGTAAAGCTTGGAGCTTTCGATATTGGCGAGCGGATTCTCCTGACCGTCCACCACGCCCTGCTGCAGGGCAATGTACAGCTCACCAAACGCAATCTGCTCGGTACCCGCTCCCAGGGCCTTGAAGATGTCGATCGTCATCGGGTCGGCCGGCGTGCGGATCTTCATGCCGGCCAAATCTGCTGGCGACGTGACCTTTCGCTTGGAATTCGTGAGGTGCCGAATGCCGTTGTCCCACCAGTCCAGCGGCACGACCCCCACCGCCTCGAAGCGCTTGTTGAGCTCAGTTCCCACGGGGCCGTTCAGCACGGCCATTGCCTTATCCGTATTCTCGAACAGGAAAGGCAGTCCAAGCGCATTCAGTTCGGGAACGATGGCCGAGGTGGCGCCCTGGCTGTTGGCGGTAAAGTCCAGAGCGCCCGTCCGCAGGCTGGTCAGCATCGCGGAATCGCTTCCAAGCGTCTCGGCCCCTGCGACGTTGATCTGGATCCGGCCTTCCGTTTTCTGCTTGACGAGTTCCGCAAACTTGGCGGCGGCTATGGTTCTTGGATTGCCGGGCGCCGCTCCATGACCGAGCGTCAACGTCATAGTCGCAGCGCTGGCGGATCGGCTTGAGAGCACGATTGCCGGGGCCGCGAGCGCAGCAGTCGCGGTCGCCATGAAAAATCTTCTATTCATCTGCAAGCTCATATCATCCTCCATCACAAGCTCTTTTTTGGTCGGCCGGCATCTCCTCAACCGGCCAGTGTCGTCATGTCGAAAGCCAGGCCTTGACTGCCTCCGCTACCTTGATGGTCGAGAGACCATACTGGTCGTGGAGGGTCGGCAACGCGCCGGCCTCAAGGAACTCGTCCGGCAAGCCGATCTGCCGGAAGGCCGGAGGTGCGACCCCCGCACGCATTAGGGTTCCGGCGACCGCCTCTCCAAGGCCGCCGATGACCGTGTGGTTCTCCGCCACGACCACAAGCCGTCCGCCCTTGCGGCACTCGGCGACAATGGTCACCTCATCCAGCGGCTTGATCGTCGGTACGTGCAGCACTGCCACGTCGACACCGTCCTTCTGAAGCAGCTTTGCGGCCTCGAGCGCACGCATCGTCATCAATCCCGACGAGATGATCAGGGTATCCCGTCCGTCGCGGATCAGCTTGGCTTTGCCGAGCTCGAATTTATAGCCGTACTCATCGAGGACGACCGACACGTTGCCCCGCAGTAATCGCATGTAGACCGGGCCTTTGTGGGCTGCGATCGCAGGAACTGCCTGCTCGATTTCGCTTGCATCGCAGGGATCGATGATGGTGAGATTTGGCATACCGCGGAACATCGCCAAATCTTCCGTAGCCTGGTGGCTCGGCCCATATCCGGTCGTCAGGCCCGGAAGGGCGCAGACGATCTTCACGTCCAGCATTTCCTCTGCGATCGCCAGGCAGACAAAGTCATAGGCGCGCCGGGAAGCGAAGACCGCGTAGGTCGTGACCCACGGCTGGAAGCCTTCACGCGCCATTCCTGCGGCCGACATCATCAGAAGCTGTTCGGCCATCCCCATCTGGTAGAAACGGTCGGGATGGGCAGCGCGGAACAGATGAAGGTCGGTGTACTTCGCAAGGTCGGCGGACATGCCGACAATCCGGTCGTCCTTATGCGCCAAGGCGGCAAGTGCGTTGCCGAAAGGTGCGGATCTCGTCGGTTGATCGGGACCGGCGATCGATGCAATCATCGCCGACGTCGTCAGGCGGGGCTTGTCGCTGCCGCTTTCAAGATGCGTCGGCCGGATATACTTCGAACGCCTCATGCTTCCACTCCCGCATCGATTATCCTGAGGGCCTCCGCCCATTCGTGAGGTTCCACGCGAAGGAAATGGTTTCGATCGCGCGCCTCAAGGAAGGGCACGCCCTTTGCCATCTTGGTGTCGCAAATGATGATGCGGGGTTTCGCCTCAGTGTGGTGGCGAGCAGCGTCGAACGCCTTAACGAGAGCATCGATGTCGTTGCCCTCGACCCGCTGGACGAACCAGCCAAAGGCTTCGAACTTAGGTGCCAGCGGTTCAAAGTCGAGTACGCCAATCGACGGGCCGTCGGCCTGCATCTGGTTGACGTCGACAATACCGATCAGATTGTCGAGTTTGTAGGAGCCTGCCGACATAGCCGCTTCCCAGGTCGAACCTTCATCAAGTTCGCCGTCAGAAAACAGATTGTAGACGAAGGAAGAGGAGTTCTTCCGCTTGAGCGCCAAGGCCATGCCGACCGCGATGCCTAGTCCGTGTCCGAGCGACCCGCCGGTGATTTCCATTCCGGGCGTATAGGCGGCCATGCCGGACATGGGCAGCCTGCTATCATCCGTGCCGTAGGTCGCCAATTCATCCTCGGGAATAATCTTGGCCTCGATCAGAGCCGCGTAGAGAGCGATCGCATAGTGGCCGATCGACAATAGGAACCTGTCGCGGCCTTCCCATTCCGGATCGTCCGGCCGGTAGTTCGTGGCGTGAAAGTAGGACACGGCAAGGACGTCGGCGACGCCAAGCGCCTGCGCGATGTAACCCTGCCCCTGCACTTCGCCCATTCGCAGCGCGTGGCGCCGGATGCGGCGGGCGCGTTCCGTGAGACTGATGTTGTGGCCAATCTGGGTCATGTCGATGTTTCTCCTGATTGACCTCAGTGGATCAGCATGCCGCCGTTGACGTCTATTACAGCGCCCGTGACGTAGGCCGACAGGTCCGATGCGAGGAACAGGTAGATATTCGCGACGTCGGCCGCCTCGCCGAGCCGGCTCAGGGGGATGCCCTTGATGATGTCGTCACGCATCTGATCGGTCAGCTTACCGCCGGTGATGTCCGTCTGGATAAGACCAGGTGTGACGGAGTTGACCCGGATGCCGGCTGGACCGAATTCTCGCGCCATTGCCTTGGCGAGGCCGAGAACGCCGGCCTTGGCCGCGGAGTAGTGCGGGCCACCGAAGATGCCGCCGCCGCGCTGAGCCGACACTGAGGACATGCAGGCGATCGAGCCGCCGCCACTATCGCGCATGTATGGGATGAAGGCCTGGCTGAGGAAAAGCACCCCGGTCATGTTGACGGCAACGACCCGTTCCCAGTTGGCTTCCGTAATGTCGAGCGTTTTGACAGGCTGGGTGATGCCCGCATTGTTGATCAGCGTGTTCACGGAGCCGAAGGAGGCGATCACCTTGGATGCGGCGTCTTCACAGGAGCCTTTGTCCGCGACATCACAACGCAATCCTAAGTGAGCGCCGGCGGCCACGCGAGGCAGACTCGCCGCTGCTTCCACTGCTGCGTCTGCATCAATATCAAGAATGGCGACGCGCGCGCCATGTTCGGCAAAAAGCTGTGCGGTCGCACGGCCAATGCCGCGCTTGCTCGCCGCGCCCGAAATGGCCGCAGTCTTCCCATTCAATAGCATGTAATCTCCTCCCGATGCGTCCCGAGCATCTGGCAATTCGTCAACAAGTCAGTCGTCTTGTGGCCTTGAACCTGACCTACTTGATGAGCTCGGACAAACGCGAAGTTTACAACGGTAGGTGAATCTGCTTCACTAATCGGATGTTACAAATGGCTTCCCTTTCCGCTGTCCGCATCTTCGAAGCCGCTGCGCGACTGGCGTCCTTCCGGGCTGCCGCAGAAGAACTCCATCTTTCTCCGAGCGCGGTAAGCCACGCGATTTCAAAGCTCGAACGAGACCTTGGGACTTCGTTGTTCGAGCGGAGCACCCGAAAGGTGACATTGACACTGGCCGGGCAGACGTTGCTGGGCCACGCCTCGAACGCATTCGAAGAGCTACGTCGTGGTGTTGAGACAATCACATCCAACAAGGCTCATCTGCTTCGAGTCCACTGCGCTCCGAGCTACGCAGCCCAAGTTCTGTCAGCACGCCTCCCAGATTTTCTTGGGCAGAACGCAGGCGTGGAGGTCAGGGTTGCTGCTAGCACGACCTACGCTCGTTTCGTCGACGGCCTCTTTGACGTTGACATTGTGTATGGCGAGCCTTCGAACCGCGAAGACCTGATTGTTGTGCCGCTTGGGGAGGAGATCGTCTCTCCGCTCTGTTGCCCCGAAATGGCGGAACGCCTGAGATCTCCACGCGATCTGGCTCGGGTGCCATTGATCCGGAGCGACTTGAAACGAATTCAATGGATCGACTGGTTCGAATTGAACAACCTCGGTCCTGCCCCTCTTCCCGCCATGAGCTTTGACAGAAGTTTCCTCGCGGTCGACGCTGCGGCAAATGGCCTGGGGGTTGCGCTGGAATCCAACACTCTCGCGCATCGAGAATTGGGCAGTGGCCGGCTTGTACGCCCGTTCAGCAACAGCCGGGATAATCGTTACATTGGGCATTACTTGGCCTACCCGAAAGCTGGTAGCCAGCGCCGGCTCTCGAAGGTGTTCGCCGATTGGATCACATCGCAGGCGAACCTAATGCCCCCGCGCTCGTGATGTTTTGCCCAAAGGCTGGTTCGAAATCTGTATGCCGATCAGCCACTGCTGCTAATTCGCAAAGAAGCTCGGCCCGATCGCGGTAATTCACTACATCCCACTGCTTCCCTATTCGAGGCAATGGCGAACCATGGTGTAAGCGTCGGATTGGACAACATTGATGGGTTCGCTGCGGCTGCCCTGAGGTAGCGAGCATCCGATGGTGGTGCCACGATAGTCACGCTCGTAATAGAGAATTTTCCGCACGGCGACGTGCCGCGATCTAGCGAGCCTGATGAGCCCATGGCCGCGGTGCGACATGGGAAAGTAAGTCGTCCGGAATATAGGGCTATATTGCACCACCGCGGATCTGTTGGCGTAGGGCTCCGCTAACGGAACCCGTTGCCAAGATCGGTTTCGCGCACCCCCAAAACGTGCGATCTTGTCGAGGTCCTGACGTCGGCTGGGCGAGTGATCCGCTACTCGGCCCATGCTGCGATCCGTTCCGCGATCGCTTGGAGGCCCCGATGTGCAGGATGTTCATCGTCGTCAGATCGGCAACCCGTACTGCTTTCGCAGGCTCTTGTCGAACGCGGATTCGGGGACGAAACGGCGCAGGAGACTGACGCGTCGCGCCATTTTTCCCGCAGCGTAGCGTCTCTTTGGAACGACGGCGCTCGCCGCTTCGACAATCGTCCTCGCAACGACTTCCGGGGCCTCCCCGGTTTCTATCGCTTTCTTGTTGATCACATTCATGGTGGCGCGCGCGGCGTCATAGACGTCAAGCAATTGGTCTGGCTTGACGAGTTTTTCTTCAAATGCCGTCCTTGTATAGGCGGGCTCGACCAACACGACGCGAATGCCAAAGGTACGAAGCTCGTGGTCAAGCGATTCGGAATAGCCTTCGATGGCATGCTTGGTCGACGCATAAACGGTGGAATAGGGAGCCGGGATCAAGCCCAGCACCGAACTCACATTGATGATTCTGCCTTCTCTCTGCTGGCGCATGGCCGGCAGCACCGCCCTGGTCATGCGTAGAACGCCGAAGACATTAACGTCGAACAGCGCCTGCGCCTGGACCGTCGAGGACTCCTCTGCGGCGCCAAGCAGACCAATGCCGGCATTGTTGACAAGGAGATCGATGCGGCCGGCCGCGGCCAGGACCCGCTCGACCAGTTTCGCCACGGACATGTCGTCGGTAACGTCACAGACCAGCATAGTAATACCGTCAGATCTCTCAGCCACGTGGCGGCGGCTGGTTCCAAACACCCGAAAGCCGGCATTTTGCAAGGCCTTGGCAGTAGCAAGTCCGATGCCGGAGGATGCGCCGGTCACCACGGCGACGCCAGGATTAGTCGTATTCATAAGGGTCACTTCCTTTTTTAATCTTCAGAGGCATAGACGTTCCTTTAGTGCCGCCGTGCATCAGCCCGGTCACTTCCCGTCGTCGAGGAGCTTCGTTCAAGGATTTTCGTTAGGCGGAAAGGCCGTCACTTGGCCCATGCCGCAATCCGTTCCGCAATCGCCTCCGGGGCCTCGAGGTGCAAGAAGTGACCGACGTGGGGGACGACCTCCAACGCGCGCCGGGCGGCGAACCGATGTCGGTCATCGACCTGTTGGGGGAGGATGCAGCCGTCGTTGGCACCGTGAAGCTGCAACATGGGCACCGTGATCGGCCGAGACATGCGGCGCGTCGCCCCAAGCATGCCGGGTCGCAGCATCGCCCGGTAGTACTTTAGAGGCGCGGGCATGCTCGCCCGCAGGCGCTCGTGTAGCTCCGCCTTGAGAGCAGGATCGAGCGAGAAGCCGGGCGACCACTGACGCCAGAGGCGGTTGATGAAGGCGAGATCGCGGGCGGTGGCGATCCAGCCGCTTCCCGGCATTTGAAAGAGCCCCATGTACCAGCTCTTGCGCATTTGAGCGGGGTGCGTCAGCCGGCTTATGAACGTGAGCGGGTGGGGGAATGCGAGCGTGACCGCGCGTTCGATCCGCTCCGGCGCGGTGACGCAGGCATCGTATGTGATCGCGCCGCCCCAGTCGTGGCCAACCAACTCCACGGCTCGCCCGGGAGACCAGCGGTCGATCAGCGCGAGCACGTCGCTGGTGAGGGCTGCCATGTCGAACGGCCCTGCGGTCGGGGACGGCGCGTAACCGCGAAGCCAGGGTGCGACGACGTTACGTCCGCGGCGGCCGAGCTCGGCAAGGAAGGGCCTCGCGGTCGGCGGATGGTCCGGGAAGCCGTGCAGGACGAGCGTCGGTTGGCCATCGGGATCACCACCCTGCAACGCGTGAAACGTGCCGTGTGGCAGGTCGAAGGTGACGTGTTCGAACTCCATGTGTGTCAGCCTTTTCCAAGAACGGTCGGACGGGAAATGCTGACGCTGGCTTCGGTGTCTCTGGTTTTGGTCACGTGTGTCTCCTCAGGGGCCGGGCGAACTGCGGGGTTAGCCGGCCAGAAGCGCGCGCTGGTATATCGGAAGGCTTCGCCGGAGGGCCGCGGCGGAATAGTCAGAGCCAGCGGCGAACCCTGGCCTTGTAGCGGCGGTAGTCGTCGCCGAACTTCGCATCGAGATAGCGCTCCTCGCGGGCGATCACCTGCGTCTGGATCGCGATCAGCACCAACGGGAGCAAGGCGAAGGCGATCGGCCCGTCGAAGCCGATCGCAAGGCCAGCATAGATAAGCGTCATACCGAGATACATGGGATTGCGAGTCCACCGATAAGGACCGGTCGTTGCGATGAGGGTCGTTGGCCGCGACGGCGGAACGTTGGTGCCCAGTCGCCGGAACAGCCCTGCCGCCGCAAGCATCATCGCCGCGCCGGCAACGAACAGCAGCGCGCCCGTCGCGACCAGCAACCGCCAATCGATGCCGAAAGAGCGCAGGGTGACGAACCGCTCCGCCGCCAGCCCCAACAGCAGCGCTCCCAGATAGACGAAGGGCGGAGGGAAGCGCACACCCGCGCTGTCTGGTTCGACGGCCATTCTCATCCTCCAATCTGTGCTCTTAAACCAGCATCGACTGCTGGGCGAATATGCCCGCCATTCGCATTGCCATATTTCCGGGGTCAGGCCGTGCAGAATCCGGGGACGGCGACCTTCTGGAACAGGTGGGGACTGGCCACGACGGATGAAGGATATGCTGGAAGTTTCGCGAGGAACTCGTGATCAGTGAAGGCGGCGCGGACCGCCTCGGTGGATTCCCACACCACATAGTTCAGGTAAGTCGGGCTATCGCCGATCGCTCGATGTAGTTGCATGGAAATGAAGCCCGGTTGCTTCGTTATGATCTCGGCAGCCGCCTTGAAAGCGTCCAGGAAGCCCGCTTCGTCGGTGGGATCGACGACCATGAAGAGGTTAATGAGCACGAGAGGCGCGGCCGCGATACCGAGTTGGCGGTCAAACGGAAATTTCTCGTCTAGAGGTTTGAATGGTTTTATAGCGGCCATGGTGGCGCTCCTGTCTATTGTGAAATTGAAACTGGGTGGCCGATGCTGCCTGCTCTCAAGCCAGCATCGACTGCTGAGCCGAGATACCCGCCGTCGCGCCCTGCCATGATGCCGTAGTGACCGAGGGCATTCCGGGGGTGGCAAGATCGCCGGCGGCATAGATGCCAGGTATGTTGGTTTCGCGGCGCTCGTCGACCTTGAGGACGATGCCGAGAGGCGTATCGACCGTGGCGAGGCCTAGTGATTCATGCAGGCTTGCGGACGGCTTGGTGGGCGGATGCGCGAACAGAATGTCGACTGCGACATCGGGGCCGGTATCGAGCTTGACGGTGGCATTGTGGTGCCCGTGACGGGCGATCCCGGTGATCCGGCCATCAACGACAGGTATGTTGCGGCGGGCCAGATCGGCCCGGATATCGGGTGCAATGTCGTGACCATCGGCGAAGACCGTCAACCTGTCGGTCCAATGCTGATACAGCTTGACCTGAATGTGCGACTGCGGGCGGAACCAGACGAGGCCCCAATGCTGGCCGGCGACCTCAAAGCCATCGCAATAGGGGCAGGGCACGATGGATGTGCCCCAGCTTTCGGCAAAGCCCGGAACATCAGGCATCTGGTCGGCGACGCCATAGCTCAGGATCAGGCGTCGCGCCCCAAGGCTTTCACCATCGCCAGTGAGGACGGAGAAATCGTCGATGGTGCCGGAGATGCTGTCGGCCCGGGCATTGACCAGCCTGATCGTGGGATAGCGCGCCAGCTGCTGCCGCGCCTCGGCCAGGATTTCCAGCGGCGGCTTGTGATCGTGGCCGAGCAGACCATGCGAGTGGCCGGCGAAGCGATTGCGCGGCAGGCCGGTATCGAGAACGGTGACCTTGCGGCGGGCACGGCCGAGCTGCAGGGCGCCGGCGAGACCGGCAAAGCTGCCGCCGATGATGATGACGTCATCCATGGTGATAAGCTCCGTGTTGTGGATGGAGGGGGTTGGGCTGGGCCTGGCGTGGAATATCGTCCATCGATACGCGCTCGAGACGGTCAGCGAGCAGGGCTTCGGCATCGACGAGAATGTCGCCCATGACTGTGTTGACCGGCCGGACAATGCCGCATTCGATATCGCCGGGCGGCCCGGGGAACCTTGATTTGGAGGACAGGTCGAAATCCATCCGTTGGCTTGCACATTTCGGACACTACATGGTATCGTAATTCAAGAATTAGGATACTGTCAAGGACTATAATTGTCGTGAGCAAAAATAGCCAGAGCCGGCGCGGCCGGCCCGCCAACGAGGCGCTTGGCCAAACCATAGTCGACGCCGCGAGCGAACTCTTTGCGGAACTGGGTTTCCACGCGACGACATTGGACAAGGTCGCCCAGCGAGCGAAGATATCCAAGCTCAGCATCTACAAGCACTTCGAGAACAAGGAGGCGCTATTCGGGGCGGCCTTTACGGCCCGCTGCCATCAGTTTTTACCGCAGGCCCTTTTTGAAGGCGTCGACGGTTCGGTCGAAGATCAGCTCATGGCGGTGGGATCATCCCTGCTTCGCACGCTGTTGCGCCCAGACGTCAGCGGTGTCGAGGCCATGGTCATGGCCGACAAGACCAATCAAACGTCGTTAAGCAAGCTCCATTATGAAGCCGGCCCCGCCCATATCATCGCCCAAATCGAGGCCCTGTTGCGTCAGTTGCACGCGAAGGCGGTTCTGAACGTGCCAGATCCCCTCCAGTCCGCCCGCTTGTTTGCTGCGCTTTTCAAAGGATGCGATCTCCTGATTATCGCACGCTTCGATGAGGCGAGAGCAGAGGACGACAACGAAATCGAATCCTATTGCCGGTCGGCCGTCGCCATGTTCATCGCCGCGCACGGTGGCAACGACCACGCGGGCGGATAGCCTGGTTAAGAACGGATCAGAACAAGGATATGGCATGGCAGAGAAAGATGTTTATCAGGTAGCCGACTGGAAAGGCCAAAGCGGGGAGCGCTGGGTCGCCTACCAGGCCCGGCTCGATGCCATGATGGCGGTGTTCGGCCAGGCCGCGATCGAAGCCGCCGCGCCCGCCCCGGGCGAACGCGTGCTGGACGTCGGCTGCGGCGCGGGGGCGTCTAGTCTGGATCTGGCCGCCCGCGTCGGCGCGGGGGGCCATGTGCTAGGCGTGGACATATCCGAACCGCTGATCGGCAGAGCGCGCGCGCTAGCGCCGCAGGATACGCCGGCCCTGTTCCAGGTGGCCGACGCCAGCAGCATCGAATTGCCCGAGGGCGCGTTCGACATCCTGTTCTCGCGCTTCGGAGTGATGTTCTTTGACGATCCTACGGCGGCGTTCGCGCATATGCGCCGTGCGCTCAAGCCGGGCGCGCGGGTCGCTTTCGTCTGCTGGCGCGGCATGGCCGAGAACGATTGGGTGCGCTTGCCGATGGGCGCGATCAAGGGCATCCTCCCGCCGATGACGCCGCCCGATTCCGAAGCGCCCGGCCCGTTCTCGTTTGGCGACCAGGGGCGGGTGGCGCGTATTCTAACGGCGGCTGGCTTCACCGATGTCGCAATCGCGCCATTCGATGCCTCTATCCCGTTCGGCAAGGGGGACACGCGGGATGCAGCGCTCGACGACGCGGTGAAGATGACACTCGAGGTCGGCCCTCTGGCGCGCTCTCTCGCTGATCAGCCCGACGATATCCGCGCCCGCGCCTCGGCTGCGGTCCGTGCCGCCTTCGCGGGCTGCCCCGGTGAGCGGTCGGTGATGATCGACGGCGCGGCGTGGATCGTCACGGCGCGCAACCCGGCAAGCTGACACGGATTAACAGCGGTAGACGCCTAAATGACCCGGAAGCGTCTGGCGTCGGCCTGCTCTAGAATAGGATGACCTGTTTCGCTATCGAGCTTGCCCAGCGCGAAGTCGAGGAGGATCCGGAACGCCTGTCGTTCCCCGCCGGCGAGTGTTCACGAACTCGGCAATCAGTAGGTTAAGCCAAAAGGCGTAATAAAGGGAACAGAATGGCAAGAAAGGATGAACAGCTGTTTAGTCTACGCTACCTGACCTAATGTCTCACAACTGACCCGGCGGCAGATTGAGGCGAGTGAGGGGCATGCGTGGGACCATACTTTTCAAGCCATGGGAGGGATACGAGCAAACGGGGCAGTCATGGCAGATAGTCAATCTACTAGCATGGATGACGTCACTGTGCGGACGAGCTGGCTATCGGCGATAGCGTGGGCATGTTGGCAAAATTTTAGCAGCCAGAATGAGACCGTTGTGGGTAGCGTGTGTCTAGGTACCTCCAAGTCCGGACTGACAGCACCGATCTCAAACCATTGCGGATCGAAGGTCATGCTGATCACCATATGTCCTCAAAAGTCGGACCCATTCATCGCTTTCGTAACATGACTCATCGCGTGATCGCGGGACGGCCATTACCGACCTTTGCAGCCGTGACCTGTTCAGCAAAAGGTTGTAGCTTAATCTGATTGCGGCCATGTCCTTTCGCCTGGTACAAAGCCGCATCCGCTGCTGCCAAGAGCCTCTGCGCGTGGGAATGCAAGGCGTCTCCTCTGGCCGACGAAATCCCGATGCTGGCCGTCACCTTGCCGAATTCGCTGGTTGCATGGGGAAGGTTTTCATCGCTGAGCAGACGCCTGAAGTCTTCCGCGACGACCACGGCCCCACTTTCATCAGTGTTCGGAAGCAAGACTACGAACTCCTCACCACCGTAACGGGCGACAATATCGGTCGACCGTTTCACCGATTTGCCCAGACAGTTTCCTACTGCACGCAGGCATTCGTCGCCGGCAAGATGACCGTAGGTATCGTTGTACAGTTTGAACCTGTCGACATCGATCATCAGAACGCTCAAGGGGACCTGGGTATCGCGACACTTCTCCACCTCGCGCGCGAAGGCGGTGTCAAAGGCCCTACGATTCGCCAGGCTCGTTAACCCGTCCGTGTCGGCCAGCGATCTCAGTTGCTGTGCCGAAAGCTGGAGCGCCGCTTCAGCCTGCTTCATCACGGTAATGTCCGACACCACCACCATCGCTGTGCCGTCATGCGCAAGGCGTGTCTTGAGGCACGCCATTCACCGTTCTTGAGTTGGACCTCCTCGTCCTTGTTTACATGCAAATTTGCGGCCGTGGTCTCAATCCAATTTTCAGGCAGATCCTCGGGCAAGCCGGCTCGTTCGCCAGTTTCGATCACGCGCTCAAGTATTTTAGTGATGTGCGCACCGACCACCCGCGCGTCACGCGACAACGGGAAGGCATCCCGATACTGCTCATTGCAAAAGATAAGGAAGCCCTTCTTGTCGTACATCGCGAAGCCTTCGGACATGCCATTCATCGCAAGCGTCAGCAGGTTCCGTTTTTCGCGGAGTTCACGCTCGAGATCGACGCGTTCGGTAATGTCCCGTGTCACGCCCGCAAGGCCGATAATCTGCCCTTCGCTGTCCCGCAGCGGAACTTTGGAAGCCAGGAGGTGACGGTCTCCCATACGTTCGAGGAAGTCGACAAGCGGCGCGCCGGTACGAATGATCTCCTGCTCTCGATGGTACAAGTCTTCCGCATCCGGAGCAGTACGCAAACTGAAATCAGTAAGACCGAACATTTCTGCCGGCGAGGAATAGTGAAAAAGTTGCGCCATGTTGTTGTTGACGGCAATGAACCGGCTGTCCCGGTCCTTCACGTAGAGATAGTCGGGCGATTGCGAGAAGGCGGTTTCCAGCACCCGCCGTTCCAGCTTTACTCTTGCGGTCTTCAGCATGATGAGACCGCAGACGATCGTGGCCACGCAGTTCATGAGGACAAGCGGGACGCCAAACGCCGACGCCGCCCCCGATTTGGTGAGGCTGGGCAGGGTCACCAAGATGAGGGACAATCCGAACGCAAGCCCAGTGGTCAGAGCCGCGAGTTTGTGGAAGTCAGGCGTTCTCCGTCGAAAGGAGAAATGAGTTGCCACGCCTATGGCGGTGACGACAAGTATGGCAACGACACCATCGAAGGCACCGGCACCACCGACGACGCCACGGAACACGATTGCCGGAATCGCCGCAATCGCGGCCGATATCGCCCCGCCAAAGAGCCCCGCTAGTGCCAGGGGAGCGAAACGCAAATCGATGTAGATGCCTGACTCAAACTGGATCGCGAGCATCATGGAGCCGACGGACGTCGCGCCAGCGATCATCCCCCAAAGAGGTTTTCCAAGCCCGATCAGCGATTTCTGATACCAGACCGAAAAATGCGCCCACATGGCCACGGCAAGCGTCACAAACGCAAGATTGCCGGCGAACTGCTCCCAACTGCCTGACGTCATCTTTCTTCCTAAAACCTGGCTGAATTCAAGTTTGTATCACCAGACTGGTTTGCGATGAATTAACCGCTGCTTCAGAGGTGTGGCGCAAACACCCGATACCCGTGGGTAGGCAAGTCGCTGAAGGCGAAAACATCCTCAGCCGTTGGCGCGGCCGAGGATGGTTAAAGATGTCCGAGCATGAGAAACAGGCCGGCCCAGAGCATTGCCGACAATTCAGCCGCCACCAAGAAACCAATCGTCCGATCGCGCCGTCGTTTCTCCTCCAGTGGATTGACGGGCCGCCGCGTTATCCTTGGAAGAGCCTTCATCCCCTTTCCTGGGGGCGCGTATTTACTGGTGTTGCCAAGGGCGCGAAATCGTAAGGTCTCGCGGGGCCGGTCGGTAAGAAAAGAAGCCCGATGGGCCGTTCCAAGCCTTTTGGGGCGATATGTAAGACACCTGAGAAATCGACGGGCCGCGAGAATCCAGGCAGCGCTTGTAATTGGCGGCGGCGTTCTCTTGGCGGTCAGGCCGCGTCTGTTTGAGTCCCAGGCCATTCAGCCGGAACGGAGAGTGGCGGGGATTGGTTTCACTCCTATTCCGAATTATCCTATCGATTCAAGGCGTCTTCGGATTGTGGAATCACCGATCTCCACCCGACGCCGAACAGTGACCAGCATAATCTGGCAACGTTGTGCGAATACCGGCACTTTGCGATGGTGTTCTAAGATGTTTTCCCGATCCTGAAAGTTCTAAACTTACATTTGTTGTTCACAAAGCTTTAGCATTTTCCGCAACTACATGCCGTTAGCCAATGAAATTACTTTGCGATTTTCGAGTTCACTCTATCTTGTGACTATGGCGAGAGGCCGTAGCCACTCTGGATATTGCCTTTCATCAACAGGAGACGCGCGCTTCCAATTGTTTCGCTGCCGGACATCGGGTTCGGCACGAGATCAACTTTGGAGGTTGAAATGAGCTACTATACGTCGACCATCGCCGTCCTGGCCATCGGCTGCACGGCTCTGATCGCGCCGCTCGACGCAAACGCGTTGGACATCGGCGGCAAGAATGGCGTCAGCGTCAGCGGCAGCAGGGGTGGTGTGAACGCCTCTGTCGGCGGCGCCAAAGGAGTTAACGCCAGTGTCAGCCGCAGCTCGAGCGGCGGCGTCGGCGCGGACGCATCGCTTGGAGGCTCCGGCGGGATCAACAGCAGCACATCCCTGAGCGGCCGGAACTCCGCCCTCGACGTCAGCACTGCTGCCAGCATCGGCGGATCGAATGGTGTCAATGCTGATGTCGATGCGAGCCTCGGCGGATCGCGCCTGGCAACCGCCTCGGCAACACTTGGCGTTGCGGAAGATGCTCTTGTCGAATCCACTATCGGGCCGCCTTCGGAGGACGCCGTGGGCTCCAGTGGCGTGAGGGCGGCCGGCAGCATTCCTCGCAGCACTTTCATGGCCTTGAACGAAATGTCTGCGATCGACAAAGCCAAGGCAAAATTGCGCTGCAAGGACGTCTTGCGTTCGGGTGGGTTCGACGCGAGCCTTGTCAAGCTCTGCAAAATGGTCGTTGCGATGCGTTAGCCGATTGCGCGACGGTTCAAGATCGGGATACCAACCCTCCGGTGTTCCTGACTGCCCGGGAATTCCGCCGCTTGTCGGATGCGGCAAGCTGCGCCTTTCACATCAATAGGTGAGCGTGACAACCACGGTATCGGTGTAGGTGCCGGGGTTCGGCGTGTCCTGCGGGGGCACGCGGCCATAGACGGTCAAGACTTGATCCGCCCCTTTTCCGGTTCCCGGGACGGTGCTGCCTGGTGTGGTCGCATCCCCCCACGGCTGCGAGCGATCCACGTCCTTGTAAAGACCATAAGTGACGGTTTCTGATCCTCTCGACATCTTGCGCGCCGTCGGCGCTGAGTTCGTGGCGCCGCCGTTCAACGAGATTGTATAGGTCGTTCCAGGCGTGCAGGTCGCCGTCACCGAACCGGTGGAGTCGACATTGGCGTTCAGGACGCCCCTGGTGCCGAAGTCGATGTTCTGCACGGAGACGAGACAATTGGCAGCAACGCTTGCGTTGACGCTGAACGACGTCGTGGCCGAAGTTCCCGAGGCTGCATTGCAGTTGCTGTTGGTGGTGTAGCGATATCGAAAGGGGGCGTGGGTTCCGGAAAAGCTCGAGAGGTACGTTCCAGTTGCAGCCGCTGGCTGGCTGCCCAGCACCGCGCCATAGACGGTAATCGTGCCAGAGGCTGCTCCCAGGGCGCTCAGCGTCAGCGCATACGCGGGTGAGCGGGCGGCGTAGGCCCAGCTATAGGATCCCCAGATCACACTCCGGGCTGAATCCGCATAAAGCTGATAATTCAGGGAGTTGCCTCCATTCAGCATCTGCCGGGCAGTCGCCGAGGATGCGCCGCCGCTGCCGGCGGCGAGGTTGGGACAGAGCAGGATGCGTTGCAGCGGCGTTCCGGTACAATTGACGCTGATCGTCGCGGTCGAATTGACCTGATTGCCGGACAAGGTGTCGACCGCACTGAAGTTCATGTTGGAGGTGCTGAAGCTGCAACTTTGCGCAAAGGACAAAGAAGGCAACAGTAAGAAAAGCATGAGACCGATCGTGCGTAGCATCTACCGTTCCTTGGCTATAGGCATTTGACATCGTTGATCACCACCTGTTTTCCTGGCTGAGGCTTATAGGAAAACTCGGCATGACATTTGCTGCCGTCATCGAGAGTGACGTCGATCGCGTTCCGGGCGCCGAGGCCGCGGATGTAGGCTTGACCGTCATAACCGATGACAAACTCGTCGCTTGAACCTTGCAGATTGCCGCTGAGACCCGCTTGAAGGAGCGTTCCGTTCTGGTCCTTGATCGTGACGAGTGCGGCTTGCGGTGCGTCGGATACGCCGAACTTGACGACGACGCCGCTGCGATCTGCGGGAACGACAACTTCCTTGGTTGCCGGCACGTCGGCATCGACGGGCAGATTTTTCGGATCGATCGATACGGTGTTTGGCTCATACGAATTGAGATTCGGCACGAGGATCCGACCGCTGCGGTTGGTCTTGCCGACGGGCCTGTTTTGCTGCTGGACCTCGACCTCCGGCGTTCCGACATCGACGACAGCGAAAGCGTCGTCGATCCGATTGGTGGCAAAGACGTCGCCGCCGGCGATAGCGACGGCGCCGTCCATCTGAGCGGTGGCACGGAAATCGCTGTCGTACTGCTGTACGCCGCCTTCAAATCTCCCAAAGGGCGTGCGGTAACTGATCGCGGCTTCCCGGTTGGAGACTTTTCCTTCGGATGTGCGCGCCCGCCACCCGATGCTGCCGTTTTCCTGCTGCTCCGACTTGGAAATGTCGGCAACGACATTGAACCCGTCAGGCCCGCTTTCGACACCTGTGTTGGCGGAGACATTGTCTCCGAGCGGGATCGAAACTCCGGCAAAGATCCCGAAGCTGTCGCGGTCCTCGAGATCGGTGAAGGCCGAGGCGTAGAATGTCGCGCGTTTGAAGGTCTGGCTGTAGGAGAGGCCGGCAATCTGGCTCTTTTCCCCATCGGCGTTTTCCAGGCGGGTATAGGAAAAGTTGAGGCTCGAGAGGTCGAGCGGTGCCGGAACGCTTAACGTCACCTGATCGAGGGCGCGGGGAACGCCTGCACTGAACATCGGCAGATCCCCCGAATTGGTAGACGCCGGCTCCGCGGTGACCGAGGCGATATCGTCGTAATTGTCAAAGGCGCGCTGCATGCGAGCATAGATCGACCAGTCGCCGTTGCTCACTTCCAGTGATGCGTTAAAAAGCGCGCCCGAGCCGCGGTCGCTCGTGCTTCCGGCAGCGGCGACCGACGCCACACCCCAGGGGCCTAGTGGAAAGGCGGCGCCGATGCCACCGTTGAGGAGATCCTCGCCGCCCTCGAAATGGCTCTCCAGCGTCAGCCAATCGGTGAGCCCGTAGCGCGCCGTTGCAACCCCCATGATGCGATCGTCGTAGTCGTCCGATTCAATTCCGAAGTTGCGGCGCGGAACGCCGGCCTCCACCGAAAAGTCGATCAAGCCCTCGCGCAGCAGCAAGTTCGATGAGTAGAATGGCAGCGTCTGGGTCGTTTCGCGGCCGAGGCTGTCGCGCAGAACAACGCGGGCTTCGCCGGAGCCCGCAAAAGCGGGGAGGTTGGTAACCTGAAACGGTCCGGCCGGGACGTCGCCGGAATAGGTCCGGACGTTCTGGCTGTAGATCTCGAGCGTCGAGGGAACCGCAGCCGTTCCCTCGAATGCCGGAAGCGGCTCGGTCACCAGGTCGGAACGGAGGGAAAAGTTTCGCTGCGCCTGAATGCCGCCGAAATAAACCGGCCGGGTCCATGAGAGCCCTCCGGTCGTGAAGTCGCCCATCCGATACGTCATCAGGCTCTTCGGATCCGAATAGCTCCAGGTCGTATTGAGTCGGGTTATGCCGTCCAGCTCGCCATTGGAGTAGCCAGCGAGGAACGACTGGCTCAGCGTTCCATAGGGGCTGAAGAACCGTGCGTCGAACGATCCCGATACGCCTTGAAATACATTCACATGGTCATCGAACAGCGTGTTGGAGCTGGCAAACAGCGAGTAGTTGAGCACGCCGCCGTAGCTGGACTGTGCTTCCGGGACTTCGTTCTTTTGCTTTTGCTTGACGTCGATCATCCGCGGCGCGCGGCCCTCATTCGTCGTTGTCACGTAAAGCCGCTGGGCTTCCTCGTCCACCCTGTACGACAGATCAGCCAGATCGTTCAGGTCGACCAATGCGTCGTCGGAAGCGTCCGCCGACGGCTTGATCCCCACTTGGCGGAGTTCGTCGGCGGTCGCAGCGAGCGACCCGTCCGGCTGCTGCTTGAAACTGCCGATCATCTTCATCGACGCGTCGTTGATGAACACCTCAAGCAGGACATCGCGCGCGCCGGCAGGCGTTTCACCGATCTCGGTCGCCGCCGGCTCGTTTGGAACTTCTTGCGCGTTCAGCGCCGAGACAGAAAGAATGGTGCCCGCAACGACGATCCCGACGCTAGCGCTTCTTAACTGCGACGTTGGCATCGAACGGTCCCAGATCGCTCTGGCCCTGCAACGTCACGCTGCCGCTGGAGAGGGACTTTGCGCTGCCGACCGGCCACTGCATCGTTGCACCGCCAAGAACGTAGCCGACCAGGCCGTTGCGTCCGCCGACCTTCGTGGCCCCCTGCTTGAGGGTTACGTTCGAAAGACGGAAGCGACTGTCGCCGCTGTTCTTGCCGGTCAGGAACAGGCTGCCGCCGCGTCGGCTGAGATTCCACGAGACATCGGGAGCCTTGGCTTCGGGGTTCCGGAAAAAGACAGGAACCGAGTGACGCATGATCAGCGTGACGGTCCCGGCTTTCGCCCGGGAGGGATCCGGCAGCTCGTCGACGATGACGCGATAGGTCTCTTCCTTGCGGACAGGCGCTTTGCTCGTGCGCACCACCCGAACTACATATTCGGCGTTTGGACCCATTTTGGTCGCTGGCGGACTGGCAACCACGTCCGTGGTCGGTTCGAGCTGCTCGGCGCCGTCAGTCTGGCTCCATTTGAAGACGCGGACCTGGACATTGATCGGATGATCGCCATCGTTGGTCAGGTTGAGCACGGCCGCGCTGTCGGGCGCGACGAGATCGAGATTCGTGGGAGCCACCCTCAACGAGGCGGCGTTTGCAACAGGCACATTCAAAATCAAGAGCGCAGTCACGGCAATGCATGAAAGCATCCGTAGCATGGCGGGCCTCCAGAGCTGACGAGTTCTAGTAGGTGACGGTGATTGCTACCGTGTCGGTATAGACCCCCGATTCCGGTGTGACTTGTGGCGGAACCCGGCCATAGACGGTGACGTTCTGCACGTCGCCGTTGCCCGTTCCCGTAACGGTATCCGTACCGACTGTAACGCCCCAGACTTGGGTCCGCGCCGCATCGCGGTAGAGGGAATAATTGATGGTCGCTGCGCCCGGTCCTGTCATCTTGCGAACGGCTGTCGTTGCATCGGCGCCCGATCCGGCGCTCAAACCCACATTGTACGTTTGCCCCGACGTGCATTGAACGCCGATCGAGCTGGTCTGGTCGATGTTGGCGTCGATCACGCCCGCAGTGCCGAAGTCGAGATCGCTCACCGTTTGGATCTTGCACTCGGACTGGATTGTAATTCGGACGGTCATATTGCCAGTTGCGGTTGCAGCTATGGCGGGTCCCAGGGGTATTAATAATGCGAGGCCGGCCAGCGCGGCGCCGCGAAACGCTTTCAGCATCCGTGTTTCCTTTCTTCAAGTACGCAACGAAATTGCTCCAAACGCTACGAAATCAAGCATATAAGGGCGGTTGTGGCAAATAAGGAGACATTATGATCGAATGGAGGCGATATCGGGGCAATTCTACCAATGCGAGCATAAATATATGATCTGATGTTAGAAATATAACGCCAGTACAAGGCTGCAGAGAACCGAATGGTTACTTGAGAATCCGACTATCTCCTGGGCGGTAGGCAGGTTACTGAAAAATCGTGCATTGTTCGATTTTGTCCGCATGGAGCGCATTTTGTTTAAAGATCGAGCATGACTTTCGAGATGTGCAAGGCCATGGCCGACGGGAATAGTATTATTTAATAGTTGCTCAAGCCGCGCATGCTTTGAAATCCCGATCTCTTCAATCGTGGCGCCAGGGTGTCTTTCGCAATCTTTTGGACGTTGGCTTGCGACCACCCTGGTATTGTTTCGTGCCAGACAACACTGCGAGTGCGAGATAGAACTTAGGTTTCACGGGCGCTGACGACACTTCGTTCTGGTCCAATGCGGAAAATGGAAGCGCAGTCTGATCGAATCGCAGACGCATCGCCGTGCTGCGACTGCGCCAACACGACCGTTAGCGGACCCGTTTCGCCCATTACGCGTTGCCGAACCAGCCTTTTGTTTTCCGGTGGCGATGCCAGATGACGCCGGTCACATTATTGCTCGTGGTTGATGAGGCATCAGTGCAGCTGGTTTTCCAGCACGCGCTCACCGACGCGGGATTCGAGGTGGGACAGTACCGAACGGCGACTTTGCGAGGAGGTCCATCTCAATCTCGCATACCGATGGTTTTGCCGCCTTGGCCTGGACGGAAAGGTACCGGATCATTCCAGCTTCTCGAAGAACCGTCATGGCCGGTTCCGGCAAAGCGGCATCCTGCGGCACATGTTCGAGACGGTGGTGGAGCGCTGCCTTGCTCAAGGGCTTGTGGGCGCGGAAGGATTTGCCGTTGATGTCAGCTTGATCGCGGCGGACGCCAACAAGCAGCGCTCAGTGCCCGGCGCGGAATGGGAAGTCAAAGACGATGCGGGTCGCTCGGTGCAGGAACTGGCGGTCCTTCGATGACGCGGCCTTTGGTGCGGCGTCGCCGGTGACACCGAAGTTCATCTCACGGCCCGATCCGGCAGCTCAATGGACTGGTGCCCACAAAGGACATGCCTTCTTCGCCTACGCCACCAACTATCTGATCGATACTGATCACGGCGTCATTCTTGATGTGGAGGCGACGCTTGCCATCCGCCAGGCGGAGGTCGGAGCATCCCGCACGATGATCGACAGGACCGAGAACCGCTTCGGCTTAAAGCCAGACTATCTCGCCGCCGACAGCGCTTACGGTTCTGCTGACAATCTTGCCTGGCTGGTGACAAGAAGATCGCGCCGCGCATTCCTGTCTTCGACAAGTCGAACCGGACCGACGGGGCCTTCTCGCGTTCGGACTTCACTTGGGAGGCTGAGAATGATCGCTACATTTGCCCGGCAGGTAAGGAGCTGAAGCAGTTCCACCGAACCTATGCAACGCCCAGATCAGGGATCACGAGCGAAGGCACGCGGCTTTATCGCGCTCCGAAAGGGCGACTGTGATGCCTGTGAGCTGCGGCAACGGTGCTGCCCAAATACACCCGCTCGGAAGGTGCCGCGCGACCTGAACAAAGATGCCCGCAATGTGGCGAGAGCAATTGCCACCATACCCGACTACGAGCGTTCCCGGCATCGCCGCAAGAAGGTGGAAATGCTCTTTGCTCATCTCAAACGTATTCTCCGAATGGCGCGTTTGAGGCTGCGAGGTTCATGCGGTACGAGTGACGAATTCCTGCTTGCGGCAACCGCCCAAAACCTGAGGAGATTGGCAAAACTCAGACCGCCAAGGCCGTCGCTCGGCATCATCGCCGCGTCAGCCGCCGGCAGCGTCCAACAGCCAACTTAATCGATCTGCGCGCCTCCTGTCGCATTTGCCATGGTGGCTGTCATGCCCGCTGCCAAGTCGCTGGCCAAGAGTACTGCCGCGTCAGCTATTTGCGCGAGCGGCGTCACGCGCCGCAAGGGGGTGTCCTTGGCGAACTCTTTATGAATTTCATCGAGCGTCATGCCACGGTCACGCGCTGCCAAAGACCAAACCTCGTGAACGCCGGGAGAATCTGGAGAGCCCGGTGAACGAACCCAGTTGACCCTTACCCCAAAGGGCCCATTTTCTACTGCCAACTGTCGCAAAAAAATGCTCAACGGCAGCACAAGCAATGCCAAATCCGCCCACATTCGGGAACGCTTGGCGTCCCGCGTTCGCACTGATACCCACGATCGAACCACCTCCGTGGCGTACCATATGGTCCGCAACCACAGTTCCGGTGTAGAACCATGTCGTGAGACCAGTTTGGACAGGTCGAAGTACCTTCTCGAGTGACATGGTCCCGAGTGGTTCGCCCTGCGTGTCACCCCAATCGATCGCATTGAACATTATCTTTACCGGGCCCGCCTTCCCGGAAATCAGCGCGAGTTGCGCCTCAATGGCATGCTTGTCGGTCGCGTCGACGGGCAGCGGCTCTGCCATTCCACCCTGCAAGCGAATGTCGTCAGCAACGACATCGAGACGATCTCGTTGACGTGCCGCCAGGAAGACGCGAGCGCCTTCTCGGGCAAACGCTCTTGCCACGGCCGCTCCAACTGCGCCGCTCGCACCATAAACAACTGCATTTCGGTCTTTAAGCAACATGCACTTCTCCCTCTGCGCCGTTCACATAGGCTGGCCTTCTAAGACGATTAACAGTCTTCCCGTCCGACAAGCTTGGGGGAAAAATTAATTATTCAGAGATCTAATTGAGCGGTGCGCTCCGCGGCGATCGTCGGAGCCACGGCTGCTTCGCGCCTGCATGTTGGCCACAGAGGAGGTCTTTGCCTTCGCCCGGAAGTCGGCATTGCGGTGACCACCTAGAGTTCATAGTCGTGCCACAACCGGCCATTTCCGCAAGTTCTGTGTGCGTCACGCCCGACTCGCCCGAACGCTCAGCCACCGATCATGGGGCTTTCCGACGCACCGACGTACCTCGCTGACGATCCAGCCGGCGTCTGTGAGTGCGGACCGCAGGGCAGACTCGCGCCAGTACGTCTCGACGTAGCGCCGAGGCGCTGCAGCACTGCCGTGTGTGGACACATCCTCGCCTTCGCCCTCTCTTACGGAGGCGTGCAATCGGCCACCGGCCCGTGTCGCCTCGGCAAGCCGTCCAAGCACCGTGCCGAAATCCTCGCGCACGACATGAATCAGGCAGGCACAGGCCCAGACCCCGTCGTACGGCGTGCCGGGACGCTGCGGGTCGGCCAAGTCTTCGGTCAGCGGGTCCAATAGGTCGGCCTCGAACCCACTTTCGCGAAGCAGTTCGACGAAACCCTTTGAAATGTCGGTGCGCCGGACGCTAATTCCCCGCTTCTCAAGCTCAAGTGCATCTCGCCCGCCACCGCTTCCGATCTCCAGCACCCTGCCCGAGCCGCCCAGCTCGGTCACGAACGCATCGATCTCTGTCGCGACCCATTCGGGCATCGCCGCGGCCTCGGCAGCGTACTCCGCAGCGACCGTATCATAGGACCGCACGGTATCCAGGTCGGTGCTCATCCTAGCGCTCCTCCTTCAAGACAAGAGGCCTGGTGAGCGAGAGGCCCATCAGCCCGTTGCGCCCTTCACACTTCGGCAGTTGGTGCATCGCGGGCGATTTGCTTCCCAGCTTTAGCAGAAATGCGGTCAGAGACACCACCGACCGATTGCCAATGCTGCCGGGCGACAAAGCGCCTGCATTTCTGTCGTTCGCGCGGCCTTGCGAATACCGAAAGCAGCCCTTCTGCTTTGGTCGGTGCTACGACTGGGGTGGACAGCAGAAGTTCAAAGCGAAACCGCTGAAGAGCCGCTTTGCGCGCCCATAGGGGCCATATTTCACTGGTTGTGCGCTGTCAGGAACCTAGAGTACTCGTCAAAGAACTGTTCGAAGGCAGCCGTGTCCTCCATGAGCACATGATTGTTTCCAGGAAGCTCAACGAAGGTCGCGTTAGGAATAAGCGTAGCCATGAGACGCCCTTCCTCTATCGGCGCGACGCGATCGCCGATGCAATGCAGGACCAACGTCGGAACATTGACCTGCTTCGCCATCTCCGTCACATCGACCGTGCTGTTCATTTTCCAGATCCGCATCGCCGCTTCCGGACTCGTAGCAATGCGCTGAAGTTCGTCGAAATTCGCAGCCATCTCGGGCTGAGCGTCGGGCATGAAGGTTGTTGTAAAAAAGTGCCTGAAGACTGGATTGGTCGAGCCCCAGCCGTCGCGGATCATCATCGTCCCAACTTTATAAAGGTGCTTTTGGTCCGGTTGCGTCCGCTTGAGCCGACCCCGAAGAAATCCGCCCAAGAGGACGAGGCAGGTCACCTGCTCGGGATTCTCCACGGCGTAGCGGACACTGAATGAGCATCCTTGCGAAATGCCGAGAAGCGCGAACCGGCTCAGTCCAGCAGCGGCTGCGACGGTCGACATGTCGCCAGTCATTGCCCCCTCGGATACAGCTTCGACGCCCCAGTCCGATAGGCCATTTCCTCGCTGGTCGAATCGTACCAGCCGGCACATGCTCGCCAACCTGACCAGCCATGGGTGCCAGATTGGACTGCGCCATTCATACTCCAGATGGTTCAGCCAATTCGGTGCCTTCAGCACCGGCATCCCTTGGCCAATACTGGCCCACGCGATCTGCACTCCGTCTGGGGCAGTGGCGAACTGTACCTGTTGTTGCTGCGCAGCTTTGGGAAGCTCCGGGCTAGGAAGCGAAGCGTCGAGTGTCCACTGCCAAACCCGGATGGGGCGGGAGATATTCTTCACCCGCTGGTTGCCCATGTCGCGAAAAGGCACTTTCATCTTATCCGCGACCGCTTGATGTACAATGTCGGAGATGCAAATGCCGCCTGGCTTCGCCAGCCCCTCAAGGCGGGAAGCCACGTTGACGCCATCGCCGAAGATATCTCCATCCTCGAAGAGGACATCCCCGAGATTGATCCCGAGGCGGTAGAGAATGCGGCGTTCTTCCGGTGACGCTCCCTCGCGGTTCGCCATAGCCACCTGGATGTTGATGGCGCAGCGGACGGCATCCTGTGCCGAAGCGAATTCGACCAACATCCCGTCGCCCGTGGTCTTGACGATGCGGCCTCCACGACTTGCGATCTGCGGATCGAACAACTCCGTGCGGTGCACCTTCTGACGCGTAAGGATATCTTCCTCATTTTGCTCCATGAGGCGGCTATAGCCTGCCATGTCGACGGCCAGAATCGCGGTCAAGCGGCGTTCCACAGAGCGCGTCCCCAGAGTTTCAGCCAAATTTCACACTACCACATGTGGGCGATCGGAATAAGCCTTTGAGAAAATGCACATCGTAATGCGACGACCGGCTGAACGGCCGCATCGGGGTCGGAACTTACCGGTCAGCTTAGGGAAGGTCTTAAAAGGTGTCGGTACCGGCCGATCCGCAAAGCGCCTGCTTGTCGGTCATTCGGAAGCAGCCAACACGGGTACACAGCGGACCGTTAGCTTGCCCTTCGAGAACGAAGCATCGGAGTGGCAGTCAAGTAGCATCTCGATGGCGCTCATCTCCCCGCATCGCCTGCTGAGAGCCCGCCCCTTACATCGTATCGTCGCTGAGCCTCCTCGATATCGTCGAGGTGGTAGATTGCCCAGTCGTAGACTGCGCCAAAGGGAGTTTGGAGCGTGCGCCCTAGGTCGGTGATAGAATACTCGACGGCGTGCCGAGAAATTTCGCGCCTGGAGCGATTGCGGCGGCGAGATGGAGTGCGCGATCCCATCGACATCTTACTTGCCGACATTTCGATTTACTGGTTCTCCGGAAACATCGCGGCGTATTGCGCCTGTACAAGGAAATGCGCCTTCAGCCGCTGACCTTCGAGGCAGTGGCCGTCTTCCGCGTGAGCTGCCCATGCCGCCACGTTCCTGGTCGAGCGCGCGCTCAACGTTGTACGCTGGACCTATTTGCCCGCGGGCGGTCATTTCGCGGCAGTCGAGCAACCCGAGGCGCTGGCCGAGGAACTCCGACTTTTCTGGAGGCCTCTTCGGGCAAGGGGCGATCCTCAAGACTGAACGTTGATGCGCCGACGTTATAAGCTGAACTCAAGCGACCACTGCCAAATTGGGTGAAGCGCGCAATCGGGCTATGTCGCGCGCCGGCGGCTCTCCGAAATGGCGGCGGTATTCGCGGCTGAACTGCGTTGGGCTTTCGTAACCCACGTAGATGGCCGCAGTCGTTGCATCGATGTCCTGGACCAGCATCAGGCTCCGTGCCTCCTGCAGCCTGAGTTGCTTCTGAAACTGTAGCGGCGTCATCGCCGTCACAGACCGAAAATGCTCGTGCAGGCTCGACGGACTCATGCCCACTTCCGCGGCAAGCCGCTCGATGCTGAACCGTTCCCGGAAGTTCTGCTGAATCCAGGCGATGGCGCGGCCAACTTGGGCTACCCGACCTTGGCTGGAGGTGATGTGGCGCATCCTGGCGCCGGCCGGGCCGGCGAGCAGGCGATAGAGAATTTCCTGTTCGGCAAGCGGCCCGAGCACGGGCATTGCTGCCGGATCGTCGAGCAGGCGCAGCAACCGTATCGCCGCGTCGAGCAGGCCGGCATCGGCGTCAGACACGGTCTTGCCTATAGGCGCGAAGGGCGTTCCCGGTGGCGGCGGCACACGCAACGTCAACTCCCCCAGCATGACCGGATCGAAATCGAGGTACAGACAGAGATAGGGCTTGTCAGGCGTTGCCTCCACCACCTGACCTGTCGCCGGCAGGTCGTAGGTCACGATCCCATAGCGCCCTGGTTGATATCTGAAAACGCGGTCACCGAGTGTGACCTGCTTTTGCCCCTGCACGACAAGGCACAGCTGCGGTCGGTAGACATTCGGCATTGGCATCGTCACCGTGGAGGATCGAACAAGCCAAACGCGTTCAAGGGGGGTGGCTTGGAAGCCGTCCTTCGAAACGTTCCGAGCAATCACGGCAGCCATTTCGGTCAATATTTGCATGAACCGGACCATCGCATGCGCGTGGAAGGGCGGCAAGGCGAATCCGCGCGGCTTCTGGAGGATCGGACAGTAATCCCGGTGCATCAGGCTAACGGTCCGGCGCCGCTGCGCATCACAGTGTTGGCGGCGCCTGGGTCATAGCCGGGCCGCAAAACAAGTATGGAGCAAACATGACAATCGAAAATCTGCAGATCCCAACGGTCGCCCTGGGCACCTGGGCTTGGGGCGACAGCGGCGAGACTGGCGACGGCTATTTCGGCAGCACTCTGACCAAAGCGAGCCTGGAAGACGTCGCGGACAAGGCGCTTGCGGCCGGCTTCACATTGTGGGACACCGCCGTGGTGTATGGCATGGGGCGTTCCGAAACTGTTCTGGGGCAGGTATTGAAGCGCTTCGCCCGCAGCGACTACCAGCTCTCCACGAAGTTCACCCCGCAGGCTGCGGGGGCGAGCGAAAATCCGGCGGCGGACATGCTGGAGCAGAGCCTGGCCCGCCTTGGTACGGGCTATATCGACCTCTACTGGATTCACAATCCAGCCGATGTCACGCGGTGGACTCCGCACCTGATCCCGTTGCTGAAGAGCGGGAAGGTCAAACATGTCGGCGTCTCGAATCACAATCTGAGCGAAATCGCGTTGGCCAATCAGATCCTTGGCGAAGCCGGGTTTCGGGTCGAGGCCGTTCAGAACCACTATAGCCTCCTTTATCGCAGCTCCGAGGATGCCGGCATCCTCGACCACTGCCGCAACCATGGCATCCCTTTCTTCGCCTACATGGTGCTTGAACAGGGTGCGCTGAGCGGCAAGTACGGTCCAGAGAACCCGCTGCCGGAGGGCAGCCGCCGGGCGGAGACTTACAATGCAATGCTGCCTCAGCTGAAAACACTGACGGATAAGCTCGCATCGATCGGCGAGAAGCAGGGCGCAGCAGCTCCCGACGTCGCAACTGCTTGGGCCATCGCCAAGGGCACGACGCCGATTATCGGCATGACCAGGCCCGACTACATCAACGGTCTCGTCCGCGCGACCAGTATGACGCTCTCCAGCGACGAGGTTGCAGAGCTCGAAGCTCTCGCCGATGCCGCTAACGTGAATACCCGCGGCTGGTGGGAAAAGGAGATGCGGGCTTAAAGCTTCGCTGTCCTAGAGCCTCGGATCGCATTCCGAGCAATACGGCAGGCGATCATCTCGTTTTGCGGGGTGATCGCCTCCGGTCCGCCTGCAAATCCATGGTCCTGAGACTCATTGGCTCAGGCTGTCCCATTCCCTCTGCACCATCCGGAAGTGGTTGTTTACGGCCCGCAGTTTCTGTGGCTGCCGATGCCGCCTGGGATCGTCATAGCCGGATCGACCGCGATGGCGAGGTCACGGCTATTTTCGGAGAACTCCCAACGATAGGGGGGCCGTAGGCCCGCGGATTTGGGATGAATTTCGGTCATGACCGATAGCGCTGTTGCGAGCCCGAAGTGCCCACTCTCGCATCGCCGTGCTTATGCGCCTCGGCCGCTATGCCACGGGCCAAGAGCCGCCGCGACACCGCTGACCCAGGAACAGCGGAACGGCTGCTTTCCCGCCTGCGAAGCCCAATAACCGGCGTTCCGCTTGCGGCCCCTTGCGGTCATTCGCAGGATCGGGTCTAAGTTTGCACCAGGGCGATCGCGAAATCTGAAAACAGGCCCAATTCCACCTCCCAGCCCGAGGCAGCGTCATGCTGCGAGTCCGCCGTAAGCGGACAAATTGGCATGATAGCAAAGGCTTGCCCAGTCCATTGAATTTCCGATCCCACGGCCCGCTACGCGATTTCGATGCAGACCTCAGTAGCTGCCGTCGACCGGCACTAGCCAAACAGGCTGAGGAGGGCTTGCGGCGCGCTGTTGACGATCGACAGTGACTGGAGCGCGAGTTGCTGCTGGGTCTGAAGGGCGCCCAGCCGGGTCGACTCTTCTTCCATGTCCGCGTCGACCAGTCGTCCTACTCCGGAACTGATCGCGTCGATCATCGTCTCCGTGTGGGAAGCCTGGAGGTCGATTCGCTTCTTCAACGCGCCAAGCGCGGCGGTTCCGCTGGTGACCCGCGCAAGCATGATGTCGACGCTGTTCAGATACGAGTTCACGGCGCCGGGATATTTCTCGATGTCGATGTCCAGCACGCCCATTTCCGGAATTGGCTCGACGTTGACGGACATGTTGGTAAACCCGATGTCGGTTTTTCCGCCATTCAGTCGATCGTCGAGTGGATCAGACCTGACAAGAATGCTCGAACCGTTTGCCTCGATGATCGTGTTCGGACGGGTGATGAGCGCCTCCAAGATCGTGACCATGTCGTCCGCCGTGTTCACCCATCCGTCCGTCGTTCCCAGGATCGCATTGACCGTGTTTCGATCGATCGCGTGCGTTTCGGTGGGCTCGCCACTGACCCCGAATGTGAAATCGATAACGACGTCCTTGAACACCTTGAATGGCTCGAAAGTCAGAGGGATAAGCGATCCGAGAATCCCATAGCTATTTGCGTCGCCGAGACTTCCGACATTGATGGTCGAGGAGAAGTTCGAAATCTGGACCTGTGATCCGTCGAGGCCGGAGTTTTCGAGCGTCATGATCTCATAGTGAGCTGGATCGGGGTAGGGCGGGGCACCCGACGGATGAATCATCGGACGGGATGCACTCACCAGAGTATCAATCCCTTTTGCCTGGAAGGCGGCATTCAGTACCGCGACCATTTCCGTCGCATTGTCGATCGACGCACCTGCGACCGAATTGACGAGAGCATAGTCGATCGTAATGCCAGTCGTCGTGATGCCGGGATTGAGCGGGCCGGCCAAACCTTGCGACGGGTCGTCGCCATCGATCGTGATGTCGAAGGTTATTGTGTCGGTGTTCGAAAATACAATCGGCGTGGGAACATCGTCGTCGCCAACCACGGTGTAGGGGATGTATTGCAGGAGGGTCGCAGGCATACCCGCGATGGGATAGTTGGGCTGATAATCATTGCCGATATCCGGGGTCAACCAGTTCTCGTACGGCCGGATGCCACCTATCGTCCCGGGACTGCGCGGATCGCCCTGGAGGATCCCGTCTCCCTCGCTGTTGAACAGTGACGTGTTGATCAAGTCAAACATCGTCGCGCCCACGGAGACCGTGCCGTCAGCGCCGCGCACGAACGATGACGTTAATTTCGCCGATCTGTCGCTGGGGATAGCCTCATAGAGATCATGGACATTCGTTGTGAGCCAATTCACTCCGTTGAACGACGCGGCAGCGGCAATGCTGACGGTCGATTGGGCAAGCTGTGAAATTTCCTCCTGTATCTTCGACTTGTCGACGCTGGCATCGTTTGCAGTGACCAGCTTGGCCCGCATCTCGCTGAGGACATCTTTGACATGGTCCATTGCCTCATATGACATGTCGACGACGCTCGCGCCGATATCGAGCGCATTCCGGACTGCCGAAACTGCCGCCCTGTCCGAGCGCATGGTGGTTGCGATCGACCAGTAGGCAGCATTATCCGAAGCCGTTTCAACGCGCATGCCGGAGGAAACTACACCCTCTGTCGTCTGCAAACTCGAGTTGAGGAGACGCAGTGTCTGAAGCGCGGCAATCGATGCCACATTTGTCGTGATGGAAGACATCGACGATCCTGGAAATAAAACTGCAGGCTGATGTTCGGGATAGAATCAACGCGTCATGTATCTTGTGGGTGACCCAAACTGCTAGGACATGGTTAACAAAATCTAACCGGCAGCCACCAAGAAATGGCGAAGCCGATCCGGCAGCGACTTCGTCGCCATCGGCCGGCAGTAATGCGCTGGCGGAAAAGCGATCCGCGCCATGCTGCCTCGGTGATGCCTGGAAATTCCAGCGCCAGCAGCATGGCCTTTTGGCCCGCTCGATAGGTCGCGGCGTACCGAATTCTTGTCGTCGCCCTTGAACGCCAGCGCGCCCAAAATTGAACCCCTAATTTCTCTGAATTACTAGAATTAGAAATATACGTCAGGCTTTAGAAAGCGAAGTGCCGCCCTTGAAGACGAGGTGCTCGCCGAGTTTGGACGAAAAGAGGGCCTGCAGCGTCCAGACGACGCAGACATCCTTTTCGAGCAGATGAATGGCGACCATTTCGATTTCGTCCGCATGCCAGCCCGTAACCGCGTCATTGCTACGGGCTGTTAACCACAAAAATTGAGGAAGACCCAATTAACTGCAAAACGACAGCCAGGGGCTATAGGGCTTTTCATAAGTCCCATTCGGAAATAGGATTGCGCCTTTCCGGAAGGCAGTGGGAAGAAAGACCGGAGCGGCTTTGCGACTTCGGATTCGCTCGCGGCGGCTGCACCGAACACATGGGAGGGGAAACCGATGGAGGCCTCGATGTCTGTGGCAGTGCCCCTCACGGGCGGTTGCCAGTGCGGCAGGGTGCGCTATGAACTCGCAGGCCCGCCTCTCGTCCTGTATGTGTGCCACTGCCGCGAATGCCGGAAACAATCGGCCTCGGCGTTCGGGATATCGGCGTTCTTCCGAAGCGTCGACCTGCGCCTCCTGGACGGCGAGATCCGCAGCTGGTCTCGGTCGACGAAATCGGGATGGACCATCGTCTCCTTCTTCTGCCCGAACTGCGGAACGCGCCTCTGGGATGGCGACAAGGACCGGGAGGACGATGTCTGCATCAAGGGCGGCTCTCTTGACGAGCCGCTGGATCTGACCGACGCCGTCCACATCTGGGCTAGCCAGACGCTGCCCGGCGTGATCATCCCCGAGCACGCCCGGCGACACCCGAAGGATCCGGAATAGGCCCGGGCCGCCACATACATTGATTTCTCAATGGCAAGCGATCTGGCAGAGCTTCCTCTTGCCGTGGCTATGACGCGCCTAGATCACCACAAGATGGAGTTGCATTCGTTTTGCGCTAGCCTCACATGAGTATCTTGCGGTTGATAAATTTTCGGAAGTGCCAATGATTTGGAACCACCGCATCACCCGTATTCTGGTCGGCCTATCACTGCTGGCGCTTGTCATCGTTCTTATGCTGCCCAGCCTGACTGGCTTTACAAGCCTCCACGGTACAGTGAATGCACGATTTGCGATCGTGAACGCTCCCATCGACGGCGAGCTTCAAGAAGCACCCCCAAAAGTTGGTGCGCACGTGTTGGCAGGCGAACCGCTCGCCTTGATACACAATGCCCGCGTGAACCGCGCAATACTGACGTCGCTGCAGGCCGACCATATGACCGCCGTCGAACATGTTACGGCGCTAAAGCGGGAACGCGACGAGCTCGTCCGGCTTCGTGATCAGTTGGGTGCACGCATGGAAGTCTTTACGCGTACAACCATTGCCGACCTGGAGCGACAAGTCGAAATCCTGAACAAGCGGGTCAAGGTCTCAGAAGCGCAGGACAATGTCGCGCAGGTCGACTTTGACCGGCGGCTGGCGCTCGAGGCCAAGGGTATCCTCTCGAGGGCGCAGAGTTAGTTTCCGCTAAACAACGCCAAGGGAGATCGAATCGCGAACAGGAAGCCGCTAAACTTCGCAATTGGGGTGGAAAGCGGCCAACCGGAAAGTTTTTACTGACGTGTTGCAATCGCCGTTGCGGTCCCGCCCATACAGACCGCCGCGCCGCGGTTCATCAACTTCACCGCGCGCGGAGAGCTCAGCGCGTGCCGGGCCCGCGCACCGGCCAGCGCGAAGGGGTATTGCGCAATCGACAAGATTATTCCGGTGACAGCTGCAAGCAGCAAGGCGTCCGCCATGCTCACCCTCGAAACATCGATCACCGTAGGCAAAATGGACACATAAAATAGGACGGACTTGGGATTACCGAGCGTAATGAGAATGCCGGACATGAACGCGCTCCGACCGCTTTCGTGGGCAGCAGGGATGGAGCCGGCGGTGGGATCGGCGCGCCAGAACTGCACGGCAAGCCAGCTTAGGTAGGCGACACCGGCCCACTTGATAACGATCAATAGGGTCGTGAACGTTTCGGCGATGTAAGCGAGGCCAGCGAGCGCTGCTGCCAGATAGATGATGTCGCCTAGCACCATGCCGGCCGTCATCCACCCGGCCAGGCGATACCCGGATCGCAATGACTGTGCCACGATTGCCACGATCTGGGGACCGGGAATGATGGCGGCGATAGCCAGCGCGCTGCAATATGCAATGAGGCCTGAGAGGTCCATTGTTCCTCGGCACGTCAGACAGTCTTCGATTATGCACTTATTATAGACGGACACCGGCAGTGGCAAGGTCTGCAAGGGGCTCGAAAAGCGAAGTTGCAACTAATCGGGCGGATAATGCCTAACCGGCGCATTTCGCGGCAGACCGTGGAACGGTCGAGGCCAAGTTGCTGGCAGCTTCCGCCGGAGGTGTTTGCGCCTCGATTAGCTTCATAGCAGCCTCGACCTTCTTCAGGTCAAATCGGCCCATCCGTTGTGAGTATGTCGAACGTGACCGCTACGATCGTCGAGAAGTCAATCGCTGGCTCGTTGAAAGCGGCAATGGTTTAGATTGGGAGCGATACATTGCGCGCTCCCGGGGGAGTCGGCCTCTGGCACGGCGTGGGTCGCCTAAAACTTCTGCCGCGGCTCTCGCGAGCCGTTTCCCGCTCGATATCGAAATATTCCTCCAAGTCATCGCCTACCGCGGATGAAAATCACCGGCCGTCAACCTGAAGGATGCTCGCTTGCTCTCGGTCTCGAATACCAGGAGCTGTTCCCGCGCAAGCGGCAGCAACCGCTCGATCAGCCGGCGGACGCTGTTGCGGACGGATTGGTTCCCAGCGCGCCGCAATGATTCCTTCTTCCACCCAGGCCTGCGTCCGGCCTGGATGAGCAGGAAGAATTCTGGGGGATGTGGCTCGGCACGCGTCGCATCAGCAGAAGGCGCGCGATTTCGGTCTGCGAAGTCCAGGTTCAGACCCCGCGCTCGGCCTCAACGTCGAGGAACCGTTCTCCTATGAGCGCAGTCCCAAGCGGCCGAAAAAAGGCGGCCGGTCATGCCTGCCTGGGTGCCGGAGCAGGCCACTACACGAGGCCGATG
This sequence comes from Rhizobium azibense, assembly GCF_004342325.1. Classification (NCBI taxonomy): domain Bacteria; kingdom Pseudomonadati; phylum Pseudomonadota; class Alphaproteobacteria; order Hyphomicrobiales; family Rhizobiaceae; genus Rhizobium; species Rhizobium azibense. Next base: position 133,591 of record NZ_SMBJ01000001.1, on the reverse strand, counting down.
CTTCAGGAATTCTCGAACCGTTTCTGCGCGTCGGCACTCATCCCAAAGCGCTTCATCGACCTCGTCAGGACATGGGTGGTCATTCATTGCAGAAACACCCTTGCGAAAGGTTTGAAACTTCCGAAACATCTGGAATGCGCGCTCGTTCGCGCTGATGAACAGCAAAGCGCCATCCATTCCCGCTGAGAGCAGAAGTCCTGAACGGGCAGGCGCCCCGCGTGCCAAAGGAAGCCGGAAATTCAAGCAAGGCCCAGAAAGACAGGATCGGCAAACAGGGGGACACGAAGGTCAATAAGAATCGTCAAGGGCACCAGCAAGATCGCTGAAGGAGTTACTGCCAGAGATCGCAGCATTTGATGCAGCAACTTTTGTGGCAGCGGACCAGAATCGCTATTGCTGCGATGTCACGAAACTGAGCAGCACCGGGCCAGCCACAATCGTTACAGAAGGCCGGAGAACACTTTCCGGAACATTCGCGGCGAGATGATGTTTGGGAGGGAAGCCAATCAACGCGACCGGCGTGACCGGCTGCGTTCGACGGTCGAACTTCCAATGTTCATCAGGAGGCTAAGATGGCTGGAAAACGGACACACGAGCAGGAGTTGCGAATTATCGAAAAGCGAGAAAACACGACCAATGCCGGCGACGACTTCGACCCCTCGGTGGATCTGAAGAAATCCCGCGCGGTGCGTGCCCGCGAGCGGGGGAGCCCGACACCGCAGAAGCCAGCCGAAATACAAGGCGAAGATCGCGCGATCCTGCGAGGTGTCAATCAGGAAAGCAAGCATCATAAACCTAAGGGCGGCCACTAGTGGAGTCGGCAGTTGAAAAAGTCGTACGCGGGCAAAGTTCAGCCGACACCGAAATCATAGGCAGAGATTGCATGGGGCCGAGAACCTCAGATTGCTCGAAATCGTACGCTAAAGGTCGAACGACCGCCCCCCATGCACGTTGATAGCCCCACAGGACGACGCCGATTCCAACCGCGAGCAAGCCCGTCGCGAAGGCGAGCACGATAGGACAGGCAGGCAGCGCTCGCGGCCGCCGCAACGCGTGCGGGCTACAATGACACGCCCACTATCGCAGCTTTTCGGATTGGGCGAAGGATAGAAGCTTCACGATCGTTCAGTGAATGTCCCCCGCCGCTTCTTGGTCTGTTTCGCGAAGGCTTTTTAATAAGTAGAGGCGCCGAAACCGACGCCTCTAAGTTGTTGTCGAAAGTGATCGGTTAGCCGATCAATGCGTTGTCGTCGCGCTTGATCGCGACGATGGTCGAGCGCGGCAACTTGCCTTCGCCGTCCGGAAAGGGGGCGTCGGGGTGCTGGATGCCGACGAACACCGTCCTCTTGTCTGCCGACCACGTCATACCGGTGACTTCTGCCCCCTTCGGGGCGGTCAGGAAGCGTTCGATCCGGCCGGTTACGGGGTCACCGGCGAGCATCTGGTTGTTGCCTTGACCAAGAAAGTCGCCTTCGTTGGTGTCTTCGCCGTCCGTTTGGATCCACAGCAGGCCAGTCGAGTCGAACATCATGCCGTCCGGGGAGTTGAACATGTTGCCCGAATTAATGTTGGACGAGCCGGCATAGGTGTCCTTGTGCACGTCCGGATTGCCGGCCATGACGAACAGGTCCCACGTGAACTTGCCGTCGGCATGGTCGTCATTTTCCGGATACCAGCGCACGATCTGGCCGTAGGCGTTTTTCTCGCGCGGGTTCGCCCCGCCGACCGGCATTTCGTCGCCTCCGGCATTGGTCTTCACGCCGCGATTGGTGTTGTTGGTGAGCGCGCAATAGGCTTCGATAGCGACCGGGTTGATTGCAACCCATTCCGGACGGTCCATGGTCGTGGCACCGACCTTGGACGCGGCTTGGCGGGTGAAAACGCAGATCTCGTCCATCTTCATGCTGGTGGTGTCTGGGGTGAGAGCCAGCCACTCACCTTTGCCGTCGTCGGAGAACTTGGCCACATAGAGTGTCCCCTCGTCGAGCAGACGGGAAGTGTCGCCGCCCGGAACATAGATGCCGCTCGAGACGAACTTGTAGAGGAACTCGCCACGTTCGTCATCGCCCATATAGACGACCACGCGACCGTCTCGTGCGATGACCACAGCGGCGTTTTCATGCTTGATGCGGCCGAGCGCGGTGCGCTTGACCGGGGTGGACGACGCGTCCGACGGATCGACTTCGACGACATACCCAGCGCGGCGCGGCTCGTTCGGGTTCTTTGAGACGTCGAAGCGCGGATCGAAAGCCTCGTAGCCATAGCGGGTCTCGGCCACGATGCCGTAGCGCTTGAAGTCTTCGGGCATGGCGAAGTTCGGGTCAGTGGAACCGAAATAGCCGTTAAAGTTCTCCTCGCATGTCAGGTAGGTGCCCCACGGCGTCTTGCCGGCGCCGCAATTGTTGAAGGTCCCGAGACAGTCGGTGCCGTTCGGATCGGCCTCGGTCTTGATGAGATCGGAGCCAGCGGCCGGACCGGAGAGCTTCATCGGCGTGTTGTGGTGGATACGACGGTTGAACGGGCTGTCGAGCACGATTTCCCAGCCCTTTTCGCCTTCGGCGACTTCCATGACGGTGACGCCCTGCAGGTTCTGCAGAATCTTCACGTCGTCGGCGCTCTTCGGCATGCCCTTTTCATTGTGCGGAAGATTGGTCTCGTTGTTCACATATTCATGGTTGAGGGCGATCACCTGATGATCGCCGATCACGAACAGTTCCATGCCGTCGGTGTTTTCACCGAAGACCTTATTCGAGTTTTCGACGCTGACGCCATTGATAGGATCGATATCCGGAACATTGGGGAATAGGGGCTGGCCCCACTTGGCGAGCGGTTTCCAGCTATAGCCGTCCGGAACATGGACAGTGTTGTCGGAGAATGCTTGGATCGGCTTGAAGGCAAAGCGGTTGGCGGCGTCCTGAGCCTGGACAGAAGTTGAGGACATTAGATTGCCGAGCGTGCCCATGGCAGCGGCGGCCGAACCGATGGCCAGAACACCGCCGAGGAAGCTGCGGCGCGAGATGGCCGATTCGACGACGCGATCAAAATCGGTTACAGCGGGAGGAGGGTTCTGTAGTTCATCCCATTCGTCCCAGGACAGCTTGTTTTTATCGATCTCGGTCATGACGCTTCTCCATCGTTGCTTTTGGAATAACCCGATGAGGGCGTATCGTTGGAAAATTACATCCTGATGACGATTGGTTGAGCTTTGAACTAAGGGCGAAACAGCCAGCGTGCAGTATTCCTAGCTCCCCTCGATAAGCTGGAGATCTTGAATTTTGCGCCAGCGCCACTCATGCATTGCTGTATTCGCCGGAGCGACATCGGATCGCCCCGTTTAAGGCTAGATGCCACTATTGTTGCCACGCGCCGTCACCAAAAGATATCACCGGTGCTGTAGTGCCCTTCGTGAAGCGAGGGCATGGCTGTTCTTTCGTTGAAACCGAAGTTGCTGATCCAACTGAATGCAGATCGGCCGGCGTCCACGCCGCCGACCATTTCATCGACCCGGTATCCCGTTGCGGGACGCGACAGCGGGAAGCCCCTCCAATTCCCCCGCGTGCGACGATGATGCCCGCCATTTGGAGCTCGGTGAAGATCTTCGCAGCGAAATCAGCAGAAAAAGTACGTCACCTTTCTCGATTTGGCGCCCCAAGCGCGGTTTATACCAAAGGGTGGGACCGCCAGTTAATCTAGTGGACAACGGCAGCGTCTGCCGGCAGGTCTCGTAGACAGCGTCACGGCCTCGATGGCCGCAGACCTTTCATGCTCTCGGGAACTTGGATAATACAGTCGCGATCGTCGACCACTTGCCGCCGTGATGATAGTTCGGTCAAAGCCAAGGAAATGCGATCCATGGACATCAATCAGGTCAGGTATTTTCTCAATCTGGCAGAAACTTTGAACTTCACGGAAGCTGCACGCCGCAGCGGTGTCTCGCAGCCCAGCCTCACCCGAGCGATTCAGCGTCTTGAGGAAGAACTGGGCAGTCCGCTTATCTATCGCGATGGCAAGGACAGCCGCCTGACCGCGCTCGGCCGCGACATCCAGGCCGAGTTCATGCGGATCGAACTCGCGCTTCGAAACGTGCGCGAGCATTCCGAGAGCACAACGCTCGGTCGGCGCCGTATTCTCGATATAGCTGTTGCCCCGACGATCGGGCCTGGTGCTTTCACCGCATTCTTTGACGACGTGCTGGGCCAGCTTCCTTCGTTGAAGATCAACATGCATCAGCTGGCGGCCGGCGAGGGTGTGAACGAGGTGCTTTCGGGCAAGTACCACGCCTGTATCCTGCCACGGGCGCCGCGGCCCAACCACAAGCTCAAGGTCGTGCCGCTTTTTCGCGAACGATTCCTCCTCGCCTGCGCGGAGAGCCATCCGCTGGCCCGCCACGATGTCGTCAGCACCGAGGTGCTTTCCGCCTATCCCTATGTCGACCGGCTGGCCTGCGAGTTCCACACCGAGATCACCGAGCACCTGATGGACCATGATGCGGTCATGCAGCCGCGCTTCAGTACCGAGCGCGAGGACTGGGTCCAGCGGATCGTCGCCGAAGGCCGCGCGATCTGCATCATCCCGGAGCGGTCCGCCGTCGCGCAGGGCATAGCCCTGCGGGAAGTCGAAGGGATATCCCTGGAGCGCGAAGTGGTGTTCGTAATGATCTCCGGGTCCGGCACACCGCTCGAGATCCGTAAGATCGCGCAGCTAGCTGATCGGCACGACTGGGGGCGAGGCAAAGTGCCGTGATTGCGGCTATTGAATCTATGCACAGGCTGTATTGGGAATCCTGACGGCCGTTCGCCATATTCGGGCAGCAAAATCCAACAACGGAGATAGGGCAATGACCTATACAAAGACCGACGAAGCGGTCAGCAGGCTCACACCCGAACAGTATCGGGTGACCCAGCAGAACGGCACCGAACGCCCCTTCACCGGGGAATATAATGACAACAAAAGGCCAGGCATCTATGTCGACATCGTCTCCGGCGAACCGCTGTTTGCCTCGGCCGACAAGTTCGATTCCGGCTGCGGCTGGCCGAGCTTCACCAAGCCGATCGTGGCGGCAAATGTCAACGAGTTGCGGGATGACTCGCATGGTATGATCCGCACCGAGGTGCGTTCGATACATGGCGACAGTCACCTCGGCCATGTGTTTCCCGACGGCCCTGAGGATCGCGGTGGCCTGCGTTACTGCATCAATTCCGCCGCCCTGCGCTTCATTGCGCGCGACGAAATGGAGGCGGCGGGCTATGGTGCATATCTCAACCAGGTGGAGGATATCTAAATGACCGAGAGAGCTGTTTTGGCTGGTGGTTGCTTCTGGGGCATGCAGGACTTGATCCGCAAGCTTCCCGGGGTCATTCAGACCCGCGTGGGCTATACCGGCGGCGATGTGGCGAACGCGACCTACCGAAATCACGGTACCCACGCCGAAGGCATCGAGATCATCTTCGATCCCGAGGCGATCAGCTACAGGCGGATTCTGGAGTTTTTCTTTCAGATCCATGATCCGACGACAAGAAACCGGCAGGGCAACGATGTCGGCGCCTCGTATCGGTCGGCGATCTACTACGCTGACGACGAGCAGAAGCGGATAGCCGAGGACACCATCGCAGACGTCGAGGCTTCCGGCCTGTGGCCGGGCAAGGTTGTCACCGAAGTGGAGCCTGTCGGAGACTTCTGGCAGGCGGAGCCGGAGCACCAGGATTACCTGCAGCACTATCCAAACGGCTACACCTGCCATTTCCCGCGTCCTAACTGGGTGCTGCCGGTGCGCGCGGCGGCCGAATAGGCGGCCAGCGCTAATCTCTGGTCAGCGTGCAGCCAGGGAAGCGCGTTCAGACTGAACGCATTTCTCTCCGCAGAGGGCAGCATATCAATCACCCTTATGCTGGATTGCCGCGGCGGCGACGCCGCGGCGTGCGCGCCGCCAGCCATTCTTTTACCCGGCCCGCATGATCCTTGGGTGCCTTCGCCGCTGCGCGTCCGGCGATGCTTGCCAGCGTGTGACCGGCCAGCACTTCTCTTGTCCGCTTCTCAGCCTCGATCATGACTGCGTGAATGGAGCAGACGCCGTCCACCGCCCAGGCGGGCGTGCGGCCTCCGAAAAGTGCACACTGAGCACGGATCTCCTTGCATTCGAACAGCGCTTTACGCCCATCGACGGCTTCGATGACGTCGAGTGCGGTGATGTCCGTCGCAGGACGCGCGAGCGCAAAGCCACCGCCGATTCCCTCACGGGCGACCACGATGCCCGCTTTCTGGAGTTTGGTGAAAAGCTTTGCAACAAATTCGACAGGGACCCTTTGTAACTCGGCAAGATCGCGCGCGCTTGCCGGCTGGCCCAAATCCTCCGCGTCGATGAGGTAAAGGAGACAGTGAAGGGCGTATTCAACGCCTGCGCTTACATGCGCCATGGAACCACCGCTAAAACGACGACAAATATAGTCGTAGATACTACTGGTGATCCCTTACTGCAATGCCTCTCCCGTCTCTCTCGTATTGACAATGCGTCTCCAGAATCGGCCGCAATCATCGTTGCGCATTAACTACGATTAGATTAGTCGTAGTTAACCCGGCGCCATGAAGATCGGCGCGGAACAAGCGAAGCCTTGTCTGAGAGGAAACAGAAATGAGCGAACGAATTCTGATCATTGGCGGGGCCGGAAGCCAAGAAGCTCAAAACAACGATCAACACCGTGTGGATCTGTCCGCCGAGTGCTGATCGCGCAGCGGCTCTCGAGGCTGAAGACCCTCTCCGGATCGTCGTCGCTTGATCGAATACGGAAAGGGCCGCCATTCGCAAGTGCCCATACGGCAGCATTGCGGCGGAAGGTCCCTACCGGAACGAAAAACGCCATAAAGGAGAAATGCCATCATGAATTCACGATCCATCATCCACACGGCCTGTGCCGCCCTCGCAATTGCTATCGCGATGCCGGCCGCTGCGCATGGCCCCATCGAAACGGTCACGCCCCACTTCCAGCAGGCCATACCCAACATTCCGGGCAAGACGCTGACGGCCGTGATTGTTGACTATCCGCCAAATGGAACCTCGGCCCCCCACCGGCATGCAAGGTCAGGCTTCATCTTCGCCTACGTCCTCTCCGGAGAAATCGAGTCAAAGGTGAATGACGGCCCAACACATACTTATGGCGCCGGCGAGAGCTGGCACGAACCGCCGGCGTCCAAGCATCTCGTAAGCCGTAATGCGAGCAAGACCGAGCCTGCAAGGCTGCTCGCGGTGTTCGTCGTCGATAGCGACGAACAGACTCTGACCACCCCCATCGAGTAAACCGACCTTCAAGGAACAGAACACATGAGCAAGCGTCTCGACTACAACCAGATCGCGCCGGCCGGCGTCAAAGCCTTGGGCGGCGTCTACGGCTACATTATGCAGAGCGACCTTCCTTCTGAGCTGGTCGAACTGGTCTATCTTCGTATCTCGCAGATCAACAACTGCGCCTACTGCCTCGACATGCACACCCGCGACCTGCTGAAGAAAGGGCAACAGATCGAGAAGCTCGCGCTGGTGCAGGCGTGGAGGGAAGCCGGCAATCTCTTCGACGAGCGCGAGCGGGCCGCTCTTGCCTGGGCCGAAACCGTGACGCGCGTGGCTGAGACCGGCGTTCCCGATGGAGCCTATGAGGCAGCGCGCGCCGTCTTCGACGAGCGCGAACTCGTCGATCTGACGATCGCGATCGGCCTAATGAACGCCTACAACCGCATGGCAATCAGTTTCCGAAATACGCCACAGGCTGCACTTGAAAAATAAAATGGCAGCGACCCTTTGCGGACGCGCGGTCGTCGCGCGTCCGCAGCCTCGCCAGCAGCCGCCGAAATCGCAGCCACGGCCATCAGTGATGAATGCTTGAATGTGTCTGAAACTGGATCGGTGCGCGAGGCCGTTTTGCCGAATGAGCGAATTTCTCATTGACATAGCCGGCATGGGACCTGTCGCCGTCAGCCTGGGGATCTGGGCGAGTGTGGCTTTGGCCGCAGCGCTGGGATTTTCTCGGTTTCGCGATGAACCGGGGATTGATCTGCACCGTCATCGCCACGAGGGAGCTGGTATCGGAGAGGAGGCCTGCACGTTTCATCGCTTTGATCGAGTGCGCTGTCTGGGCGGCCCTCGTCTACGCAATCCTCGAAACGGAACCGATGATGCAGGAGGGTTGGTCGCCCTCGGCTACCTGGTTCCTGCGGCCGTTTTGCTTGGGGTCGGCACCTATGTGAACGGCGCTTGTATGTTTGGGTCTGTTTGGGCATATCGGAAATGGCGAAATCGGATTTCGCATTCACGTTTCTCGGCATCTATGCGGTCCAATACATCGAACCCCTGTTTGATCTGCTTTCACATCAGCCACCGACAAGTGCTCCCGTCGCTAGAGGCGGCGCTGATCGCACTTGCATTGTTGGCCATCGTAGCTCTGAGACTCGGGGTCTCACGCAGGCCGAGTCAAATTTCCGGCAGTTGACGCTGGTGATAGCCAGTTGGCCCGAATCTGCGATTTTGGCCAACTCGAAGAACGTTGTGGCAACATCGCTTGTGGGATTGACCAGGTAAACGCCGGTTCGTGACATTGCGCTCCAAATTGAGGAGCGTTTAGTTCGCATCTAGCCGGAGCTTTGCCTCTTCGGGCCTTTCTAACAGAGGTCGAAAACCGTCTATTCGGGCCGAGCGACTCACTGATTGAGCTTTCGCGAACAGCCTCTGGAAGGGGCGTATTATGGTCGCGTTCGGTGCCCTGATGCGTGACAGAAACCCGGACGAGCTGCTCGCCGCCCGTGCGATTCTTGCAGGTGGCCTCAATCAGCCACCGCTGAAAGCAATTGTCGCGGAACGGTTTCGCGGTTACGGATATTTGTAAGCGATTCTACTTTTGATCCGAGCAATGGTCCCATCCTCCGCTCGTTCCCAAGTTATCTTGGCATTCATCGGATATGGGCAACCTTCTTGATGAAACTGAGCTTGACGCACTTCTGGAGCACGCTCACCGCAAGGCGAAGAAATCTGGAATCCCTCCGCCAGCAAATATCGCTCCATAGCCGTCGCATCACTCCCTGGCGGAAACCGCGCTCGCATTCGTCCAGAAAGCTCCGGCGAATCCGCTTCCTTCGAGGGTTCCCGGGGGAAGTCTTCGGAAGGGGGGCACCCCTGGCTCCACCAGCCTCCCGTAGCGTGTAGATCGCGCAGCAGCGCAGGCATCGGAGGATCACACTCCAGTTGCCAGCATCCCGGAAGGAAACCGCAGACGACGATCAACACCGAGCGCATGGTCAGTTGGATGACATTCATGGCATCAAATTATCCGCAAAGGTTGTCCAATTTCCATTCCGCCATCTGGCGTAGGTTTTCACCTTGCGGCCGTAGGGGGCGGGTGAGAGGTGCTGCACGGCCACGACTCCATCGACCCACGCGGCGCTCATCCGCAGAATTTTTCTCCGACCCAAAATCGTCGAGATAGAGGTTTTCCCGCCGGTTTATGAAAAAACAGAAACGCACCCATAGGCGACCGCCACATTACACTACGGGTATGACCGACGTGGCGCAGCTTCACGTCCACAGGCAAGAGCAGGGCAGGTGCCACGCCAATAAATATGCCGAGCAATGGCATCGAGGACGCGATCGCGATCGATTCTCATCTTGAGGGTGCCGAACACATCAATGGCGATGGCCTGCGACGAATGAGTTTTGTGCTCCTGAATTCTGTTGGATCGGTCACGATGCCATGGGAATGCAACCAGTTGCTGATCGCGCCATGACTGGCCGGAAGGAGGTTCTCCATAACTGCAGCGACATCCAAGGTCATGTCATAGGCAACCGGCCATTCAGACATCAATCAAGCTATCAATGCGGATTTATAGCCTGGCTTAATCGGAGAGGAGGTGGCGCGCGAATTGAACGTCTCGATCTCGTACGCCAGACTTGCATCCGCTTCTTTGACTCGGGTTTCGGCAATTCATGTGTGACGACGGTGACGCCGATAGAGCGGGGCCTTGGCTATCAGCAGCGAATCCGCACTGTCGAGGACTCTTACTACGCCGGTTCGGTGAAGTGGGCTGTCGCCACATGCTGGACGATCTCCGCAAAATTGCCTTGTGTATCGACGTCGTCGACGCCAGGTACCAAGCAGCATCCTTCCGGTCCGTCGCCGAATTCGCCAGTTCGTCCTTGCCGCGCGTCATCTCCTCGCGAACGTTGACGATTGATCCCACGTCCTTCTCCCAGACCGTGTCCGTACATTCCCAGAACCCTGAGCAGAAATCGAAGGCCTAATATCGGTTCTTCGCCGCTTCCTCTGTAAACCGGCCCTTAACTATTCTGTAGTCGCGTGAAACATGGAGCAAAGTCATGTATAGTGTTTCCCGCACAAATTCATGTTGGGAGCCAAGGTCATGGAGCGCCGATTGTCTGCAATCCTGGCCGCCGACGTGGTCGGCTACTCCAGACTGATGGAACGAGACGAAGCCGGTACCTTTGATCGTCTTCGAACGCGGCGCACTGAGCTTTTTGAGCCCGAGATTGCGAGCCATCATGGGCGGGTCTTCAAGTTGATGGGTGACGGCCTGCTTGCGGAGTTCGGCAGCGTGGTCGACGCTGTAGAATGTGCGGTGTCTCTCCAGCGCGGAATGGCAGAGCGCAACGCTGCTGTAGCGGAGGAAGAGAGGTTCAACGTCCGAATCGGTATCAACATCGGCGAAGTGATCGTGGATGGCGACGACCGTTATGGAGAAGGCGTGAACGTCGCGGCCAGGCTGGAGCAACTCGCGCTTCCTGGCGGAATCTGTATTTCAGGTAAGGTGGCGAAGGAGGTCGAAAAAAAGCTCGCGTTTCGTTTCGATTCCGCGGGGCGGCAGAAGGTTAAGAACATCGAGGAGCCTATCGACGTCTACCACGTGCGCATCGACGCCTCGTCCCCCCGACGCATTCTGCACAAGCGCGGGATCAGCCGACTGTGGTGGGCACTTGGAGTCCCGGCAGCCATCGTAGCCTTACTGGCCGCCTGGATGGCGCTATACTATCCGGGGGCGGAGACATCTCCTGTAGTCTCCAATACGATCCCATCTGTCGCCGTGCTTCCCTTCAAGGATCTGAGTGTCGACAAGAGCTTGGGGTACTTGGGAGAAGGGGTGGCGAACGACGTCATCGCCATTCTCTCTCGCTTTTCTGACATCGCCGTGGTCTCGCGAACCTCGTCGTTTGCGTATCAGGACAAGGAAGGCGACATCCGCCAGATCGGCAAGGAGCTGGGCGTTGGCTATGTCGTCGAGGGCAGTGTGCGCAAGGAAGGTGACAGGGTGCGTATCGTTGCGCAGCTTGTCAATGCTAAGACGGGGGACCATGTCTGGGCGGACCGGTTCGACAAGTCCGGAACCGACCCCTGGGCGCTCCAGGATGAATTGACCGGCAAGATCGTGGGGGCGATGACGGGTGAATTCGGAGCCATTCGCAAAGCGGATTACAGTCAGGCTTGGGGGAAGGACAGCACCAACCTCGCGGAGTACGACTACTACCTGCGCGCCGAAAGCCAGTTGAACCTTTACACGAAGGAAGGTCTCGAGCGATCAGGTGAAATTTCACGACAGGGGCTCCAGGTGTTCCCACGCTCTCCCTTGCTGACCGTGGAACTGGGGTGGTCTCACTGGTTGAAAGTTGCGTTGCTGCACAGTTCTGACCCGCAGGTAGACCTCCAGGAGGCGGAGCGGCTAGTCAACCAAGTCCTCGCAGACAAGAACCTGAGCCCGCAGGTAACACGACTGGCAAACTGGCTCAACGCTTGGCTGCTGACGCTCAAGCGGGATCATGATGGGGCTGTTGTGGCAATGAATAAGGCCATCGCGGCGGCACCATATAACGCTTTCACGCTCACGGATGCCGCAAGTATTTTCTTGCAGGCCGGTCAGACGGAAAAGGCGCTGGAGCTGACCGACGTGGCCGGCGCACGGGACCCGGCATTATCCTGGTTCGTCAACTACGTGCGAGGTTTCATCTTTATCGTGCTCGGCAAAAACGAAGACGCTGTTGAGGTGCTGAAGACCACGGAATTTGCCGACGCTCCATTGCAACTAGCCATCGCTTATATGCGTATCGGACGCCAAGCGGACGCCCGAGCTGCCGTCGAGAAGATGCTCAAGTTAGCGCCGGGGGCGACGATCCAGTCGTGGCGCCAGACCTGGAACTTCCGCGACCCTTCCATTCTCGATCAAGCCGCCGTAGACCTTGCGCACGCCGGCCTTCCAGGCAGTCCAACTCAATAGCCTTGACAGAGTGATGTTTAGACGCGTTATACGCGACGAGTTTGTCGATCCGCTCCCGGCTTCTGTCGACCGCGCGTACCCGACGCCCCTGCGTGCCTGTAAAAGCTAAGCATCCGCAAAGGTTCTGCGCGCGCAATGGCGACGCCCTGAGGAGGCTTGAAATGGATTACAACGATTACCCACGGCATTCCAGCCTTGGCTGGCTGACACTTCCGAGTTCGCTCAGACCATCAACCCGCGACGCGGTGCGGTGCTGCGCAGCCAAAATGGCTCCGCACAAGTCGCCGCTACCGCCGCAAATGCAGCAACCAGAAACCGTCGGAGCCAACTCAAAACTGGATAAAACCTAGGGGCAAGGTCACCCTCAGCAGGAAGAACGCTCTCGCAGAGAATTGGGCGACCATCGCCTCTCTCATCGAGACTTGCAAGCTCGATGCCGTCGATCCGTTTGCGTGTCTTACCGGCGCGCTCACCGCCATCGTGAACGGTCACAAGCAGAGCAGTATCGACGAGTTGCTGCCGTGGAACCCGCGGAAACGCTAAGGATTTTAGCACTCATTAGTGCATGCCCTGTGAGCTTCCTTGCGCTGGTCGTGGTTTCGGAATTTGCTTCCGGGCCCGCGATTCTTCCCGCTATCTCTCAAGCCAGTTCTCCAGATTGAGGCCGCGAATGCGCTGGAACTCGCGCGTATTGTCCGTGACAAGTGTCAGGTCTAGCACACAGGCATGCGCGGCGATCAGTAGATCGTTAAGGCCAATGGTCTGCCCCACCGCTTCCAACTCCGCTCGGATGCCGCCGTACTTGATATCGGCGGGGATATCCATGGGCAGTATGGGAAGCGTTTCGAGCACGCTTTCGACCTTGGCCAGTAGCCTGGCTGATCCCTTTTTTGCGCAACCGTATCGCAACTCAGCTGCGACGATGATACTGGTGCAAATCTCTTTGGGATCGATCTCCTCGATGCGGCGAGCCGCCGGTCCGAAGGGATTGCGTATGATGTCGCTGATGATGTTCGTATCAAGCAAGTACCCGTTCAAAAGATGTTCTCCGGCTTTGCAATCATATCCTCAATATCCGGGAACTGGTCTTCAGGCCCGAGCGGAGGCTCCCTCTTCCACTCGGCAATAAGCTCCGCGAAATTGGACGGCCCGGTTACAGGCTCGATGATGAGCTTATCCCCCTCGCGGTGGATCATCACGCGATCCCCTGGCAATTCAAATTCCGCAGGGATGCGCACCGCCTGGCTGCGGTTGTTGCGGAACAGCTTCACTTCTTTCGGTCTTGATGACGGCAATGAAATAGGCATACGGCAGCCTCCTTTGTATATGCCATAATGTATATGCCGTGTTGTGCCGATTCAAGTCCCACGGCTTGTTCATTCCGGCGCAGGGTCGGGGCATGATGTCGCTCGGCCCAGCCCCTAATCCTGGCAGCTCTTATGACTTGGACCGATAATATCGCAGATGCAGGATACGTCTAAAAAGCCGGTCACAGCGGTAGCTGGAACGGCAGAGGGGTTGGATCGAGCGGATCTGGCATGTCCTCCATTTCGAGGGAGTATTTACCGAAGCGGCGGATTCTCTTTGGCGCGTAGGGCTCAGAGATCCAGCCAGGTTAGCCGCGCCGTCGCCCGCCTGCGTCAAAGCGCTCGGAATCTCCCGACGACGTGCTGAAGCACGTGTCGCCGCTGAGTTGGGAATATACTAATCTCACAAGCATTTATGGGACACTGCGCCGGCTCTACTGGAAGACTTCCGACCGTCCCAAGAGCGTCAATCTGGCCGAAGATTTGGCGTCCTCCGAAGGAATGGTCACCTGCTTGCCGTCGAAAATCATTTCGATATCAGCAAACCCGCCAATGCGGGTCGCGTGCACTTTATTCGGACGACTCACGACAACCTGACCTGAGCTCGCGAATTGAATCTTTTGCAGATGGGGTGTCAGAGACTGTCCGATAGACTCGCCTAGTGAAGTCGCGGGTCAATGGGATCGGCGAGCCGTATGAGACGACCAACATCCACCCCGAGCAGGCGTTCGGTTGCGACCTAGTGGGAGGCTTGAGTAAGCGCATTCCCGGGAATGCAGCGTAAATCGGCTGCGGCTTGGGCTTTTGCGTTAGTTGTCGTGGTTGACAAAGTTGCATAGATCCCCATATTAAGGGCAAAGGAGATGAGCCATGACCGACAAGGCACATTCGAGGACATCGAGGAGTTCCGCGAAAGCCCGCAGCAAGACCCCGTTGGGCATCGTGACGATGTTCACCATGAAGGGCGATCCGATTAAGGCACTTTCAGGCTTCAAGCTGCCTGCGGGCGCTGAGGTTGCGATCGTGTCGTCGAGGCCGGAGTCCGTCCGAGAAATCAGGAAAACTGTCCGCGGTCGTGTCGCCCGTGTCACGGAAGTGATCGAAAAAGAGCCCGGTCAAGTTCACGTCGATGCGAAGCCGCTTTTGGATAGGTCGGCTTTTGAACCCGATGCACGCAGCCGGGCCATGCTCGAAGGCATCCGCATTGCACAGGAGGATCTGCGAGACGCTGGCGGAGCCTATGATCTTGATCAGGTCCGCACCTTGATGCGCGGCGTGTCCAGACAGGCGGTCGACAAGCGCGTGCAGGAAGGGTCCTTGCTGGCCGTTCCCGGTCCGAGCAATCGTCGTAGCTATCCGACGCTCCAGTTCAACCGCGACGGTACGGTCGTACCCGGTCTAAAAGCTGTGCGTGAAGCCTTGCAAACCCGCAATCCATGGTCAGTGCTCAACTTCCTTTCCCATGCGGATGTGAGATTGAACAACCGCAAACCCATCGATCTGCTCAAGTCCGGTAAGCTTGACGTCGTGCTTGAAGCTGCTCGGCGGCATGGTGAGCAGGGGGCGTGAGCGGCCCGCTCCCTCCCGCGGACGTCAGGCGGCGTCAGCCGGAAGTGGTGGAGCTTTCGGCAGGGGAGATCCTTCATCGCTTCTACACCGCCAAGCGAGAACCGATCTTCTTCGACACCTCTACGATGGGGCGCTTCAATGCTCCTGATGGTTCCTACGGCGTCCTCTATGCTGCCAAGGAGATCGCCGGCGCTTTCGCGGAAACATTTCTGCGGACGCCGGGGCGCACGCTGATCGATGCCGATCTGCTCCAACGGAAAGCATATCTCCGCTTCAGCACCAACAGAAACTTGAAGCTGATCCGCTTCGCCGGTCCGGGCCTCGCGCGAATCGGCGCCACAGCCGAAGTCTCGCATAGCGGCTTGCCCTACGATGTTCCGCAGGTTTGGTCGGAAGCACTGTATAAACATCCCGTCGAGTCCGACGGCATTGCCTACCATTCCCGTCATGACGATGCGGAGCTCTGCTACGCACTTTTCGATCGGGCGGCCGACGCAGTTGTCGAAACAGAACGCCGGACCGACCTTGACCAGGATTGGTTCTGGCAGATCGCCGAATCCTATGGAGTGGGATTTGCGCCGTGAGCCGGTGATCCCACGGCAGGCGCATTGACGTGCCTCTCTGGGAAATGGATGAGACGAAGATTTTACGAGAGATCGTGTTTTCGGTTTGCAATTTAAATTCGAGAATTGTGTAGCCCTGTAGGAAATCGTCGACACGCGTTCATATAAGGCAGGGACACCCGTCCTTCAAAAGACGGCTAGACACCCCGTCGTTCGGGCCAGGCCGCTCCTGCACATGTCGACGACGCCGTCACAGATTTCCTGCCGTTGCTCCCCTCGGCGCCAGCAGTTTGACAGAAGCTGTTTATGACAGTTCCATGACGGAGCAGAGGAGATTGAGAAAGAAGGAATGATGAGCAGCGAGAAGCTGGCGTTTATCTGTGCGGTGGCCGCCTGTGCGATCCTGCTTTTCACCATCGGCCTTTCCAGGCCGGATTGATTGGTCGAAGACGGCCTCCTGGAAAAGCCTGGGGCGCTGCGGGTTTTGCGGCGGCCTCGCTGCTCGCGTTTGGTGCGGCTTTTCGAAATGGTGCCTTCGTGACCTCACTAGAGAGGAGCGTCCTCGTCGGCACGAGCGGGCTATCTTTGATACTCCTTCTCGGTGAAATCAGCTTCCGAGCCCGCATCTTTGATCTTCAAATGCCGCAGATGAGCGGCGGCGGAGAATTTGACGGCGGCCATGACATCGTCATTCTCCTCGTTCGCCTACTAAGCGACGCAGGACGTACCGGCCTGCTCGTGGCGGTGACAGGGGTAGCGCTTCTCGTGGCCGCCGCGATACCTGTTTGGACAAAGGGCTCAGGCGAGCGTCAGGTCTATACTTTCAAGGGCTTTCGAATTCCGTCTGGCTGTGGCTGTGTGCATGCTCACAAGCGCCGTGACCCTCGATCTCATAACGTCGTATAAAGCAGCGATCCTTGAGGAAGTCCTGGAATTCTCCGCAAGCGGCGTGTTGGTCCTGGCCGTGTCTGCGCTGCTTCGGCAAAAGGGCGCCTTTCGACGAGATCATGACCCATACAGGCCGTTCGGTGGCGTCTTCGCAGTTGCAGTTAATCTGAGAATCCCGCCCCTCGGATTCTCATCTTCCATACGATGATCGGCGGCTTCCATCTGGCCCCATATAAGCCGGACTATTTGCGCCAGGCCGTCGTCGCCCTGAGGGAGATCGATCCGACCTACGTCGTTCCTCTCCACTGCTCCGGCGAACATTCACCGATCTCGCGAAGGCCGAGCTTCCGATGAAGCTGCTGCGGGCTTACACGGGGACGCGTTTGGTTTTCAACAGTTAAAGTTCCAAAAGCTAAGCAGCGAGGTCAATCGCCGCTCATGAGGCGATACGCGCTGGTCGCGGTCGACGGGACCTAACGGCTCGGCCTGAATCTGGACCAAATCTCACGAATTTGTATGACAGGGCTGTTACGGCGGCGTATCGTGCCCTAGCGCCAGCGCCCCAGCGTCAGCATCAATGGCCGTTTCGGCAGCGCGACAGCCGAGACGCCTTCGTAATGAGCTTGCAGTGCCATCAGTGACGAGGGAACGCAACACCGGGGTATGACAGGGATGCTCCCTGGCCCGACGCGACCCCATTGTTGGTGCGACGTCCTCACCCTCGCCACGGTGTCGCCGATGCCGCCATGTGCTATCGGATCAAGGAAGGCTCGCAGCTGCCGTGGGTTGGGCGAGGGCAGCCGCACATCCGCCGGTTCTCAAAGCCGAGTGAGCTGGGCACCAAACGAGAGGATCGGACGGCACTCCCAGGCCCGTCAGCAGGACTATCGGCAAAGGAAGCGACCTATGGACAGCCTCAATCTTAAGACCTTGGAGTCCGGTATCAAGATCGTCGATGCCGCTGCGGTCGACGCGTTGGCTAGCGGGTTGCGCGGCAGGGTGCTCGAGCAAGGCACATCCGCTTACGAGGAAGCGAGAACCATCTGGAACGCGATGGTTGATCGGCATCCGGGCCTTATCGTGCGTTGTGCCGGAGCGGCGGACGTAATCAGCGCCGTTCGATTTGCTCGTACTCATGAATTGCTGGTAGCCGTGCGCGGCGGCGGACACAATATTGCCGGCAACGCAGTCTGCGACGGTGGCCTTTTGATCGACCTCTCGCAGATGAAGTCGGTGCGGGTCGATCTGGCAACGCAGCGTGCCTGGGTCGACCCCGGCGTGACCTTGGCGGAGCTGGACAAAGAGACGCAGGCTTTTGGGCTCGCTGTTCCGACCGGCATCAATTCGACTACCGGCGTTGCCGGAATGACGCTGGGCGGCGGCTTCGGCTGGATCACCCGCAAATTCGGCCTGACCGTCGACAATCTCACCGCGGCCGACGTGGTGACCGCTGATGGCAATCTGATGCGGGCGAGTGCCGCGGAGAACCAGGACCTGTTTTGGGCACTGCGCGGTGGCGGAGGCAATTTCGGGGTCGTTACTGCGTTTGAGTTCCAGCTTCACGCGCTCGGGCCGCAGGTGCTGGCCGGACTGGTCATACATCCCTTCGATGATGCCGCCAAGCTCCTCAAAGATTATCGCCGTATCGTTGAAACGACGGCGGATGAACTGACATGCTGGGTGGTCATGCGCCAGGCGCCACCACTGCCATTCCTACCGAGCGAATGGCACGGCCGCGAAATTCTCGTCCTTGCGATGTGCTACAGCGGTAACATCGAGGCGGGCGAGCGTGCCACGGCCGAGTTGCGCTCACTCGGTAGTCCTATCGTCGATGTTGTGGAGCCTCGCGCGTTCGCGAGCTGGCAGGCGATGTTTGATCCCCTGCTCACGCCCGGCGCGCGTAATTACTGGAAGACGCATGACTTCACCGAGCTATCCGATGGCGCAATCAGCGTCCTGACCCAGGCAATCCGGGAACTCCCTGGGCCCGAATGCGAGATCTTCATCGGTCATGTCGGCGGCGTCGCTGGGCGCGTCCCGGTCGAGGCGACCGCATTTCCGCAGCGTAACGCGCATTTTGTCATGAATGTGCATGCCCGGTGGCGTGAGCCCTCGATGGACCAGGCTTGCATAACCTGGCCAGGAGACTCTTCGACGCTGCCGCGCCGCACGCCGCCGGCACTGCCTACGTCAACTTCATGCCCGCCGATGAGACTGACCGCGTCGCGACGGCCTATGGCGCAAACTATCGTCGATTGGCGGAGATCAAGCGCCGCTATGATCCGACCAACTTGTTCCGCATGAACCAGAACGTCCGACCAGCGTGAGCTTGCCGTGGATGCCAGGCTTGGATCAGGGCCGCGACTTGCCGCCGGAGTGCCGCGTTCAGACCGTGAGCGGGACCGTTAGGGTTAGGGCCAGACAAGCGCTCTTGCCTATTGCGACCCTCGCTCCGGCAATTGGTGGAGGAAGGATTTGGACATTGGGACTTGGCTGCGCAACTTGCAGCTCTCGCGCTACGAGCAGATGTTCCGCGACAACGATATAAGCGCCGACGTTCTGCCCGAGCTGACGGCGGAAGACCTGATCGGCCTCGGCGTCACCTCGATCGGTCACCGCCGCAAGCTGTTGTCGGCAATCACGGCCTTGCGCGGCGAAGGGATGGCAGGTGGCGTCACAGCAGGGCCGCAGCCGGCGACCCTGCTGTCTGCGGAACCGGCGCGAGCCGGGGCCGAGCGGCGGCAGCTTACGGTCGTGTTCGTCGACCTAGTCGACTCGACGGCACTGTCGGTCCGGCTCGATCCCGAGGACATGAGCAAGCTTCTCCGCGCCTACCAGAATGCGGTGACAGGTGGATTCGCTCGCTTCGAAGGTCATGTCGCCAAGTTAATGGGCGACGGAGTGCTCGCCTATTTCGGGTGGCCGAGGGCGCACGAGGACGAGGCCGAGCGCGCCGTGCGGGCCAGTCTCGCGGCCGTCGAGGCGGTCGGGCGCCTGGCGAGCCCGACCGGCGAGCCGCTCGCAGCCCGGGTCGGCATCGCCACAGGCGTGGTCGTCGTGGGCGACCTTATCGGCGAGGGGGCGGCCCAAGAGGAGGCGGTCGTCGGCGAAACGCCGAATCTAGCCGCCCGCCTGCAGACGCTCGCGCGGCCCAATGAGGTGGTGATCGGTGAGGGTACACGAGAGCTTCTAGGCGCGTTGTTCGAGGTCGAGGATCTCGGAGTCCAGCCGCTCAAGGGACTAACGGTGCCGGCCCGAGCGTTCCGTGTGCTCGGACCCGGTCGCGCAGCGAGCCGCTTCGAGGCACTCCATCTGAGGGAGCTGGCGCCGATCGTCGGGCGTGACGCGGAGCTGGCGCTGCTTCTCGAGCGCTGGCGACGGGCCAAGGCCGGGGAGGGCCAAGTGGTGCTGCTTTCCGGCGAGCCCGGAATCGGTAAATCGCGGATTGTTCTGGCGCTGCGCGAGGCGCTCGCCAAGGAACCGGTTACCGTACTGAACCATTTCTGCTCGCCCTACCACATGGACAGCGCGCTCTTTCCAGTGATCGGGCAGCTCGAGAGAGCAGCCGGGTTTGCTCGCGACGATGGGCCTGAGGAGAAGCTCTGCAAGCTCGAAACACTCCTCAGTTCGAATTCGGCGTGCTTCGATGAAGACGCGACGGCGCTCATGGCCGCCATGTTATCACTGCCGGTCGAGAGCCGCCACGCGGCCCTGGATCTGACGCCCGAGCGCCAGAAGCAGCTCACCTTCGAGGTCCTGCTCCGGCAGTTCGAAGCCGTGTGCGGCCAGCAGCCGGTCTTGGCCGTCTATGAGGATGTGCACTGGATCGACCCTTCGACGATGGAGCTCCTGGATCTTCTGGTCGAACGCGTGCAGGGCCTGAGAGTGCTCACGGTGATCACCTTCCGGCCCGAGTTCACCCCTCCCTGGACGGGCCACGCTCACGTCACCTCCTTTTCGCTCTCCCGGCTCGTTCGTGGCGACGTGGCGATGATCGTCGGCCGCGTCGTCGGCGGGAAGGCGTTGCCGCCGGATGTTCTGGCCCAGATCACTAGCAAGACGGACGGTATCCCGTTGTTTGTCGAGGAACTGACCCGGACGGTTCTCGAATCCGGCCTGTTGCGAGACCGGGGTGACCACCTTGAGCTTATCGGCGTGGCGGCGGCGCTCGCCATTCCCTCGACCTTGCAGGACTCGCTTATGGCCCGGCTGGATCGGCTGGCGCCGGCCAAGGAGTTGGCGCAGATCGGCGCCTGCATCGGCCGCGAGTTCGATCACGATCTCCTGGCCGCGGTGTCGCCGCTTCAAGAGCCGACGCTCAGTGAAGCGCTCAGTAGGCTCGTCGGCTCCGATTTGGTCTTCCGGCGCGGCCAGCCGCCCAACGCGACCTACACCTTCAAGCACGCGCTGATCCAGGATGTCGCCTACGCGACCCTCCTCAGAAGCCGGCGAGTCGAGCTTCATGCGCGTATCGCCGCCGCGCTTGAAGCGCAGTTCCCCGCCGTCGTCGAGCGCCAGCCCGAACTCCTGGCCCGCCATCTCACGGAGGCCGGGATTCACGACCGGGCCGCAGATTGGTGGCTGCGCGCCGGCCAATTGGCACGGCAGCGCTCGGCCAACAAGGAAGCGATCGGTCACCTGACGAAAGCGCTCGCCATACTCAGGGACGCACCGCCGAGCGAGGCGCGCGAGCGCCAGGAGCTTGAGATCCAGGTGGCTCTGGGACCGCCGTTGATCGCAACCGAGGGCTTCGGTGCACCCCAGGTCGAGACGGCCTACGCCAGAGCCGAGGAGCTCGCCCGCCAGCAAGGGCACGAGAGCCATCGCGCGCGAGCGCTACGAGGATTGTGCCACGTCCATCACGTACGCGGTCACTTGACCCGAACAGGCGAGCTCGGCGTCGAACTGCTCGAGCTGGTTGAACGGGGCGACGACCTCGTGCGCCAGGCTGACGCCCATCATGCACTGGGCTTCAACCTGTTCCATCTGGGCAATCATTCCCTGGCCATGACCCACTTGGAGGCGGCGCGCAGCAAGATCGAACGTGCCGGTGATCCCGCCCACGCGTTCGCGGCTGGCGTCAATATCCACGTCCACGGCCGCGCCTATGCTTCTCATGTCGACTGGCATCTCGGATTCGCGGATCGTGCACTCCTGACCATCGGCGAAGCGATTGAGGTGGCCCGACGCCTCGATCACCCGTTCAGCCTCGTCGTCGCGTTCGCCTATGCCGCGATGCTGCACCAGTTCCGCCGTGAACCGGCGATGGTGCGCGTGCATGCTGATGCCGCTTACGCGGTCTGTGCCGAGTATGGTTTCAGCTATTATCTTGCCTGGGCCACGATAATGGACGGCTGGGCATCCGCCGAGGAGGGCGACCTCGATGGGGGTATCGTACGCCTGCGCGATGGTCTGCGAGATCTGCGCGCGACAGGCGCCGGACTTAGGCTGCCGCATTATCTTGCGATCCTCGCCGAGCTCTACATCAAAACGCAGCGGCTGGAGGAGGCGGGCGCCACCCTCGCTGAGGCCGACGCCGTCGCTGAGCGCCACGGAGAATCGTGGGCCAACGCGCGGCTCCGTCTCCTCGAGGGCGAGCTATCGCTCGCCCCATTCCGGCCGGCGGCGGACTGCTTTCGGCGTGCCGTGGAGATAGCAACGGCACAAGGGGCTTTATCCCTCACGCTCAGGGCAGCCATCCGGCTCGCGCGGCATCTGCGTGCAGACGGTAAAACCGCGGAGGCGTACGACACCCTCGCATCTCCTTACGCCTCGATCAGCGAGGGCTTCGATACACCCGATCTTCTGGAGGGGCGAGCACTGCTCGACGAACTGCGATCAGAATGCCCATCTGGCCATCAATGATGCCGGGGAAGGCCGATCGAACAGCCGGTTGGCGTAGTGTAGGTCAGGCTGGATCAAGTGATCCCGGTTCGCGGACCGTCCGCACCCGAGATGCCAATTCGGGCAGGACCTGAATGATCCGTATGTCGGTGCCGTCTTATAGGTGGATGGCGAAGCTGTGGCGCAGCGTGTGCGGCCCGACCCGCTTGGCGATGTCGGCGGCGTGGGCGCTTTCGACGACGATGCGATAGAGCTGTCGCAGCAAACCTGAGGTCAAGTTTGGAGTTTCTCGGATTTATAAACCGAAGGGTTACACTTTTAGAACTCGTTAAACCAGATATTGTGGCATGTGGAGCATGGGCCTGCTTTGGTGGTGGGCTCAGCCCTCCTCTTTGCGCAGGGATCGTCACCCGCATTCGCTGAGACGCTTCGCGGCTAACGGGCGGCGGGATGTCTCCGGCAGGAGTTCCAAGCGTTGTTCGAAAGCAGCGCGCCCCGTAGGATTCGAACTTTCTCTGACTATTAAGCTAACGGAATGACGTGCGTCTGCTTTCCGCAACTCTTGGTTCGAACTTGAACGACTGAAATATGGGCGCAAAGCGGCCGGTATCCGCGGCCAGCGTTTTGCACCGGGATATTGATGCCGTCAAAAATGCAATCGAACTCCCCTTGAGCAACGTCAAGCCAAAGGGCGGATCAACCGCCTCAAGATGGTGAAGCGAGCAATGTACGGCCGCGCCGGCCCAGAACTGAAGAGGGCGAGAATGCTGCCGCTGAATCACAGAAATTGCGGATGAACCTAATAAACTCCACAGCGACACTTGCGACCCTGGCAATGTTCGTTCCTTAGCTCCAATGGGGCCGTTTTTCCCATGCCGCCTGTTGGCTCTCGAATAGCGAGATTAACGAGAGGAACCCTTCGAGCACGAAGACGTTCCTTTCGTTAGTTAAGTGAGTCTATCGCACAGTCTCTTGGAGGAAAACATGTCCATGCGTCTAGCAGCAACCACAGCGTTTGCGCTTCTGCTGTCCGGGCCGGCATTCGCGGATTGCAAGGAGGAACTCAAGAATCTGGACCAAGCGGCGGTATCTGCGCAAACCGGAGCAGGCAGCGATCCCGGCGCTCCTATGACCCAGCACCAGAAAGAGGTATTGGGTGGCAAGCAGCAGGCTAGCGACCCCGAAACGACGGGATCGACATCAGGTAGTGTGAAGTCCATCACCCCGCACCAGGAAGAGGTGACGAAGCAAAGCGCCGGCGCTGAGGCCGACCAGGTTAGCCGGATGATGATGGACGCCCGTAAAATGGCCGATGCCGGAGACGAAAAAGGCTGCATGAATAAAGTCACGGACCTCAAAAAGATGATGGGAAGCAAGTAGGCGGAGAGCCGGTCATTTCTGATGCCTATCTTTGCCGAACATTGGCCCGCCGATCTTTGGGAATGAACTCGGACGCGCTATAAACGCCTGCAGAGCGAGCTCGGGGCAGTCGCGACAAGGCGGAATCAAGTGCAATCTCGCGGGCGGCCGTCGTCGGGTCGCCCCATGACGAGCTGCGGCCGTCCCAGTCGATCCCGATCGCGATCAGCACCGCTTGGCTCCTGGCCACGCCAGCCTCGCGCACCTTCTGAGGATGCGGTAAGGGAAAGGCTCGGGAAGCCGTCGCTTGCCTAAAGCCTTGACGCTCTCATTGAACGCCGAAAGCGGAGAAGGCATGCCTACACAGTTCTTCCGTGATCGCCTTCACCTTCCGTGTCGGCAACCTGGACGTATATCTCCGCCAAGGTCGAAAACGAGGGCCTGTTCAGAACGCTGATAGTGCTCGAACAGCTCGGTGGAAAGCGGCCCGAAGGATCCTGCGGCACGCGCAGTTCCAGCTTGCCGACGCGGGTGATCAGCGTGCGGCCATAGTAGCCCGAACGGTAGCCCAGCCGCTCCGAGGTGCGTTCGCTCTTCGAAGCGCCCAAAGCCTGCTCCATCTGGGTTAGACCACCCGCCCTCTTGACACGACGAATGGAACCTGATAGATGAGTTATGACTCACTCAATTATGATTGTTGTATAGATGGCGCGCCCCCTTAGCGAAGAAAAACGGCAAGCCTTGCTCGAGGCGGCATGCGATTTTGTAGCCCGTTTGGGAACAGAGGCGTCGACAGCAAAGATTGCGAAGGCTGCGGGTGTGTCCGAGGGAACGCTATTCACTTATTTTCCAAGCAAGGACGATCTTCTCAATCAACTCTTTATGACGATTGAGATCGACCTGATGGAGCGAATGCTTGCACCATATCCGGATGGGGACGCACCTCGTGAAAGACTAAGACGCGTGTGGGACCGTCTGGTGGATTGGGGATTGACCAATTCGACAGCTCGAAAGGCTGTCAGACAACTCAAGGTTTCGGATCGAGTAACCGCGCAGAGCAGACAGAAAAGCAAAGCCATGGTCCACGACGCACGGGCGATCGTCGCAGCGTGTCTTGCCGGCCATGCCGATCCTGAAAGGATTGACTTCTATATCGATACGATCGTGTTCGGCCTCGCCGAAATCACGATCAATGCCATAGCCGCCAACCCGAAACAGGACAAGAACATCCGCCAAGCTGGTTTCGACCTGTTGTGGAAAGGCACTGCTGCATAATATTTGGCTCATCATTGAGTGCCTAAATACTCATTTAAAGGAAAGCAGCATGTCTCATTCTACTGGTTTCACTGAAGCGAATGTCCCCGACCAGTCGGGAAAGACCTTCATCGTCACAGGTGCCAATGCAGGTATTGGCTTTGAAATCTCACGGGTATTAGCCGCACGAGGCGCTCGTGTCCTGCTGGCATGCCGGGAGCGCACCAGGGCCGATCAGGCAATAGCGCGAATCAGGCTTATCACGCCAAGGGCTGATCTGGCCTGGTTGCCGCTTGATCTGGGCGATCTCGCCAACGTTCGCGTTCCCGCTGAAATTGCCGCGAGAGAGCCGCGCATTGACGCGTTGATCAACAATGCAGGCATCATGAACCCACCCTTGACACGCACCATGCAAGGCTTCGAGTCTCAGTTCGGCGTCAATCATCTCGGCGTTTTTGCGCTGACAACATTGCTCTTGCCAAAGCTGGCTGAAACGCCGGGATCGCGTGTCGTCGTGACTTCCAGCATCGCGCACCTGAAGGGGAAGATCGACTGGGACGACCTCGACGCCGAGAAATCTTACAACAAGAGCAAGCGCTACGGCGGCAGCAAGCTGGCAAACGCCCTGTTTTTTTTCGAGTTGGATCGGCGCCTGCGGGCTGCAGATTCTCCAGTCATGGCTGCCGGGTGCCATCCAGGCGTGGCGAGCACCAGACTTGGACGGCACATGGGGATCGCACAGCTCGCCGGTCCGATCGTCGGCCTGCTCCTCAACAGCGCGGACAAGGGCGCCTGGCCTGCGCTGCAGGCGGCGACAGGCAAGGTGGAGCCTGGTGGCTACTACGGGCCGACCGGGTTTGGTGGAATCCGGGGTCCGTCCGGTGAGGCGAAACGTGCCCCCGACGCCCAGGACCCAGCTCTGGCAAAGCGTCTCTGGGACGTCTCGATCGCGATGACCGGGATCGATCCGGGCTTGTGCCCCGCCTGATAGAACACAAAGCCCGAAGCCGAGGCTTCAAGCAGAAGCAAAGGGATAGATCATGTCTTCACTTTACGGAGTGACATCGACGACCAACGAAGTTTTCGCCGGCTGGACCGCTGGCCCTGGTGAAGGTGGAACAAGAGAGGGTGGAACAAGAGCAGTTCGAAATCGTCTGACCCATCGGCTGGGGCCTTATTGAGCCGGCTCACAAGCGCTTCTCAATGACGACCCAACGATACGTTCCCTTGACGATCTTCGATAGGGCCGCTCAAGCGAACTTCGCCGCAGGTTTCGCGAGGAGACGGCGGGCGGCCGCATTGTGCCGTGGCGGATCGGTCCGGATACCATCCCTGTGGAGCGCCGACCAGCTCAACGACTGTGCAGGGCAGGCTTGCTGCATGGTGGGCCGAAGTGAACCGTGTTTTGTGGTTTGCGGCACCAGTGGCTCTACGCTGTTCGTCTGATTATCACGCCAGCATGTATTAATCAGTCGGCATTTTGTTGATATACCAAGGAAAAGAGCAGCACTAGCTCGGCGGCGTCGGTTCTGTAAGTAATCTTGCGCTTCAGCCCAGAGTTTACAGTTGCTTGTTTCTTGAATGGCCAAAAGGCGCGTTGGTTCGAATCTGTTCGAGGCGAAGCTGTCACAATCCAGGGTTCTAGCCAAAAGAGAACTCGAGAGCGGGCTTCTCCGAACTACTGGCGCAAGGCCTCCGCCACGTGCTCCCAAGTGTGTTGTCTAGCCTGCGACAGTCGTGATGGCGCGCTCTGCCGCTGCAATAAAGAGATCAACGTGCTCGGCTCCGCAGACCAGCGGAGGTCGCACCTTAAGTGCGTCCTCGTTGGCTCCTGTCGTGCTGACGAGCACACCGTCATCCCGCATTGCGTTGACGATATCCAAAGCCATTGCACGTCGGGCTGCCGCAGACGTATCCTCGGACCCAATGTCGACGCCAAAAAATAGACCGGCGTTTCGGATTGCACGAACTTCCCTATGCTTCATTGCCATTTCTTCTAGACCAGCGCGGAGCCGCTGGCCCATGGCAAGCGCATTTTGACGAATTTGGTCACGTTCCAGGATCGTCAGCACGGCATCCGCAGTCGCAATTCCTACCGTGTTTCCGGCAAAAGTATTCGAGTAGCGCGCGGTAGCACCAAACCGCTCCATTGGCGCTTGACGACCAACGACCGCGCCAATCGGAAACCCGTTACCCATGGGCTTGCCCAGAGTTACAAGATCCGGCACGATTCCGTGCCGCTCAAAGCCCCACATGTGAGTGCCAGTTCGTCCGAAGCCCGGTTGAACCTCGTCGGCGATGACGAGGCCGCCTGCCTCGCGCACCGCTGCCACTCCACCAGCAATGAAGCCGGGAGGATCTACCCAAACGCCATCGCTGGAAAAGATACTGTCAATGAGCAGGGCCGCAACGCCCATGCCACGACGGTTGAGGTCAAGAATGGCCGAACGAATCTGCGCCTCGAAAAAGTCGCCGGCTTGCGATTCTGGTATGCCTGCCGGGCCGGGCAAAGAAACCATGCGAACGAATGGACTGAGCTTGACCGCGTCGCCCAAATTCGGCGAAACCGCTGCCACAGCCCCGCTCGTGCCGTGATAAGCGTATGAGGAGACAATCACACCCTCGCCGCCGCTCGCAAACCGGGCGATACGCAGGGCCAGATCGTTGGATTCACTGCCCGTGCAAGTGAAGACCACGCGGTCAAGCTCCTCTGGGAATGTACCAACCAATCGTTCGGCATAGTCTACAAGTCTAGGTTCGAGATAGCGCGTGTTGGCGCTAATTCGGGCGGCCTGTTTGGCCATTGCCGCGTTCACCTCGGGGTGGCAATGACCGAGGGAAGGAACGTTATTGTAGAAGTCGAGATAGGCCCGACCGTCGGGATCATAGAGCCACATGCCTTCGCCGCGAACGAAATGCACCGGACGTCGATACTGCAGTCGATAAGATGCTCCAAGAACTGCATCACGGCGGGCAATCAGCGCCGCTTCGCGCTCTGGGAGGTCAGACTCACCTGGTCTGTAGCGGTTGGGCATAAGATCTGTGGACATGTTTGCTGCCTGTCTATGAGTTACGGCTAAGGCTGTGACACTGCCGCGAGGACTGCCGCCTCGCCTGATGCAGCTGAAAGAGGCGCCAAGATTGTCAGCCCGCGCTCAGCACGAGCAACATTCTTTTTGATGTATTGCGCGTCGGCCGGAAAGAGGTGGGAGCGCCAGTAGTTGACCAGTATCAGTGCACTTTGCCGTGCGCGCATGAGTATGACCAGCAGCCTTGCCTCCAAGGCGGATAGTGGGACGATTGCGGCATAGCCGGCAATGAGATGTTCGGCTCCGCCCAAAGGAAGCGTCGGATCTGCCACGACATGACTGGCCGCAATGGCCAAATCCTGAATCCTTGGACTCCAGCAGCCATCGCCGAAATCGATGAAACCCAAGCCCTGGCCGGTAACGATTGTGTTGAACGGGCTAGGATCGTTATGCGTGACCTGCCACTCCAAGTTCTGGATCTGCGGCTCGACGAAGCGCATATACTCCGCCATTGCGGTCCGAACGCTTTCGGCGACGCTGCCAGACGGTAGGTGTTCCTCCAGTTCCATCAACCGCGACCAGCAGCCGATATGCCAGAGAATGGGCCGGTGTGCTGCGGGTGCGTTGATCTGCGCAAGGGCTAGGTCCAGCCGGCCGAGGGCGCTACCAGTACGAAAGAGGAGATCAGGCGCCGGCGTCACCTTGTGCAGAGACACGCCTTCCACTCGGGTCTGTAGGTAACCACTTATGCCCTCTTCCTCAAACATCAACGCGCCGCCGCTAGTGCGGATCACTGTAGGTGCAGCAAATCCCGCGCTGTCTTGCAGTGCCGCCAAAGCTGCGCTTTGGAAACGGAAGCTGTCGATCGCCTCTCTCCGCGCCGACGTCTTCAGGATCAATTGTCGGCCGTCCGACAGGGAGACCTCAGCAGTGCGCTCGACCTCGGAAGATAAGACCGCGATCGATCCCTCCAGCCCGTAGTACCGCTTAAGTAGTGTCGCCGACATGTCCGGTTGCAAGCCATCTGGCGGCGTGGAGAGAATCGCGGCTGCAGCGCGAAAATAGGCTTCAGTCGACGATGCAGCCCACGGCAAGTGACGTGAGCTCGCAGCCGCAGAGCTGTTGTGCCGGCCCCGTTGTTGATCGGCAACAAGATCATCATGATCGCTCAATTTGAAGATCCTCGCCCGTTCATGTTGCTTTCGTGCTGCGAAGTCGGATGCTCTGATCTAGTTCTGACTAGATCAGAGCAGGCACTCCACACTGCTTACCAAGTCACGCAGTTTATCGATTCCTGAACCGCTGTTGCCTTGATCATGTCAGAGTCCGAAAACGCTGGGCAACTGCGAAATATCGCGGATCTCGGTGTATTCATAATAGGGGTTGGCCGGCTCATGGCCACGATTGACCCACACCTTACTCTTGATACCCAGATCATAGGCGGACATCAGGTCATGACGGAAAGACGACGAAACGTGCGTTATGTCCTCTGGTCCACATCCTAGCATGTCGAACATATATTCAAACGCCTTGAGATGCGGCTTGTAGGCCCGCGCCTCTTCAGCAGTGTAGACGGCATGAAAAGGCGCGCCGAGCTTTGCCACGTTCGACGGGATCTGCGCCACCATGGAATTTGTCAAGATGACAAGGGGGATTTCCTTGGCGAGCTTGGCGAGGCCCTCGGGAACGTCTGGATGCGGTCCCCATGTCGGCACGCGGTTGTAGATGGTTTCGGCGTCTTCGGGCCGGAATGCAACCTTGTTGCGGCGGCACGTGCGCTCCAATGCGTTGTGGACAACGTCGGCATACGGCTTCCAGTCCTGCATTACCTCATCGATGCGGTAAGCCTGAAAGTTCTTGATGAACTCGTTCATGCGCGGTCCATCCAGAAGATGACCGAACAGATCCCGAGCGGCGTCCGCCATCTGAAAGTTGATCAACGTACCATGGCAGTCGAATGTTACGTACTTTGGCTTGAATCGATCCATGTTCCTGACCCCTTTGATCTCAAGTTCGACTAAGCATAGTCACATCTTCCTGGCAGAATGTGCTGCAATGCGTGGTCATTCAGCAAAGCAGCGTCTTGTCTGCGATGAATTCAGCACAAGGTTGCGCAACAAGCCACGTGCCGCCGCGTTGAGGCGATTGGTACGCAGCGTGCCGTCGCTCATTCAAAGCCGAGCCCTAAGCAAGCGACGCATATTCGGCCATGTGTCCATAGACGTAGGGGGCACGTCGCACGGCATGGGTGACCTCCCGGGCAGTGGCGGACTAGGCTGCGTCAGGACGAGGACAGGCTCTGGTGGGTCCGGAGAGGAAGCATTGGAGATGGTGATTGCTGCGCGTCTACCGGTGGCACGACACCCTCAATGCTGCTTGGCGGGTATCCGTCGGACCTGACAGGTTCTCAGGGGAGCGTTGATCAGCGTTGATCTAGCAATTTGATCTGGAGATCTTCCCAGTGCTCCTTAAACGCTTCCCGTGCCGTATCGTAGTGGCGGCTCCTCAAGCTGTTGATGAGCCGCTCGTGTTCTTCCGCCATTTCTTCGGCAGTGCCGTAGAAATCCTGCCGCTGTGCGAGGAGAAGCTCGATCTCGCCCTCGAGGTCTGAATAGGTTCGCTTTAGCCGAGCGCTGCCGCTAGCGGCGACGATCGCTCGGTGGAAGTCACGGTCGGCAGCTACCAACAGGGATCTGTCGGAGGATAACGTCGACCTGTGCATAACCTCGACTGCCTCTAATGCCTGAGATGGGATGACACCCGTCAGCACGATCAGAC
The DNA here is from genome assembly GCF_004342325.1 of Rhizobium azibense. NCBI lineage: Bacteria > Pseudomonadati > Pseudomonadota > Alphaproteobacteria > Hyphomicrobiales > Rhizobiaceae > Rhizobium > Rhizobium azibense. The sequence goes on along the minus strand of NZ_SMBJ01000001.1, from coordinate 102,742 downwards.
GAATGGCCTCGCCCTCGATGGTCCCGCGCACGCGTGTGATATCGACAATATCGTCGGGCCCGAATTCGGGTACTACAAAGCCTCGGTTCGGTATCTGACGAAGCAAGCCCTGCGTGACGAGCACCTGGGCTGCAGTACGGAATGTGTGCCGCGAGGTCGAATGCTCCTCGCACATTTTCACATCGCGGAGGAACTCGCCGGGTCGAAAATCACCTGACAGTATGCGCCTTCGCAAAGCGTGGGTCAGGATTTCCACCGCGCTGGCGGGCGAGGGCTCGACATTCATCCTACTATCTTCGGTTTGGTTCTTGGTGTGCAGCGGCGGCATGGCTCTGGCATTGCTCGTTGAATTCGTCCTTGTACCTACGCCACATGCGGCGGCGCAGGGCAAGAGAGATGATATTTGCGTCGCGCAGCTGGCATAGCGGCGGATCCTAGATCTGCACTGACCGAAGCGCCTCGTCGACGCCCTCGATCAGACGCGCCGCGTTTGAGGATGTGAAGATGAGCGGAGGCCTGATCTTCAGGATATGCGCGTCCGCCCCGGTCGCTGAAATGAGGATGCGCCGATCGCGCAAGGCGTTGACGACCCCTAGCGCACGATCCATGTCCGGCGTTTTGCGGTCTCTATCCTTGACGAGTTCGACAGCGAAATAAAGGCCGGCCCCGCGAACATCTCCGACGAATTCATATTTCGTTTGTAGGTCCCGGAGCCCTGCGAGGATTTCGCCCCCGATCTTGGTGGCGTTGTCCAATAGGCCCTCTTCGAGGATTGTGTCGAGCACGGCGCTTGCAGCCGCGATAGCGACGGAGTTGCCGCCAAACGTGTTGAAATAGCGCATGCTGGATCCGAATTCTGCGACGAGTTCGGGCCGCAGGACGATGCCGGCAACGGGATAGCCGTTACCCATGGGCTTGCCCATGGTGACGATGTCCGGATCGACTTTGTGACGCTGGTGGCCCCAAAAATGGGTGCCGGTCCGTCCGAATCCCGATTGCACCTCGTCGGCGATGAACAGGCCGCCCGCCTTGCGCACCACTTCCGCGACGGGCGCCAATACGTCCGTCGGATCGACGTAGAGACCATCGGAGGAGAAGACTGAGTCCGCTATGAAGGCGGCCAGGCCGCTTCCATGCCGCTCCAGATCAGCGATCTGCCGCGAGACATCCTCCGCCATCCGCCGGCCAATTTCCTCGACGGGGAGGCGGTAGGAATCAGGCGCTGCAACTGTGCGAAGATAGGGATCGAGGGCCGACTTCTTCCCGAGCGACGGCGAGATTGCCGCCACCGCTCCGCTGTTGCCGTGATAGGCTTCGGCCGTGACGATGACGCTGGTCTTGCGTGTGTGGTAACGCGCGATCCGCAAGGCGAGATCGTTGGCTTCCGACCCGGTGCAGGTGAACATCGCGCATCCGCTTCGGCCGAGCTCGCCACCGAACGTACTGATCAGAGCTTCGGCATAATCCAGCAGGGGTTCCTGCATGTATCGCGTGTGAGTACAGAGTAACTCGAGCTGCTTCTGGATCGCCTCGACGACACGCGGGTGAGAGTGACCCAGCGAAACCACGTTGTTGTAAGCGTCGAGATATTCGTTGCCGTGCTTGTCATAGAGGAAGACACCCTTTCCACGGGAGATCTCAACGGGCGACTTGTAGAAGAGGCGGTAAGCGGGCCCGAGCAGCCTTTGCCGCCGGGTGACATGGTCCAGTTCTTCTCTTGTGAGATGAGACGTATCCATAGGGTTGAAGCCATTTGGCATATCGCCGCGGAAGCCCTTGGGCAGGGTAGTCGCTTGCTTGGACATTCGGGTTCCTATCGTTTCAGAAGATCGGATATTTGGGCTGTCGAAATCGAGTGGAACCATTCGAGGTGGGCCCAGCCGGCTTCGGTATTGCGCATGATATAGCGGCTATTCTCGGGGAAGATTTGGGCGCGCCAGCACGTCAGCAGCGCCCGAACCGCAAGACGGCCCATCGACAAGAAAGGGATGAGGCGGAGCTCCTCGTCCGTCAATTCGGCGTTGCGGAGATAGCCGCGCAGAACGTCGCGCGGTTCGTCAAACAGGTCACGCCGGTTTGCATGGTCGAAAGTTTTTGGCATCTGGTTCATCAATGCCGTGGAGACATCAACGGCAATGGCGGTACGGACGGCGTCGCCAAAATCGATGACGCCGGTCAGAAACTGCGGGCGGGCCTGATCGACAACCAGGTTAGACGTATTGAAGTCGTTGTGGAGCACCTGCCGCCGGCATAAGTCGAGGCTCGGTTTGATATCGGCAAACCGCTCGAGCGCGCGGAGGGTCCAGGCTCGTTTGCCGCCCACCGGGATGAAGCTTAAGAGATCGGTGAGATCAAGAAGATGGGTGACGTCCCATGCCACAGTCCGGCCGTCTGCGGGATGCGAGAAGTCGGCCATCGCATAACGCAGCTTCGCCAGGATTTCGCCGATCCGTTCGCGCTGTGGGGCCGTGGCAGATGTCCGGTCGAGCGGAGTACCGGGGAGGAAGGTGATGAGCCGCACCACGCGCCGCTCGCCGGCCCTAGTGGTGACGATAGGCAATTCCGAGCCGGCAAGGTCGCGAATTGCACGGGGGACGGGAAGGTCAGGTGCCCGTTGCTCAAGATGACGCATCAGTGCGACCTGGAAACCGAGCTCATCCACCCGCTCGGAAGGATGAGCGATCTTTAGCACAAACTTCCCCCGGTCCGCGCAGTCGAGGAGGAACGTGTCGTCTTTCTCGGTTTCAAAGCGCTTGGCCGATCCACGCGCGCCGTAGAGCCGCTCGGCGATATCTTCGGCTTCCGCAGCCCCCACGGGATGGCAGGCCTCGGAAAACTCCGGGCCACGGGCTGGCATAGGCTGATGCTTGTGATCCATCTTCAACTCATTCAGATCCCGCCCCGAGAATGGGCAGCTCGATGGCGTCAGTATCCCACATTCTATTTTTTGTACAACAATTTCTTCTATTACTGGAAATGTTTTGCTGCTTTGGACACTTTTTCCTGCTGGGCGATGCGTGGGCGTCGTGAAGAATGGCTTGATGCCGTGACCAATAAAACTGAAGAAATACAATCATATAATAAGGTACTCATCGTTTGTTTGACCGCGACGTGTGCAAGCCGTCGGAAAATGCCAAGGCGATGGACTTCTCAATAATTGTTGGACAATATGTTGCCAGCGCCTCAAAATTATGCCAGTGTGTTTCCACTGGGCGGAATGCAGCAAGCGATTTGGCGTGCTCCACCTGGTTGGGCTGGCCCGATATCGAAAGAGGCAGAGGAAATGAAACTGATCAGAGACCGACTCGCACAGGTATTTGTGTCGATGCCGCATTGCGGTCTATCGGCACCACGACCTCTTTAGGCAGGCGGCATGCTCACTACGATGACCCTCGATCGGCACGCTGTGCCCTCAAATTGGAAGGAATACACGCCATGACTCAATTTCGACCGAAATACGTCACCTTCGACTGTTACGGCACGCTCACCAATTTCGACATGGCCGGTGCTGCGCGACGCGTCTACGGCGAGCGCCTCTCTCCAGAAGCGATGGCCGCGTTCATCGAGGCTTTTAGAGGGTATCGCCTTGATGAGGTGCTAGGGCCATGGAAACCTTTCCTCGAAGTGGTGCACAATTCCATCGAACGCAGCTGCAAACGCATCGGTATCGCGTTCAAACCGGAAGATGCGCAACGCATCTATAACGAAGTGCCAACCTGGGGTCCGCACCCGGACGTCCCGGCCGGCCTGTCCAGGGTGGCCAAAGAAATTCCGCTGGTCATCCTGTCGAACTCCATGAACAGCCTGATTATGTCGAACGTCGAAAAGCTGGGCGCGCCGATCCATATGGTGATCACGGCTGAAGAAGTGGGGGCATACAAACCTCTGATGAAGGGCTTCGAATACATGCTCGACAAGCTCGGCTGCGGGCCCGAAGACATCACTCATGTGTCCTCATCCTTCCGCTACGACCTGATGACCGCGTATGATCTGGGTATCAAGAGCAAGGTCTGGGTCAACCGCGGCCATGAGCCGGCCAATCCCTTCTACGAATACACTGAGATCAAGGATATCAGCGGGCTATCTGCCGCTGTTGGACTGTAGCCAGCTCTCAAGCGCGCTTAATCTAGCGCTCAGGTGCTGTTGCGACTTACGAAACCGGGGCGATTTATTCGCCCCGCTTTTTGCCGTTCGAAGGGAAGCACGCATGTCCTTCAGGACCCCCTCCGCACGAGTGCTCTACCGGCGTTCGAGGAATGCCGGGTCATTCAGCAAAGGAGTTCCGTGTCTACACTGAATTCAGCACAAGCTGGCGCATTTCCCGCTTCTTTGCCGGTGGCACCGGCGTATGCCGGTGAGCATCGCTGAGCCCGAGGGCGCCTCGGCCGCAAAAGCCGGCGCGGCAACCTTCGTCCCCCATCTAACGACTGGACATGTGGCTCGCCGTCTATGACGGCCACCGCAATCAACTCGCAATGGACATTATCAGCGGACAGGTATCCGTGTCTCTTTCCGCGATTGGGAACCACCTGCCAGCGGTCATATGCATCCAGCCTGAACTATTCAATGTTCGACACGCGAGATGCCTATGCGGCCGGCCTCATGCAACACTGATCGTTGTTAAGCGGCATGAACGAATTATATTCCTACCACGCCAGCCGCTTACATCATTTCGGGACGTCGGATCGCCGAACCATCTGTGAAGCGGCTTAGCCGGTAGGGCGAGATATCTGTGATCGGCGTTTCGTTCATCACGATCTCGCTGACCAGGCGGCCAGCGCCTGGCCCGATTGCGAACCCGTGACCACTGAATCCCGCGGCTATCACGTAACCGGGCAGCTGCTCCACTGTCGAAATGACCGGGACGAGATCCGGTGAGGTATCGATGAGTCCTCCCCATGCGCGATCGACCCTAATACCTTTCAAGGCAGGGTACTCGCTTTCAAGGTTCTTTACGGCGCGTTCGACGAGTTCGGCGTCAGGCGTTGGGTCAAGAATGCGGTTCCTTTCAAATGGCGAGATCTCATCGTTCTCCCATCCTCCGAACGCGTCGGGTCCGCTCCAGAAGCTGCTGTTTAGGCGGTATTTGAGCTTCTTGCCGATCTTGCTGCGATACATCTGGTAGAATTTGAATGCGTATCGCATCCCGCGCGGCGTGATGTCGAGCGTACCGTGCCCCGGGACGGCCAGCGCATAGCAGCCATCAATCCGACGCCGCAACACGAAGTTCGAAGCCGAAAGGCATCCGGCTTTGATCACTTCTGGGGCCGGAGTAGTCTTAACTGCGGTTCCAGCAATGTTGGCGACTGGAAGTTCGATCCCATAGCGGTTGGAAAAGCGGGATGCCCACGCCCCACCGGCGCAAACAACAGTGCTCGCTTTCACAAGTCCCCGTTCTGTCCACACCCCAGCTACCCGGCCGTTAGAAATTTCGAGCCCGCGAATGGCGCAGTTCTGATGAAGCGACACGCCATTTTCTTTCGCCGCCTCCGCGATGGCGGGTACGGCGAGGCTGGGCTCAGCCCGCCCATCGCTCGGAGACCAGACTCCGCCGAGCCAAGAGGACGTGCCGCCTGAAGCCCGCTCGTTTGCCTCGGATGCGCTGAGTATCTGACTGTGGAAGCCCTGAAGGCGTGCGGTCTCGCCCCACTTTGCCCATCGAGCGACGTCTGCTTCATTCTTCGTGCAGTAAAGAATCCCGCTCCGACGAAACCCGAGATCGCGGCCGATCTCGGAACCTAGTTCCTCCCAGCGCCGTAAACTGTACATTGCAAGAGCCAGTTCATGGATGTCGCGGTTTTGCTGGCGGACCCATCCCCAGTTACGACTTGATTGCTCGCCAGCGACGATGCCCTTTTCGAGAAGGGCGACCGACACTCCCTTACGGGCGAGTTCATAGGCGGTGCAGGTGCCGACGATCCCAGCCCCAATCACGACGACATCGACCTGAGAGGGGAAAGAGGCGCTGTCAGCTACTTTCTGAACGTCGACGGGCATGGTTATTCCTTTGCATTTTCGAGCTTTCGCGCGTCTCCGGAGCGCCGTGTACCGAGCTGGACTTTTCGCTCATAGGCGCAGCCCGGGCGCAATTCCAGATCGCGTCTCGAGACAGGGTAGATCAGCTCGAACTCAAGTGAGAACGTCTTAAACGGGTCAGGCTATGAGAACGTCTTGTGTGTCTTGAGGATCTTCGGCGACCTATCCAAGTGCATGACCAGCCAAACCATAGATCCAAGGCTGGCCGGAGATCCGGTTAAGCAGGACCCGCCCCTTCGACATTGTCGTAACTCTTTCCGCCACTCGCAGGTCGCATGTCTGAAGAAAGTCGGCGACCGGCCCTGTCTCCCGCGTGTCGACACGCGCGAACTGTCCCTTTAGATCTTCAAGGTGGATGGCGGTGAGATGGAGCGCATCCTCGTCATTGCTGGCAACCACGGGGCCAATTACGTGGCCGCGCCCGAATTCCCTGCACATCGAGTACCCAACGATCCGCCCGCCGCGATTCAGAGCGCGGATCGTCGAAATTGGTTCGAGCGCCTTGATCAACTCCTCACGTCTGGATCCAAATGCTTGCGTGTCCAGCTCGATAAGCTCCTCGAGAGTTTCCGCCGGAGGTTCGATCAGTTCACCTTTAAGCGCTGGCAAATTGGGAAGCGAGTCCGCGACCAGCCCCTGATACATGCAGACAGTGGCTTCGTTCCTGAAGCCGAGGGAGACATAGAGGTTATGGGAAGCTCGGGTAGAGTTGAGACCCAGATCGCGGCCGCGGCATTGCTCGAAGACCTGCTCCATGAGCCAGCGGCCGTTGCCTTGAGCCTGCGCGCGCGGTGTGGTTATTACCAACCCTATCGTGGCAAAGTCTTCGCCATAAGGAAACCACATAGCGCTTCCGAAAACACGGCCGATGCCATCCACTACCGCGTAGCCGCGACCCAACTTCCTCAACCAATCCCAGTCTTTGGGCCGATGAGGCCAGCCAACCGCAACTGTCAAAGCATGGAGCGATTCGACATCTACGTCAGCGATGTCTCGGGCAACCAATTCGAATGACTTGAGCCGCACTGACTTTGGCATTGGATCTCTTTTGCTCCGTTCGCCGGACCAGCAAAGGCGCGGCCAACATATTGGTCGCCCGCTTCGCATCACGGGTTCATACTGGCATACGAAGATCGGCATCTTTGACTGATTAGCGGTGCCAATTCGAAATCTTCCGCCGAAATTGAAGGTACGGCAGCACGGAACCCTCGGTTACACCGTTCCGATAGCACCCTAAGGGGAACGACACAACGTTGCAGGGGACAAAGGCAGCCGGTGGGACGCTCAGGAGGCACGTTTGAGATGAAAAATTGGCCCTCCCACCATTGCGTTAGGGAAGGGAGAAGCCCAAAGCTGCCTTGCGAGCGTGTCTGTTGGGGTGCGTTTTCCGCCCCTTCATTCCAGAGCAGCAATCCGACAATCTTCGAAAACCGCGGAATCGCCGAATTATCACGTGTTTGCAGTTGGACACCCGCACGCCACAGGGCACGCGTGGAACTCCGTGCTGCACAGAAAGCTGGCGAATTTGGCCCCAGAATGTGCTGAAGGCGCCGACCATTTTGGAATTTCATGCTGTTGCGGCCGCGTAATTCGGTGACTCCTTCGGCAGCAGAAGTTGATACTACTCTCATCAGTCCGTGGCATGCCATGTGATCGCAGAGCAGCTCGCCAAGCGGCGACAACTTTGCAAGACACGGCAACACGGCAATCAAAGATGTCGATCAAAAGATGTCGATCAACGGCTTCACGCCTGGAGGAGACACGGAACTGCCGCTCCACCTGAAGCATCCCGGATGCTTCGGTAAGAAAATCGACAGTCTGAGTCAGTGCGTGGATAATTAGAGCTTATGCTGTTCCCCACAAGGGGCGCTGCCGCAGCGTCTGCGGTGAATTGGAGGATAACTCGATGACCGCCAGCATCCAGACTTTGGGCGCGAACGAGGTGGCGCTCTCCGTGCGCGGCCTGAGTATCAGCCTTCCGAAAGGGATGGAGCGGGCATTCGCTGTCGAGAATATCTCGTTCAATCTAAAGCGCGGAGAGATCTTGTGCATCATCGGCGAGTCCGGTTCGGGCAAATCGGTGACCGCCAACACGATCATGGGCTTGCTGCCGAAGGTGATACCGGTGTCGGCAGGCGCGATTCATCTCGACGGCACGGCCATCGTGGGGGCTTCTCCCGAACAGCTCAGGGATTTACGCGGTCGTGTCGTTTCGATGATCTTCCAGGATCCGCTATCGGCTTTGAACCCGCTGATGACGGTCGGTGAGCAGGTCACCGAAGTCATGGCAGCGCACAATGTTGGAACGTCGGCATCGCGCCGGAGCCGTGCTCTTGAACTGTTGACTGAAGTGGGATTGCCGGACCCGGAATTGATGTACCACCAGTATCCGTTCCGGCTATCGGGTGGGCAGCGCCAGCGCGTTATGATCGCGATGGCCTTGGCACTCGAGCCTAAGATCCTGATTGCGGACGAGCCGACGACGGCCCTGGATGTAACCACTCAAGCCCAGATCCTGAAACTGATCCGCGACATCCAGCGACGCAAGGGCATGAGTGTGATGTTCATCACCCACGATTTCGGGGTTGTCGCAGAGATCGCCGACAGCGTGGTCGTAATGGAAAAGGGCCATATCGTCGAACAAGGAAGTGCGGAGCAGGTGCTGAAGGCGCCCCGTCATCCCTATACACAGCGCCTCGTTGCAGCTGTCCCCCATCTCAGCGGCAGGGATCGCGCACATGAGGACGCCGCTCCCGCCAAGCCGGTCATTAGGGTCGAAGGTCTGGTCAAGACCTATCGAAGCAGCGGTGTGTTTTTCGGCAAGAAGCGGATCGTTACCGCCGTGAACGATGTTTCCTTCGACCTGGCGCCCGGCCGCACATTGGGGATCGTCGGTGAGAGCGGCTCGGGCAAGTCTTCGCTCGGGCGGCTGTTGATCAAGCTGATGGACGGTGACGGTGGGCGGATACTGTTTGACGGCCACGATATCGCCAAGCTTTCCGAAGGGGCTTTCCGCCCCTTGCGGCCGCGGATCCAGATGATCTTCCAGGATCCGTTTGCGTCCTTGAATCCGCGTTCGACGATCGGGCAGATTCTCACTGTCGGCCCCGTCGCCCACGGGACGCCGTATGCCCAGGCTCGGGAGGAGGCGAGGGCGCTGCTGTCCCATGTGGGACTCGATGCAGGTGCCTTCGGTCGATATCCCCACGAATTTTCCGGTGGGCAGCGCCAGCGCATCGGTATAGCGCGGGCCTTGATGTTCAAGCCGAAGCTTCTCATCGCCGACGAGGCCGTATCCGCCCTCGATGTGTCAATCCAGGCCCAGATCCTGAAACTTCTGGACCAAATCCAGCGAGAAACCGGCGTGGCCATGATCTTCATCACTCACGATCTGCGGGTGGCAAGTCAGATTTCTGATGAGATCGCAGTAATGCAGAAGGGACGGATCGTCGAGCGCGGCCCGCCCTCGCAGATATTTCTGGATCCGCAGTCCGCCTACACGCGCGAGTTGGTCGCAGCCATTCCCGGAGAGCGGGTGAATACCGCCCCGGCTACCGCGTCCAATTCTTGAATCTCAACGTCCACTAGGGAGGAGACATCATGACCAAGGTTGAAACGACTAAACAGACCTATTCTCGACGCGAGACCCTGCGCCTGATGGCAGCTGGGGGGCTCGCGGGCCTCGTCGCACCAAACCTTTTGGGGTCACCGGCCTTTGGCCAGACCGCCCCTGCCAAGCCGACCGGGCGCGTGGTCGTCGGGCTTTCGCAAGAGCCTACTGTCTTCAATCCGCTGATGGCGCATACCGAGGTTGACGACGCCGTGCATTTCTCGGTGTTTGATGCGCTGTTTCGAATGGACCCCCAAGGCGTCCTCCAGCCCAATCTCGCGGCCGAAGTACCAAGCCAGAAGAATGGCGGCATCTCGCAGGACGGCCTGCTGTGGCACATTCGTCTGCGCGACGACGTCCGCTGGCACGATGGTGCGCCCTTTACGGCGGAAGATGTGAAGTTCACTCTCGAACTCATCACCAACCCCAAATTCCGAGCATGGCGCACGAGCGGCCATTCATTAGTGCGTGATATCAAGGTGATCTCACCCACGGAGATCACCTGGCGGATGGAGTCCGTTTTCGCGCCCTACTTGTCGTTTCTCGCCGAGACCTTCATGGTGCCGAAGCACCTTCTCGAGAAGGAGGCAGATCCGAACGCCGCCGGCTTCAATCAAGCGCCTATTGGCACTGGAGCATTCAAGTGGGCGCAACGCATCGCTGGCGATCATATCGAACTCGTCGCGAACGCGGAATATTTCGGGGAAGGTCCTTATCTCGAGCGGCTCGTCTTCAAATACATTCCGGACATGACGGTGCTCTACACCCAGTTCAAGAGCGGCGATATCGACCTTGTCGACCAAGCTTACATTACCGCCGACCACTACGCGGAAGCCAGTAAATTGTCGGATCGCGTAGTGACCCTGGAACCGGGGGCGTCGGTCGAGTCGATTTATCTCAACCTTGAGAAACCGCAATTCAAGGATCCGGCGGTTCGCCAGGCTCTCTATGCCGCTATGGACAGAAAAGCGATTATCGATGCGATCTATTATGGCGTAGGTAACCTCACCGAGACCTTCATGCCGCAGCAATCCTACTACTACAATCCGAACCTCCCGGCACAGGAGTACAACCTGGACCGGGCGCGCCAAATCCTCGATGAGGCGGGCTGGGTGCCCGGATCGGATGGAGTGCGCGCCAAGGATGGCGTTCGCTTGTCGTTTTCCAATGCAACAACGGCAGGCAACAATCTGCGTGAACAAGTGCAGCAATTCCTGCAGCAGACCTTTGCCGAAATCGGGGTGGAGATGACCATATCAAACCTGCCTGGAGCAGTGATGTGGGGCGATTTCTGGCTCAAATCGCAGTTCGACTCGGCAATCTCAGGTGTGACCTATGTCATCGCGGCGGACCCCGACGTGACGAACCGCCTGCACACCCGCGCGATTGTCGCGAAAGGCGGAAAAGGATCAAATACCGGCCAATACTCCAACCCGGAGGTAGACGCGCTGCTCGAAAAGGGTGCCCGTACGTTTGACCCCGAAGAGCGAAGGGCAATTTACTTCCGCGTGCAGGAAATCGTCCGTCAGGACCTGCCGTTCCTGCCGCTGTTTGCGTACACCAACGTGTTCGGCCGTAAGGAAGGACTAGAGGGCTTCAAGGCGAACGCCAACACCCGCGTGGCATCCTGGCATGCCGCCGGATGGCATTGGAAGAGCTGATCTCCGGAGCCGCCGTCGCGAGTTGCGGCGGCGGCCCATCCATTGGCGATGTCATGAGGAGAGTTGAATGCGCGGCTTCCTACTTAACCGGCTTTACCAGAGCCTCATCCTACTGGTGATAGTTTCGATCATCGGATTCACCATCCTGAATCTGATACCGGGCGGCCCGTTGGCGCAGTACGGCCTCGACCCCGGAATGACCCAGGAAGATCTCGACCGCCTCAAGGAACAGCTTGGGCTGAACCGCCCTCTTTGGATGCAGTACCTGGACTGGGCTTGGCGCCTGCTGCAGGGCGATTGGGGGCACTCGTTCCGGGATGGGGCAACGGTGTTGAGTGTCATCGGCCGTCACCTTTCCGCGACCCTGCTGTTGATGGGTTCTTCCACGGTGATAGCGATCGCAATCGGCACCTGGATTGGCATCCGTGGCGCCACGCACCGCTATTCGGCGTTTGACTATCTGGCCACTGTGGGGGCCATGGTGGCACTATCGATTCCGACCTTCTGGTTCGGATTGGTCGGTATCTATGTTTTTTCTCTGCAACTGGGTTGGCTGCCTGCCGGCAACATGTACACGGTTGGCGATGGCTCCCTTCTGAACTATCTGCACCATTTGATCCTGCCGAGCGTCGTGCTCGCTCTGGTCCATGTGGCGATTTGGAGCCGTTATATGCGGACGGCGACGCTTGATGTCATCAGCCAGGAATTTGTGAAGACTGCCCGTGCCAAGGGCTTGAGTGAACGCAGGATCCTGATGAAGCACGTCGTCGGCAATGCCCTGCTGCCCATGATCACGCTCGCGGGCATGCAACTTCCCAGCATCCTTACGGGGGCGCTTGTTACCGAAACGGTATTTACTTGGCCGGGAATGGGCCGGCTGTTTCTCGATAGTCTCGGATATAGCGATTATCCGGTGGTGATGGGATTGCTGATGTTCTCCGCAATACTTGTCATCCTGGGCAATCTGATCGCGGACATCGCCGTGGCGATCGTCGATCCCCGCATTCGGATGAGTTAAGCGCATTTCGCCCAACAGGAGACACTCGTCATGACCGCTATTGCTGCAAATCCCGGGTCGGACCGTTGGTGGAACAGCCGCGCTGCACACCGCTTCATGAGCCATCATCTCGCACTGCTGGGGATGGCGATGATTTTGGCTCTGACGCTTGCATGCGTCCTTGGACCGTACATTCTTCCCTATGACTCTCTTTATATTGACCTGCGTGCGCGCTTCGCTGGTCCGTTCACCGGTCATCATTATCTCGGTACTGACCCTCTCGGGCGGGATATCGCGGCGCGGCTATTCATGGCCGGCCGGATCTCGCTGCTCGTCGGCTTTTCCGCAATGCTCCTGTCCACTCTCGTCGGGACGATCGTCGGTGTGATCGCGGGATATCGCGGCGGCTGGATCGGGGCGGCGCTGATGCGCACAGTGGACGGTTTCCTCGCCTTCCCTTCGATCTTCCTCGTGCTTGCGCTTGCCGCCGCACTCAAACCAAGCGCGATCATGATCACCGTTGTTATCGCCGCCAGCAGCTGGATGGAGGTGGCGCGCATCGTCGAGACAGAGGTTCGCTCGCTCCGTGAAAGGGAATTCGTTCAGGCTGGGCGGATGCTGGGTCTGAGCCGAACGCATATCATGTTCCGCGAGATCCTGCCCAACGCAATCGGTCCGATCATTGTTGCTTCGACGTTGACTATCGCGCGAGCCATCCTGATGGAGGCGTATATCAGCTTCCTCGGTTATGGTATTCAGCCGCCTCTTCCAAGCTGGGGCAACATGTTGAATGGAGCACAGCAGTATCTCGGGACCGCCCCCTGGCTCGCGATCATTCCGGGTGCGGCAATCACGATTGCCGTCACCAGCTTCAATTTTATCGGAGATGGGCTGCGTGACGCGCTTGATGTGCGGGGCGACCACGGCTGACAACGTTGTTCTTCCCGGACTGGGTCGAAACTAGTAAGAGAGCAGAGCTCATGAAAGAATATAAGATCGCCGAAAACGACACTCCATATTGGTGGGAGGCGGCGCCTGTAAGACCTTTGCCGAAGCAGCCTCTAACAAAGAACCTGGATATCGTGATCGTCGGTGCCGGTTATGCCGGCTTGTCGGCGGGCCTGGTTCTCGCGCGCGAAGGTCGGTCAGTAGCTGCGTTTGACGCGATGAATCCGGGCGAGGGAGCGTCGTCCCGCAACGGCGGGATTACGAGCGGAAGCATTCGTCCGGATTACGCGACCATCACGCGGCGGTTCGGCGAGGAAAAGGCGATCGCGATCGAGGCCGAGGGCAAGATCGCACGTGAATTCGTCTACAACCTGATCAAAACTGAAGGGCTAGATTGCGATTTCCGGCTTACGGGTCAATTCAAAGGCGTTGTGGGATTCGAAGATTATGAGAAGACTGCGCGCAGCGCTGGACTTTTGGCAAAAAAGCTCGGCATTGAAGCATATGGTGTACCTTACCGCGAACAAGGGAAGTATATCGGCACCGACTTCTATCGCGGCGGCATGGTGCGAATGGATATTGGGGGACTGCACCCGGCAAAATTCCATGCCGAATTGTTGCGCGTAGCACTTGCCTCCGGATTGGTGATCCATTCTGGAACTCGTGTGAATTCGATCGAAAAGGAGGGGTCAGCCTTCGTGGTGTCGACCTCCGCGGGGGCTGTACGGGCCCGTCAAGTTCTCGTGTGCACAGATGGGTACACAGACGGCGCAGTACCTTATCTGCGTCGCCGGCTGGTGCCGGTCCGAAGCCGTATCATCGTTACGGAAGAGCTTGCACCAGATGTCATGGCGCGCTTGATGCCGAAGCAGATGATGATGACGGAAGGCCGTCAGCTTGGATTCTATTACCGGCCCACGCCGGACGGAAAGCGCATTCTGCTCGGCGGCCGCGACAGCTCACGAAGGGGCGATCCCATTGAGCCCAAGCTCTATCTGCGCAACGGGCTTGTCAACCTGTTTCCGGAGCTGGAAAACGTCAAACTGTCCCACACTTGGTTTGGCAACGTTGCCATGCATCGCGACATGCTGCCCAGGATCTTCGAGCGGGAAGGAGTGGTCTATGCAACTGGCTTCTGCGGTTCAGGCGTGGTCTGGGCGCCGTGGGTGGGAACGCGCGCTGCTCACAAACTTCTGGGCCACACAGAGCAGGCCCGTTCGGCGTTTGATTTTCGGCCGCCCGCGTCAATTCCTCTCTACAGTGGCAATCCTTGGTTCATGCCTGCAATTATCCGAGGTTACCGGATCCAGGATCAGATAGCGTTCTATCGAGCACGCCGTTGACGCCCTCGGTGCTCTTCAGATTGCGCGTCCGCTCCCGTTAGAGTGCTCTCCGAATAAAAGACTGTTAAGCAGTCAACCACATCATTTTGTTTCGTCAAGGTAGCCGACTGCGACGCATTCTGCTTCCCGTTCATCGCTAGGATCATGTCGAAACAGGACGATGGCTCTATCAAATCGCGACCTCCGACCGCTGCAGCTGCCGTCAGTTCATCTCGGCGGTCGGCCGGGCTGACGTCCCTCGGGTTGGGACGGTAAAGCATGGCATTTAAAGTAATGACCGAACGCCACGGAGAAACAACATGCATCAGTTGAAAGACAAGGATCTATTTCGGCAAGTCGGCCTGATCGACGGCACCTGGGTGAAAGCCAGCTCCTCAAAGACGATTGACGTCATCGACCCCGCCAGCCAGACGACTATAGGTACCGTCCCAGATATGGGACAGGCTGAGACACGTGCTGCGATCGACGCGGCGGCAAAGGCATTCAAGAGTTGGAAGAAGAAGACCCACGCCGAACGCGCCGCCTTGCTTGAGCGCTGGCATGCGCTGATGATCGAGAATCTCGAGGATCTTGCCCTGCTCCTCACCCTCGAGCAAGGCAAGCCGCTCGATGAAGCACGCGTCGAGATCCGTTACGGTGCTTCTTTCGTCAAATGGTTTGCTGAAGAAGCCCGTCGCATCGGTGGTCACACTATTCCGTCGCCTACAGCAGATCGCCGGATCGTCGTACTAAAGGAGGCGGTCGGCGTTTGCGCGATCGTCACACCTTGGAACTTCCCCAACGCGATGATTACCCGCAAGGTGGCTCCCGCCTTGGCCGCGGGATGCACCGTTGTCATTAAGCCATCGGAGTTCACTCCGCTCTCGGCGCTCGCCCTCGGTGTCCTTGCGGAGCGGGCCGGCATTCCCCGTGGTGTCATCAACATCGTCACCGGCATGCCGGCCGAAATCGGCAATGAAATGATGGCGAATGAAACGGTGCGGAAAATCTCCTTCACCGGCTCCACACGCGTCGGTTCGCTCCTGATGCGCGGCGCCGCAGACAGCGTGAAGCGGTTGAGTCTCGAGCTCGGCGGAAACGCACCCTTCATCGTCTTCGATGATGCCGATCTCGATCTTGCCGTCGAAGGCGCCATCGCCTCGAAGTTCCGCAATGGCGGTCAGACCTGCGTCTGCGCCAACCGCATACTGGTACAGGCCGGCGTCTACGACGCCTTTGCCGAGAAGCTGGGCGCCCGGGTCAATGCAATGAGAGTCGGTCCAGGCGTCGAGGCCGGCATCGACATCGGTCCGATGATCAACGCGGCGGCCATAGAAAAAATCGATCGTCACGTGGAAGATGCGGTTGCAAAGGGCGCCACTATTTCGGCCCGCGGTCGCTCGTTGGATGGTAAGCAATATGCAACGCCGATCGTTCTCACCGGCGCAACCACCGACATGCTGCTGGCCACCGAAGAGACCTTCGGCCCTGTTGCCCCGTTGTTCCGGTTCGAAACGGAAGAGGAGGCGATCGAGATCGCCAACGGGACACCATTTGGACTCGCGGCCTATTTCTACACTGAGAGCCTGAAACGCTCCTGGCGCGTGGGCGAGGCGCTGGAATTCGGCATGGTCGGCCTCAACACTGGTGCGATTTCGACCGAAGTGGCTCCCTTCGGCGGCGTCAAGCAATCTGGTCTTGGACGCGAAGGCGCTCAGGCAGGCATTGAGGAATACCTGGAAATGAAGAGCTTCCACATCGGCGGACTGGTTTAAGGTTTCAGGCTCCGATTAAAGATTTAGGCTTCGGACCAATAATGGGAGAAAGTATGTGAAAACCCTGCTTCTCAAGAAAGAAGAAGTCAGCACACTGATCGCTATGAAGGACGTTATCGCTGCCGTCGAGGAGGCGTACAAAGCCTTCAATAGCGAGCAGGTCGAGCAGCCCGATTATATAGGAATGCATCTCCCGTCGCCCGGCAGCGAGATTGATTTTAAGCTCGGTTACTACAAAGCCAATGACCTTATCTCGATGAAGACGTCTTCGGGAGGATTTGTCGATAATCCGACCGCATTCGGCGTACCGAACGGGATGGGGACCATTCTGTTGTTCGACGCCAGAAACGGCGCGCTGATCTGCGTTATGGACGGCAGCCTGATCACCGGCTTAAGAACCGGCGCCGCCGGCGCCGTTTCCGTAAAGGTCCTGGCGCGGAAAGGTGCTCGCAGGATAACGTCGATCGGGACCGGAAACCAAGCTAGAATGCAAATCCGAGCGATCCGGGAGGTCATGAAAATCGAAGAGATCCATGCGTGGGACAATAGCGGGGATACGCTTTCCCGGTTTAAAGCCGATATCGAAAAGGAGTTCGGCATTCCGGTCGTCGTTGCGCGCTCCAAGAAGGATGCGGTCGAGCAGGCCGACATCCTGGTTACGACGACGCGCGGGAAAGGCTCGCTCGTGGAAGCCGATTGGATAAGACCCGGCACGCACATCGTCGCGATTGGCACGGATCAACGCGGCAAACAGGAACTGGATCCTGAGATATTCAGAAATGCAAAAGTCGTCGTCGACTCGATCGCGCAATGCAGCGAGAAGGGCGAAACCTGGCATCCGCTCGAGAGGCATATCATCACCAAGAACGGCATCCATGGCGAAATCGGAGAGATATTGCTGGGCAGCAAACCAGGGAGAGAGCGCGACGATGAGGTGACGATTTTCGATTCCACTGGCATGGCCATCCAGGACAATACGACAGCGTCGAAGATCTACAGCAATGCGATTGAACGAGGCGTCGGGACCTTCTTTGAATTCTTCGAGTCCTGACCTCGGATAGGATCTGTCGGCATAGCGACCGGAAGGCTCCCAGAAGGGCCGGCCACCTCATTATCTTGCGATCCGCCGCCAGAAGACAAATCAATCTTCGATCAGGCCGATCCTTTGCGTCAAGAAAACGCGAATTCTAACACACCAAGAGCGAGCAGCATCATGCTAGAATATCCAACTATTCAGGACATCTGGGAAGCCCGCGATCGATTGGCGCCCCATATCAGACACACGCCGTTGCTGCGTGCGGACAAGATCGAAAAGGCTGCAGGTTGTCAGCTCTATCTCAAGCCCGAAACGCTGCAGATTACCGGCGCATTCAAAATTCGCGGCGCTCTCAACAAGATGCTTTCGCTACCGAGAGAAGTCATCGCAAACGGCGTCATCGCCAGTTCGTCGGGCAATCACGCCCAAGGGCTCTCATACGCTGCTCGGATGCTCGGTGTGAAGGTTGTCATAGTTGTTCCGGTCACCACGCCCAAGATCAAGATTGCGAATACGGAAGCACTCGGCGCTGAGGTCGTTGTTTTTGATGGCGACACCGCTGCGAGGTGGAAGCGGGCCTACGAAATCGCCGAAGAAAACAACTATGCAACCGTCCACGGCTTTGAAGACCCGCTGGTCATGGCGGGTCAGGGAACGATCGGCTGTGAAATTCTGGACGATTTGGAGGACGTGGAAACGGTCATTGTTCCCCTGGGCGGCGGCGGCCTCATCTCGGGAATTGCGACCGCCATCAAGGAAACCAAACCGTCTGTTCGAGTCATCGGTGCTGAGCCTGCCTTGACACCGAAATACTATCAGAGTCGGATTAACGGGCAGCGTACCTCGTTGCCTCTGAAGAACACGATTGCCGACGGCCTGAGAATTAGTGTTCCGGGTCAGAACCCGTATCCAATCATTGAAAAATACGTCGATGAAATCATTCTTGTCGATGACGAGCACATTATCGCAGGCATGCGTGCGCTTGCGAAGGACACCAAGCTGATCGCCGAACCGGCGGCTTCGATAGGCGTCGGAGCTCTGCTGGCGGGCTCCATAAAAGTCAGAACGGATGAAAAAGTCTGCACGGTCCTGACCGGTGGCAATTGGAACCTGCAGGATCTTGCCGACATATACAGGGCCGGCTCGGAATGACCTGCCTGTGATCCTCGTGGATCCCCATAGGCCCCTGAAAATTCGCACAGCAACGTCGCGACACAGCTCGCGCAGTCGCGACCATCATGCGCGCCCGCTCTTAAAAACAGTGTGCGGCGGCGCACGAAACATCCTGCTTCGGAGTGTCAAGATTTGATAGATTTTGCTGATCCGCACGGAGCATTCCGCAGGAAATGGTCCCGCAAGACGATATTGTGGAGAACAGAGCGCCGGCTGGAAGTTTACGTCAAGGAGACCTGTGATGAACGCCCTGGAAATACTCGATCGGCTGGTCGGTTTTCCTTCCGTCGTCGGCACGCCGAATGATGGCATCGTTGCATGGATCAAGGATTATGCCGAGGGCTGCGGCGCAACCGTAACCGTTCTGCCGGCGCCGGAAGGCGATCGTGCCAACCTTTTCGCAACGGTCGGTCCCACTCATGTGCCCGGCTATATTCTTTCCGGCCATATGGACGTGGTTCCCGCCCTCGAAACGACCTGGACCTCCGATCCCTTTTGCCTTCGCGCGGAGGGCGATTTGCTCTTCGGTCGAGGCACGAGCGACATGAAGGGCTTTCTCGCGGCGGCGCTCGCCGCACTGCCAGCGGTCGCGAACATGCCGCTCGCACGCCCCCTCCATCTTGCATTTTCTTATGATGAGGAGGCCGGCTGCCGCGGTGTTCCCCATCTCATCCACCGGTTGCCCGAACTGTGTGCCAAGCCGATGGGCGCGATCATCGGCGAACCCAGCGGCCTTCGTGCGATCCGCGCCCATAAGGGTAAGGCCGCTGCACAAGTTGAAATCCGTGGCCGCTCCGGGCACTCGTCGCGGCCCGATCAAGGACTAAACGCGATCCATGCCTTCGCCGGTGTCCTGCTTGCCGCCGTTCGTGCCGGAGAGGCATTGCAGAGCAGCAGATTGGACCCGAGCTTTGAGCCACCCTATTCCTCGCTCCAGGTGGGAACTGTGTCTGGTGGACAGGCGGTCAACATCATTCCGGATTCCCTGACGGCGGAGATAGAGGCGCGCGCGATCACGGGAGTGAGCCCCGCCGATCTCCTCGAGCCGGTAAGGCTTGCCGCGGTTGCGCTTGAGCAGCGCGGTTATCAAACACAATGGGCTCTTCTAAGCAGCTATCCCGCGCTGTCGCTCGCAGCCGATGCCCCGCTCGCCCAACTGATGGAGGAGCTAACAGGTGCCGAAACGCTTGCTGCCGTGAGCTACGGCACCGAAGCCGGGCTTTATCAGGCGGCCGGCATCGACGCGATCATTTGCGGCCCTGGTGACATCGCCAGAGCCCATCGGGCCAATGAGTTTATCCGCGTCGATGAACTCGCGGCATGTCATACGATGATCGAGCGGCTTGCTGAAACACTTCGAGATTGAGGAATTTCCATGGCGTTCTGGTTCAATTCCGATCAGGAGAGAGGGCAGGTCTTTGCTGACGCGTTCGCCCGCGATCTGCCTGGTCTCCCCTTCGTCATGGATGTAACGCAGGTGAATCCGGATAACATCCGCTATCTCCTGACATGGACCGCGCCGCCTGATCTCGACCGTTTCAAAAATCTCGAAATCATCTTCTCCATCGGTGCCGGTGTCGACCAGTTCCCGATCGAGGACCTTCCGCCCGGGGTAAAGCTCGTTCGGATGGTCGAAGACGGCATCGTGCGCATGATGCAGGAATACGTCACGCTGGCGGTGCTGGCGCTTCACCGCAATCTCAAGGCTTATCTTGCCCAGCAATCCGTGGGAAAATGGCAAGCGCTGCCTGCCCGACGGGCCGCAGACTGCCGCATCGGTGTGCTTGGTCTCGGGATGCTCGGGCAAGCGGTCATCGAGCGATTGATGCCATTCGGCTTTCCGCTGTCCGGCTGGAGCCGCTCTTCGCGCCAGATCGAAGGCGTGCGCTGTTATCACGGCACCGAGGCTCTATACTCATTCCTTCGAGAGACCGATACTCTTGTCTGCCTTCTGCCGCTCACCAACGACACGCGCGGCATTCTCGATGCGAGGCTATTCTCGGCCCTTCCGACGGGCGCATCACTCATTCACGTCGGACGCGGCGCCCAGCTCGACCATCAAGCCCTCATCGATGCGCTCGACGCAAACCACTTGTCGGGCGCGGTGATCGACGTTACCGAACCGGAACCACTGCCGCCCGAGCACCCGTTCTGGCGGCATCCCAAGATCATGCTCACGCCCCATATCGCGAGCGTAACACAGCCCGAAACCGCGGCCCGCTCGGTCATCGAAAACATCAAGCGCCATCGCGACGGTCTCGACCTGATCGGACTGGTCGATCGCATCCGCGGCTACTGAATCACGGCAGGACAGCAAGGAGAAATCATGTCCCTTCTCAAGACGATAGACCCGAATAGCATCGAGGCGCCGCGCGAATCCAAACCGCTCCCCGAGCGGCTGATCTCCGGCGATCCCTCATTCAAGACCTGGGCCCAGGATGTGGCACGAGACGGGCTTGTCCATACCGGTATCTGGGAAGCGACGCCGGGTCTCACCCGCTCAATCAAGGGCGAGACCTTCGAGTTCTGCCATATCCTTCAAGGTGTTGTTGAGCTCACGCCGGATGGTGGCGAGCCAATTACCTACAAAGCAGGCGACAGCTTCGTCATGAAGCCTGGCTATACCGGTACATGGCGCACCATCGAAACCGTCAGGAAGATCTATGTGACGGTGATGTAACCGCACCATTGCCCACAATCTACGAGGACTGCACGAGCCTGTTGAGAGGAATAGTCTTCGCAAAGGCGTCGTGTGGCCCCGTCCACATTATCCGCGAGGACACGGCCATGCCTCTGAGTTTCGACCCCGACACAATCCGCATGCCGAAAGGCCATTTCATTGGCGGGCGCTACGTTGATGGCAAGGATGGGCTACCCATGCGACGCCCATCTGATGCGCTCGCCTTTGCGAACTGCCCCATCGCCGATGCTGACCTTGTCGATGAGGCCGTGTCGGTTGCGAAGAGGGCGCTCCGCGAAAGCGGCTGGTCCACCCGCCGCCCGCGCGAGCGCACCAACGCGATGCATCGCTGGGCAGACCTTATCGAAGCGGAGGGTGAGACCCTTGCCCGCCTCGAAGCCGTCTCATCGACGCGCCCGATCAGCCAGCTCATCCAGGGCGACGTCGCCGTCACGGCCGAGCAGATCCGCTTTTTCGCCGAATTCGCCGACAAGGAAGGCAGCGATCTCGTGCCGACCGGCGACGACAGCCTCGGCATGATCATGACTGAACCCTATGGCGTCGTCGGCGCGATCACGCCTTGGAACTTCCCGCTCTCGATGGCCGGCTGGAAGCTCGGCCCCGCGCTCGCCGCCGGCAATGCTATCGTGCTGAAGCCGTCCGAAATGACGCCTTTTTCGACGCTCTATGTCGCCGAACTTGCAGTGCGGGCCGGCATTCCCGCAGGCCTCATCAACATCGTGCTCGGAGACGGTCAGACCACCGGCAATGCCATGACCGGCCATCCCGATATCGCTAAGATCAGCTTCACCGGCTCGACAGCCGCAGGCTCCACCATCATGGCCAATATCGCAAGGACGGGCGTCAAACCGATGACCTTGGAACTTGGCGGCAAGAGTCCACAAATCGTCTTTGCCGATGCCGATCTGACGCTTACCGCCAATGCGATTGCCAACAGCATTCTCATCAATGCCGGCCAGGCCTGCGTCGCGGGCTCACGCGTCATCGTCGAGGAATCCGTGATGGAGCCCTTGGTCACGTCCCTCCTCGCCCGCATGGCCGCGATCACACCAGGCCCGACATGGGACGAGACCAGCGACTATTCGCCTGTTATTTCCGAACGCCAGATCGGCCGGATCGATGCGATCGTCCGCGCGGCACGCGGCGCCGGCGCCGAATGCCTCGCCGGCGGAAAATACCTCGACCGGAAGGGTTATTTCTACGCGCCGACGCTACTGTCGAATGTGGGCCCAGACTCCCCCGCAGTGGTGGAAGAGATCTTCGGACCGGTGCTGACCCTGCAAACATTCACGGATGAGGAAGAGGCGCTCGCGCTGGCCGACCATCCCATCTATGGGCTGGCAGCCGGGCTTTTCACCCGCGATCTTTCACGCGCCATCCGCCTCACCCGCCGGCTGCAGGCGGGTACCGTCTGGGTCAATCGCTACAGTCGCTCCCGCGACCATATCCTGCCGACCGGTGGCTACAAGCAGTCCGGCATCGGCAAGGATCTCGGCTGCGAAGCCTATCAAGCCAACCGCAAGAGCAAGAGCGTACTCATCAACATCTAGGACCTGATCATGAAAACCTATTCCATTGCGCTGCTGCCGGGAGACGGCGTCGGCAAACCAGTCACCGAAGCGGCCTGGGATGTGCTGCAGGCCGTAGCGAAGGCGTCGGACTTTGCCCTTGAAGGAACCACCTTTCCTTGGTCCTGCGAATTCTACAAGCAAACCGGCGCCATGATGCCAGCCGACGGCATCGAAACGCTCAGGCGCTTCGACGCAATCCTGCTCGGCGCGGTCGGCTGGCCGGCGGAGGTGCCGGATTCCGTCTCGTTGCACGGACTCCTGCTGCCGATCCGCAAGGCCTTTGCCCAATATGCCAATATACGTCCGCACCGGCTCCTGACCGGTGTTTCCGGTCCGCTGAAGAGCGACGATTTCGACGTTCTCTGCATTCGCGAGAACACCGAGGGCGAATATTCCGGCGCTGGCGGCCGCGTCCACCAGGGGACAGCAGATGAAGTGGCTATCGAAACCTCGATTTTCACCCGTAAAGGCGTCGAACGCATCCTGCGCTTCGGTTTTGAGCAGGCGCGCGTGCGGCGCGGTAAGCTGGCCTCGGTGACGAAATCCAACGCCCAGAAACATACCATGGTGTTCTGGGATGAGATTACTCGAGAATTGGCGGCCGAATATCCCGATGTGGAGGTAGCGAGCTATCATATCGATGCGATGGCGGCGCGCATGGTCATGGCGCCGGAGACGCTCGACGTCGTCGTCGCCTCCAACCTGTTCGGCGACATCCTCACCGATCTCGGTGCCGCCATCCAGGGAGGCCTCGGTTTCGCGGCCTCGGCCAATATCAATCCCGATCGCAGCGCACCGTCCATGTTCGAACCGGTCCATGGCTCGGCGCCCGATATCGCCCACCTCGGGATCGCCAACCCCATCGCCGCCATCTGGTCCGGCGCGATGATGCTCGCTCATCTCGGTGAAAGCGATGCAGCGGCTCGGATCATGGTGGCGATCGAAGCGACGACGAAGGCCGGGATCGGCGCCATTCCTGGAAGGGATAAAACCGAGACGATTGCGAAGGCAGTACTCGAACGTCTTCTCTGAGGGGCTGCTCGAGTTCTTTCCTTGGCATCCGTGCCTATCCCACTGAATCCGGCCTCGGGAGCAAGCGCGCCCCACTTGGCGTTGAGCAATATCTTTGTTTGAAGTGCTCCATTCATTCCATCGCTGAAAGAGAGGGCGCGGATCGAGAGATCCGCGCCCTATAATTGGCGGCAGGGGAGGTGGGACCGCCTATTTAATTCTGTCGAGGGCTTTGTAGTAGAGCCCGACGAGCGGAAGGAACCAGGGCTTGCCGAAATGGCCGGGCACGGCAGGCCATTCGAGGCCGCGAAGCGGGTTCGGCGCGGCCTTGCCCAGAATTTCGTCGGCGATGATCATGCCAAGATGTGTCGACAGCTGTGCGCCATGGCCGGAATAGCCCATCGCATACCAGACGCCGTCGACATATCCCGCGCGCGGATAGCGATCCTTGGTCATGTCGACCAGGCCGCCCCAACAGTAGTCTATCTCCACGCTGGCAAGATGCGGGAAGATCCGGGCAAGGCTGGCGCGCAATATGGCGCCGCTCTTTGCGTCCGAGCGCTGATCCGACGTCGCGGCGAAGCGGGCACGGCCGCCGAAGATCAGCCGGTTGTCCGGCGACAGCCGGAAATAGTTGCCGATATTCATCGAGGTGGTGCAGGTCCGATTGCCCGGCATGGTGGCCGCGACTTCCGCCGCTGTCAAAGGCCGGGTCGCGATCAGGAAACTGCCAACCGGGATGATGCGGCGCTGGAAGTAGCCGAAGGAGGTTCCGGACGTATAGGCGCCGGTCGCGACCAGGACATGGTCGGCACTGAGCTTGCCGCGGGGTGTCTCCAGCCGATGCTTCGGACCCGATATGGTGTGGCGCGTCACCTGGGCGTCTTCGAATATCGTCGCGCCATGACGGGCGGCCGCCTCGGCCAATCCCGCGACGTATCGGCCCATATGCATCATGGCGCTCTTCTTCGAGAGCATTGCGCCATAAAAGGGCGAGCCAACTTCCGCCTTGACATCATCCGCCGTCAGTAGCGCGGTATCCGGGTCGACCTCGCGATGCACCGCTTCGAAATTGCGGGCGATCGTGCCGAAATGCTGTGGCTTTGAAGCGAGCTTCAGCTTCCCCGCGCGCCGGAAATCGCAGTCGATCTGTTCTTCATCGACGATCCTTTCGATGGTGTCGATCGAGTCATCGAGCGCACGGTAGAGCGCCACCGCGCGTTCGACCCCAAGTTCTGCCTTGGCGGCGATGAAGCTATGGGCAAGCCCATTGTTGAGATGCCCACCGTTGCGACCGGATGCACCCCAGCCAATATGGTTCGCTTCCAGGACCGCGACGCGCGCACCGGACCTCGCGAGCTGCCGCGCCGCGGCGAGGCCGGTAAAGCCGCCGCCGATCACAGCAACATCATAGTGGCCTTCTATGTCGCGGTCGGACGCGCCTCTGAATTTCGGTGCTGTGTCGTGCCAGTAGGATTCGAATTTCATAGCCGTGCTCCGCTAGAGGCCAGCAACGCCGGCTGGGGCTCTAATGTCCTTGATCTCGACATAGCCGCCATCTGAACTGGCCGGCTCGCGTCTACGATTAACTTTGTCCTGGATGCCGAGATGGCGACGACGTGAACTAGGAAGGATGACGCAGTTATCTAGGCTAGTGCATATCGGCCGGTATTGGGTCATCGAGTTAGGTCCTTGTTCATGCCGAGGCGCGTTCGTCACTTGATCCTAGGACGGGTTATGCAGCGCAACAGGCCGAACTTGTCACGGTGTGAAGCATAATCTTTCGTATTCTCTCGATATTTGGCAGGGACTTGCGCCCCCGGTCCGTCGAGGCGCGACCCGATTGAGGATTTGCTGTTAGCATAAGATGCGGTGAGCGCTCATCAAGACGGCTTAAGATATCGCCCGTCTGCCTTTGTCAGGACGATCTTCTCTTCAACCGACGTTATCCTTCGCTGTAAAGAAGCAAGGATCCAGGTGATGCAAACGACCCAACTCGACATCGTTCCGTTCGGTACCCAACATCTCGAAGGTGCGCTGGCGCTTTCGCGTCAGGCCGGCTGGCCACACAGGCTGGGGGATTGGGAAATGGCACTTGCATTGAGCACAGGCTTCGTCGTCCTGGAGAACAACAAGGTCGTGGGCACTACACTCACGACACACTTCGGAGGCTGCGCCACGATAAATATGGTCATCGTTGCTGAAGCCATGCGCGGACTGGGCCTCGGCCGCCGGCTGATGGATGCCGGCCTTAATGCTGCTCGCGGAGAGCCGTGCAGACTGGTCGCGACCGAGGAAGGCCTGCCGCTCTATGAAAAGGTGGGCTTTCGTCAAGTCGGAGACATTCTGCAATGTCAGGGCGTCTGCGCAGCCGTGCAGGCACCCATCGATGTCGAGTGGATGCAATCTGGCGATCTCGCGGAAATAGCGGCGCTGGACAAAGCCGCGTTCGGCGCTGATCGCAGTAAGCTGATTTCCTATATGAAGGATATCGGCCGGTTTGCCGTGATCCGGCGCGGTGGACATGTCGCAGGCTTCGGGGCAACGCGTGCGTTCGGGCGCGGCGAGGTCATCGGTCCCGTAGTGGCGGAGAATGCCGAGGATGCCCGCAAGCTCATCTTGTTCCAAATAGCGGCTCGACGCGACAGATTTCTTCGCATCGACACACCCAAGGACTTTGGTTTGTCGCAATGGCTGGCCGAACGTGGACTTATCCATGTCGGCGGAGCGACGGCGATGCAGCGCGGCGGCCAAGCCAATCTCTCTCCCCGCGTCAAAACCTTTGCCCTGGCCAATCAGGCTTTCGGCTGAATCGGAGACAAAGATGCTCAGCAATTCTCTCATAGAACTCGATCGCAATCATCTCGTTCATCCGGTGGCCTCCTACCGCGCCCACGAAAAATTAGGCGTGCGCGTTCTATCCTCGGCCTCGGGCGCAACCGTGACCGACACGACCGGCCACCAGCTCATCGATGGCTTTGCGGGCCTCTGGTGCGTGAATGCAGGCTATGGTCATGACAGCATCATCGAAGCGGCCGCGCGGCAGATGCGGGAATTGCCCTATGCCACGGCTTACTTCGGCCTCGGCTCGGAACCAGCGATCCGGCTTGCAGCCGAGCTTGCTGAGCGGTCTCCCGGCGATCTGAATCATGTCTATTTCACCCTTGGCGGGTCGGACGCCATCGACAGCACCGTTCGTTTCATCCGCTATTATTATCATGCCAAGGGGGCGCCGCAGAAAGACCAATTCATTTCGCTCGAACAAGGCTATCACGGCTCCTCGACCGTGGGCGCAGGGTTGACCGCGCTTCCGGCCTTTCATGCCGGCTTCGGCATTCCCTTCGAGTGGCAGCATAAGATCCCCTCGCACTACGCCTATCGTAATCCGGTCGGGACCGACCCGCAGGCGATCATCGCCGCGTCGAAGCAGGCCCTGCGGCGCAAGGTAGAGGAAATCGGCGCCGAGCGCGTAGCAGCATTTTACGCCGAACCGATCCAGGGCTCGGGTGGAGTATTGGTGCCGCCGACGGGCTGGATGAAGGCTATGCGCGAGCTTTGCCGCGAACTGGACATCCTGTTCATCGCCGACGAAGTGATTACGGGCTTCGGGCGCACCGGGCCGCTCTTCGCCTGCAGCGAAGATGACATCGTTCCGGACTTCCTCACGGTCGCCAAGGGCCTGACCTCGGGCTATGTGCCAATGGGCGCTGTCTTCATGACCGAGCACGTTTATAATACAATTGCAAACGGCGCAGGTGCCTCCCTAGTGGGGCATGGCTATACCTATTCTGCCCATCCCGTAAGCGCGGCGGTCGCGCTCGAGGTTTTGCGCCTCTACGAGGGCGGGCTCCTGGAAAATGGCCGCAGGGCCGGTAAACGATTAATGGAGGGGCTGCAGAGCCTTGCCGACCATCCCCTCGTCGGCGACATCAGAGGCCGAGGCATGCTGGCGGCTATCGAGCTTGTTACGGATAAGACGAAGAAGACGCCGCTTCCGATCGCGGCCGACCCTTCCCGCCGGATTTTCGACCGGGCATGGGACAACGGCCTCATCATTCGCGCCTTCGGCAATGGTGTGCTTGGCTATGCGCCGCCGCTTTGCTGCACTGACGGCGATATCGACGCCATTGTCGATCGGACGCGGAAGTCGCTCGACCAGACCCTCGAGGACAGGGATGTCAGGGTCCTCATGACTTGACGCGCGAGAGAGACTTGGTCACTTCCGGCAGCTCGGAATGGCCCCGCTTAGTAGTAGCCTCTCGAAATTTGCTGGCCTTTGCCAGCTCACAAGGGAAAGAGGCTGGTCAGCGGCAGGTGCGATTTGACGATCGGCGATTTCAGCACGACATAGCTGAAATATCGGTCGATGCCGATATCCATGTCGATGACACGCTCCATGATCTCCTGGTATTCCGCGATGCCGCTGGTGACGAACTTGATCAGGTAATCGTAGCCGCCGGAAATCAGGTGGCATTCTATGACGGAGTCGATCTTTTCGACGGTTGATAGGAAGCGCGCGAAATCGATCTGCCGGTGGTTCTTCAAGGTGATTTCGGTGAACACCGTCATGGTCTGACCGAGCTTGGCGGTGTTGATTAGCGCGGAATAGCCGTCGATATAGCCTTCGGACTGCAGCTTTTTCACCCGCATCAGGCATGGGCTTGGCGACAAGTGAACCAATTCGGCGAGTTCCACATTGGTGATCCGACCGTTCTTCTGCAGTTCGTAGAGAATCTTGATGTCGATACGGTCGAGCTTCATGCGGCCTCCCCCGGGGCCATTTGAGCCCCGCCTATCAGTAGATTATGCCAAAGAGCATAACACAGCTTCCCACGTTTTCCATTTTTGCAGGAAAACGTCCAGCCGGCATAAATGGTTGTACTTGCCGTCAATTGCAGAACATTATTTCGTTCGCGCCTGAATTCAGCGCGCCACTTAGGCGGAGCCCGCAATAGGATGGATTTGCCTCAACGGAGATGATCCATGCCCGCGCCACTCGTTCGTGTAGAAACAATGGCTTCTCAGCCAGAAGCAGCAGACGTGGTCGTCATCGGTGGCGGGATTGTCGGTGTCTTCGCGGCCTATTACCTGGTCCGCCGCGGCCTCAAGGTGGTGCTTGTCGAAAAGGGCCTGATCGGTGCTGAGCAATCGAGCCGCAATTGGGGCTGGTGCCGTCAACAGAACCGTGACGCCCGCGAACTGCCGATCGCCACCAAGAGTCTCGATCTTTGGGACCGGTTCGCCGCCGAAGCGGGAGAAGACACGGGTTTCCGCCGCTGCGGACTTCTATATCTTTCCAACAGGGACAAGGAACTGGAGGGCTGGGCGCGATGGCGGGACTTCGCCCGCACCGTCGGGGTGACCACTTTCATGCTGTCCTCCCTTGAGGCGACCGAGCGCGGGAAAGCCACCGGCAAGCCGTGGAAAGGCGGTGTCTTCTCGCCATCTGACGGCACCGCCGATCCGTCCAAGGCAGCGCCAGCCGTTGCGCGCGCGATCGTCAATGCGGGCGGCATCGTCCTCCAGAATTGCGCCGCCCGTGGCATTGAAACAACTGGTGGTCAGCTCTCGGCCGTCATCACCGAAAAGGGCACCATCCGGACCAAAATCGCCGTACTTGCCGGCGGCGCGTGGGCTTCGTCGTTCTGCAACAACTTGGATGTGCGTTTTCCTCAAGCTTCAGTCCGTTCTTCGATCTTATCCGTAAAACCCGGTGTCGAGGGTCTGCCGGATGCGCTCCACACCACGGAGGTCTCGACGACGCGGCGTGCGGATGGCGGCTACACGCTGGCGATCAGCGGCCGAGCCAGAGTCGACGTTACGGCGCAGCAGATCCGGTTTGCCCGATATTTCGTGCCGATGTTCGCCCGCCGCTGGCGGAACCTTGCACCCGGCGGGCTTGAAGGGTGGCGCTCGGGACATGAATCGCTCACGCGCTGGCGGCTCGACGAACGCACACCCATGGAGCGGATGCGCATTCTGGATCCGGCTGCGGATGAGAGCACTATCGCCGAAATACTCCGCCGGGCCCGGCATTTGCTGCCGGCTCTCGCAAAGGCCAGGATCGCGTCGAAATGGGCGGGCTATATCGACAGCACTCCCGATGGTGTACCCGCGGTGGGCGAAATTCCCAGCATTCCTGGCTTCATTCTCGCCGCCGGCTTTAGCGGGCACGGCTTTGGTATCGGCCCCGGTGCGGGCCATCTGATCGCAGATATCGTCACCGGACGCTCGCCCCTTGTCGACCCTGTTCCCTACAGGCCAGAGCGTCTCACCGCCTCCGCCTGGGGCAAAGTGGCTGAGTTTTAGCGCTTTCTGGGCGGTTGCAGGTTCGCTGCAACTGAAGTTCGTTCAGCGATGCAAGGTGGCCGCCGCGTGCTTCCTGAAAGGAGGCATCGCCCGCGACCGCGACTGCAAGTCTCAGTTGCGCCGAAACCGGAAGATGGAACTGCTCCGCAACAAGTCCGATTTACTTGGTCAGCAGACCTCTGGTCCGCTAGAGTCCCAATTTCCACCTGGCCGCAGACCGAAAAACCGGAAACGTTTATCTCTAGTAAGCTGATGCATCTGGAGCGCCTATGATGAAGCCGAGCGGATCAACCGAGGCAGTGAGAATAGAGGACCTTGACGACGCGGGGCTGGTTGAACACGCGCGACAGCGTGACGCCGCCGCATTCTGGCTAATCATCAAGCGCCACAATCAGCGGCTTCACCGGGTCGCCCGCGCCGTCCTGAATGACGACGCCGAAGCGGAGGACGTACTTCAGGACACCTATATCCACGCCTTCACACATCTGGCCGAATTCCGCGCGGAGGCGCGGCTGTCGACTTGGCTCACCCGGATCGCGCTGAACGAGGCGCTGGGACGAATCCGCAAGAGGCGACCCACCGTAGACGCGAAGGCCATCGAAGGCATGGTCGCTCCGTTCAGCGCACACAAGCCTGATCCCGAAGAGGCGGCCGCTCTCGCTGAAATCCGCGGCCTCCTGGAGCGAGCCGTCGGTGACTTGCCAGAGCCCTTTCGCATCGTCTTTGTCATGCGCGACGTCGAGGAAATGAGCATTGAGGAAACGGCTTTTCTTTTGGCATTGCGACCTCAGACAGTGAGCACCCGTCTTTATCGCGCACGCCGGCTGCTCCGCGAGGCGCTGCAGGACAAGCTCGCCACCGTGTTCACGGATACGTTTCTCTTCGCTGGCGCTCGTTGTGACCGCCTCGCGCAATCAGTCCTCGATCAGCTCGCAGTCCGGCTGGTTCGAAAGGATACTCATCTGTTGAACGCAACGACTGAGCGCACGTAGACGCCGTCCACGCCGAGATTACGCCGGCTCTTTTCGCAGCGCCTTTGTCGCGGGACACGGGAATATTTTGGCGGCCCGGACCATCTAATGGTCAGGCAAATGCATTCGGTGCCGCGGTGCTGACAGCGGTGTTGAATCAACAAACAAGGAGACCGCCATGCAAGGCGCACTTCACCTATCCCGGCGTCAGTCGCTTCAGGGACTTATCGTACTCGGTGCCGGAGCGGCACTCAGCGGAATCGCGCGGCCTTCTCCGGTATTGGCACAGGACATATCGGACGAGGACATTTTCCGCTTTGCGCTCAACCTCGAATATATGGAGGCTGAATATTACCTCCGCGGCACCACCGGAAAAGGCATCGACGCAGCCGATGCCGGTTCGAAACCCGGTGACGTCGTTGGTGGAAAGCAAGTTTCTTTCGAAACGCCCGCCATCGGCGAATTCATGCAGGAAGTCGCGGAAAACGAACTGGCGCACGTCCGCTTCTACCGCAAGACGCTTGGAACCGACGCGGTTGACCGGCCGGCCATCGATTTCGGTGCGGGCTTCAAAGCCGTCGCGGAAGCAGCGGGCCTCGGGCCGGACTTCGACCCCTTCGGCAACGAGACGAACTTCGTTCTCGGCGGGATGTTGTTCGAGGATGTCGGCGTCACCGCCTATGCCGGTGCGACGACAGTTCTGAAGAACAAGGACTTCCTCGCCGCAGCCGCAGGCATCCTGGCGGTCGAGGCCTATCACATGGGAATGGCGCGATCTACGCTATACCGAAAGGGGGAGGAAGCCTGGAAGGCGGCCAACGCTGTCTCCGATGCCCGAGACAAAATCGACGGATCAGACGATAAGGACCAGGGGATCCAGGGGGACGGAAAAGCCAACATCGTTCCCTCGACGCCCGATGCGATCGCGTTCACCAGAACGCCGCAGGAGGTGCTCCGGATCGTCTACCTCACCGACAAGGACGGAGTGAGCAAGGGCGGCTTCTATCCGGAAGGGATGAACGGTACGCTCAAGACCACCTGAGCCAGTTGCGACGAGTGACGATTGGCCACCGGAAACTGAGCGGATTGGTCTCCGCTGCTCTCGGAAAGGACCATGATAAGGATCATGATGTGAACCACGGATCGGCAGCTTAAGGCCGAGTGCTGTCTCGCCGCAAGTTGAGACCGGTGCGGCGATTGCCAGCGCCGGCGAGCCTCAGCTTGTGTGTCTCGACCGATGGCAGCCGGAAAGACAACCAAGCGCTGGCGCTTTACCAGGACACCCCAAGTCGCGGGGGAACGCTGCGCTGGGTTTACCCATCTCCTAGAGCCGAACGGCTGTGAGATCGTTGGCGGTGCAAACAGCGCAAATGGCTGGTGTCGTTTCACGAGCCGCTGCCGGCCTGATACATAAGTTGCAGTCTCCCGCCTTATGTCTCGAGCCGGGAGCAACGCGACGTCAGCTTCCACGTCCGTCGTGGAAGATGAGGGAGGTTGCGATCAGTCCGGAATCCTGAACGTGAACGTCTCGGGGATGACGCTGGCGGGTTCCAGGCCGCGCTTGCCGGTGTCGCGGCGATCTCCTCAGCCGTGCGCGAAAGCCCGAATACGTCGAAGTTCTCCGCAATCCTCAATGGTCTATTTTAACGGGGCACGTCATCATGGGGCTGCTACCGAATGCCGGCCGCTGGACGGCGCCTGGGGTTTGCCGCTAAAGATCGGACCGCGCGGCGGCTATGCCTGTCTTGTTCGAGGACCGCCTGGTACGAATCTTGCGCCCGGGCGCCACCAACGATGGTGGTGCATCGGCGAGTGCCTCGCGGGCAGCCGAGGTCAAGGTGGTGGCAACGAAATCCGCCTCCCGAAGCGTGGGCGGTTGCCTTTTCTCCTGGTTTTCCACCCAAAGGACCGCGCCGACGCGTATGGCTGGGTATGTGCGCTTGAACCGACGAACAAGTATGCTGGCGTGCCTTGCCGAGTCCTCGTTGAGGAAGCAAACCACAATGGCGTTCGATTGTTTCGGAACGAGGCTCATGGCGCGGCGATTGGGGATGTCAGAATGCCTCGCTGCGACCACCTCGGCTCCCTGTACCTGAAGAACCTGGGCGAGCATCGCAGCCGACGCGTCGTCGAGCGGCCCCCTGCCTCCGATGCAGAAGACGGTCTTGCCACGTCCGTCAGGTAGTTCGCTTTCATCTCCATTGCCTTCCTTAGGGGGGGTGCTGGGCCGAGCTGCCGATTCCTTCTCCTTCTGTTCTTCTTCTCCCTCCTCTTCCTCTTCTTCCTGCGCGATTTCCGCAAGGTTCGAGACCAGTGTGATGGCGGTCCCGAACACCTGTTCCATCTGCTCCGCGGTCAAGACGCCTCGACGCCTATCCTTTTCCGCGAGTAGAAGAGCGGGAATGGCAACTTTGCCGTAGTAATCCTCCAGATAATCCTCCTCAAGGAATTCCTCAGCGTAATCGGTCGCCTCGTCGGGATCGCCGGCAAGAAGCCGCTGGTAAAGCCGCTCCTTGGGATCGAGCACCGGGTCACTACCAAAAACGACCTCAAGGAACTCGAACTGCGGGACATACCGCCCCAACACTGCCAGACACACGGTCAGCGGCGTGGACAGTACGAGACCGACTGGTCCCCATAGCCATGCCCAAAAAATCGCCGCGACGATGATTGCCAGCGGGGAGAGTCCGGTACGAGAACCATAGAGCCAGGGCTCGACGACGTTGTTGCTGGTCAATTCCAGCACGAGGAAGATGGCCCCAACCCAGAGAACAAGGCTCCAGCCAGGGTCAACTGCAAAGGCCAGGAACAGCGGCAGAATCGTCGCGATTACAGGCCCGATATAAGGGACAAATCGAAGGACGATGGCTAGCATGCCCCACAGCGCTGGATTTGGAATGCCAACCGCCCACAGGCCGATCGCCAAGGGGACGCCGTAAGCGCAATTCACCACCAGCTGCATAAGAAGATACCGCGCGACCCGGCTACCCGCCTCCTGGATAGCTTCTGTTGTGCGATGCAGATCTCCATAGCCTACGAGCCGTATAAAGCGATCGCGAAGCTCTTCCCGCTCTAAAAGCATGAATATTACGACGACGATGATCAAGCCCAATGAGGCGATGGGGCCGAGCAGAGGACCAATCAGGCTAGTAAGCGTTTCGATTGGTCTGCTAGGCGCGAATATTTCGACGAGCAGGGGCTCCCTTGGTCTTGATCCGGTACCTGGAGCAATTGGGCGCTCCTCGGCGTTGCTGAGCTCTCGACCGACGCTCTCAACGACGGACGTCAGGCGCCGCACAATACCGCTATCGGTTCCACTTTCCTGGAGAGACCGAATTTTTGCTATGATGTTGCCCTGGTAGGCCGGAAGGTTCTGGGCAACTTCGGCAACGTGTCCCGCTACGACAAGCCCGAACAGGACGAGGACAAGAAAAGCGATCACGACAGTGACTATTACCGCCGGAATACGGGGCAGGCCAAGCTTTCGAAGACGAGAGGAGATGGGAGCCAACGCGAACGTCAACAGGACTGCGATTGCTAGAGGAAGAAGAACGTCCTTGCCGAAATACAAAATGGCGATAACCGCGAGTACACTCGCGAAGGCAGGCATGCGTGAAGGGGAGGATGGCGAGGTCGAATAGACGCGACGGGGGCCGAGCTCATTTTCCAATTCCGCCTCCGTGATCTTGGCGTCGCTCGAAGACATCGATGTGTCGGCCGTTCTCACCAAGTCTTTTGCAATTAGGGCGCAGATCGGCCTCGGCAATGGTTGTGGCGTACCACCTTGACGGCCTTAGGGCATCGTGTGCGGGACGTGATCGCACGGGCAAAGGGACCCGCAGCAAAAGCTCCCAACAAATGGCCAGGTGGGCGAAATGTGCGCGAGCGAGCTGCCGATCGAGGTTGGCATGGAGGCAGCCAGTATCTCCCATCACTTTCCCAGCAAGCCTGAGGATTGTGGCACTGTATTGGAATTGGATCGTCCCCAAGGGGCGCCTGACGGAGTAGCGGCACTCCTCCTCCGAGCCGCTGTTCAAATCTCTCGAAAAGCCTGCCGCACCTCCTCCCGCGGCAGGCTTTTTCGGATCAGTTCTTCGAGATCGAAAGGCTTGCCCCACCTTTCCAAGGATGACCAAGCCGTCAATCCTTCCGGATCGGGTGGGGTAACACCTCGCATACTGACGCCCTCACGCACCAACTCACGGATGAAACGGCCTATATCTTCATTACCAACCCGCGTGATCACCGCGAGACAATGTGGCGCTGCGGCCCGCATCAGCTCGTGATGCTGGCTGACAACTCAATGATATGATCGGGGAGGCGGCCGCCCCTCCTTAAATTGCCTGCGGCTGGTAGTCTGCTGGCGCGCTGGGCATGACACCCTGAAGAAGGGCGACTGATTTTTCCAAGCCTTCCAGCGAGTTCAAAAGCACGTCCTCGTGTTCGATCGACAGCCAGCCATCATATCCTGCCATCTTCAGGCGATAGCAAAACTGGCGCCACCATTCCTCCCCATGTCCGAAACCGAGCGTGATGTACGACCAGCTACGGGCGGGAATGTCCATCAGGCTGCCATTCTCCAAAAGGCCGGTTACGGCCTGCTTGGGGGCGTTGAGGATGGTATCCTTCGCATGGACGTGATAGATCGCGTCCCCTAGCGCCTCTGCTGCGATCAGGGGATCCGCGCCCATCCAGAACAAATGGGAAGGATCCAGATTTGCGCCCACCATAGGCCCCACAGCCTGGCGCAGCTTCAAGAGGGAGGGAACATTGTAGACGCACTGGTTGCCATGGAGCTCAAGCGCAATTCGCTCGACGCCATTTTCCTTCGCAAGTGCGACGATTTCGTTCCAGAAGGGAAGGAGCCTTTCCTCCCATTGATAACGCAGAATAGCCTGTGTTTCCGGTGGCCAGGACGAGACAACCCAGTTCGGCATCGTGTCGTTCGGGCTGCCAGCAGGCAGTCCAGACATGGTGCATACGGTCTTTACACCCATTTCGCCCGCAATACGTATCGTATCCTTTAGACCTTCACCCTGCATCGTGTCTGTGGGATGTAACGGGTTGCCATTTGCATTGAGGCTGATCACCTCGAGGCCCCGTTCAGAAAACTTTTCCAGGAAGGATTTTTGGGCCGTCTTATTCCCGAGCAAGGCCTTCAGATTGAAGTGAGGAGCGGTCGACCAGCCGCATGTATTGACCTCGACGCCCGACACGCCCATACGCTTTGCGTGTTCGAGCATTTCAGTCAGTGGCAAGCCGCCGAGGCTGTCGGATACAAAACCCAATTTCATGCGTAAAACTCCGGCTTATTGATCATCTCGACGGCGACTTTGCGCCCTGTGATTAATGCTTTGACGCCAGCCTCCGCGGCAATGGCAGCGCAGTATCCATCCCAGCAGCTGGAGGCGAGTTCGGGAAAGTTTCCGGATTCGACAAAACGAAGGAATGCACGATTCTGCCGCCGATAGGCGTCAAAATACCGGCCACGCCAGTCGGCGTCGTATCCGGTATGCTGCCCGAGCGCTTGGTCGAGGCGCGTGAACGCAACCTGGTTCATCGAAATGGCTGCTTTCTCACCGACGAGCTCGGCGCGGACATCGTAACCATAGGCGGCGTTATTGTTGATCTCGATGTTTACAAGCTGGCCATCTGCTGTCTCCAGCACCATGACCACGGGAGCGACGAGGGCATCGGATCGTCTCGGCTGAAACGCGGAGATGGACACAAACTCGGTTCCCAACACATGGCGAACGACGTCGAACTCGTGCGGCGCCGAATTGGTAATCGCCATGGCACCTGTAAAGTCCGACGCGGGCGTTTCCACGTTTCGATGGAAGTTGTGCATCATCAGAGCGCGGCCGGTCGCGCCACTTTTGAGAGCCCGTTGCATCTCGACATAGGATTGATCATAACGGCGCATAAAGCCGATCTGCACGAATTTGGCGCCGGCAGCCATTTCGGCCTTTATCACCTTCAGGCACTCGTCAGAAGATTGCGACAGGGGCTTCTCGCAAAGAATTTTTTTTCGTGCTGCAATACAGGCGAGGGACAGCGGCGCATGCGTGAAGTCGGGGCTTGCCACAATTACGGCATCAACATCATCGCGGTTGATTGCGGCTTGGGGGTCGCTGACAACGTCAACGGCGCCGTACAGGTTAGCTACGTCGCGAGCTCGGGCTTCATCCATGTCGCAGACGAGCTGAAGTGTCGCGCCCTGCATCTCTTCCGCAACGATCTTTGCGTGATCCGCGCCCATCAGGCCTGCGCCGATAACTGCGATTCTAACTGTCATGGTTTTTCCTGTGTTTCGGAAGGGCTGATGGCAATTTAACAAGATTTGCGTGCCGGGAACGAATTCCCGACACGCCTCGGGAGGCATTACTTCTTGGTGAATTGGTCGACATTGTCCTTGGTGATCGACGCGAAGGGGACGAGTTTCTCAGCCGGCGGCTGTTCGCCCTTTTTGACGCCTTTGACAACCTCAAAGGCGGCCTTTGCCTGGCCAGCAGCATCCTGAAAGATCGTCTGGGACATTTCTCCTGCCTTAATGGCCGTCAGTGCATCCGGTACGCCGTCCACGCCTGAAATCAGGACGCCCTTGAGACGGCCGGCACCTTTGAGAGCTTCGAGAGCACCGAGCGCCATCTGGTCGTTGGCGGCGATGATACCGTCAAACTCCGGGAAACTCTGGATCCAATCTTCCGTAACCTTCATGCCTTCGGCTCGGTCATAGTTCGCCGACAGGCTGGCGAGAGTCGTCACATCGGAACGACCAAGGGCCTCTTCGAAACCCTTCTTACGTTCCTGCGTATGCGACAGGCCCGGCGTGCCTTCGAGATAGAGAATCTTCCCGTCCTTCGGCAGGTACGCCTTCATGTATTCGCCCTGAAGACGGCCCGCGTCGATATTCTTGGAACCGACGAAGGTGTACTTCCCGCCAGCCGACTGGATGCCGAGCGCAATAACCGGGATTCCAGCCGCGTTGGCCTTCTCGACGCCTGGGACAATACCCTGATAATCGACTGGAACAACAACGATGGCATCCACCTTCTGAGCGATGAAATTGTCGATCTGGTCGAGCTGCTTGCTGGCGTCGTTGTTGGCATCGGAGAAGTTGACTTCGACGGCCGGATCGGACTTGGCAGCTTCGATGAAGGCGTTCTTGCGGGCCATTACGAAGACGTCGGTGTCGGCCATATTAGCGTAGCCGACGACGAACTTGTCAGCGGCAAAGGTTGCACCAGCAGACAGAGCGGAAACCGAGACTGCGCAGGCAAGCGCGAGTTTAGCGATGAGTTTCATAGGGTCCTCCCAATTGAAATGAGTTCACGTCCACGCGCCAATTGGCGCACACAGAGATGGTCCTGGCCGCGTTTGCGGTGCGGCCTGAACAGCGTCAGGTCTTCTTCTTACTGCGGGCCGACTTTGTCCAAACATCAAGGATGACCGCGATCGCAATGATCAGTCCCTTGATGATCTGCTGCCAGTAAGAACTGACATTTAGGAGATTAAGGATGTTGTTGATGACACCGATGATCATCGCACCAATAATCGTTCCGGTGATCGTTCCGGTACCGCCCATGAGGCTGGTGCCACCGACGACGACGGCCGTAATCGCATCGAACTCGTAACCGACACCACCGGCCGGCTGTCCAGAATTGATGCGTGACATGAGGACGATGCCAGCGACCGCGCAAAGGATTCCGTTGAAGATGAATGCCCTGACGACGATGCTGTCGGGATTGATGCCAGAGGCACGGGCCGCCCTTTCGTTGCCGCCGACCGCATAGACGTATCGCCCGAACTTTGTCTTGTTGAGCAAGACCCACGAGGCGATCACAAAGACGACCAGAATGAGGACCGAGATCGGGATCGGTCCAAATGACCCTTGGCCGATGATTTTGAAGTCACCAAGACCCGTGATCGGTGAGCCGCCCGTGTAGAGCAGGACCCCACCGCGAGCGACTGTCGTCATCGCAAGCGTCATAATAAAGGACGGGATGCGAAAGAAGGTGATGACGAAGCCATTGATAAGGCCTGTAAAGATGCCGACGGCGATGCCGGCAGCAACGGCCAGGATGACGCTTCCCGTCATAGCCATGACACTTGTCGCAATTACCCCGCAAAGTGCGAGGACGGATCCAAGCGACACGTCGATATGCCCAAGGATAATAATGAAGGTGACACCGCAGGCGAGCAGACTGACGACCACGACCTGGCGAAGCACGTTCGTCAAGTTGGCTTCAGTCAAAAATGTGGGGCTCAGGAGCGACGCAAGGATACAGATGCCGATAAAGATCAGCATCGTCCCGTACCTGCGGTAAATTTGCGCAAAGTTCAGGCTGGTCGCTGAGGATGAAGCTTTTGCGCCATCCTTCTCGATTTTGGTTGCCGTTTCCATCGACATCAGTGTCCTCCGGTTGCGAGGCGCATGATATTTTCCTGCGTCGCCTCGCTTCTTGTCAGTTCGCCCGCCACCCGGCCCTCGCTCATGACTACGACGCGATCGCTCATCCCGAGAACCTCAGGCAGTTCCGACGAAATCATGATGATCGCCAGGCCTTGGCGAGCGAACTCTGTCATCAGTTTGTGGATTTCCGACTTGGAGCCAACGTCGATCCCACGCGTCGGTTCGTCCAGGATCAGAAGCTTGAGATCGCCCAACAGCCATTTTGCCAGCACGATCTTTTGCTGATTGCCGCCGCTCAAGTTCTCGACGATCATCTCCGTGTTCGGCGTCTTGATCTTGAGCATCTCGATCATACGCTGAGCAGCACTTTCCTCTTGGCGCTCACTGATAAACAAGCCGGAGGCAAACTTCTTCAGATTGGCCAAAGAAATATTCTCCCCGACTGACCGGCAGAGCACGAGCCCCTCGGCCTTCCGGTCCTCCGAAACCATGGCGATGCCGTGCCGAATTGCATCGGTCGGAGAGCAGATCTTGATCGGCGTGCAATTGAGTCGAATAGTCCCGGCGTCGCACTTGTCGAGCCCGAAAATCACGCGGGCGACTTCCGTTCGTCCGGCACCGATCAATCCTGCCAATCCAACAATCTCGCCCGCGCGCACCGTCAGATTGACATCTTCGAAGACACCGGCGCGGCTGACATTCTCAAGGGACAGAACGACGTCGCCAATCGGCACATCATCTTTCGGGAAGATACTTGAAATGGTCCGGCCAACCATTTGAGAGATCAGCTTGGCTTCGGTGTAGTCGGTGGACGGCCCGGTCGCGATGAACTCACCATCCCGCATGACGGTGATATCGTCGGCAATCTGGAAAATTTCATCCATTTTATGGGTGATATAGATGATCGCGACGCCGTTCGACTTCAGGTCCGCGATCTGCTGGAATAGCATTGCCACTTCCGTGTCGCTGATCGCAGACGTCGGCTCATCCATGATGACCAGTGACGCGTCCCGCGAGATCGCTTTCACGATTTCGATCAGTTGCATGGCAGCGATTGAAAGATCTCGCATTCTGGCGTGGGCGGAATATTTGAGCCCCAACCGATCGAGAAGTTTCTGGGTATCGGAATTCATTTGGTTGAAGTCGACGAATGAGGCGAAGACGCCCGTTTTACCGACCGTCGGTTCACGGCCGAGGAAAATGTTCTCGGCGATCGTCATGTCGAGGACAGGGCTGAGTTCCTGGTGGATCATCGAGATGCCGCGATCCAAAGCGGCCGCAGCATTTTGGTGATCAAGCTTTTCACCTTGAAAGAAAATCTCACCTTCATCGATGGTGTAGATGCCGCTCAGGATCTTCATCAGGGTGGACTTGCCGGCACCGTTTTCGCCGACTAGAACGTGCACGCTGCCTGGTCGAACTCTCAAGTTCATACCATCGAGTGCACGAACGCCCGGGAAAGACTTGGTAATTCCTCGCATTTCAAGGACATACTCGCTCTTGGCTGCAGCCGGGGTAGTCGCCGGCGATCCTCCAGCAAATGTCATTTGGATAGTCCTCCAGACCTCAGGCTCTCCCAAGCCCGGCGCCAGCTGGCGTCTTTTCAATGTCGCTTTCATGTCTTTTTCTTCATTTTCTGTCAATTTCGGTCTAGGAGTTTCTTTCAAAATCGTTCAGAGTGCCTTTCATGAAATGGGAGAATGTGGCATGGCGCGGCCGACGATTGCCGATCTGGCGAAAGAAGCAAATGTGGGGATCTCTACTGTTGATCGGGTCATTAACGGACGCCATCCAGTGCGGCCAAAAACGGCTGAAATGGTCCTTGAAGCAGCCGAGCGCATCGGGTTTCACGGCCTGACGGCGATCAAACGACGCATCGAGGCGGACAAACCGGTGATCAAATTTGGCTTTCTGCTCAAGCAGCAGCACCGAAAGCTCTACCAGATGTGGAGCGAGCTATTGACGAAGTCTGTTGAAGCCTTTCCTCACGCCCATGGGAGAGCAATTGTGCGCTTTATGGACGACCTCAGTCCAGACAAGGCAGCCGCCGCAATTCACGACCTCAGCCGGGAAGCTGATGTGATTGGGATGATTACGTCGGATCACCCCCAGGTCAATCATGCGGTTGCCGACCTTGCCGCTGACGGCATCCCCGTCGTGACGATGATCTCTGACTTATCGGCGCCGGAGAGAGCGGGTTTCGTAGGGAATGATTGCGCGAAGAAGGGGAGGACCGCAGCTTGGTTCATTGCTCACCTCAACGCAAGGCCTGGTGAGGTAGCTGTCTTCGTAGGCAGCCATCGATATCTAGCGCAGGAGCTATGCGAGATGGGCTTCAGGTCGTATTTCCGCGAAACCGCGCCCAAGTTCCAAATGCTTGAGACATTGGCGACGATGGAGGAGCCTGAGACTGCGTATCAATTCACCAAGCAACTCTTAGCGTCCCAAGAGCGCTGGGTAGGCCTTTATGTTGCGGGAGGCGGCGTGACAGGTGTCATGCGAGCCTTACAGGAGGACCGTGGTCCCGCAGCTCAGAGGTTGGTTGTAGTGGCCCATGAACTGACGAACGAAACGCGTGCGGGCTTAGCGGAAGGACTG
This sequence comes from Rhizobium azibense, assembly GCF_004342325.1. Lineage (NCBI taxonomy): Bacteria > Pseudomonadati > Pseudomonadota > Alphaproteobacteria > Hyphomicrobiales > Rhizobiaceae > Rhizobium > Rhizobium azibense. Next base: position 60,610 of record NZ_SMBJ01000001.1, on the reverse strand, counting down.
CTGAAGGTTGTCCTTTCGCATCCTGCACGGCAACTGACAGAGACATTAGTGCGCGCTATGGGAGATGCCGCCATGAACAAAGGAGAGCCGAGTGGAATGACGCAAAATGTGCTTCCCTTTGACATTTACACGGCTGCAAATATTTGAGGAGAGAGGTTCCGATTATCTCGATGACCAACGGACTGTCCGTGAAAGCGGTGTCCACAGACAAGTCGTACCGACTGCAAGGCTGTGTTCCATAAATACACTTACGCCGCGAACGGTGATCTCAGGATTTCCCGGACCTCTTTCACAGCCGACAGCAGTGTGCGCACCTTGACCCACCCTTCGCCTGATAATCACCAGCACCTGCGCCAATGACGATCCTGTTTTCTATCTCCAAGTCGTCACAAGCCACAAAGAAGCCGCGCTCAGCTTGTGGAGCGCTGGCACGCTTGACCTCGATTGCCACCTTAGGCTTTCCAGCGTGTTCAATAACAAGGTCGATCTCGGCACCATCGGCAGTCCCGCAGAAGAATGGCGCCACGTCTGGACCGGCTGCGAGGATAAGCGTCTCTAGCACAAAACCTTCTCGGTCCAACGACGGGATGACCTAACATCTATGTGCGCGACAGTGGGCTCGTACATGCTCTCCTGGAAATCGGAACGCTTAACCAATTGGACGCTTGCCAAAATTACCGCTCCATGGCTGAAGTCGGCGAACCAGCATGAGATCAACAAGGAGATCTATGTAGCGGCCAATCATAGGCGCAGAGACACCCAGACCTTGGGCAAGCCGCGCGCTGCATTTCCTTGGCCGTTGGCGAGCATCGTCCAAACCGTCCGATTGTCGCGACTGGCATACGGGGCGCAAATATCGGAACATCGCGTTCAAGGTAGCTGCGAACAAATGCCTGTCGCTAGAGATAACTATCCTCATCCGTCGCCGCCGTCAGGCTATCGGGGAAGCCGCCGCGCAGCCACAACTCGTCGATGTCGATAGAAGCCCGCCCCGGCCTCTTCCAAACCGATTGGCGGCATTTCGAAATAGATTATGCGCCCTGCCAGCGTCTCGGATAGCTGTTGGATTAGGTCCAAGGACGAAGTGGGACAGGTTGGCCGGTACGCAAAGTGCAGCGCCCGCATTTTCGGCCGCTGCCTGCAGGCGCTTATCTCTCGTCTATAACGCCGCTCGCTGGTCAAGAAGGACCGATGCCAGCAAGTGCGCATCGGTGTAGCCAACGCCCATACTAAAATGCGGTGGCGATCGATACCCTGCGGCCCGCCGCCTAAGGTTTGAGATCGAGCAGAGCGCGACCGCTTCCATCCATGGCGAACGGCACGGATGCATGTTGGTGGGACACCATCCAGCGGCCATCGCGCTTCACCAGGCCAAGGGTTTGACGAAACCAAAGATCGACCTCGGTGCCGTCAGTTTTAGTTCCCGTCATGCGCGTCAGACCACTCCAGAAAGCAACGTCTCCGCCGACCGTTAGCTTGGCATCGCAAACATCGCCACCGATCGGACCTTCCCAGGTATTGAACCACGCCTGCAGGCCCGACTCGTCCTTGCCGTGATAGACGAGTGGCGGGGCTAGCGAAAACTCCACCGAATCCTCGGTTTCGTAGGAAAGTGCGCCCTTGGCATCTTTTTCGCCGAGCGCGGAAGCGCGCATCGTTAGCATGGCGATAATAGCCTCTTCTTCGATATTGACTTTGGTTTCGTTGCTCATCGGCCGTTCTCCTGTGCTGTTCAAAGCAGAGGACGAACGAGAGAACGACAATCCGACACCGACCCACGAAGCTAGTGGGAATTTTTCCGCCTTCACCTTTAAGTTGTCGATAAGATGTCCCGCGGCTAAATCACAGGCTTCGGCTTGTCGCAGGGATCCGGACCGCCGCCATGGGCGAACTCGTCGCCGCGTCCGGTGGGCAGCTTGAAGTCGATGGTCAGGACTTGCAAGACGTTAAGTCAGTCGCAGGGGGCGACGCTGCGAGCAACCGCCGACGGGCGACGGTCATAACCGGCCATTCATGTCCCCGGCCGTGAAAAAGTCGAACCATTTTCTTCTAGATTGCGGGCAACTTGGGCCGCGAACGCGTAGCTTCCTTTACCCAACTCGCTGGTGATGCAAAGTTTCGGCTCTTCGAGCGCATCGCCACTCGACTTTCCTGCGAGAAGGACTGCGATACCTGCCGATGTCGCCCCGACGCACATCTATCTGACGGAGAGCGAGTTCACGACTGGCCAGACCATCAACATCGACGGCGGCCAGAGATTGTTTTAGGAGCGACTGTTCGCTTGAAGGACAGACGCTGTTTGGCCTGGCTGACACAGCGACTCCCTTTGAGACCGGCAGAAGGCATGGGCAGGAGTGACCGTTATCCGCGAGCGCACTCGGCTTCTTCGCGCCACGAGCGGCCGTGGCCGATTTAGGTGTACCGGCAAATCAACCTATTCTGCACGCTTAGATCGACGCGCGGATGCGAGAATTCAGTGCTTCGCAGGTCTGAAGGTCCGTCCTGGTGGGGCGGGGCGGAAGATGCCGAGATGCTGGAAGGGAATGGCCACCGCAAGCCAATGGGACGCAACCTCGTTCAGGTCAACGCATGGTGCAACCGAAGCAAGTTGCAAGGCGGTACGCAGCCAGGTCGCGTCTCTATCCCATGAGTATCGGGCGGACCAGCGAATTGTGATTGCTGACGAACTCAAAGAACGCTCGAACTCGCGGCGTTTTGCGGATGTCGGGATGGGCCAGAAGATACCAGCCCCGGTTCAATTCCTCGACCGGCGGAAGCACCTGCACGAGATCATCATGCATATCGGCGATTGTCGTCGGCAGCGGCGCAACGCCCAAGCCGGATTTGACCGCATGAAGCACCCCCAGAACGCTGTTGTTGCGCGCACCGACGCGCGCATCGGGCGCCACGGAAGCAAACCATTTCGCCGCCCGATGGTTGGCAAGCGCTCCATCGAAACCGACGATAGCATGCTCGCCAATGTCGGCTGCAGTTTTCAACGACCCGTGATGCTGGACATAGCTCCTGCTCGCATAGACTGCCCAGATGGAATCGGCGATCTTCTTGCCCACAAGATTTTCATCCGAGGGCTCACCGGAGCGCAAGGCGATATCGGCCTCTCCTTTGGAGAGATCGAGATAACCATCGCTCATCACAAATTCGATGCGAATCTCGGGGTAATTCAAACGGAATTGCTCAAGCAACTGCGATCCATTGATGCGGGAGACCAAAGGCTCGGGGCAGGTCAGTCGAACAACGCCGCTCAGCTCGCTAATATTGAGTCGCGCCTGCCTTTCGATGGCGAGTGCCGCCTCCTCGAGCTCTTCGACCTTTGGCAGAAGCGATAGTCCGAATTCGGTGAGCTGATAGCCGCTTGCGTGCCTGTGAATGAGGGGCTGACCTATCCGGCGCTCCAACTCGACCATCCGACGCTGAACCGTGGACTGGTTAACCCCGGTGGCCTTGGCGGCAGCCGTTGTGCTGCCGTGCCGGGCGACAGCCAGAAAGTATTTAAGGTCGTTCCAATCGAACATGTTTCGTTATGCGCTTTTGCGGGGAGCCTTTGCAAGTCTGCGGCTCCCCTATGTCTGGGATCAGGCGTAGGCTTGCCACACAATGGAGACAGGTCATGCACAAGGTTATGGACGTTCACAAGGCAATTGCTGGAACACAGGTGGGGGTGACCACCTCCGCCGGGAGCACGGGCGTGGCGAAACTCACGGTCTTGTACAAGGAGTTGACGGACGCACTACCGAACGGGAGCATGCAGGAAATCCGGGTGATCATCGCCAAGCTCGAACCGGGTGACAGCACTCCCTACCACTCCCATCGTTTTCCGGTCACTGTCTATATGCTCGAGGGCATTTTTACCCTCGAGCTGGACGGCCGCAACCCGATCGCCATCAGCGCTGGTGAGGTTTTCGTCGAACCGTCGGGCGTGAGAATGACGGGTCGGAATCTCAGTTCTGACAGTCCGGCGGTGATGGTCCTGTTCTACGTCAGCGATCCCGAAACGCCGTTCGCCGATCCGGTCTGACGCAGGCACAGCTCTCTGACGTCCGCAATCGCCCGATCCCAGCCATTTGGCGCCGCTGGCGCTGGCGGTCCAGTTCAATCGTTGCCGAAACGGCCTTCGGCCTCGCCTTCGGCTTCATGTTCGATGGCCGGTTTCCGTCTCCCGCCGAGGCGATTGGAGCGACTATGCGGTTCGTCGGCGTCTGTTCCGCCGTCGCAGTTTCAGCAAGCCGGGTGCGCTATCCGATTTGTCGCAAGAGTCAGCTGCAGAAGTCTGACTTTTGCACCTATTATTTGCGACTAAACTTCCCTGAATTTTCAGTGTCGCCGATTCTGTCGCGAGTCGGTGACGCGGCTTTCGCACGTCGACAGCCTCCTTCCGGCCCCTAAGTGCCGCCAGCAGCCGGCAGCGGAGATTATTCCCGCTTCGCGCCCTCATCTTAGCCAATCCAATCACCGGCATGCGCCCACAGTTCCTGCCCTCCGTTCCTCTGAACGAGCCAGCCCGATGCAAATGCCAGAGACGCAGCTGGAGAGCGCAAGGACGGATCAGCCGGCAAATGCGGCATCGATTTGTTTCCGCATCTGGCGGATGTCGCGGACGGGCGGCGCGCCGAATTGCCGGAGGTACTCGCGGCTGAACTGGGATGCACTCTCATAGCCGACCGCGAAGGCGACAAATGATGCACTATACTCGCCCCCCAGAAGCAGCCGGCGTGCCTCCTGCAGGCGAAGTTGCTTCTGGTACTGGAGCGGGCTGAAGCCCGTGATCGCCGAAAAGTGCCGGTGCAGGCTCGCTCGGCTCATGCCGCTCGCCTCGCACAGGGCATCAATCCGCAATTGCTGGTCGTGATTGTCCCTGATCCATGCAATGGCACGGCGGATGCGGACCAGCGGCCCCTCAGGCTGCGCAATCTGGCGGAGAAGGCGCCCGTCCGGACCTTGCAGGAGACGATAGAGCAATTCGCGCTCAACCATGGGCGCGAGAACAGGAATGTCGTCGGGCTTGTCGAGCAGCGAAAGCAACCGAAGCAGCCCATCACGAAGCTGGACCGTCATCGGATTGATCGACAGCCCGATCTGCTCGCCATCGGTTTCCCGCTTGGGCGGCATGGCAGCCGCCAGTTCTGCCAGCAAAGCGGGATCGAGTGTCAGAGAAACGGCGACATAAGGGCGATGCTGGTCGGCATCTAACACTTGGCCGATCAGCGGCAGATCGAGGGCGCTGATCAGATACTGCGAACTGTCGTAGCTCAGGACGCTGTTGTTGATGGCGACCCGTTTGGAGCCCTGAAGAATGAAGCAAACCATCGACCGATAAAGGCACGGCGTTTCGCCAGTCGGGCGATGTCCGACCAGCAGCTCGACGCGCGGGATCGGCGTGAGCACGGTATCGGGCTTGGCATGGCGCAAGGCGATTTCAAGGTGCACTTCGAAGGCATCGGTCATTGCGGAATTATGTCAGTACCTCCAGGACCGGGCAAGTCAGTTGAGACAATTGGGCAAGATGTTGATCCGATCAGGCGGGTTTAGGTGAAGGCTTGTCGCTATCATGCAGAGGCAGGCAGCGCTCATCGCGAGCGATTTGCCGCTCGCCAATAATCTCTCTCAAAGGCAGAACATGACTGACAGAATCGCGCTCATCACCGGCGCCAGCCGCGGTCTAGGCCGCGCCATGGCGCTTCACCTCGCCGACCGTGGCGTCGGCATTATCGGCACCTACCTCACCGGCGCCGCCGAAGCCGACGCCTTGAAGCACGAAATCGAAGCGAAAGGCGGCAAGGCCGCTATGATCTCGCTCGACGTAACTGAAACGTCGGGCTTCCCACTATTTACCAGAGCTTTGGCCACGGCGCTGGACGACACCTTTGGCCGCCAGCAGTTCGACTATCTCGTCAATAATGCCGGCATCGGCGTGTTCGCCAATTTCGCGGAGACGACGGAAGAACAGTTCGACGCTCTGGTGGCGACACATCTGCGTGGTCCGATGTTCCTCACCCAAAAGCTTTTACCGCTGATCGAGGACGGTGGCCGTATCCTCAATATCTCCTCTGGTTTCGTACGCTTCACTCTGCCCGGCTATAGCGTTTACGCGGCAATGAAAGCGGCAACCGAGGTGCTGACGCGCTTCATGGCCGTCGAACTGGGCAAGCGCAGGATTCGGGTGAATGCCATCGCCCCCGGCGCGATCGCGACTGATTTTGGAGGCGGCGCGGTACGCGATAACAAGGCCGTTAACACCTTCGTCGCGCAGGGTATCGCGCTGGGTCGCGTCGGGTTGCCGGACGATATCGGCAGCGCGGTCGCTGCAATTCTCTCCGACGACATGGGCTGGGCGAACGGCACCTGCTTCGATGTTTCAGGCGGACAAATGCTGTAACGGCTGCCACGGCTGCGCAAGGGAGGCGTGGAGTGTTCATCGCGTGCCAAGGCATATTGGCTCGGCTATGTTTTTGTACGAGAGGACCTCCACGCCCGATCATGACAGAAGCAGAAGTTCACGAAGCGATCGCATAACGATCGAATTTGGTCGCGAGCCGCCTGAGGCATATACTTCGGCGAAAGGCAGCTTTCCTGCCGGCGCCTCTCCAAACCCTACATTTCGGAATCGGCCCCGAAACGGTCATTCCTCATCGGCCGGGGCGACGTCAGCTACTCGAGCATTTGAGATAAGGGCTTCTGTTAACACCAAGGTCGTTGACCTGCGCCTCTCGCGGCGGCTCATCACCCGTTGCTACGCTCCGCCGACGTTTTGGCCGCTGGTGCGCTGCGAGAGAAGCGGGATGTCTTCGATCTTCGCCAGCATGCCATTCTTCTTGAGAAAACGTTCAAAGTTGTCGCGAACGGCGTTCAGTGGGAACCGAGCCGCCACCGCTTCCCGACATGCCCTCAAAATCGTCTCGTAGGCAATATCCTGCTTTTCCTCTGGCCACTCCTCAAGGAAATCGAAAATGTCCTCCAGACATCCAATTTCCTGAATGAAGTGCGTTCTCTTCACAAAGAGAGGTCGGTCAAACAGATTACCCGTCATTGTGTCCTCCGATGCGATCCAGTTATTACAGCCATGATTTAGGGGGACGATATTGAGCCTTCAAGACGTTCGAAAACGCTTCCGCGAGAACAAAAAGCAACGGTGTCAGGCGTCAAGGGACGGTGCGCGGTATTCTCGCATCCTTGCGTTCAAGGTGATGATCATCTTTCGCATGACGGCGACAACAGCGAGCTTGGCGGGTTTGCCCCTGTTTCGGAGATTTGCATGCGATATCGTCGCCGATCTCCTGCGCCCGAAGATCCGAGCGCCGACCCGAGAAGCAGGCGCCAGACCATCGACCGTTTGGTGCAGGCGCTGCTTGCCGAGGCCGACGGTGAAACGTTTTCGGCGATCGTCATGGAGGCTGCAGATGTTGATCTGCCTCCAGCGGCGAGGGGCCGATTCGGCCAGATTTACGGTGCATTGGCCCCGCTCATAGCTTGCCCTTCCAGGGCACGAGGAAGGTCTCGAGAAAGCGGATGCCGGCCGAGAAGGTGAAGGCGCAGATCGCGATGATGGCGATACCGACGAAAACGACGTCGGTCGCCAGGAACTGCGACGCCGACATGATCATGAAACCGATCCCGCGCGTGGAGGCGATCAATTCGGCTGCAACCAGGGTGCTCCAGCCGACGCCGAGTGCGATCCGGATTCCAGTGAGGATTTCTGGCAGGGCCGACGGCAGGACGATGTCGAGGAAAAGCTGCAGCCGGCCGCCACCCAGCGAACGGGCGGCGTTGACGCGCTCGATCGGCAGCGAACGAACCCCGGCCTGGGCCGAAAGGCAGATCGGCGCGATCATCGCAAGCACCAGAAGCGTGATCTTCGACGTCTCGCCGATGCCGAGCCAGATGATCATCAGTGGTAGGTAGGAGAGCGGCGGAAGGGGCCAGTAAAATTCAATCGGCGCGTCGAGCACTCCTTTTGCCCAGCGGTTCAGGCCCATGAGCAATCCGAGCGGAATGCCGGCGGAAATGGCGATCAGGGCTGCGACGACGATGCGGAACAGACTTGCAGAGACATGCTCGGAAAGCGATGCGCCGGCATAGCCGTCGCGATAGATAACGCCCATCTGCGTCAGCACCTCATCGGGACGTGGCAGGAACAGGTGCGGGACGAAGCCGAGTGCTGAAATGAGCCACCACAGCAGCAATATGGCGAGCGCGGTGGCAAGGCTGATGGCGACCGTCGATTTCTCGCCGGCGCCAAAGCCGGCCATTTTCACCAGCTTGATCTGACGGTCCTCAACATCGGTCGCAACCGTCGGAGCCTGTGTTATATCGCTCATGCGGCGCTCCTGAAGTCTTCGCTGCCGTGGAGAATGGCGCGGATCTCCTCGCGAAGCTCGGCAAATCGCGGCGAGGCCTTGATCGCGCGGGCATCGCCGGTTTCGGCGAAACGCCTGACGAAATCGAGATCGAGGCGTGCGACGACGCGCCCCGGCCGCGGCGACATGACGAGCACCTGCGTACCCAGAAACAGGGCCTCTTCGATCGAATGCGTGATGAAGAACACTTTCTTTGCCGTTTTATTCCAGACGGAGACCAGCAGTTCCTGCATCTGCTCACGGGTCAGACTGTCTAGCGCGCCGAACGGTTCGTCCATGAGCAGGATGTCGGGGTTGGTCGCCAGAGCCCGGGCGATGCCGACCCGCTGGCGCATGCCGCCCGAGAGCTCGTAGGGATAGGCGGCGGAAAACTCGTCGAGGCCGACCAGCCGGAGCAGTTCCAAGGCGCGTGCCTGCCGCTCCTTCCGATTCATGCCCGCGAATTTCAGACCGAGCGCGACATTGTCGACCACGGACTTCCAAGGCAGCAGAGAATCCTTCTGAAAGACGACGCCGCGATTGGCGCCCGGCCGTTCGACGGCGCGGCCATCGAGCGTAATGCGACCATCGGAAAGCGGAAGAAAACCGGCGATTGCGTTGAGAAGGGTTGATTTGCCGCAGCCCGAGGCACCGAGCGCAACGACGAAACCGCGGTCGGGAATATCGAAAGACACGCGGTCGAGCGCGTGAACGGTCCGCCCGTCGCGGGCTGCAAAGAAGACGCTGGCGTGATCGACTTTCAGCATATATCGGAACTCACAAGTTCGACATCGGCGCGACTGTCGCGCCGATGTCAGGAGGATCAGTTGCTGACGCCGGCAAGCGCGTCGGCGGTGACGAAGGCTCCGTAATTGTCCAGTACGCCGGACACCTTGCCCTGTTCCTTCAGGAAGGACGCCGTGTCCTTGAGGATCTTGCCGGCGCCTGCCTTTTCTCCGCCGCCGAGCCAGGCGTCCGATGCCTGGATTTCGGGAGTGAGCAGCGTCAGGTTCTTCAAGGCCGATGCCTGCTGCTGGGGCGTTCCGCCGAGAAGTTTGGCGAGCGACTTGACGTTGTCGCTTTCGGGACCCCAGGCGGAGTTGTCGGCGGCGAAGGACGTGTAGTATCTGGTGACGACCGAGGCGAAACCCTTGAGGAATTCCGGATTGTCGGCGGCAAACTTCGAGGCCGCAACCCAGGCCGAGAAGGTCGGCGCACCCTTGTCAGCCACATCCTTGGAGGTCACGAGGACCTTGCCGTTCTTCTTCAGTTCGGTCAGCGCCGGATCCCAGACGAAGCCGCCGTCGATATCGCCGCGGTTATAGCTTGCGACGATCTCGGGCTGGGGGATTGCGTAGACCTGGACGTCCTTTTCGGTCAGACCCAGCGATTTGATCAGCGCCAGCAGCTGATAGTGGTCCGTCGACACGGGCGCGGCGGCAAGCTTCTTGCCCTTCAAATCGTTCACGCTTTCAATGCCGGAGCCGTTACGAACGACGAGAGCCTCGTCGATGCCCGAAATAGAGGCCAGGTAGAAGGCCTTGACCTCCAGCCCGCGTGATACCGCAGCCGCAAAGGGGCTGGATCCGACATAGCCGACCTGGACATCGCCCGAGGCGATGGCTGCGAAGATCTCGGCCCCGGAATTGAACCTGCGAAAGTCGATCTCATAGCCAGTGGTCTTGGCAAACTCGCCATTGGCGATCGCGACCGAAGACGGCAGGGCGTCGGTCTGATAGCCGACAACGACCTTCTTGTCCGCCGCCTCGGCGACGATCGCCGTTGCAAGAGTTCCGACGCCGACAGCGACCGCGACAATCAAATTTCTGAAATTCATCTTGAGCCCCTTTGTACAGGGCCACATCCGGCCCTTGATCTCACCCTTAAAAGCGTAATGGTTGGGAACGGGCTAGCGGGAGAAATAACAAACTATATTTATAGACTATAGAGATAATTGTTTTCATGATTCTGACGCTTGCGCGATCGAAGGGACGAGCGAGCGACAGAAGCGAAGGTTCCCGAATTTTCAGGGAGAAATACGGTGATATACGATGTGATCGTGGTCGGTTCCGGTTTTTCGGCAATAGCCGTGACCTGCAATCTCATCGAGCAACTTCCCGCTTCGGCGAAAGTTGCCGTCATAGGCGACGATCCGGGTTTCGGCCGCGGGACGGCGTACCGAACGGAACTCTATCTCCACCGCCTCAACGTTCCCGCGGGCCGCATGAGCTTGTTGCCACATCGGCCGGATGATTTCGTCGACTGGCTGAAGGCTCGCGGACGGAGGCTGCAGGCAGGCGATTTCGCCTCCCGCAGCGATTACGGTCTGTATGTCCGCGATACGTTGGCGCGGCTGCTTCGAAAGCGGGACAATCGCTGCCGGGTTGATTTGATCAAGGCCAAGGCGGCGGGATGTGTGGAGCGCTACAACAGCACGCTTGCCTTCCAACTCGGCAATGGCGACGAGATTGCCGGGAGGAACGTCGTGCTCTGCCTTGGCGTCGGCAACGCCAGCCTGCCGGTCGATCCGGCCAGTGTCCCGCCATTTCTGCGATCGCGGATCGTCGAGAATCCCTGGCGGCTCTCCTGGCTCAGGCGCGTCGCCCCGTCCGATACAGTCTGCATCCTCGGCTCCGGCCTGACGATGATCGATCAGGTTCTCGCGCTTCGCGCCCACGGCCACCGCGGCAGGATCGACGTGCTTTCGCGCCGAGGTTTGGCACCCCTCGGACATGCGAGGACGCCGCCGGCGCCTCTGCCGATCGATGTTCAGGCGCTTCCCGGGACAATCAGCGACATTTTGAAGAGCTTGCGGGCGAAGAGCAGGGAGGCCGCTGACTGGCGAGCCGTGATGGACGGCCTGAGGCCGGTGACAGGGGCACTCTGGCAGCGGCTTTCAAGCGAGGAGCGGGCACGTTTCCTGCGCCATGCGCTTCCCTGGTGGAACATCCACCGCCACCGGGTCGCGCCTGACGTGTTCGACAGGTTCGAGAAACTCGTTTCGGAAGCAACCGTCCGCTTCCATGCAGGGTTCCTAAAATCGCTTGCGGCCGAGGAGGACAGGCTTCTCGCCAAATACAGGGTCAGAGCGACAAGGGAGTTCGCCGGGATTAGAGCGGATTGGCTGGTCAATTGCACGGGAATGGAACGCGCCGGGATCAGCCATTCCCCGCTTTTGAAGGAAATGAGCCGCATTCAGCTGATCGCCCCCGATTCCCTCGGCATCGGGATCCAGGTGGATGCCGCTTCCGAAGTGGTGGTGCCATCCCGCATCTCACCCGCCCGGCTGTTTGCAGTCGGCGCCTTGACGGCGGGGCAATTCTGGGAAATTACCGCCGTCCCCGACATTCGGGTGCAGGCAAAGGCCGTCGTTGAAGAGATCGTCTCGACGCTGCCAGCGCCCGAGGCATAGATTGGCAATTCCAAGGTCAATGTGCTTGCTCAATTGCCGGCCGCCGACAGTTACAGTATCGGGTGCGCCACGATGCGATTCGAATTTGGACTGCCGCTACGGGACGCCGCATCCAGAGATCAAGCCGGCTACAGCATTCTTTCTGAAAAACCGATTTCGTTTCCGCGATGTTGCGCTATGCCAGAAGCGGAAGCAGCTGGTCACCTTGCCGCTTCATTTCCGCAAGGTATGGCGTGTCGGAGAGCACAAAATGGGTGATTCCAAGTTCTTCGTATTTGCGCAGAGAATGCGCGACATCCTCGGCTGACCCGACCAGCCAGGTCGTTGCTGCTCCACCTCCTCCGAATTTGCCCGGCGCTGTATAGAGATTGTCATCCAGCACGTCGCCTTGCCGGACAAGGTCCAGGAGACGTCGCTGACAAACGGCAGTGCCGTGGCGATGATCCTGCCAGTTTCCGGCCGTTCCCTCGACCATTTTGGCAACCTTCGCTTCTGCATCCGCCCACGCTTGATCCGTCGTGTCCCGAACGAGTGTCGTGATCCTTAGGCCGAATTCCAGTGGCGCCAGATCGCGATCAAGTGCCTTGCTGAGCGCCTTCAACCGGTCGATCCGGTCCCGCACGCCATCAAGCGGTTCTCCCCAGAAGAGCTGCACATCGGCTTCGGTTGCGGCGACGCGCTCGGCAGCCTCCGAGGCTCCTCCGAAATAGAGTTTGGGATGGCGGCGATCACCGATCGGCGTCAGCCGCGGCGCTACGGTGGATCTGGCGACCTGGAAATACTCGCCAGTGAAGCTAACCTCTTCTTCCGTCCAGAGTTTGCGGGTCAGCCGCATGAACTCCTTCGTGCGGGCATACCGCTGCACCTGGTCGCCCTCTTTGTCGCCATAGGCTGCAAGCTCGTCCGGCCCGGAAACGACGTTGACGCGAACGCGCCCGCCACTCAGGTGATCGAGCGTTGCTGCGGAGGAGGCAAAGTTCGCCGGTTTCCAATAGCCCGGCCGGACCGCGATCAACGGCTCGAAAGTCGTCGTGCGGGCAACGAGCGCCGCTGCAATGGTGAATGTATCGGGCCGGCCCCAGCCCGTGCCGATCAAGGCGCCTTTCCAGCCGTGCTCTTCCAGAGCTCTTGCCTGTGTCGTCAGCGTGTCCAGGCTATTGTGATCCTGGCTGGCCACATCGCCACGGTGACCGGCTTTGACATCGTTTGGAATGTACCACAGAAATTCGCAATGACTGCTCATGATCTGTCCGTGACCCGATTTCGAAGCTTGCCCTCGTCGAGGAGAATCCTGACCGTCTTTGCCGCATTGCGTCGCATCTCGATGGCTGCATGATCGGAATAGAAGGCATTGTGCGGGGTGATCACCAACCGCCCTGCGAGCCAATCCTCGCGGTTGCGCCACGCGGTCAACAGCGAATGGTCGCCAGGCGGTTCCCTGACCAGCGTGTCGATCGCGGCGGCGCTTAGATGGCCGCTGCGAAGCGCGACCTCAAGTGCATCGAGATCTTCGATCAACTCGCCGCGCGCGGTGTTGACGACAATGGCGCCCGGCTTCAGCCGTGCAAGACCCCCGGCGTCCAGAATACCACGGGTCTCTGCGTCCGCCGGACAATGAAGCGTAACGATATCGGAGCGGCCCAAAAGCTCCACCAACCGGTCCGCCCGTTCATAGCCGATTGCCTTCTCATGCCCAGGCGGCTGGCCGGGATCATAGCCAAGGATGTGGAAGCCGAAAGGTTTCAGTCGGTTGACCACCGCCGTGCCGATCCGTCCGACGCCGACGACACCCACCGTCGCCTTGTTCGAGCGGGGAAGCGGCTTGAGGCTATGAACCTGCCATCCAGACGTATAGCCGCGGGCGCGAGCATCATGTTCCCAAAGCCGCCGATGCAAGGACAGGATCATCGCCAGCGCATGATCAGCGACTTCTTCGGTGCCGTAATCGGGATTGTTGGCGAAGGGGATGCCGGCACTGTCGAGTGCCGTGAGATCGATCTTTTCGTAGCCTACGCCATAGCGCACCACGCCCCTGCAGCGGGTCATGTGTGAAATGATTTTCGGCCCTAGCCTTGCGCCCCAAACCATCAGCGCGTCGAGCCTTGCAAGACGATCAGGAGCGAACGATGCCTCGTCGGTACTGGCGAAAAAGTCGATCTCGACATCATCACCAAGGACCTCGGCCTCGAGATCAGGCGAACCGATCATGTGGTCGGTAATTCCGACCACATATTTTTTCCCTGCCGTCATTCTTCCATGTCCTCGCCGCGTTAGCGCGCCATTCCCCATTTCGCCACAGTCCTGCACTCCAGCTGGCGGAAGAGGACGTTCTCGACCAGAAGGCCGAAGAGGATGACCGTGATCAGCCCAGCAAAGACCCGGTCGGTGTAGAGCTCGTTTCGGTTCTGGAAGATGTACCAGCCAAGCCCGCCCTTGCCGGAGGAGGCTCCGAAGACCAGTTCGGCCGCAATCAGTGTGCGCCAGGCGAAGGCCCACCCGATCTTAAGGCCCGCAATGATTGACGGCAGGGCTGCAGGCACGAGGATGAAAAGCACGTAGCGGACTCCTCGCAGCCCGTAATTGCGGCCGGCCATCCGCAAGGTTTCCGGCACGCCCGTAAAACCGGTATACATGTTGAGCGCCAGCGGCCAGAGTACCGAATGGATCAGCACGAAGACGAGACTTCCCTGTCCCAGCCCGAACCAAAGCAGCGCCAGCGGTAGAAGCGCGATCGGGGGCAGGGGATTGAGCATGGAGGTCAGCGTCGACAAAAGGTCTCGGCCGAGCTGGGTGGAGACGGCCAGCGAGGTGAGCACGAAGGCAAGAACGACGCCTGCCGCATAGCCCTTGATAAGGACATCCAGCGAGTTCAGGGCGCGGACTGGAATGACGCCACTGATGGTGTCCTCTACCAGAGCCCTGATCGCAGCCGAAAACGGTGGCAGCAGCAGCTCGTTTGCCTGAAGTCTCGCGATGATTTCCCATAGCAAGGCGAGACAGAGCAGGATCAGGCTTTTGCGCGGCCAGGCGCGCTGCCAGAGTCTTCGATAGACCGGAAGAACCTCTTCGCTCGTCGTGTCTGCAAGTGGCTCGAGCGGCCGCTCGTATTCGGGGCGGAGCGGCGGCATGGGTCGCGGAGCGGTTTTCGCATCGGCGCTCAGAACATCAGTCATGGTTTTCTTCCTCGACCTCGGCACTTTCGAACAGAAGGTCGTGAATGCGGTTTGCGGCCGCCTGGAACTGTGGGCTTCCGCCACTAGCCAGATCCCATTCATGGCTGTTGATCTCGGCCCGCATCCGTCCGGGATGCGGCGACAGGAGCGCGATTCGGTTGCCGACCACCAGTGCTTCTTCAATGGAGTGGGTGACGAACAGCAGGGTGAAGCGCACCTCTTCCCACAGCGCCAGAAGCTCTTCCTGCATCTTGCGCCGGGTCAACGCATCCAGAGCGGCGAATGGTTCGTCCATCAGCAGGATACGTGGTTCCATGGCGAGTGCACGGGCAATGGCGACGCGTTGCTTCATGCCGCCGGATAGGGTGTTCGGATAGGCATCGGCAAAACGGGTCAAACCGACCTTCTCGATATAGTGTTCCGCTCGTTCAAGAGCCTCCTTGCGATTGAGGCGGCCGGAAGCCCGTACCGGAAAGGCGACGTTCTCGCGAACGGTCTTCCACGGCGGCAACTGGTCGAACTCCTGAAAAACGACGACACGGTCCGGTCCGGGATCGTGCACCGGGCGACCGTCGAGCAGTATCCGGCCGGTGCGCGGCACGAGGAAGCCGCCGACTGCCTTCAAGAGGGTGGACTTGCCGCAGCCTGAAGCACCGAGCAGGATGAAACGGTCGGCTTCCCAGACAGCGAAGCTGACATTCTGCGTGGCGCGAACCACGCGACCAGGCACCTGATATTCCAGCGTGACGCCCTCGACTGAAAGAAGGGGCGATGAAGGTGGTGCGCCGTTTGCCCAACTGGGCTGCCTGGTAGGTACAGTCATAGCGTCCATTGTCATTTCCATCGGATTTACCGATCTGGAGGCGACTTGCCTCGCAAGCTGCCTCCAGATCCTGCTGAAGGGTGTGAGGATGACGTTAGCCGCCGTTCCCGCCATGAGCCTCAGGGAAGAAATAATCCTTCCAGGACTGGGCTTCGCTCTTCAGCACGCCGAGCTTGTGAAGCTCCGTCGCGTAAACGAATGTATTCTGAGGGACGATGGTGAAATCGTTCTCGGGATCGTTGATGATTCCGAGGACGAGCTGCGGCGAGAGCTTCGAATTCTGCTGGCGTATGAACGTCTCCGCCGCTTTCTCCTTGTTTGCATTGATCCAGTCTGCAGCTTCACGCAGCGCAGAGTAGAAGGCGGCATAGGTCTTCGGATTTTCGTCGTGGAAAGCCGCGGTGGTATAAAGCACGTTGAAGGTCGCCGGCCCACCGAGGATGTCATAGGAACTGATGACCTTATGCACCGCCTTGTTTGCCTGCAGGGCCTGGTAATAGAAGGGTGCAGAGGAAAAGTGCGAATTCACTTCTGTGCCACCAGAGATCAGCGCCGCGGTCGCGTCCGGGTGAGGGAGGCTGACGGAAATCTGATCGAGCTTCTGGAAATTATCCGGCCCGAAGAGTTTGGCGGCCTCGATCTGCAGCGTTCGCGACTGGAAGCCGACGCCGGCGGCAGGAACAGCGATCCGGTCTTTGTCACTGAAATCCTTGAGTGTGTGCACATCAGGACTGGTCGTCAGCAGGTAGTTCGGTAATGAACCGAGCGCAGCCACCAGCTTTACGTCGCCCTTGGAACGGTCCCACATTGTCAATGCCGGCGGCACGCCTGCCGAAACGATGTCGAGATTGTTGGCGAGAAGCGCCTCGTTCATCGCAGTCGCACCAGAGATGCTCGCCCACTCGACTTCGATATCGACGCCGGCTTGCTTACCATGCTTTTCGATGAGTTTTTGGTCGCGAACGACATCCAGGATCAGATAGGAAATTCCGAACTGCTGCGCGATCCTGATCTTGCCCTCGGCGGCGGCCTGTCCTGCCAACAGTGTGGCGACGATACCGAATGCAGCGCCCAGAGCTTTGTGGCGATTGAATTTCACGAATGTCGAAAGGCTGAGTGCCTTCATAGATACCCCCATCGGGCGAAATGATTTCAGAAAACGCGGTGCGGCGTGATTCTCCGCGAGGAATTTCAGAAAGGTTTCACTAAAGCCGGGAACCAGCCTAAGCCGACAGGCTAAGTATTTCGACAAAATCTATCAACATAATGGTGTTCTATTCTGAAGCGTAAAATGAGAGCAAATCGCTCCGCGCAGTCGAAACGTCGAAAAAATCTGCTTGTCGCCGGTCTCCGGATTTCATTGCGGTGTACTTGCGATAAATGCAGACCGCCCCAATCGAAGCAGATGCCAGCAGCGGCCTATTCTGCCGCTATTGCCGCCAATCTCGAGCGTGCGTTCAAAAGCAGGGAAGCCTCGCCAAGCGCCTGGTTCACGCGACCGAGTATCGCAGGCGAGGGGGCGCCGTCGATGAAATCACGGCCCGAGGCGTAGATCGCGGTCGGCGTCACGAAGGCCTCGAAAAACGCAAAGAGTGGTCGCAACTGGTGCTCGACGACAAGCGAATGCCGGTCTCCGCCTCCTGTCGCCGTCAGCACGATCGGCTTGCCGCGCAGATCGGCGGGATCGAGCAGATCGATCACGTGCTTGAAGAGGCCGGTATAGCTTCCCTTATAGGTCGGCGATCCGATGACGAGCGCATCGGCGTCGATGATCGTGCGGACGACCTTGCGCGCGGCGGGATCGAGATCGGTCACCGACCGTGCTGCCGTCAGAGACGATCCGAGATCTTCAACATCGAAAACCGCATGACTCAGGCCGGCTTGCTTCGCGAGCGCCTCCGTCACATTTTCCACGAAACGCTTCGTGCTGGAGGGCCGCGAGATATTGCCCGAGAAGCCGACGATCAGATTGTTGTTCATTCCATTTCCCTTCGAGAGTTCGTTTTGAGATATGGAGAGACGACGTCCCTGCTCTCCCATCAGGCCGTCTTGAGAATGGAGATACTCTCGGGGCAGCCCGGCCGGTCGGCTTCGGCCCGGTGCCATCGGTCGAAGGCGGCACGGCCCAGGATCGAGACGGACGTATCTTCCTGCGGCGCATGGACGAGTACCGACTGGATATCCCGGAAATGCCGTTCAAGCCCGAGATCCGCATTAAGGCCCGGATTGCCGATGCCGCGGACTGCGATCTGCACCGCCTCACGGATCTGTCGGCCGGCCAAAAGTCTCGCCCTGATCAGGTTATCCGCATCGCCCTGGCTGTTTTCCAATGCGCCGAAGATGATCTGGCGGGCACCGGAGACAAGCAGGTCGATTTCGCCCGAGAGCGTCATGAAACGCTCGGTGCGGGCAATGGGATGGCCGAGATTGGCCGGCACGCGCTCATGGGCGAAACGGATGAAGGCCGCCTGTGCGGCTTCGGCCGCCCCGAGATAGATTGCAGTCAGCGCCAGGGTGATCGCCGCATGGGCGCGGTTGTCCTGTTGGGCCACGGAAGGATCGACGAGTTCCAGCACGTTTTCCGCCGGGATCTCGACATCCTTGTATTCGACGTCATGCGATCCTGTGGCGCGCATGCCAAGGCTTTTCCAGTTCTCGACAACCTGGATGCCGGGAAGACCGTTCGGCACGACGAAGGTTCCAACCCGCCCTGGCAATTCGTCCGTATGTGCCCAGACGAGAAAATGCGTGAGCCCGCAGGCGCCCGTCACGAAACGCTTACGACCCGTGATCGACCAGCCGGTCGCCGTGCGGCGGGCGATCGTCCCAGGCAGGCCGCCGCGTGCTGGCGACCCCAGTTCCGGCTCCACGCGCGCGGCGTTGAGCAGCAGCGGACGCTGCTTCGCTTCCGCCAGCAGGCGCCGATAGAGATTGTCCGGCCAATAGTCCTTTGTCGCCTGCGCCAGATGGGTGAAGATCGTCATAGCGGTGATCAGAGCGACTGAAGGGTCACCCCGGCCCAGAGCTGCGAGGATATGAGCCGCATCGGCAAGCGTCCCACCTTGACCGCCATAGCGGGTCGCAACGGTGCTTTCGAGGAGGCCAGCCTCATAAACGGCTCGAATACCGATCCAGGGAAACTGGCCGGCCTGGTCCGCTTCCGGTGCGGCCTCTGCGAGAATGCGCGCCGTAGCGTCGAGGATGATTGGATCATAGGACATGCGGGGTGTGGCCTTCTGGCTGTCGAGGGACATCATCCGTCACCACCGGACGAAAGGATCGCTCTGCACCGAGATAAGAAAGAAGATCGGATCCTGGGAATGGGCCCAGACCGAATGCATCACGCGGCGTTCTTTTTCTTCGCCTCTTCCCGTTCGCGAATACCTTCGCGCACGAGCGGCAGGATGTAGCGGCCGTAATCCACCGCATCGTTGAAGTTGTCGTAGCCGCGGATCGAGATCAGATCGGCGCCAAGATCGATGTAGTCGAGAATGGAATCGGCAATCGTGCGCGGCGAACCGACAAGTGCCGTGGTCGCGCCGCTGGCATTGGTGGCCGTGACCGTCGGATACCAGAGGGCTCGGTCATGAACATCGCCGCGCTTGGCGATATCCAGGAGGCGCTGCGAACCGACATTGGCTGGCGGCGCGGCGTTGATGGGCGCGCGCGCCAGACCCCTCTGGCGGTTCTCGTTCAGGCGATCCAGGACTTTATGCGCCTTTTGCCACGCAAGCTCGTCCGTTTCGGCCACAATCGGCCGGAACGTCACCCAGATACGCGGGCGGTCCGTCCGGCCTGCCTTTGCGGCTTGCGCGTAGATACGATCAATTTGCTGTTTCGTTTCCTTGAGCGGCTCGCCCCAAAGTCCGAAGATATCGCAGAGCGAACCGCCGATGCGATAGGCTGCATCCGATGAGCCGCCAAGCGAAATCGGAATGAGCCCGTTGATCGGGCGTACAGCGCTGCGGAATTGTTTGAACTGATAATATTTACCGTCGAAATCAAAAGGCTCCTTCGACATCCAGGCAAGCCGCAGGATATGAATGTACTCTTCCTGCCGCTCATAGCGCTCTTCCTTGTTGAGGAAATCGCCTTCACGCGACTGCTCTTCGTCGCTGCCGCCGGCAATGAAGTGGACGACGACGCGGCCGCCGCTCAGTTGATCGAGCGTTGCCAGCGATCTGGCTGCGACCGTCGGATAGACGGTGTTCGGCCGCAGCGCGACGATGATCTTGATGTTCTTCGTGTGCGCGAGAACCGTGGCGCCGATCGTGAAGGGGTCGAAGGACGAGGAGGAGTATGGGATCAGCGTGTAGTTGAAACCGTAGTCGTCGAGGGCGCGGGCATAGCGCTCGAGAAAGCGAGGATCCACCGGCGCGTCGGGAATTGGGTTCAGGTCGTTTGACGCGTTGGGAAAGCTGACACTTATGAATTCCGCGGCCATGTGCGCTCCTTGATGTTTTCCGAAGAGTGAGACGAGGTTAAGTCGCAGGGGAGAGGGCAGGAAGACAGGTCTTTCTAATTCTATAGATTGTATAGAAAATATTCGCGTGGTACGGGCAAGATGGGCTGGGCTACCCAAATCCGCCGCAGAAACACTCACGGTCCGAGGGTGGGTGACCATCCGAGCTCTGGAGCAACCGTCTCGGCAAGATCGGTCAAAAGCCGTAGGTTTTCGGCAAGTCCAAAGGCAGGGAGGAAGAGCACGACCTCATCGGCGGCGGCAAGCCCAGGGTCATTGAGGACAGCATCGATCACTTGATCCGGCGTTCCCTGGAAGACAGGCGAAATCTGGGCGCCCGCCGGCTGGCCGGCAGGGGCAAGCGCGCCTATGGGACGTGACGCGGCAATGCCCTTGGTGCGGCGCTCCAGATCATAGGCCGCATATTTCTCGCGCAGCTCTGCGGTGGTGCCGACGAGGATGGAGGCGGCGACGGCCACGGGCGGCGGCTCCGTCGCCCACCTCTTGTGCCAGGTGACACGAAAAGTCCCGATGATGCGGGCCTGATACTGCCCGAATGTCTCTCCTTCGGCCTGGTCGTGCAGGACAGTCCCGGAGATGAGCCCGATGCCGAGCTCGGCTGCCTGCACGGCAGACTCGATGCTGGCCGAACCTTGGCGAATGCGGGCCCTGAGCGTCGGGCTATACGGCGTCACACGCAGTTCAGCACCCTGTGGCGCACCGGGACCTTGCTCGACAACCCTATGGAGGACGTCCCCTGCAATCGCGGAGAGAAAGCGTGCCTGGCGGCGTTTGGCCTCTGTGCGCGCGTCGGTGTCGACGGCGCCGAACACGGCATCAAAGCTTGCGTTGGTGCCGGTCGAGATTGCGAGTTCCAACCGGCCGTCGATCAACAGGTCGGTCGTGCCGGCGGCTTCCGCGAGCAG
This sequence comes from Rhizobium azibense, assembly GCF_004342325.1. Classification (NCBI taxonomy): domain Bacteria; kingdom Pseudomonadati; phylum Pseudomonadota; class Alphaproteobacteria; order Hyphomicrobiales; family Rhizobiaceae; genus Rhizobium; species Rhizobium azibense. Next base: position 39,463 of record NZ_SMBJ01000001.1, on the reverse strand, counting down.
GATTGGATCCTGATAGCGCATCGGAATGACCGCCGATCCAAACGTGATATGCCTGGCATGCTGGCCGGCCGCGGCGAAGAACGGGAGCGGCGACGAAAGGTAGTGGTCGAAGTGCCGCTGATAGGCCCAACCAGACTGGTAACCGAGCCGCTCGGCCTGTTTGAACAGTTCAATCCCATCGCGCAGGCCTTGGGCAGGTCCGGCATCATCATTGAACGACACCCGGGTGTTGAAACCCAGCCGCTGCTTGGGACGGAACGATGCGGGCAGGGTGGTGGATTGCATGGCGATAGTCATGCGATCTGCTCCTCTCGGAATGCTTGCAGGGATCGCGGTTGCTGCCCGCGAGCAGGACCGGCGAAGCCGGAAGGGATCGATTGCAGCAGCGATGCCGTGTAGGGATGCCGAGGATTATCAAAAATGTCCTTGATGGTTCCATGCTCTACGATGCTGCCCCGCTGCATGACCGAGACGGTGTGAGCAAGCTGGCGCACCAGTGCCAGGTCATGGGACACGAAGACATAGGTGAGGCCGAGCTTCGCCTGCAGGGAGAGCAGCACTTCGACAATGTCGGCCTGGACGCCGACATCGAGAGCGGAAGTCGGCTCGTCCAGGACGATGACGTCGGGCTTGAGGATCAATGACCGAGCGATTGCCACACGCTGGCGCTGACCGCCGGACAAGGCTCCAGGCTTGCGCGTCAGCAGATGTTCGCCAAGACCGACATTGGCGAGCGCCTCGCGGACCTCTTCGGCCCGCTCCCTGGGCGTGCCGACCTTGAAGCGGTCGAGAGGCTCGCGCACCAGATGCTCGACACTCCAGGTCGGGTCGAGCGAGGTAAACGGGTTCTGGTAGACGAACTGAAGATGCCGCCAGACTGTGCGCAGCGACGCGTGCGAGAGCCCGGTTAGGCGCTCGCCTGCCACCGAAATCTCGCCCGCATCCGGTTCTTCAAGCCCCAGCAGCAGCCGGATCGTCGTCGTCTTGCCGGATCCCGATTCGCCGACCAGCGCATGGGTCGTTCCCGCCGGGACGCTGAAGGAAACGTCATCGACGGCGGTCAGGTGTTTGCCATCGATCGTGAACCTCTTGGTGACGGCGCTCACTTCGATCTTCGGCGCCTGGTTGGTGGCATCGAGGAGACCAAAGCCGGGATCGCGAAGCCTCGCATAACGATCAGGATTGAGGGCCGGGACGTCGGCATGCATTTTCCTGGCATAGTTCGATGCGGGCGATGAGAAGACAGCCGATGTCCCTCCTGCCTCCTGAACGGTGCCGTCCTTGAGGACCACCAACGAGTCGGCCCGCTCCGCCGCGATTGCCAAATCGTGGGTAATGAGGAGCAGACTGATATCCAACTCGTGCTGCAGACGCGAGAGCAGATCGAGGATCCGTTTCTGGATCGTAACGTCGAGGGCGGAGGTCGGCTCGTCTGCAACGAGGAGCGCGGGACGCGGCAGGACGGCAAGACCGATCAGCACGCGTTGCAGCATGCCGCCGGAGAGTTGATGTGGATAGGAGTCGTATACTCGATGCGCATTGTCGAGTCCGATCTGGGCAAAGGTCTCGAGGACAAGCGCTCTTCGGATAACGGCACTTGGCTCGTCGGTCAGGGCTGCCGCTTCCATCGCCTGCGCACCGATCGTTCGCACCGGGTTGAGGGCGTTGCCGGGATCCTGCGGGACAAATCCGATCGCCCGTCCACGCAAGGGCCGGAACCGGCGTTCGGGCAGGGCCAGCAGTTCCTGACCATCGAACCGGACATGCCCGCCTGTCCGCGCGCCGCCGGGCAGAAGCCGCAGCAGCGCGCGGGCGATGGTGGATTTTCCGGAGCCGGATTCGCCAATAATGGCGAGGCTTTTGCCATGTCCCAGTTCGAAGCCGACGTCTTGAACGACCTCCTGCTTTCCATAGGCGACGGAAAGTCCCTCGACCAGAAGGAGAGGTGCCGCGGGTTGCGGCGCGGGTGCGGGCGTCTGTCTTCGAAGGAATGGCGCAGTCAGTCTGTTTTGCGAAGCCATCGGCTGATCCTATTGACGGAGAGGACGGTCAAGATGGTAACGAAGGCGGGCGCGTATACGAGCCACGGCCATTTGAGGTAATCCTTGCCGATCGAGATCAGCAGGCCCCAGTCCGAAGCGGGCGGCGGGTCGCCGTAGCCGAGGAAGGCAAGGCTGGCGATTACCAGGATCGACTCGCCGAACTGCAGGACGCCGAGCGGCAACACGGAACGCGAGGCGTTCGGCAGGACGTGGCGCAAAAGGATGTACCTGCGCGAACCGCCGAGCAGGAACGACGCCTCGACAAAGGTCGCTTGTCTGGTCTTTATGACCTCCGAGCGTGTCACGCGGGCAAAGAAGGCCACCGCCGACACGCCGGTGGCGACAGCGGCGTTGATGGTCTCGAAGCCGATCGCGCTGACGACGATGACGGCGAGCAGAAATTTGGGAATGGCGAGCAACACATCGACGAGGCGGGCGAAAACGACATCGACCCAGCCGCCGAGAAAACCGGCCAGAAGCCCAATGAACCCTCCGGCGACAACCCCGATCAGGACCGCCACGAGCGCGCTCGAGACAGAGGAGGCCGTGCCGTAGACCACACGAGTATAGACGTCGCGTCCGAGATGATCGGTGCCGAACCAGTGACTCATGCTAGGGCCCAGCAATTTTTCCGCCGGGACGCCGGCGACGGGGCCGTGAATGGTGAACAGGCTCGGTGCGAGCGACCAGGCAACCACCACCGCGACGACCGCGAACGAAAGCGCCACCGTCGGCGGCATCCGCAGGGCTGTCGACCAACCGCCGAGGCGGGTACGTGACGGAGATGAGTTCGAAACGAATGTCATGACGTCACCGCCTTGGTGTCTAAGGACGGGTCGTCCGCGGCAGTGGGGCGTCGCTTCGGCCTTCCAAGAAGCTTCACGCGCGGGTCTAGCAGCGGGTAGAGAAGATCGGCAATGAGATTGACGAGCACGAAGACCACCGCACCAAGCGAGACGACCGCCTGCAGAACGGGCAGGTCCTGCGTGCTGACCGAGCGCTGAACAAGGCTCCCGACACCGGTGCGCCCGAAGACCGTCTCGGTGATCAGAGATCCACCGAGAAGCTCCCCTATGGTGAGCGCAATGACCGTGACGACGGGCAGTGAGGCCGGCTTGAGCAGGTGTTTCGCGAACAGTCGCGCCTGGCCAATACCGCGACTGCTGGCAACCGTGGCGTATTCCTGCTCCGCCTCCTTGTCGAGATTTGCAATAAGGACCTCGGCGATCTGCGCCGAAACAGGAATGCCGAGTGCGATCGCTGCAAACAGGGTCGCCCAGAAGCTGTCGGGATTGATGACGCGGAAGAGACCGAGCTGGAAGCCAAAGACGTGGATCAGTACCAGGCCGATGACGAAGTTCGGCACCGACAGGAACAGCGACGGGAAGCCGCGCAACAATCCCTGGCCGTAGCGCCTGGGAATGAAGCGGCTTCCATAAGCAACCGCCGTTGCGAGGACCAAAGCGACGGCCAGACCAGCGGAGGCTAGAATGAGCGTCGAAGGGAGTACCTCGGCAATCAAGCTTGAAACGGGCCGGTTGGACCGCATCGACATGCCCAGGTCACCGGTCAGGAAAGCCGACAGGGCATTCCACAGCTGCACCAGAACGGGTTTGTCCAGACCTTGAGCCGCAATGATCTCGGCAATCTCTTCTTCGGTGAACCCGTTCTGAGGATTCCGCAGGACACTGGTGATCGGGTCCCCGGGGAGGATGCTGACGACCACGAACGTGAAGACATAAGCCAGCAGGATGACGACGAGCGCCTGGCTGAGCCGTTTTGCAGCGTAGGTTAGGTAGGTATTGCTCATGCCGGTGCCTCGCATTTTCCGGTTACGGTGCGCCTCAATCGCTGACGAAAGCCGTGTAGTAGCTGGCATAAGCAACGCCGTTGTAGACCTCGCCCTTGAGCAACGGAGACTGTACGTAGATGCGCTGCACGATCTGCGTGCGTGGGATAAAATAGCCCTGCTCAAGGACATATTCCTGCAGCTCATCGAGAACCGGCTTGCGCACGTCGATGGACGCGGCGCCGGCGATCCTGTCGCGCAAGTCGTTGAGCTTGGCATCGCGGTCATCGAGGGCGAACCAATTCTCGCCGTTGTTGGCATTGGTCAGGATGCCGGCGACGGTGCCGGCATCGATGAAGCTGCGGGTCACTTCGTAGGCCGGGACGGCCGGGCCGCCATACTTGACCTTCTCGCCGAAGGTCACGACGTCGTAGGCGCGAATGTCAACCTTCCAGCCGATCTTGCCGAGCTGCTGGGCGATGAGCTCGTCGATGGATTTCGACGTTGCGAGATAGGGGTTGGAGTGGAGCGCTATCGTAAGTGGCTTTCCGTTCTTGGCGCGGATGCCGTCGGCGCCCTTCAGCCAGCCCGCCTCGTCGAGGAGCTTCTCTGCCTTGCCGGGGTCATATGCCAACAACGCGCTGTGATCGGTCGCGCCCGGCACGTTGCTTTGGATGAACGATTTCGCCAGTTGCCAATCGGATGTGTAGACTGTGTCGATGATCTCCTGGCGATTGATGCCGGCCTGAAGGGCCTGACGCACCTTCAGGTCATCGAAAGGTGCAAGCTTGGTGTTGATCGCCCAGCCGTTGACGAAACCGAGGTAGCGTGGCGTGGCAATCGTAAATCCCTCCTCTTTGAGGGATTTCAGCTCCTGGGGGGAGGCATTGTAGGCGACATCGGCTTGTCCGGACTGGACCGAGGCGACCCTGAGCGACGGTTCGGACACCAGCTTATAGGTGATCGAATCAAGAAAGGCCGGACCGGTATGGCCGACGGCGGCCGGACCCCAGTTATAGTCCTTGCGCTTGACCAGCTTGACGAAATCGCCTTCCTTCCAGGAGTCGACCACATAAGGGCCGCTGCCGGAAGTCTTGCTCAGATCGGCCTGCTCAGAAGCGGGCTGCGCAATGGACTTCGGGGAAATCAGGATCGAGCCGTGATAGCCGAGCGTCGGAATAAAGCCGAGCGTGGGCTTCTTGAAGAAGACCCTGACCGTGGTGGCATTGACGGCCTTTGCGTGGTCGTAGGTTTTTGGGAAGAGACCGATGGGGTTGATGCCTTCGTTCTTGCGCCCGCCGTACCAGATGTCGAGGTTGGCGACGACGGCCGCCGCATCGAGCGTTGAGCCATCGGAGAACGTCACGCCGCTTTTAATATGAAGCGTGAACTCGGTGGCGGCATCGTTCTGTTCCCAGCGCTCGGCCAGCCAGGGGCTGACCTTGCCCTCAGCATCGACATAGAAAAGCTTGTCGGTCACATGGCCCCAGATGTGGCCCTGGAAGCTGGAGATCGCGCTGTTGTTCGGAATCCATGTATCGCCGAGCGAGTCGATCAGGAAGGTGATGTCGCCGCCTTCGCGCGGACTGTCGGCAGCCCGGGCCGGAGTGAAACCCTTCGGTGCAAGCAGAGCGGCGGCGGCCGCGGATGTCGAGATCAGTAGACGACGTCTCGAAAGGGAGAGCAAGGTGGTGCGTTCGGTCATGAAGGTTCCTGATGGTTCGAGTTGTTGTCTTTGTGATCGTCGAGCGAACTGCGCGCGTCGAGGCGCGCGCGCTGCGACGGCCCGCCGAGCGGACGAAACGCTTGGCCGGAAGCCGAATAGATCTGGGCCTGCTTACGTCAGTGGAACGCAAGCTGCGGTGCTGACGCTACTGCTCAGCGATCGATTGTGATTAAGCCGGATCCCATGCGTGCTGATCGTTTTCGGGTCATGAACGGTCCCCTGTTTTTGACGAGAAGATCATGACGACAGCCTAGCAGGGTGGCTCAACCGAGAAAGACCAGTTGTTCTTTTTCTACTAAAATTATGGATTATTTTGCCGTAGTTATTGACGGTGACAGGATCAGCTTTTCAGAAGAGTTTCGATCGGGCTATTGATCGGCCGACACGCAGAACTTCATACCGTCGAATATCCGCACCGGCGGCGATTCATCGGCAAAGTGCTCCACCTCTACCGTGGTGATCTGCCAGTTGAGCCCTGTGCCAATCGACGAGGTGGGGCGGAAGGCGGCTGTCGATCCACTACTTCATGGCTTGGGTAGAACACCGTCGACGACAGTGCCCGCCGGACTGTCGCCTTCTATCCGCCCCGGCGTGATGAGCTGCTTTTCCACCTCCAGCATGAACTGCCGGATGAGGAGATCGCGGTGCAGTCGCCGAAGGCGGACGGTTTCACGCCGTCCGACAGCCACGGATAGTAGTTGTTGTCGAGATCCCACAGATGAAAATGCGGATCGATGATCGGGAGGTCCTTCATACATGCTACCCTTCAAGAGATCGCCGAAAATGGGGCGCCGACTAGAGCAGCCGGCGTCCGTACCACTTAGTTGGCGGGCGGGAATACCCGTGCGATGACGGCCTTCGCTTCGGGCGTGTCGACCTTATCCGCCGCCACGAGAGGCATGATGAGAGCGAGGTCTTTCTTGACCGGCGCACCGGTGATTGCATTGACGACCTCCTGCGTCTCGTCGAATCTCTGTCCAACGGCCTCCTGGAAGAAGAAGCCCTGGATCGCGTTCGACTTCAGCAGAGAGATCGTCGTCATCCACGACTGCGATACCGACCTTGTCTGTGCCCGCGTGTCTGAAGAACCTTTGCGGCGCCGGTCTCGGCCTCATCGTACATCCCGTAAAGGGCCTTGATGTCAGGATGGGCCGTGAGCATGTCGATCGTCGGCTTAACGGCAACCGCCTCCATCGCTGCGGACTATCCTCAAGCCCTGTTGACTCCAAGACGAGCAACCATTAACAGATTGGGTAATCGATAACCCAAAGCGAACCCAGTGACTGCATCGCTCAATGACATAGCCGCCCGCGCAGGCGTTTCCGTCAAGACCGTCTCAGGCGCCTTGCATGGCGGCTCGGCGCGCATGTCGGAGGAAACCCGGCAGCGGATCAAGGAGATCGCCGAGGAGATCGGTTATGTCACCAACTTCGCCGCTCGCAGCATGCGGCAGGGCTGGATGCCGCTCGTCGGCCTTGTCGCCGACGATCTGATCACGTCGCCTTTCGCGACCGAGATCATCAGAGGGCTCGACGGCGCAGTACGCGCCGCCGACATGGCCGTCTTCGCCATGACGCTCGGCGGCCACCGGAGCATAGCATCGATACTCGACGAGATGCGGCGCTTTCGCCCGCGGGCGATCGCCTATGCCGCCATGTATCACAAGAACGTCGACCTGCCGCCCGAATTTTCCGATGCGGTCGGCGTCATGATCAATTGCCGGGATGCCAACGATCGCGTGACCTCTCTGGTGCCCGACGAAACGGGGGCGGCGCTCGAGATTACCAACTACCTCATCGATGCCGGCCGGCACAATATCGCCTTCATCAATCTGCCGGGGCTGCTCGCAGGCGAACTCCGGGAACTCGGTTTCCGGCAGGCGCTCGATCATGCGGGCATCGACGGAGCCAACGCCATCGTCTTGCCCGCCGTCAGCAAGGCGATCTACAGCGACCGGGCGCACAGCCTCGTGGCCACGCATGTGCATGAGCTCATGAGCGGCCCCCGGCGCCCAGATGCCATCCTGTGCGGCAATGACCGCGTGGCCATGGAGGTCTATGCCGCGCTACGCCGGACTGGCGCAGCCATTCCCGACGACGTCGCCGTTGCGAGTTTCGACAACCAGGTCGAGATTGCCTCGCGTCTCGACCCGCCGCTGACCACCATGGCGCTTCCCCATCGCGCCATGGGCCGCCAGGCCGCGCAAATCCTGCTTGCCGAAGACCGGCTCCCGCTCGGAGTGCAGAAACTTCCGTTCCAGCTGGTGGAGCGGGCATCCGTATAAATTGAAACAGGCCCATTCAATTGAGGAGGAATTCTTATGGGTAAACGTTTACTTTGGTCTCTGGTCCTGTCCTCGGCGCTAACCGCTACATGGGTGCAGGCAGCCGAGAAAACCGCAATCCAGGTCATGCATCAGGGCGATCCCGGTTTTGTCGCCGCCTATGGCAAGGTTGCAGAGCGGTTCGAAGCCGCCACTCCCGATGTCGACGTGCAGTTCATCTATGCGCCGCACGATGCCTATAACGAGAAGTTCAGCGCCGCCGTCATGGCCAAGCAGCTGCCTGACGTCATGGAGCTCGATGCGCCGTTCCTCGCCAATTACGTCTGGTCGGGCTATCTTCAGCCCATCAAACCGCTGATCGACAAGGACCTCCTCGACGACATGACGGAGTCCAACATCGCCCAGGGCACATACCCGATCGACAAGGACCTCTATGCGATCGGCCTGACCGACTCGTCGGTCGTTCTTTACGGCAACAAGAAATATCTCGAAGCGATCGGCGCCCGCATCCCGAAATCCGTCGACGATGCCTGGACCCGGGAGGAGTTCGAAACCTATCTCGAGAAGCTTTCCAAGCTCGACGGCGTGAAGTGGCCGATCGACACCTTCCGCGGCTATGGCATCAAGACCGAATGGATCACCTATGCCTATGGACCGATCCTGCAATCGGCCGGCTGCGACCTCATCGACCGCAAGGCCTGGAAATCCGAAGGGACGCTGGATAGCGACGCCTGCGCCGATGCGCTGGCGATGATGCAGAAGTGGGTCAAGAATGGCTGGGTCGTGCCGCAGTCGGCCGGAACCAACCAGTTCTTCGCCGAAGGCAATCCGGCGGCGCTGGCGCTCGGCGGGCACTGGGTCTATGCGGAAGCCGCCGCGACCATGAAGGACAACATTGTCGTGCTGCCGCTTCCAAAGTTCGGCGCCAAGGGTGCGAGCCCTGATGGCACCTGGATCTGGGCAATCACCAAGACATCGGCGCATCCCGATATCGCTGGCAAGTTCATCAGCTTCCTGCTGAAGGACAAGGAGTTTCGGACCTTCGTCGCAAGTCAGTCGGGTTACCCCGGACTAAAGAGCTTCGCTGCCGAATCTCCGCTCTATGCTCCAGGCGGCCCGATGGCGATCGCCTTCGAACAGGCATCGAAGACGGCCGTCGCGCGCCCGCCGCATCCAGCCTATCCGACCATCACCTCCGCCTTCATGCAGGCCGTCGACGAGGTGTTCAATGGCGGCGATCCCAAGGAGGCGCTGACATCGGCCGCCAACAAGATCGATCAGGATATCGAGGACAATGACGGCTATCCGCCGTTCGGCGAAGAGCAGTAAGCGTGGTCGCCGCCGACAGGTCGAAGCCCTGCGATGTCTCCGCCGGACATCGCAGGGCGGGACCGGCATCCAGGTTTGGAAAGGAGGAGCTGCATGGTCATGCAACAATCGACATCTTCGACATCCGTCCGAAAAGCTCCGGTACGCCGGCATGACAAGGGACGGGCGATGCAGGAAGCGGCCATGCTTGCGCCGGCCGTCGTCCTATTGACCCTCTTTCTGATCCTGCCGTTCCTCTTGTCCTTCTGGACGGCGATGACCAACCAGCCTCTGGTGCCACGGCCGACGCCGATCCGGTTCGTCTGGTTCAACAATTTCATCCGTATGTTCCAGGACGATCTTTTCTGGACGGCGCTCTGGAACGTGTCGCGCTTCACCTTCTGGATCATTCCGGCGCAGTGCGGCCTCGCCTTCGCGACAGCGCTCCTGCTTCATCAGAAGCTGCCGTTCCGCAATCTTTTGCGCGGCATGTTCTTCCTGCCGGCGATCACCTCGATGGTCGTGGTCTGCGTCATCTGGGGCACTCTGTTCCAATATCCGACGGGCCCGTTCAACCAGATCCTCGTCTTCCTTTCCGGCGGAGCGATCCAGCCGATCGATTGGCTCGGCGATCCGCAATGGGCAATGTTCTCGCTCGTCCTGCTCTCGGCCTGGCAGGCCTATGGCTTCCAGATGATCGTCTACCTCGCCGGCCTTCAGGGCATTCCGGACGAACTCTACGACGCCGCCAAGATCGACGGCGCGAACGCTTTCCGCCGCTTCTGGCATGTGACCATGCCCGGCCTGCGTCCGACCCATGTCTTCGTGCTCGTGATCACGACCATCCAGGCCTTCAAGCTCTATACCCAGGTCGCCATTCTCACGCAGGGCGGACCGAAGAGCAGCACCGAAACGGTGGTGCACTACATGGTCCGCGCCGGCTTCGAAGAGCAGAAAATGGGCTATGCCTCCGCCGTCTCGGTCATCCTGTTCGTGATCGTTCTCGTCATCGCGCTGATCCAGCGCCAGCTCCTGAGGCGCTTCGATGTCTGATATCGTTCTCTCGATCCCGCAGGCCCGCAGCGCGCGGCCTCGTTCCGCCGCCAGGGTTCTCCGAAGCGTCCAAACGGCCTCCATCTTCATCATCGCATTGGTGATCGTCTCTCCGTTGCTGCTCCTGGTCGTGGCGAGCCTCAAGGACGACAGGTTCCAGATCCTTGCCGACATGGGCAGCTTCCGGGCCTTCTGGGTGTCGAACCCGACGTTGTCCAACTATGCGGAAGTCGGCCACCTCTCCGGCGAACTCGCCTTCGGACGATACCTCATCAACTCGCTGATCATCCTGGTCACCACGGTTTGCTCCGGCCTGATCGTGAATTCGATGGCTGGCTTCGTTCTGGCCTGGGGATCGCTCAAGGGCCGCGCCATCATCTTGTCCATCGTGATCGCGCTCTATGTGATCCCGCAGGAAAGCATCATCATGCCGCTCGTGATCATGGTCTCGCGTGCGGGAATGTCCGACACCTTCGCGGTGCAGATCGTGCCCTGGGTCGCAAGCCCCCTCTACATCTTCCTGTTCTACCAGTTCTTCGCGCAGCTGCCGAAGGAATTGCTGGAAGCGGCCGAGATCGACGGCGCATCCTTTTTCCGGGCCTATCGCTCCATCTTCCTGCCGCTTAGCCTGCCCGCACTCGCCACCGTGTCGATCCTGATGGGTATCGAGACCTGGAACCAGTATCTCTGGCCAATCCTCGTCACGCAGACCGACTATGCCCGGCCGATCGCCGTCGCCATCGCGACCTTCTTCGGACAGGACAGCATCTACTGGGATCGAGCGATGGCCGCCTCCGTTTTGATGATGATCCCGATCCTGGGGCTCTACCTCGCATTCCAGCGCTGGTTCGTGAGTTCGTTTATCGGCTCTGCCGTGAAAGGTTGAATTGATGACAAGCCAAGCGATTTCTGCCTCCGATGAAGTGGAGCTGGAGACGATCAGCGCCGTCCTGCCCGCGGGGTCCACGGTCCATGCCTGGATCAAGGCATCCCATGGCGTAGCCCCGGGAAGGCTGACGGCACATGTCGACGGGAACACGGCCGGCGTTGTCGAAACATCAAATCCGCATGAGTTCGAGTTTCGGCTGCTGACGCTGGAAAGAGGCGGAGACACCGTCTTCTCCTACGATCCTGCTACAACCGAGGTCTCGGTGCTCTATGCCTTCCTTCAGCCCCGGGTTCTCGAGGAGGGCATCCGGCTGCTGCATGTGCGCCCTGCCAATGCCGCCCCCGCAGTCCCGGGGGGCTATCATTTCCGCCCGCCCTTCGGCTGGATGAACGATCCGAACGGGTTTGGAAGGTTCGGCGGCAGGCTGCACCTCTTCTACCAGCACTATCCCCACAGTCTTCGGTGGAACAACATGCATTGGGGCCATGCGGTCTCGCAGGATTATCTTCGCTGGACGCATCTCCCGATCTTTCTTCCGCCTTCGGATGAACTCGCCGCGCGGGCCGACGGGCGGGGCGGCGCATTTTCCGGCTCGGCGATCGCTCTTCCCGGCGACGAAGCCGGTCTTCGCATTTTCTTCACCGAGCATATGAAGGATCGGGAACCGGAGGAACAGGTTCAGTTCACGACCACCAGCCGCGATCTTGTCAATGTCGACCCGGCAGACCTGATCCTGCCGACGCGTCCTGCCGGGCTTGGCCTGACGAGGGACTTCCGCGACCCTTACGTCTTCTCGGGCCCCGACGGCAAATGGAAGATGCTGCTTGGCACGCGAGACCGCGAGGGCGGCGTCATCCTGCTCTATGAAACCGATGATCCGGCCGCGGCATCGGGATGGACTTTCCTTGGCACGCTTCACCGCGAGAACCGCTTCGGGATGACAGCGGCGGAGTGCCCCTGCATGGTGCCCCTCGACGGTCCCGCAAGCGACCCTTCGACGCGCTGGGCCCTGATCTTTGGTCTCCTGACGAGCCGCGACCCGGTAACAGGCCGGCGCAACATGACGCTTGCGACCATCGGCCGGTTCGATGGCCAACGGTTCTTGATTGAATTCGAACAAGAACTGGATTTCGGCACCGACGCCTACGCGTTCCAGGCCTTCGTCGACGAGGGGGGGCCGGTCGGCATTGCTTGGCTTGCCAACTGGACGGATATCTCAAGAGAGATCGACATGCCGACGGCGATGACCCTGCCGCGCCGGCTGGCACTGCAAAGCGGCGCGCTGATCACGCCGCCGGTATCAGGCATCGAAAGCCTGCGGCAGCACCAGCTGGATGCCGGAGGTTTTCTGGATGGCCGGACTGTCGATCTCGTCAACGGCTCCGTCGAGATCCTGCTAACCCTGGGGCAAGCCGGCAACGCTTTCCGCCTCGATCTCGAACATCCCGGGGCGACGGTCGCGGTCCAGCTGAACAAGGACGGGCTGAGCATTCCTTTTTCGGTGGCGAATACCAAGGCAGCTCCCCGCTATATCGCCGCCGGCGCCCGCCCGTCGACCATCCGGATCTTTCTCGATGCAGGCTCGATCGAGGTCTTCGCCGACGATGGCCGCTGGACGGGAACCAAGCGGCTGCCCGGTTTCAACGGGGTGAGCGCAGTGCGCCTTACGGCACCTGAGAGAAACATTGTCGCCGCCGAAATCTGGCAGCTCGGTCTTTGATCTCTGGAGGAAAAAACGACGTGGCATCCGTTACGATCGATAGCCCGCAAGCATTATGGCTGTTCCAGTGATCACGAGGCGTCTCCGTCGATATCCGTTGCGCTCGTCGGCCCCTTGGGCTGCGACAACTCAAGCGCCCGGCACATCGACGTCACGTTCGCGCGCGACCTCGAGCTCAATCCGCCCGAGGAATGGTTGCGGGACATCGACCAGACGCTGTTTCCCGGCGGATATTTCAAGGAGTTCATCTTCCAGGACGTCGAAGACGCTCGTTCTCACGGACCCGATCATCAACATCGAATTCGACAAAATGGCCGAGCCTTGGGAACGGCTATAAGATTCAGCGGAATGGACCACCCCCGCGGGCCAGATATTCTTCGGCATGCGGCTGCCGCTGTTACTGCAGCGCGAAAGGCGACTGCAATGTTCGCGAAAATCCACTCCTGGCGTCCGGATTGCATTTTACTGAGCCATGGCCGGTGTTTCGAGTCCCATGGCGACGACGTCATCAGGCGAATATTCGGCCCGCCGCCATCCTGAAGTGGAGATCAGGCGAAGCCTATCAGCGCCGCCGACCGGGACGACCACCACGATCCACGGAGGGGAGGCCACGCCATGAGAAGCAAAGCAGGTCAGCGCAAGCGCAAACTCGTGCGGACCAAAGATCGCGCTGGTTCAGACGGGCTGGTAGAGCGCGGCTCCGAGTACACCCACCACCGTGGCGTTGGCACCGCGCATCACGCGACCGAAAGTTCCTTATCTCTTGGGTAATAGGGTTGGGCGAAGAGCATGGCGGAGCAGCGACCGCGTGGTACGCATGCAGTCTTAGCGCCAGGCTTTTTCACTGCGTTGTTCGTAATGGGCGAAGGCCGTTTTCAAACCCTCGAGAACTTCCGCGGCTGTCTCGAACATGGCTTTGAACTGTGGCTCGTCGACTTTCTCAACGTCCTCCCGCAGATGGCCGATCATCTCGTCGAGGCGGGTTTTCATCTTTTGCGTATGATGAAGTGGGTTGCGGTCGTCTTCACTGACCATTGGAACACTCCTCATTTTATTTGCCGACAGATCCGCCAGTTGCGACGGCGCGAGACCGGGTACAACGTCGGAGCCTGTCGTGGGGTTCCCGGACACTCGAAAGCGAGGCCATCACGTTTCCTGCGAAAGGTTTGCTAGCTGCCGCGAGGTCACTTTTTCGAAAAGGCGAACGCCCTGGCGGAGAAGGTGAAGAAACGTCAGTGGCGCCTCTCGGCTTCAGAGCACCACGCCGAGGGACGGCAGCGGGTGGAATCTTGCTGTCTGAGCCGACCATCGGATGGGGCTTCCGACGCCCCACTTGGCCGGTCCACGGAAACTCGATCCCATAGCGGCCCGCGAGTTCCGCCACTTCGGTTACCTGGTCAGGAATGCGCAACTCGCGTGCGGCCCCTCAACGAAGAATTCCTCCAGCCCTCCGGGTGTCAGGATCGTAAGGTTGCGCCCTAGCCCGGCGCTGCAAAATCGCCAACGCATCAGGACACGGCCCCCAGCGAGCAAACGGCACGCTCGTGCCGCCCGGCAAAGTTGGGAGCGAGGTGTCGCCCGAGCAGGCCTACGAGGCCGCGAGGCTATCGACGCCGGCGATCCTTGGGAGTCTTCAGCGGGCTTTGGGTGATCTGGACCGCATCGCTGGCTGGCTTTCCATTGCAGAACATGTCGCCGTCGCACCAGGCTTTAACCGGACGACGCAGGTAATCAACGGCTGCTCGGACCTTCTGCTGAGCACGACATTCATGCGACCACCTGAGGGTTCCACCGCTTGACAACTCTGGGCCAAGCGAGGAAAACATCGCGCATGGGGCTGCGATCACCCCACGAGGCGACAGCCGAAGCATCGCGTCCATTCAACCGCTAGACGGAGGACGCGTTATGCCGTCACTTCTTGAAATTTCCCCCGAAAAGCTTGCCTCACAACTGGCCCTCGCCGAAGAAAGGGGTCTAAGATGACCGAGATAGTCAGAAAGGCCGCCGCTGACACAGTGCGGCGGCAGCAATACGCTCATGGCATTCCTTTTGGTGAAGCATTGCGAGTGTGGCTGAGGATCGCGGCCTTAAGCTTCGGCGGACCCGCCGGCCAGATCGCAGTCATGCATCGCATTCTCGTCGATGAAAAGCGCTGGATCGGCGAGCACCGGTTCCTGCACGCGCTCAACTACTGCATGCTGCTGCCCGGTCCGGAAGCACAGCAGCTTGCCGTCTACATTGGCTGGCTCATGCACAGGACAGCCGGCGGCCTCGTCGCCGGCACGCTGTTCGTGCTGCCCGGCTTCCTTGCTATCCTGGGCTTAAGCTACATCTACGCCGCCTTCGGCAATGTCAGCGTCATCGAAGGGCTGTTCTTCGGCCTCAAGGCGGCGGTGCTTGCCGTCGTCGTCCAGGCAGTGTTCCGGATCGGCGGCAGGGCGCTGAAGAACTGGCTGATGATCGCCATCGCTGCGGCAGCCTTCATTGCGATCTTCTTCTTTCAGGTTTCCTTCCCGCTGATCATCCTGGCGGCGGGTATTGTCGGTTATATCGGCGGCCGCTTCGGTTCCCCGCTCTTCCGGATCGGTGGCGGCCACAAAGCGGGCAGCGGCCCAATTCTCAAGGACGAGGACTCTGTCCTTGGCGAGGAGGTGCCGGTCCATGCTCGCCCGAATCTCGCCTGGTCCCTTCGGGTATCGGCGGTGTTCCTTTCGCTGTGGTTGGTGCCACTGGCGCTCCTCGTCGTCTTCCTCGGACCGGACAGCGTCTTCACCCAGATCGGACTGTTCTTCAGCAAGATGGCGGTCGTGACCTTCGGCGGAGCCTATGCCGTGCTCGCTTATGTCGCGCAGGAAGCGGTCCAGCATTATGGCTGGCTGAGACCTGGTGAGATGCTCGATGGCCTCGGCATGGCGGAGACGACGCCGGGTCCGCTGATCATGGTGGTCCAGTTCGTCGGCTTCATGGGAGCCTATCGCGATCCGGGTTCGCTGAACCCGATGATGGCGGCGACGCTCGCGGCAATCCTGACGACTTGGGTGACCTTTGTTCCCTGCTTCCTCTGGATCTTCCTCGGCGCGCCTTTCATTGAACGGCTGCGAGGCAATATCGCCTTGACGGGTGCGATGTCGGCGATCACCGCCGCCGTCGTCGGGGTGATCCTCAACCTTGCCGTCTGGTTCGGCCTGCACACGCTGTTTGCGGAGGTGGTGGCCTGGGACATCGGACGGTTCTCGCTCGAAGTGCCTGTCCTGAGCTCGCTGGTTCTGCCGTCGCTCGTGCTGACCCTGGCAGCAGGGGTTGCAATCTTCCGGTTCCGCGCGTCAGTCATCGCGACGCTGCTGGCCTGCGCCGTCGCCGGTATGATCTGGACGCTCATGATCTCGTAAACGCTAGTGAAAGGAACACAGGAGCGCGCGGGGCGAAAGGAAACAGTGAGATTAGTTCGAAGCACCCACCCTGCGACATATCTTTTCGGAGCGCGCGCCTTGCGTGACTTCGGCGACGGCTTCGTCGCTATCCTGTTGCCGGTCTATCTGCTCGCTCTCGGATTTTCTCCGCTGCAGGTCGGCATCATTGCGACGGCATCGCTCTTTGGCTCTGCGCTCTTGACGATTGCGATCGGCTTCCTCGGAGCGCGCTACGACCTTCGCTGGATGCTCCTGGCCGCCGCGAGTCTGACGACCGCCACGGGCGTCGCGATGTCCCTGGCGCACGATTACTTGCTGCTGCTGGTAATTGCATTTGCCGGCACGATCAATCCGTCGGCCGGCAGCGTGAGTGTCTTCATTCCGCTGGAGCACGCGGCGCTCACCCGCGAAGTGACCGATGCGGAGCGGACGGGGGTGTTTGCCCGTTACAGCCTCATCGGGGCACTCGCCAGCGCCGCCGGCGCGCTCGCGGCCGCCCTGCCGGATTTCTCAACCGTCATCGGGCTCGAACGACTGACCGCCATCAAGCTGATGTTCGTGCTCTATTCGCTCGTGGGCATTGCCGGCGGCCTTCTTTATGCCCGCCTACCGAAGCGAATGGTCAGTCACGAATCCGCCAAAGCCGCGCTCGGACCCTCGCGCGCCATCGTTCTGAAGCTCGCAGCTCTGTTCAGCCTCGACGCCTTCGCAGGCGGCTTCGTCGTTCAGTCGCTGCTGGCCTTGTGGCTGTTCGAGCGTTTCGATCTGTCGCTCTCCGAGGCTGGGGTATTCTTCTTCTGGACGGGCGTGCTATCGGCGTTCTCGTTTCCTGTGGCCGCATGGCTGTCGCGGCGCATCGGGCTGATCAACACCATGGTGTTCACCCATATCCCGTCAAGCATTGCCCTGCTGTTGGCGGCGTTCGCGCCCACCTTGCCCATGGCGCTAGCCCTGCTGTTGGTCCGGGCGGCGCTCTCGCAGATGGATGTGCCGACGCGCTCTTCCTATGTGATGGCGGTTGTGACGGAGGCGGAGCGGGCCGCGGCCGCGAGCTTCACATCCGCGCCGCGCAGTCTGGCCGCAGCGGCCAGTCCCGCCCTTGCAGGTGCTCTCTTTGCTGCAACCTATCGATCTTCGCCCCTCGTCATCTGTGCCGTGCTGAAGATTGTTTACGACCTTCTATTGTTGCTGCAGTTTCGCCAACTCAAACCGCCTGAGGAACGGTAACCGTTCATAATCAGTATGCTTTGACGCGGGAATAGCGTTGGTGAAGTGCCAAAGGCTACAGACGCCACCTGCCGAAAGCAGGGCTGGAAGTTCGACATCATGTTGGCATCCTTTTTCCTGTCGCGGAACAGCATCCCGCCATCGAATTTCTTAGCGGTCGATGACGACGGCATCCGCGTCAATGCAGTCGCACCCGGCACGATCGACACCGAACTCCTTCGAACGAGCCGAGGGATTGCGCAAGCATCCGAGGGCTTCCGCCAAAGGACGAGAGCGTAGGCAAAATGCCGATCACGGATCCGGCTGCTGAAACAACCCAGCCACGCTGCTCGTCACGTCGGTGCTGGAAGGTCCAGGCACGGAGAGCGGCACCGGCGCCGGACGGCCTCGAATAGGCCGTCAGTAGTGGATATCAGGACTTAATAGCCAAGGGGACCGGCGAGCTTCGCCGGCCCCCCTTTATTGTTTCGTGGACGGGAGCGGATCCGGGCTCAGGCCAACTGGAAATCAGCGAGCATGCTGTAGGACGGCCCTGTTGGCGAAGAGGCCGCGGCGGAGGATGACTCGGTCCGAGTGCGGGCGGGCGATGACCTGGTCGAGGCTCCAGGCAATTTTGAGGGACACGTTGACGAAGTCCTAGCGAGTGCGCTAACGTTAGCAAAAATGGAGATCGAGATGAAGATTGTGCGCTACCGGGCGGCGGGCGGAATTTACTACGGGGTCGAAAGTGAGGGCAGGATCGAACGGATCGCCGGCGATCCGTTTTCAACTATCGAGCGGACGGGAAAAGTGGACCACCTTTCCGATGTCCGTCTGCTGTGCCCGGTCGAGCGGCCCCGGATATTTGGGGTCGCCTACAATTACCGGCAGCACACCGACGAGTCCGGAAAAGAGCAGCCGACGCTTCCGGTGCTGTTCATGAAGCCAAGCACGGCAGCGAGCGGCAACGGCGATGCCATTGAATATCCGAGTGATGGCGAGATCGTCCATTATGAGGCCGAACTGGTCGCCATCATCGGCAGGGGCGGACGCCATATCAGCAAGAAAGACGCCTTGCAGCACGTCCTCGGCTACACATGCGGCAATGATATCAGCGACCGCATCATACAGCGACAGGAAAGCAAGTTCGGCTGCCTGCTGGCCGGCAAGGGTTACGATACGTTCGCGCCGATGGGGCCGGGCATCATCACGGATCTCGATCCGACGAACCTTGACGTCATCCTTCGTCAGAACGGTTCTGTGAAACAGTCGGGGAACACGCAAGACCTCGTCTATCCGGTTGCCGACATCGTTGCTTACTTGAGTCGGTTCATGACGCTGCTGCCGGGCGATGTGATCATGACCGGTACGCCCGCGGGCGTTGGGCCGATCGTTCCCGGCGACGAACTCGAGGTGGAGATTCCAGGTATCGGTGTTTTGAAGAATCCGGTGGTCGCGGCGCCGCACTAGTGGGATTCTTGCCGGTTTCCGCTGCGGCATGAAAATTCTGATTGACCCCAGAATCTCCAGCGCTATTAATGCTAACGTTAGCACCTGTTGTGCAGGCTGGTTCCGCGTCCGGACAACCTCGAACAGGAGATTTGCGAAGACAACGCTGAGGGTGGACAAATGGCACGAGTAAAATACGTCTCGAATACCGAACTGGCCGAGACGCAACCCGCGCTCAACGAGCGCCTGCTGAAGGAGAGGAAGGTTCCGACCGGAGATATCTTCCTGGCGCTCGCCAACGCTCCCGCGATTCTTGACGACTTTCTCACTTACGCCAATGCGGTGCGGGCTGCTGACCTCAGCCCGAAGCTGCGGGAAATGGCGATCCTAACGGTCGGATACTGCACAAGATCCGAGTACGAGGTGAAGCATCATCATTCTCATGGGCTCAAGGCCGGCCTGACGGAGGAGCAGTTCCATGCAATTGCGGACTTTGAGACCTCGGATCTCTTTAATGAGCGGGAAAAGGCGGTGATGGCCTTCGCCAAGGAGTCCACGCTGAACGTCGATGTTTCCGATGAAGTGTGGAACGGGGTCGCAAAGTTCCTGTCGGAGAAGCAGCTTGTCGAGCTCTCGGTTAATGTCGCCTGGTACAATTCCGGTGTTCGCCTCATGGGCGCGCTGAAGATCGAACTTGAGGAGGGATACCGCTGAGCAGGCAGGCGGCGCACAAGCTGCGCTGCCTCGGCTTGCCGCATAGTTTGGCGGCGCTCATCAAGATGTCCAGAGCCTTCAGCGTCCGGCCTTGATACGGGATGGATCGCCGCCGATCGAAGAGAGGTGCGTGTCGCGGGACGGGCGCCTCTCTCTGATCCCGCTTGCTGCGGAAGATCTACCGCTGCCCGCGTTTCATGGAGCGCCCGTGCTGCCGCGGATAACCAGTTGGGGCGGAGAAATGAAGCTGTAGGGCTTGCTGAGATCACCCTTGTTCTGAAGGTGGTGAAGGAACCAAAGCCCGCAGGCGGTTGCCAACTCCGAAACGGGTAATTGGACCGTCGTCAGTCCCGGGCCCCACCACCGATACCCAAGCTCATCACCAAATCCGACGACCGAAATCTCTCGGGGAACGCTCAAGGCCTTTTCCTGGATTTCGTCAATGACTCCGGAGGTGTTTTGAACTGCGCCGATCACAAGCGCCGTCGGTCGATCCTTTAGGGAAAGAAGGCGACGCACTGCCTCCCGTCCGAATTCAGGCGAGGAGGGCGCGCCAAGCTCTTCATGGACAGTGATCGCTTGACCGGAGCTTTTTACTGCATCCCGGAAACCCTGGACGCGAGCCGCCCCGGTGGGTAATTCTTCGGTGCCGCCGATATAAGCGATCCGCTTGTGACCTGCATTGATGATGTGTTCAGTGCTCTCGTAAAGCGCCCGTCTGTCATCAATCCCAAACCATTGGTCGCCGAGCAGCGGTGCCCTTCGCAGCAACTGGATGTGAGGGGTCATCTTCAGGATTCGAGCGGAATCGGGATGTGGTTTTGCGCTTGGAACCAGAATAATCCCGGCGACGTTGACGCTCGTTAGTTCCTTGATGTGGCGAAGCTCGTGCATTCTGTCGTCATCGGTTTCGCACAGGGTCAGCTGGTAGTTCGCCGATAGAAGGCACTGCGAGAGAGCGTGGGCAATCGTCGAATAAAAGCTGTTCCGGATATCTGGAACGATCAGCCCGACGAGATTACTCTGCACCCCGCGCATCATGCGAGCAGCACGATTGGCAACGTACCCCGCGTGAGCCGCGGCTTCGTTCACCTTTCGCTTCATCTCGGCGCTGATGCGGCGATCGTCGGCAAGAGCACGGCCCACGGTCGAGGGGGAAACTTGAAGTGTCGCCGCTATGTCTTTAATTGTTACCATTGTGCTTGGCTCGGAATGATCATTTTGGCCAACGATAGCATTGACGCCGCAGTTGTCAAACCTCTCATATCGTTTAAGTAGAAATCATTTCGTTTTTCGCCCTGACGCAGGGGCACGGCGACTGTTTGGCATGTAAACTAAAAACCTTTCATATACTTAATCTTGTCGAGCGGGATCGACACGCCGATGGTGCTGCGCTCGTGGAACCGCTTGGGAATCAATTAACCTCTTCAAAGCCGTTGACATGAGGGCTGCGCTGTGGAACGAATGTTTGTGCAAACGTTAGCGCAATCGGGAGGAGGCATAACGTATGGATCTTCTGGTGTTCCTGGCGTCGATCATCATGTCCGCAGAGGGGCGTAGATTGTGATGACGGTCGCTCTTTTCCTGCAATCTGCTGTTGGCGGCGTCTTGTTGGGCGGGATCTATGGCCTGCTGGCGATGGGTCTCAGCCTGAGCTGGGGCCTGTTGAAGCTTGTGAACCTCAGCCACTTCGCGCTGGCATTCCTTGGCGCCTACCTGACCTACCAGTTCGGGACCGTCTATGGTCTTCCGGCATATTTGAGCGCTCTTCTGATTGCCCCGCTGTTCTTCGCGCTCGGCATTGCCCTGCACAGCGTGTTCGTGCGCTTCAAGGTGAAGGAATTCGCCTCTCTCCTGGTGACGTTCGGCGTCACGATCTTAATCGAGTCGCTGATCCAATGGATCTGGTCTGCCGACTTCCTTCGCTACGAAACGCCCTATGCGCAGACCACCCTCCGGCTCGGACCAATCTTCGTGCCGGTACTGGATCTTTCCGCGTTCGTCTGCGCCGGCGTGCTTGCCGGAGCGGCCTGGTACG
This sequence comes from Rhizobium azibense, assembly GCF_004342325.1. Lineage (NCBI taxonomy): Bacteria > Pseudomonadati > Pseudomonadota > Alphaproteobacteria > Hyphomicrobiales > Rhizobiaceae > Rhizobium > Rhizobium azibense. Next base: position 17,835 of record NZ_SMBJ01000001.1, on the reverse strand, counting down.
CGTTGAACAAGACCATGCTCGGCAAGGCACTGCGTGCCGCCGCCCATGATGCCCCCGTGGCGTCGGCTTTCGGAATCAATTCCACCCGCGTGTCATACATTCTGGCCGGCCTTTGCTCGGCGACAGCAGGGATCGCGGGTGTTTTCATTGCCCTGATCGGAACTTTGGCTCCATCTCAAATCGAGGCCTGGATCGGGGTCGTATTTGCCGTCGCCATCATTGGAGGATTGGGCAGCCCCATCGGCGCGCTGGGTGCCGGAATGCTGATCGGCGTCGCCGAGAGCCTTACCATGTCCGTCGTGAACCCCGCTTGGGCGCCGCTCGTGGCATTCAGCGTGCTCATCGTCATCCTCCTGCGCAAACCGGTGATATGACCATGAAAAAGCTCCTAATCACAGCGCCTGTCGTGGCGATCCTGGCCTCGCTGCCTTACCTGGGAATGGCGGATTACTACCTTTCCTACCTGTACATCATCTTCTTCTGGGTCGTACTGGCAACGAGCTGGGGCATCCTGAGCGGTTACACGGGCTACTGGAGTTTTGGTCACGCCGCATTTTTCGGGATCGGGGTCTACACAACGGCCACGCTGGCGACGCAGCTGTCGTGGCCCTTCGTCGCGACGATACCTGCAGCGGCACTGCTTGCGGCCGCGGTCGCCGTTCTGATTGGCTTGGTTGTCTTTCGCTCGGGAGCTCTGCGCGGCGAGTTCTTCGCGCTGCTGACGCTGTCGGTGACGTTTGTCGTCGCGGCCATTGTGTCGAACACGGCGCTGGACTCGGGCACAGGTGTATTTCTCTCGGGCATCGAAATCCCGATGATCGGTGCAACGGCGTCCGGCTCCCTCTACATGTTCGGGCTTATCGCGGCTCTTGCTGCGCTGGCCACCTCATACTTCATCTTTCACAGCAAATTCGGTCAAGGCTTGCTCGCAATCCACGACGACGAAGACGTCGCAGAGGTGAAAGGTGTTCCGACGTTCCGCTATAAGCTGATCTCGTTTGCGGTCTCGTCAGCGCTTGCCGGCGCAATGGGCGCGATCCACGCCGTATATGTAGGCTACGTCACCGTTGGCGAGACGTTTGCGGTGACCGTTCCACTCTATGTCGTGCTCATGAGCATTCTTGGCGGAGCCCGTCATTGGGCAGGACCTGCGATCGGCGCGGTCATCATCACCGTGATGCAGAGCGCTATCGTCAGCGGCGCTCATGCAGAATTCGGCCGTGCGGGCGTAGCTCTTGCACTGATCGTCGTCATCCTGGTGCTGCCGTCCGGCATCGTTCCCAGTCTCATTCGCAGGTTTGCCGACAGGCGCCGCACAACTGGCGCACCGGCGGGGCTTGCTCAGGCCGTTACTCAGTTCGCGCCTTCAGCTGCGGCAGGCTCCGGTCCGGTGCTTCTCAAATGCGACGATGTCACAAAGTCCTTTGGGGGTATCCGCGCCTTGACCGGCGTGACCCTGGATGTCTGGCGAGGTGAAATCCTGGCTCTGGTTGGGCCAAATGGCTCCGGCAAGTCCACGCTGATCAACATGATCAGCGGCCACTACGCCATGACCTCCGGTAAGATCACACTGGAAGGCGAGGAGATTTCCGGTCGATCGCCGCATCTGATCGCGCAGCAGGGCGTGGCGCGCACCTACCAGATCCCGCGCCTGTTCGACAATCTGACGGTCCTCGAAAACGTTCGGCTCTGCGCGAGATTCGGCAGCGCAGACGGCATGGTCGGGGCTGCGGTCGATGCAGTCATCAGCGAGGCGCTCGCCTTCACCGGCCTGGCCGACAAGGCCGACGTACTTCCGGAGGCCTTGAACCTGCATGACCGGAAGTTTGTCGAATTCGCAAGAGCGCTGGCCGCAAAACCACGTCTGCTCCTGCTCGATGAGGTGCTTTGCGGCCTGAATCCGGCCGAGGTCGACCACGCGGTCGAAATGATCAAGCGGATCAAGGCCGGCGGTACAACGATCATCTTCGTCGAACACCTCATGCGTGCGGTTGTCGCGCTGGCGGACCGGGTCGCGGTGCTGGATCAGGGCAAGGTTCTGGCGCTTGGGCATCCAGGCGAAACGATGCGAGATCCGGCAGTGGTCAGGGTATATCTGGGAGGCAGTCATGCTGCTTGAGGTCGATAAGATCGAGGTCGGCTACGGAGACGCGATCGCTCTGTGGGACCTGTCTATCAGTGTAAGGCCAGGCGATATCGTTTCGGTCGTCGGCCCCAACGGAGCGGGAAAGAGCACGTTGGTAAACGCCATCGCCGGCATTCTTCGGCCGCACAAAGGAAAGATCGTTATCGAAGGCAACGACGTTTCCAAAGTGCCCAGCCACCGGGTCTGCGATTACGGCATAGCGGTGGTCCCGGAAGGGCGGCGTCTCTTCACGGCGATGACTGTCCTGGACAACCTGTTGCTCGGTGCATACCGCCCGCTCGCTCGTGCGGAGCGCGATTCCACGCTCGCTGAGGTGTTTCAGCTTTTCCCTGTTCTGAAAGAGCGCCAAGATTCGTTGGCGGGCTCCTTGTCGGGTGGGCAGCAGCAAATGGTTGCGATCGGCCGTGGCCTGATGGCCAAGCCGCGCGTGCTGCTCATGGACGAACCGTCGCTCGGGCTGTCGCCTTTGATCGTCGGGGAAATGTTCAAAATCATCCAGATGATCAATGAGCGGGGCGTAGCCGTGCTGCTCGTCGAGCAGAATGTGAACAAGGCGCTCGAAATTGCCCATCAGGCCTACGTGATCGAGCAAGGCCGCGTGACGGCCTGCGGAGCGCCTGAGGCTCTCATCAACGATCCAAGCATCAGGGAGGCGTATCTTGGCATCTGAAAATTCGAGCGGGAGAGTTCCCGTGCATGTTCGACGCGTCGTGACGGAGCACGCCAGTCAAGGTGTAGCCAGGTTCGCCGAGGACGGCGCCGTTCCGCGCACCGACATATTCAGGACGGTCCCTGGATTGGTGTCGCGGATGGTCTGGGCGACTTCGGCCTCCACGGCCGTTCCATTCAACGGAACCGATCCAACTTACTCGGTGACGAGCTTCGTTCCCGGGCCGGGCGAAACGCGTTTCCTAGTGCTAACGTTCCCACCAGATGCCGTTTATATGTCTCCCAGTTTCGATGGTCCGGCAGCTATGGCGGAAAACCTTGCAGTCAGCCCGGGCCTTGCCGAACGCTTCGAGCCGGATGGCAAACATCAAACGCCCACCGTCGACTATGGCATCGTTCTCGACGGCGAGATCTGGATGGAGCTCGACAATGGCAATGAGACCCGCTTGGTCCAGTTCGACACTTTCGTGCAGAACGGCACGCGCCACGCCTGGCGAAACAAGAGCGACAGACCGGCAACCATCGCCGTGGTGCTGGTTGGCGCACGGACCCCCGATACGACGGATTATGATGACGGCCTGTGAGCCTCGATGATCCAAATCTCAATCTGACCTTGTGGACCAACCGAACATGACCAACACCGAAATACGAAAAGTGCAGGGCCGTCGCGTCTGGGATTCCCGTGGCAGGCCCACCGTTGAGGTAGAGATCGAGCTGACCTCTGGCGTGACCGGCCGGGCGATCGCGCCGGCGGGAGCATCAACCGGCACCGGCGAAGCTCTCGATCTTCGTGACGGCGGGAGCGCCCTTGCCGGCTTGGGGATCAACAAGGCCCTCGCTGCCGTCAACGGCGAGATCGCCAAATTGCTGGTTGGCCGCGATGCCAGGGATCAAGCCGGGCTGGACGGCGCCATCATCGAGCTGGATGGCACCCCGAACCGGAGCAGACTGGGTGGAAATGCATCGGTGGCAACGTCGATGGCGCTGCTTCACGCGGCAGCGGCTGCGGCCGATCAACCGATCTGGCGGTATCTCGCGGGCTCCGGCAAAGCGATTACCATGCCACTGCCGGAGATCCAGATTTTCGGAGGCGGAGCGCATGCAGCGCGCCGGGTAGACGTCCAGGATTTCATGATCATGTGCCCTGCCGCTTCGACTTTCTCGGAAGCTTTGGAATGGACTGCCGAGGTCTACCGCGCGGCGGGCGACATCATGAAGCGTGCCGGCAAGCTCCAGGGCGTGGCGGACGAGGGAGGTTACTGGCCGGCCTTCACCAGCAATGAAGAGGCTCTCGATGCCCTGGTGCGTTCGATTGAGGCCGCCGGTCTGAAGCCGGGCAGCGAAGTCGCGATATCGCTCGACATTGCGGCTTCCGAGTTCGGCCGACAGGGCAGGTATTCGCTGGCACTGGAAGATCGGCAGCTCGACACGGCCAAGATGATCGACATGCTCGGCGGCTGGTTGAAGGCCTATCCGATCGTCTCTATCGAGGATCCGCTCGCCGAGGATGACCCGGACGGATTCAAGGAATTCACAGCCCGCTACGGCTCCCGATGCCAGATCATCGGCGACGACTTCTTCGTGACGAACGCGGCGCGGGTAACCGAAGCGATCAAGGATAAGAGCGCCAATGCAGTTCTGATCAAGCCGAACCAGGCCGGCACGATTACCGAGACCTTCGAGGCGCTCTCCGTTGCCAAGAAGGCGGGCTTTCGGACGATCGTTTCGGCGAGATCCGGCGAGACGGAAGATGTAACGATCGCGCATCTCGCTGTCGGCTGGAATGCCAAGCAACTCAAGGTCGGATCGTTCTCCCGCTCCGAGAGGATGGCCAAGTGGAACGAGGTTCTCCGGATCGAGGAGGCGCTTGGAAAAGAGGCTTCGTTCGCTGGATGGTCGGCGCTAGACCTGGTTGAAAGGCCAGCCGCGGTTGCCGCTGTAGGCTAGGATTTGCATGGGTGGGTTGCGAGTCTCGCTCAAAATCAGGCGTTGACAAAACACCCGGCGGTTTTATGCTAACGTTAGCAAAAATAAACGAGGATGACATGCTTCCGGCTGTTAATTTGAAACCTCCCTTCAACATCACGCGCTTCAGCCACGTGGTGCTTGAAGTCAACGATGTGGGATGCAGTCGAGATTTCTATGTCAATGTCGGCGGCCTGGTCGAAACAGAATTCGCCGACGGTGTCTCCTACCTTCGCGGACTATCCGAGGCCTGTCACCACAGTCTCGTGCTCGCGCCGGCAGGCGACAAGCCGGCGTGCAGGCGGATCGGTTACCGGGTGTTTCTGGAGGAAGATCTCGACACGGCCAAGATCTTCTTCGAGGAGAAGGGCCTTCCGGCGGAATGGATCGACGTTCGAAACCAAGGACGGACCCTGCTCGTCAGCGATCCGTCGGGCGCTCGCATCGAGCTTTGCTCCAGTATGAGCGTCCATCCCCGCATGTTTCTGCAGGTGCATGAACATCGTGGCGCCCGAGCCCAGGGCCTCGACCATTGCCAGATCATGGTTGCCGATCCGGTGGGTCTGAGCGCGTTCTATGGCGAACTCGGTTTCCGGACTTCGGAATATATAGCGGCGGGCGACACTCTCATTGCGAACTTCATGTATCGCAAAGGTGTCTGCCTCGATCTGGCCTTGGTGCCCGGCATCGGCCCACAGCTGCACCATTTTGCCTATACGGTTTCCGAAAGCAGCGACATCATCGCCGTGTGCGACTTTGCCAGCCGTTATGGATATGGAGACAGCGTTGAGCGCGGGCCCGGCCGCCATGGGCCTTCGGGAGTCCTGTTCGTCTACCTGCGCGATCCCGATGGGCACCGGGTGGAGTTCTTCAACAACCACTACACCACGATAGATGCGGAATTGGAGCCCATTCGCTGGGACGCAGCATCCCTTAGCACCAATGTCCATTGGGGGATGCCAGCCGTCTCGAAGTGGTTCTTCGAGGCCAGCGAATTTACGGGAGTACCGCTGGAGCGCCCCGAGAAAATGCCGAATCCGATGACGCTGGAACGCTACGCAGAAGGGCTCGCGAAGAGCTGAGACCTGCCGGCGGGCAGGAGACTGACGCGCCGCGAGATCCGTGAGCGCGATGACATGCCTAAAGCATTTGGGAGGATGAGATGAGTGCGAATTCCATTAAACTGAATAGACGTGCATTTCTCGGGTCTGCAGCCGCCGCGGCAGCTTTCGGCTCGATGCCGAGGGTTTTCGCCCAGGAGGGGCCGATGCGCGTCGGCGGAACGCTGCCGTTGACAGGTCCGCTTGCCGGCGTCGGCGCAATCCATAAGCTCGCGGCAGAGGTGTTCGTCGAGCAGATCAACGCCAAAGGCGGTATACTCGGGCGAAAGGTGGAGTTCGTCCTTCTCGACGACCAATCGCTTCCCGCCAATGCGCGAACCCTTTACGAGCGCCTGGTGACGGCTGATAAGGTCGATCTCCTGATGGGACCCTATGGCACGTCCTCGATTATTGCGGCAATGGGCGTTGCCGCTCGGTTCAAGAAGATGCTCGTCCAGAGCAGCCTTGGCGACCCCAGCCTCGCACCGTATCCGCTGCAGTTCCCGACACTTCCGATCGGGGCCGAGCCGCAGTTGACAAATACCGAGGTCGTTCTCGACGCCTATGCGAGCCTGCCAACTCCTCCCAAGACGATCGCCTTCGTCACCAGCAAATTCCCGTCGGCCCTGACGATCGCCAAGGGTGGCCAGCAGGTCGCCGAGAAGCGTGGCATCAACAGCGTGCTGGACCTGGAATACGAATTCGGTACGAAGGACTTCGGCGCAATCGCGAACCGCATCAAAGCGGCTGATCCGGATCTGCTGTGGTCCGGTGCGATCGGCATGGAGGCCGTGCAGCTTCTCGATGCGATGAGCCGGATCGATTACCAGCCAAGGAACCAGTTCTACCTGTTCCCGGCACCTGGCCCAACGGCGGCTCACCCGAAGGCGAATGGCTTGACCTCGCTGACTTGGTTCGAAGAGCACGAGCCGTTCCTCAAATATCATGGCGCCCAGGAGTTCGTCAGCGCTTATGACAGTAAGGCGAAGGCGGCAGGCTTCCCCTATCCGCGCACCGAGTATCAGGCCGCCGTCGAATATGCTGCATGGCAAATTCTTGCAGCGGCAGTTGAGGGGGCGGGGAAGCTGGACGATGCAGCGATGGCTGCGTGGTTGCGCGCAAATGCCGTCGAGACGGTCGTTGGACCAAGAACTTTCGACGGCAAATTCAATGCCGGCAAGCCTTCGACAAAGCTCAAGCAAGTTCAAGGAAAGGATTGGGTGACTGTCTGGCCTGTGGAGTTCCGACCGGCTGGGAAGGAGTTCCTGGCCCTCTGACGAATGCCGTTCGGCACTGCCGCGCACCGGTCTTAAACTGAAAAAATCCATTCGGTCGGGCGCGGTTCGACCGACGTCCCTATGGAGGAGTTAATGGTTAAAACTATGATTGCCGCGAGGCTGCATGCTCTGCATCAGCCGATGTCGCTGGATGAGATTCCGGTTCCCACGCCCCGGCCCAACGACGTCCTGGTGCAGGTCAGGGCTTGCGGTATCGTGCCCAACATGGCCAACGTCATCAATAACTGGCCAACCTGGTTTCCCCACCAGCCGCTGCCGAAGTTTCCGGCAGTGTTCGGCTTAGATCCGGCCGGGGTCGTCGCCGAAGTGGGCGAGGCGGTTACCAATGTCAAAGTTGGCGATCGTGTCTATGTCAGCCCTCTCAGATCCTGTGGTTCCTGCAAGGCGTGCCGGTCAGGCAACCGCAGCCAATGCCGTTACTACACCTTGAACGGGTACTTCAGCACCAGCCGCGATGGTCAAAGAATCTTCGATCTTTATCCTTACGGCGGTTTCAGCCAATACATGACTGCTCCGGAATACGCACTCGTCTGCCTGCCTGACAATCTCAGCTTCGAACAGGCCGGCCGCTTCGGCTACCTCGGTACATCATACGGCGCGCTGAAGAATGCACAGGCCGGCCCCGGCCAGGTTTGCCTCATCGACGGGATTACCGGCACGCTTGGCGTCGCGGCCACCAAACTCGCTCTTGCAATGGGCCTCTCCAAAATTCTGGGCACCGGCAGAAACAAGGAGTTGATGGACCGTATAAAGGCCATGGCTCCCGACCGCATCGACACGATTATGCTCGGCGAAGGCTCGACTGGAGAATGGGCGAAGGTCCAAACCGGCGGCGAGGGAGTGGATTTCGTTATCAGCGCACTGGGCGCGAGAGCCCCCGCTGCGACCGTGGTCGACTCCATGCGCGGCGTTCGTCGAGGCGGCCGGGTGGTTGTCGTTGGCGGCGTCGCGGAAGACGTTCCGGTCGACGTGAAGTGGCTGATGGATGAGCAGGTTCAGCTCATCGGCTCCAACTGGTTCAGCGCTGCCCAGGGGCAGGAAATGGCCGACATGGTCCGCACCGGCGCGCTCGACCTCTCGTATCTCGAGCACAAGATCTATCCGCTCGAGCGGGTGAATGAAGCCATCTCCGGCATCGGCGAACGCGATGGCGGCTTCAGCAACTACGTGGTCGTTCCTCCGGTGCCTGCCGCCTATCAATAACAATCACCGGCGCCGGCTGCGGCCGGCGCCTCCCCACGCGAGAAGAGAGAACATGTCCAAGAAAGATATCGCGGTCCTGGTCGGAAGCCTTCGTCAGGCTTCGATCAACCTGAAGCTTGCCCGTGCAATGCAGAAAGTGGCGCCCGATGGGCTGAACCTGGAAATCGTACCAATCGGCGATCTTCCGCTCTATAACCAGGACCTGGAGACCGAGACGCCGCCGGCGGAATGGACTTCCTTCCGCGAGCGAATCAGGGCATGCGATGGCGCAATCTTCGTGACGCCGGAATACAATAGATCCGTACCCGCGGCGTTGAAGAATGCGATCGAAGTCGGGTCTCGGCCGTTCGGGAAAAGCGTGTGGGATCACAAGCCTGGTGCGGTGACCGGAGCTTCGCCCGGTCTCATTGGCGGCGCCGCAGCAGCGCTTCAGCTCAGGGTTATCCTGACCAACATCAACGTGCCGACCATGCCCCAGCCTGAGGTTTACCTCGGCACGGCCGACAAATTGGTGGGCGACCACGGGATATTCCTCAACGAAGGAACCCAAAAGTTCATCGAGAGCTTCCTGGCTGCGTTCGAAAGCTGGGTCGCCCGGTTCTGAGCCGAAGCAGATGCAAGACTTTATCAGCCGTCGCGAACAACACCGCGATGGCTTTCCTTTTTTCATTCAAAGCGCGTCGCGCAAAGGCGCAGCGGCTTTGTGCCAAATCTGAAAGAATGCGGGCGTTCTGGCGAGAGGCGTCGGGCTCACCGACCATCTCACAGGACCGAGCGGTCAGCGGCGCAGCGGCAAAGAAGAATGCGCTGCCCGACAAGCAAGCAAGCGTTATGGAAACCAGGCCTGCGCCACCGCAGCCAGCTTTTGCGGAGGCGACGCGATCAATGGAATAGCGGCTTTGCGGACCGCTTCGCGCTGACAGTCGTCGGTTATGTATTCGACCGGCGATTTGCCGTCGACCCGGGCGAGGAAGAGGGCGGGCAACAGGCTCGCGGCCCGAGTCTCGAGAGCGTCCCGATCCTCCCAGTCAACCTGATCCATGTAGGCTGCCGTCAAGGCCGCGAATGACGATGCGAGCTCGGATGCCGCCATTTCGGCAACGATCTTCTTCAGCAACAGATGGTTCAGGCAGAAGGCCAGGTCGAAAGCCGGATCGCCGAACCAGGCGCACTCGGCATCCAGGAACACGGGACCGTTCCTGCCCAACAGGATGTTCTTCGGGCTGACATCGCCGTGGACCAGCGCCAGCTTTGTTTCGGCCGTTCGCTGAACCAGATCGGCGAGGCGATCGCTGACGAATGGATGTTTGGCGGCAGTCGCCACGAGGTAGGGCTCTAGCCGAAGAGCATAGAAATTCGGTCCGGAGTCGAATTTTTCCGGCAACCCCGATGTGCGGGCACTGATGGAATGGATCTGTCCAATTCGCTGGCCCGTTACCTCTGCCGCCTTTCGGTCGACGCTGCCGTGGAGCAGGCTGGTTTTCCAGAGCGAATACTCGTCGCTCGCAAGAAACTCCATTGCGAAAATACCAGACGGCGCGTCGTGCGCGAGAGGCTTCGGAACGGCAGACGGGAAATGCTTCGCCACGAAGGAAATCCAGTTCCATTCGTATACATTTCTCGACACCGGTGCTTGCCAATCGGCAGATACTTTAAGCCTGGGAAGTGCACGTTTCACGCAGATAAGCCGGCCGGGAAGCTCCACGCAATAGATATCTGAAGAAACACCACCCGTCAGGGGCTTGTAGATCGCTTCCTCCGAAGCGCTCTTCAGGCCGCTCTTCAGCAGGAAATCGTCGAAAATCGTCGTCTCGGCTACAGACATGAATCCAGTGTCCTTGCGGCATTAGCGGCGGGGGCTGTTGCGGAGTTGTTCAGGCATCTTTCCGGAGAGAACCCTGACGACCTCCTCCGCTGCCCGGCGACGCAGTTCGATCAGGGAAGCATCCGAGGAGAAGGCGACATGCGGCGTGATCATCGCCCCGGGGTGAGCGATGAGCTCCGCCGGAACGTGTGGTTCATCCTCGAGCACGTCCAGACCGACACCGCTCAGAATGCCGCAGGCCAAGCCCTCGATCACGGCGCCAGTATCCACGACGCCGCCCCGGCTGACGTTGATCAGCAGGCTTCCACGACGCATCTTCGAGATGGCGTCCTTGTTGATCAGATGACGCGTCGCAGGCGAAAGCGGCGCATGGACAATGACGATATCGCTCTTGGCCAGAAGCGCATCGAAGTCGGTAAGCTCCACATCGGCAGGGACATTCGAGGCATAGGGATCGTGTGCCGCCACGCGGCACCCGAGCGCCAGCATTTTTGCTGCCGTCGCGCGGCCGATGCGACCGAAGCCGATGATGCCGCAGGTCAGTTCCGAAAGCCTGCGAAGATTTGCCGAAGCGGGATCCCAGCGGCCATCGCGAACTTCGCGATCGAAGTGGATCAGGCCGCGGGCCCAGGCAATTGCAAAACCGACGGCGTGGTCGGACACTTCTGCGACGCAATAGTCGGGAACGTTCGTGACCCATATCCCCCGCTCCGTTGCCGCATCGACTGCAATATTGTCCAGGCCTACTCCTAGCCGAGCGACGATCTTGAGATTGGGAGATGCAGCGATCGCCCTCTCGCTGACCTGAGCCCAGCAGGTGAGGATCGCGTCCGGCCGATGTTCTGCAGCCAAAGCGTCGATTTCGGCAGAGGAAGACGGCTCGGCAGGGCCGCTGACGAGCATGAATCCGGCTCGCTCGATCACCTCCCGCTCCACCTTGTCATCCGGCCAGGCGTAGTCCGTCAACAGCACGGTCCGTGTCATGATATCCTCCCGGTTTGTGCAAACGTTAGCGCAATATTTCCGCCAAGGTCAAGGAAAATAGGCTTGCGCATCCGCATCGGCGGCGCGCTACCCGCTGTTTCTCAGCCCGGCGGCAATGCCGTTGATGGTCAGATGCAGCGCCTCCTCCGTGTCCTGACCTCGTTCTCCGGCGCGGTGGCGGCGAAGAAGGTCAATCTGCATGTGGTTCAGCGGATCAAGGCACGGATAGCGACGATGGATCGATTGCCTCAGCGCAGGATTATTCTCCAGGAGCGAGACCTGATCCGTTATGTCGAATAGCGCAGCCGTTGTCGCTTCCCATTCGTCTTTTATGCGTGCAAAGATTTTCTCATGAGCGGATGCGTCAGGGGCGAGATCCACGTATCGCTGCGCGATCGCCATGTTGGTTTTGGCCAGCACCATCTCCATGTTCGCGATCAGCGTCTGGAAGAAAGGCCAGCCCCGATGCATCCTTTGAAGAGTCTGCAACCCGTCGGGGTGTCTGGCCAACCACTGTCTGACGGCCGAGCCAAATCCAAACCAGCCCGGCAACATGATGCGGCTCTGAGACCAGCCGAACACCCAGGGTATCGCACGGAGGTCTACGATGCGACGAGACGAGCTGCGTGAGGCGGGGCGGCTGCCAATGTTCAGTTTTGCGATTTCGCCAATGATCGTGGTTTCCCAGAAAAACCGTTCAAATCCCTCGGTCTCGTAAACCAAGCAGCGATAGACACCAAACGCCAGGTCGGACAGCTCCTCCATGGCGCCGAGATAGCCGGGATCCGGCTCTTGTGGGTCGCAAGGCAGCAAGGACGCTTCCAGCGTCGCGGCGATAAGCAGTTCGAGATTGCGGCGGCCGAGTGCCGGAGTGGAATATTTCGCGGCAATGACTTCACCTTGCTCCGTCAGACGGATCGATCCGGCAACCGCGCCGGGGGGCAGGGCGGTGATGGCCTCATAGCTCGGACCACCACCGCGGCCCACGGAGCCGCCGCGGCCGTGAAACAAGCCGAGGCGAATGCCTTCACGCTCAAAAAGCCGAATGAAGGCCATCTCTGCCTTATAGAGCTCCCATCCCGACGTTAGATAACCGCCATCCTTGTTGCTGTCGGAATAGCCGAGCATGATTTCCTGTTTGCCGCCGAGTGCGCCCAGGTAGGTCCGATAGGATTCGATGGCCAAGATTGTCTGCATCACGTCATGTGAGCTTCGAAGATCCGAGATCGTCTCGAAAAGCGGTATGATGTTGACCGCCGAGGCTTCGGGCTCATCGGGCCGGAACAGTCCCGCCTCCCGGAACAGGACCATGACCTCCAGAAGGTCGGAAGGACTTCCGGCCTTCGAGATGATGTAATTCGGGATGCTGGCGCGGCCATAGTGCTTATGGGCTTCGGCGGCTTCACGCAGAACGGAAAGCTCCGACATCGTCTCGGCCGAATAGGTCTTGAGTGGTGTAAATAGCAGCTGGGACGACCGAAGTTCCTCGGTGAGCAGGCGGATCTTGTCGCTCTCGGCGAGCGCCTCATAGCCTGTAGCGGGGCGCACGTTTTCGAAAAGCTCATGAACAACCCGCTGATGAACCTCCGAATTTTGTCTCAAATCGAGGCTGACAAGATGAAAGCCGAAGACGTCTATGGCGCGTTGGAGGCTGCGCAGTTTTCCGGCCGCGATCTTTTCTGAGCCATTGGCTATCAGCGATTTGCTGATTGTCGCCAGGTCTTCGGTGAATTCGGCAGGGTACCTGTAGGAGGGGGCGGCTGCTACAGGCTCGCGAACCAATTTCGTGCTGCCGAATTTTCGGGCCGTGGCCGCCAGGCGAGCGTAGATGCCCGAGATAGCCAGGCGATATGGCTCGTGCCGGCGCTGCTTTGATCCATCGGGAGAGTCAGTCGCGAGACGCTGAAGGTCCCGCGAGACCTTCACATACCGATCATCCAATGAAAGTTCGGCGCCAAGGCTGTGCAGTTGGCCGAGATAGAACGAGAAGACTCTCTCGCTTTGCAGCCGGAGCGCCTCCCTCAGAGTCTTGCCGTTGACATAGGGGTTGCCATCCCGGTCGCCGCCGATCCAGGAACCCATGCGCAGGAATGGCGGCAGCGCGTCTTGAGCAAAGCTCCAGTGTGATTCTCGAAGTTGATTTTCAAGATTCTCATAAACTTCCGGGATAACTTGAAAAATGGTGCTGTCGTAATAGGACAGGCCGTTGAGGATTTCATCCACGACCTCCAGTCGCCGCCCTCGCAAGCTATTTGTCTGCCAAAGCGTCGTCGTCGCTCTTTCCAAATCCTCCCGATATCGATCCACCTCCTGCCCAGTCAGTCCGGCCTGGTCGAGTCGGCTCAAGCATCGTGCAAGCTCCTGCTCGATGTCGATAACGCTCTTGCGCCGAACCTCGGTCGGATGCGCCGTGAAAACAGGCGAGACGACCGCTTCAAACAACAGCTTGCGGATATCTTCCGTCTTTACTCCGGCGGCAGCCAGAACGGAAAGCGATCTGGCAATTGTCCCCGGCTTGCCAGGTTCGCCGTCGACGAAGCTGAAGCGCTGCACTCTGGCTTGATGGGCGTCTTCTGCGATGTTTACGAGCTGGGAAAACTGACTGAATGCGCGGATGACGCGCTTCAGGGTGCGGGGAGGCATGTCTGCGCAGAAGGGGGCGAGCTGGTCGCTCAGGTGCGGACTGGCCTTTCTGTGGCCGGTCATCGAAAGAGTGCGGACCTGTTCCACAATCTCGCGGACCTTCCTGCCGTCGCTTGCTTCAATGGCTTCGCACAACAGGCGGCCGAGGAGCCGAACGTCATTCACCAGGGCTCTGGCCGCAAGGCGTCTTGCCTGCATGCCTGCTTTCCTCAATTGAAGATGCAAAACCGCATTCCCTATGCTAACGTTAGCACAAGCTTGCAGGATTTGACTGAAGAGTCAAGAACGCTTGCATCGAACATGAGCGAAGGGTCGAATGGGCCCTGCACCGGCTGCTATTGCAGCCGAGTTCCTCCATCAGCCGGCAGCGATTGCTGGTAACGTGCGATCTCTTCGAGAAGCCATGCTCGAAACGCCACGACGGGACGTAAATTCTTCCTGCTGAGCGGCGCGACCGCATAATAGGCGCTGGGGCTTTTGACCTGATGCGGAAGGGCTTGAACGAGCTGGCCATTCGCAAGCTCGGAGTCGATGAGGAAAAGCGGCATCAACGCGAGCCCCAGCCCGGCAATGCAGGCTTGGGCAACATTGCTGAACTGCTCGAACCGCATCGCCTGCGATGGGGTGCCGCTGATCTCGAGGCTCTCGAAAAAATGGCTCCAGGCGCCAGGACGGGATGCCATCTGCAGCAGCGGCAGGCGAAGCAGATCCTCAGCCTCCAAGATGGGATGCGAAATCAGAAAAGACGGGGACGCGACCGGCGCTACCATCTCCTCCATCAGAAATGTGCTTTCCACACCCGGCCAGTCAGGCTGGCCGATATGGATTGCCATGTCGATGTCGTCGCGGTCGAAATCGAATATCCCTATGCGCGTCGCGAAGTTCAACGTGATCTGCGGGTGTCTGGCGACAAATCGCGGAATGCGTGGCATCAGCCAGCGGGTTCCGAATGTTGGCAAGATGGCAAGATTGAGTTGATCGTTATGCTGTTTGGTCATGACCTGCAATGAAGCGGAACGAATTTCCGCCAGAGCGCTGGCAATGGCTCGCGCATAATCGGTGCCGGCCTCTGTGAGGTTGACACCACGGCTCGTGCGCTCGAACAGCAAAACGCCCAGTTGTTGTTCAAGCGCGGCAATCTGCCGGCTGATAGCGCCCTGCGTCAGGGAAAGCTCCTCAGCTGCCGCAGAGAAGGTGCCTAGCCGCGCGACGGAATCGAAAGCCGCGAGAGCGGAGGTCGAGGGGAGGAGTCTTCGTGACAGGTTTGCCATCAGCTATTACTATAACTCATAGGCTGATGAGTAAACCTCGCTTTCTCAATGCCGGAAAAGCGGTTCTAATTCCATCAAATCGAACCGCCGAAAACCTCAACGGGAGGATGACGATCTTGGCCTTTTCTTGGAATGACCCCTTTCTGCTCGATGATCAGCTCACCGAAGATGAACGGATGATCCGCGAGTCCGCCGCGGCTTTCGCAAAATCCGAACTCCTGCCGCGCGTCCAGGAGGCCTATCTCGACGAAACGACCGACCCGGAGCTGTTCAGGTTAATGGGGCAGACCGGCCTTCTCGGTGTGACGCTGCCGGAAGAGTACGGAGCCGCGAACGCATCCTACGTCGCCTACGGCCTGATCGCTCGCGAGGTCGAGCGCATCGACTCCGGATATCGATCGATGATGAGCGTGCAGTCCTCGCTGGTCATTTACCCGATCTTCGCCTACGGCTCTGACGAGCAGAAGAAGAAGTATCTGCCGGGCCTCGTCACGGGTGAGCTGATCGGCTGTTTCGGCCTGACCGAGCCCGACGCGGGCTCCGATCCCGGCGGCATGAAAACCCGCGCCGAGAAAATTGAAGGCGGCTATCGATTGCGGGGCTCCAAGATGTGGATCTCGAACTCGCCGATTGCCGATGTTTTCGTCGTCTGGGCAAAGTCTGAGGCTCATAACAACGAAATACGCGGCTTCGTTCTCGAAAAGGGCATGAGGGGCCTTTCGGCGCCGAAGATCGGCGGTAAGCTTTCGCTGCGTGCCTCGATCACAGGCGAAATCGTAATGGATGGTGTCGAAGTCACCGAGGATGCGCTTCTGCCCGGCGTTTCCGGTCTGAAGGGGCCGTTCGGCTGCCTCAACCGTGCCCGCTACGGAATCTCCTGGGGCGTCATGGGAGCTGCCGAGGACTGCTGGTTCCGCGCCCGTCAATATGGTCTGGACCGCAAGCAGTTCGGCAAACCGCTTGCGGGGATGCAGCTTTATCAAAAGAAGCTCGCCGATATGATGACCGAGATCGCGCTTGGACTGCAGGGCTCGCTTCGCGTCGGCCGCCTGATGGATGAGCACAAGATGGCCCCGGAAATGATCTCGATCGTCAAACGCAACAACTGCGGAAAGGCGCTTGAAATAGCGCGGCAAGCCCGGGATATGCATGGCGGCAACGGCATTCAGATCGAATACCATGTCATGCGCCACGCGCAGAACTTGGAGACGGTCAACACATACGAGGGCACCCACGACGTCCATGCCCTGATCCTCGGGCGTGCGCAGACGGGCCTCCAGGCATTCTTCTAATTCCCCATCGTCTGTTCGGCGCAGATCGTCCTTCAACTTACGAATCACCGAGAGGCAGCATGCCTATTGCGAATGAGATTTCTACCGTCGCCGTCATTGGCGCCGGCCAGATGGGGACTGGCATCGCGGAAGTCGTGGCGAAACATGGGTATGAGGCCTTTGTTTACGATCTCGATAAAGCTCGAATCCGGGCGAGCATCGAAACGAGTGCCGGATATTTCAGGCGGCAGGTCGAAACCGGCAAAATGCAGGGCGAGGCGGCTGAGCAGGCGATCTCCCGAATAAAGGCAGCGTTCTCTCTCTCGGATCTGGCGAGCGCCGATCTGGTCGTCGAAGCGGTAAGCGAGAATGAAGGCATCAAAAGGAAAGTCTTTACCGACGTGTGCACGGTTCTGAAGCCCGATGCGATCCTGGCGACGAACACATCGTCGCTCTCCATAACGCGGCTCGCCGCGTCAACCGACCGACCCAATCGTTTTATAGGGATACACTTCATGAACCCAGTACCGGTTATGAAGCTGGTCGAGCTGGTCCGCGGCATCGGAACGGATCAAGAGACCTTCGCCACAGCCAGAAATTTCGCCGAATCCATCGGCAAGACCGTCTGCGTCTCCGAGGATTTTCCGGCTTTCATCGTAAATCGCGTTCTCATCCCTATGATCAACGAAGCGATCTACACACTATATGAGGGTGTTGGAAACGTGGAAGCCATAGACACCGGCATGAAGCTTGGCGCCAATCATCCGATGGGGCCGCTCGAACTGGCCGATTTCATCGGTTTGGACACATGCCTTTCGATCATGCAGGTCCTTCATGAGGGGCTGGCTGACAGCAAATACCGCCCATGCCCGCTGCTGGTCAAATATGTCGAAGCCGGCTGGCTCGGTCGCAAGGCACAACGCGGGTTCTACGACTACAGCTACGTTCCGGCTCGGCCAACTCGCTAATCCCATCGCATTCCAACATTGAGATTGTCAGGCATTTATCATGACGGAAGAACACGCAGGCGAGGCTCGCGAGAGCATGGAATTCGACGTTGTGATCGTCGGCGCGGGTCCGGCCGGTCTTTCGGCGGCCATCCGTCTGAAGCAGGTCAATCCGGAGCTTTCGGTCGTCGTGCTCGAAAAGGGTGCGGAAGTCGGCGCGCATATCCTGTCGGGCGCCGTCGTCGATCCGATCGGCATCGACCGCTTGCTTCCTGATTGGCGCGATGAGGCCGATCATCCGTTCAAGACCGAAGTGACCGACGATCATTTCCTGGTGCTCGGTCCGGCCGGTTCCGTCCGCCTGCCGAATGCCTTGATGCCGCCGTTGATGAACAACCACGGCAACTACATCGTCTCGCTTGGGCTTGTCTGTCGCTGGCTCGCCACGAAGGCCGAGGCACTCGGCGTCGAGATCTACCCGGGCTTTGCGGCAACCGAGGTGCTCTACAACGA